>JAYZQJ010000060.1:0-6304 GCA_036149055.1 Myxococcota bacterium | reverse complement strand
GGAGCCGGCTGACCTGTCTCTGCGGAGGGTGCGGATGCACCCGGAGCGGAGACAGGTCTGACGGCGCAGCGGGGGGGAGGGGCTGAAAGCCCCTCCCAAAAACTCAGTGCGCGCCGACCGCTCCCGGCGCAGCGGGGACGTCGATGAGGTCGACCTCGATCTTGCGGGTGTGCGCCGTGGCCTGGAACTCGTGGATCAGCTCGAGCACGTCCGGGTGGATGTACTGGCTGTGGCGGGCGTCGATCTCGACGGAGCTGCCGGTCGGGAGCTCGTGCAGGACGCGGTTCACGCTCGCCTTGTTGAGGAACGAGACGTTCTCGCTGAGCTCGATCCGGATGTGGTTGCGGCCCGTCTGCTCATGCACCTCGCGGTGGTGGATGAAGTACGGGGTCTTCAGGTTCGCGCGCAGGATGAAGAACATCGCGACCAGCATGCCGATGCCCACGCCCTTGAGGAGGTCGGTGAACAGGATGGCGACCACGGTGATCACGAAGGGCGCCCACTGCTCCACGGACTGGCGGAACATCGCCATGAAGAGCGTCGGGTTGGCGAGCTTGAAGCCGACGAACAGGAGCACCGCCGCGAGGGCCGCGAGCGGGATCATGTTCAGGACGCCCGAGAGGAGCAGCAGGCCGAGCAGCAGCAGGATGCCGTGCGCGAAGGCGCTGACCCGGGTGCGGGCGCCGGAGTGGATGTTGGCCGAGCCGCGCACGATGACCGCGGTCATCGGGAGGCCGCCGATCAGGCCGGCGATGATGTTGCCGATGCCCTGGGCGGAGAGCTCGCGGTTGGTCGGCGTGCTGCGCTTGTAGGGATCGAGCTTGTCGATCGCCTCGATGCAGAGGAGCGTCTCGATGCTCGCGACCGCGGCCAGGGTGAACGCGACGACCCAGACGTCGGTCTCGCCGATGCGGCCGAAGTCGGGGAACGACATCTCCGCGAAGAGGGCGTCGAAGCCGCCGCTCGGGAGCGAGACGAGGTGCTCGCCCGCGAGGAACATGTCGGGCAGCGCGCCGCCGAAGAGCGCGTTGAGGCCGATGCCGAGGCCGACCGCCACGAGCGGGCCGGGGAGCCACTTCAGCTTCTTCAGGAAGCCGATCTGCGCCCAGGCCACGAGCACGACCAGGCCGATCAGCGTGATCAGCGCCGCGCCGAAGTGCATGTGGGTGAAGGAGAAGGTCAGCGCCTCGATCGGGCCCATCTGGCCGTCGCGGAGGAGCGTGAGGTCTCCCTCGAAGCTCGCCGTGTCCAGCCCGACCGCGTGCGGCAGCTGCTTCATGATCAGGATGATCCCGATCGCGGCCAGCATCCCCTTGATGACGCTCGACGGGAAGTAGTAGGCGAAGACGCCCGCGCGCAGGACGCCGAAGCCGAACTGCATCGCGCCGGAGATGACCACCGCGAGCAGGAAGCCCTGGTAGCCGAGCGTGTCGATCGCCGCGAGCACGATCGCGGTGAGGCCGGCCGCCGGGCCGCTCACCGCGAGGTGGCTGCCGCTCGCCCACGCGACCACGATGCCGCCCACGATGCCGGTGATGAGGCCGGCGAGGGGAGGCGCGCCCGACGCGACGGCGATGCCGAGGCAGAGGGGGAGCGCGACGAGGAACACGACCACCGAGGCCGGCAGGTCGTGCTTCAGGTTCGCGAGATAGCCCGCGTCCTGGGGCCCGAGGTCGGCGAGCTCCGAAGGCGGCTCGCTGCTGTCCGTTGTCTGGGCCTGATCCACCTGGCTCGCTCCGAGTCTCTCTTCCTGCACGGCCAAAGTACTCCCAGTCGCGATCGAAAAAGAGGCGACATCTTCTATGCATTTCTGGCCGCTCGTGCGCAACCCCGCGTTTTCGTTCGCGGCGCTGGTATGCTCCCGGCGCCCCATGCTGGCCCGCACCTCGACCGCGCTGCTCGCCGCCGTCGTCCTCGCCTGGGCGGCGCCGCTCCACGCGCAGGAGCGCACCCTCGACATCGAGCGCTTCCGGCCCGCGCCGGACCGGGACGGATTCCTCGGCGTGCCCGGCACGCGGACCCCGGGGCCGTGGGCGTGGAACGCCGCCCTCTGGCTGACCTATTCCTCGGAGCCGCTCAGCTTCCGCCGGGTCGCCGACGGCGCGCGCCTGCCCGTGATCCGTCACCGGGTCGGCGCCGACCTGGTCGCGCAGCTCGGCCTCTGGGACCGGGTGGCGGTGGTGCTCGACGCGCCGGTGGTGCTCTGGCAGGACGGCGACCCGACGATCGACGGAGGCCCCGGGCTCCAGGCGGTCGCCATGCGCGACGCCTGGGTCGCCACCCGGGTCCGGATCCTGGGAGAGGGCAACGACGTCGACGGCCACCCGCCGAACGAGGGCGCCGGGCTCGCCCTCCAGGTCGCCGCCACCCTCCCCTGGGGGCTCGAGCGCTCCTACGCCGGCGAAGGCGCGCCGCAGCTCGAGGCGGCGGTGCTCGGCGACTTCCACTTCCTCGACTTCGGGGTCGGCGGGATCCTCGGCTACCGCCACCGGTTCGCCGAGCCCGAGGTCCTCCGCGTCCGGTTCGCCAACGAGCTCTTCCTCGGGGTGGCCCTGCAGACGCCGACCATCCTGGTGCAGAACCTGAGCGCGCTCCTCGAGGTCCGGGTCAGCACCGCGGTCGACGACGAGCCCTTCCTCGACGCCTCGACCTCGGTCGAAGGCGACGCGGGCGTGCGCTGGGCCGAGGGCGACGTCGCCTTCACCTGGGCCGTCGGCATGGGCTGGACCGGCGGCGTCGGCACGCCCGGCTTCCGCGGCCTCTTCGGCGTGGAGTTCGCACCGCGCACCCACGACTTCGACGGCGACGGCCTGGTGGACGAGGTGGACGAGTGCGTGCGCCTGCCGGAGGACGTCGACGGCTTCCAGGACGAGGACGGCTGCCCGGATCCCGACGACGACGGCGACCTCATCCCGGACGAGGACGATCGATGCCCGCGCGAGGCGGCCGACTTCGATCGGGACGAAGACGAGGACGGCTGCACCGACCCGGTGCGCGACGCGGACGGCGACGGAGTGATCGACGACGACGACGCCTGCCCCGACCAGCCGGAGGACGCCGACGGCTTCGAGGACGAGGACGGCTGCCCCGATCTCGACGACGACGGCGACGGGATCGCCGACGCCGACGACGCGTGCCGGACCGAGGCCGAGGACGTCGACGGCTTCGAGGACGAGGACGGCTGCCCCGACGCCGACGACGACGGAGACGGAGTGGGCGACGCCGACGACGGCTGCCCGCGCGAGGCCGAGGATCGCGACGGCGTGGACGACGCGGACGGCTGCCCGGATCCGGACGACGATCGCGACGGCGTGCTCGACGGCGACGATCTCTGCCCGGACGAGGCGGAGGACATCGACGGCCGGCGCGACGAAGACGGCTGCCCCGAGCCCGGCGGCCGCGCCCTGTTCAGGCCGGAGGGCGAAGCCTCGCCTCCGGACCTCCGCGGGCGCGTGCGCTTCGACCGCGAGGGCGCGCTGGTCGCGGCGTCGAGCGGCGCGGTCGATCAGCTGGCCCGCCACCTCGTGGCCCGCTGGGGCGCGCGCTGGGAGATCGTGCTCGGGCGCGCCGCGGAGACATCGCAAGCAATACTGACGACGGCGCTGCGGGAGCGGGGGGTGCCGGAGGGGCGCTTCGAGGTCCGGATCGACGCCGAGTCCCCGCCGGGGAGCCTGCGGCTGCGCCGGATCCAGCCCGCGCAGTGACGGAGCTTCGCGGGTCCCCGATCGCAATCTCCCGGAATTGTTGCTCGAAGCAGGGGCGGTTTGACGTGAACACGGGGGGGCTGAGTACAGTCAGAGGTCACCGGATGTCGTACCGACGCCGTCAGCTCGGGCTGAGAGCCATCGTCCTCGGCGCGCTCGTCGCGCTCGCCGCCGCCTTCGTGCCGGTCGGGTGGGCGCAGTCCGACCACTCGACGATGGTGCGGGTCCTCCGGCAGAGCCCCGACTTCCGGGCCCGGGTGCGGGCCGCCCTCGCCCTGGGCTCGACCGACGATCACGGCGTCACCCGCCACCTCGTGCGCGCCCTGCGGGACGAGAACCCGGCGGTGCGCGCCGCCGCGGCCACCGCGCTCGGCCGGCTGGGCGACGCGGCCGCGCTCGACCCGCTGCGACGGCTCGAGCGCGACGAGGAGCGGGTGGTGCGCGACGAGGCCCGGCAGGCCATCCGCCGCATCGAGGTCGCCACCCGCGGCTCGCGCCCCTCGGGGCCGTCCGCCCCGGCGCGGGTCGGTCCGAGGCGGAGCGGCGACGCCTACCCGGCCATCGCGGTGGTCCCCCGGGCCCGCGACATCTACTGGCCCCGGATCCGCTACGTGGTCGTGCTGGGCGACATGCAGAACCGCTCGAGCTTCCGCGACGACTCGCTCGCCGAGGTCCTCCAGCAGGAGGTCAGCCGCAACCTGCTGGTGCTGCGCGGCGTCGCCGTCTTCCGCGAGGGCGAGCTCGACGCGGAGGCCCAGCGCCAGATCTCCCGGCGCAGCCTGCCCAAGCTCCGGCTCGAGGGCTCCCTCAACCGGGTCGAGCGGCGGCGGCAGCGGCGGCAGCTCACGGTGCGGTGCGAGGTCTCGCTGATGCTGATGGACGAGCCCGAGCGGAACCTGCGCGGCATGCTGCAGGGCGCCGCCGAGGGCAGCCAGCCCCAGCGCCGGGGCGCCCGCCGCGAGCAGGAGGCCAGCCTCGCCCGCCAGGCCCTCACCGGGGCGGTGCGCGGGGCGATGAGCGGCGCGGCCCGCGCCATCAGCACCGCCGGGCGCCGCTGACCCCGAGGACCGTGCTAAAGTGCCCGGCCGTGAGACGCCTTCTCCTCGTGATCTCGGTGCTTTCGATGCTCTGCGCCTGCACGCCGCAGGGCGACCCCATGATCCCTTCGGAGGGCTTCCGCGACGACTTCGAGCGCGAGGACCTCGGGGACGTCTGGCACAACACGGGCGGGCGCTACCGGATCCAGGACGGCTGGCTGAACATCCAGGGCGCGCGCAACCGGCCGCTGTGGCTGCGCCGTCGGCTGCCCCGTGACGTGCGGATCGAGTTCGACGTGCGCTCGGAGAGCCCGCAGGGGGACATCAAGGTGGAGGTCTTCGGCGACGGGTCGAGCCGCGCCACCAGCGAGAGCTACACCGCCACCAGTTACGTCGTGATCTTCGGCGGCTGGAACAACAGCCTCAACATCATCGCGCGCATGGACGAGCACGCCGACGACCGCGCGGTCGGGCCGCGGCGCCCGGTGGAGCCCGGCCGGACCTACCGCATGAAGATCGAGCGGGTGGGAGACACCATCACCGCGTGGGTCGACGGCGAGGAGCTCGCCAGCATGACCGACGACGAGCCGCTCTACGGGCGCGGCCACGATCACTTCGCGTTCAACGACTGGGAGGCCGATCTCTGGTTCGACAACCTCGAGATCACGCCGCTCTGACCTCGCCTTGCTATCCTGAACGAGGGCCCGCCCCGCTCCGATGGAAGTCAAACACTTCGACATTCTGCTCCACGACGCCGAGGTGAAGCTCAAGCGCCTCAAGGCGCTCTACGAGCAGTACTTCCAGGGCATCGAGCGGATCGAGCCCCTGGTGCCGCGCAAGGACCTCGACCGGCTCTTCAAGACGCTCCACAAGGAGCGCCCGCGCAACACGGCGGCGCGGTTCAAGCTCAACCAGCTGCAGGCGAGCTACAACACCTACCAGACGTACTGGGGGCGCATCGCCCGCCGCATCGAGGAGGGCACCTACGAGCGGGACGTGCGCCGCGCGCGCCGCCGCCGGGGCGGGGGCGCCGACGCCGACGACCGCCAGGTGAAGGAGTTCGAGCTCGACCTCGACGCCGACTCGATGAGCGCCGACGACCTCTTCGGCGAGGACGAGATCGCGTCGGTGCTCAGCGCGCTCGACGCGCGCAACTCCGCGCCGCCGCCCGAGCCCAAGTCGGGGGGCTTCAGCGCGTTCTCACCGTTCGCCCGGTCGGACACGAGCAAGGTCGCCCCGCTGCCCGAGCGCGAGCCCCTGCCGGCCGACGACACCCAGCCCAACGCGGTCAACCCGTTCGCCAGCAAGCCGGTCACCGCGACGTTCGGCAAGCCGAAGCGGGACCCTCAGCCGGCCCGCCAAAAGGCTGGCAGGGCGTGCGGTACGTGGATAAGCTTGCGACCGCGAGCGCACCTGGCGCGCTGGACGAGCGTCTGCGGCAGGTGGGCTGGGATCTGCTGCGGTCATGACGCATCGGGCCGGAGGTGTGACGCGCACGTCATTCTCGTTCTGTTATCTGTAGACTTTACGCGACTAGCCCCACGCCCCCGCCATCGGTCCAGG
>JAYZQJ010000059.1:0-57987 GCA_036149055.1 Myxococcota bacterium | reverse complement strand
CGTGCCCCGCGATGGAGTCTGGGGCCTCGACGGCCGCCCCACCGCGCTGACCGCGCTCGCGGGCGACGGCGTGCAGGTCGACGGCGTGCGGGTCGCGCTCTCGGACCTCGCGGCGCTGGCGGAGCTCGACCTCGCGGCCCCCGCCGACGCGCACCTCCGGACCGACGGAGCGCTGGAGGCGACGGCCGAGCTCGAGCACGACACCTTGCCTCGCGCCGGCGGCGAGACCCGGGTCGTCGTGCGGGTCCGCGCCAACCCGGTCGCCACCGCGCCGCGCGGCCGCCTGCGGGTGCACCTCGTCATCGACCGCTCCTCGTCGATGCAGCGCACCTGGGAGCGGGTGCTGGCCTCGGCGCGCCTGCTGATCGAGCGGCTGCAGCCCGACGACGAGCTGCAGATCGTCGCCTACGGCTCCGACGCGATCGAGGCGTGGCCCGCGCAGCGGGTGGGCGACGGGCGGGCGGCCATCCGCGCGCTCGAGGACATCGCGGTCGGCGGCGGCACCAACGTCGAGGCCGGCCTCCGCCTCGCCTACGATCGCGCCTCCACGAGCGACGCACGCAGCCTCTGCATCCTGCTCTCGGACGGCGTGCCCAACCACGGCGCCTTCGAGCCGAGCGAGCTCGGTGGGCTCGCCGCGGCGGCCCGCCAGCGCGGGGTGGTCACGAGCGTGATCGGCCTCGGCACCGAGTTCGACGCGCGGCTGCTGCGCGCCGTCGCCCGACACGGTCAGGGCGGCTACCACGTCAGCGCCGACGTCGAGGGCCTCGCGGGCGGCCTCGTGAGCGAGCTCGAGGCCCACGCGCGCGCCGCCGCCCGGCAGGTGTCGGTGCGGGTCCGGGTGCCCGAGGGCGCTCAGGTGCTCGGGGTCGAGGGCGACGCGGGCGCGAGCATCACCGGCGAGTCGGCGCTGCTCGAGCTGCCGGGCATGGACGTGGGCGAGACCCGCAACCTCGTCGTGCGCGTCCGGGTGCCCGCCGGGACCCAGGCCCGGTCCGTCGCCTCGGTGGAGCTCGGCTACCGCAGCGGGCTCGGCGGCGTCGTGCGCGCGGAGAAGTCGCTCTCCCTCTCGTTCGGCCCGCGCGCGGCGGTGGCGGGCGGCGCGGCGACCGGCGCGATCCTGAACGCCGATCTCTCGGCGAGCCTCGACGCGGCGGCGGCCGCGGTGCTGCACGGAGACGCGGACGCGGCGCGCGCCGCCCTGCTCGATCACGCGGCCCTCGCCGAGGGGCGCGTCGAGCACCGGAGCAGCGAGCGACTCCAGGCCCGCGCGCGGGTCGTCCGGCGGGTCGCCGCGGCGGTGGACGCGCTCGTCCCCGGCGCCAGCCACGGCCAGCGCCGTCAGGTCAGCCTGTCGTTCGGGGATCTCGCCGCCCGGTTCGGCCGCTGACCACCGGGACCACCACGCCCGCGAGGATCAGGGCCGCGCCCCCGAGCTCGCGGAGCGAGGGGATCTCGCCGAGGAAGGCGACCTCGAGCGCGAACGCGAAGAGCGGGGTCGACAGGGTCAAGAGCTTGGCGCGCGACGCGCTGATGTGGCGCACCGCGAACATCAGGCAGAGCCGGCTGATGAACGGGCCGCAGGCCGCGGCGAGCGCGGTCATCGCCCAGGCCTCGGCCGGGATCGCGGCGAGCCCGCCGGTCGGCCCGAGGTAGAGGCCCATCACGAGGACCGCGAGGGCGAGCCGGGCGACGTTGACCCCGACCGGGTCGATCTCGGCGATGACCTTGCGGGTGTAGACGAGCATCGCCCCGAAGCCGAGCGCGCCCAGCAGCGCGAAGAGGACCCCGAGGAGCTCGATCTTCGCCTCGCTCGGATCGTCGATCGCGATCACGGCGAACCCCGCGACGGCGAAGACCGCGCCCACCCAGAAGGCGGGCGTGATGGCCTCGCGGAGGAACAGCCAGCCCCCGACGCCCACGACGAACACCTGGGTCTGGAGGATGGTGCTGGTCAGGCCGGGGTCGAGGTGACCGAGCGCGCCGGCGACGCCGACGTTGCCCACGATGGTCAGCCCGGCGAGCACCAGGGTCGCGATCACCGCCACCCGCGGGGGCCGGCGCGGCATGCCCCGGAGGCGGGTCGCGCCGAAGCCGGCGTTGAACAGGGTCGAGCACGCCAGCATCGCGAAGACCGCCGCGTCGCGGGGCGCCGCCTCGTTCGCCGCCTGGAACGCGAGGAGGAACACCGCCGCCACGGCGGCGGAGATCAAGGCGAGGAGATCGCCTCGACGCGGGCGGGCCGGCGATCCGTCGCTCACCCCCGGGGACTACACCGCCCTCCGCGTCGCGCCAGGATGGCGCACCCGACGCGCCGGGTGGGGTTCGAGGTCCCCGGCGCTCCTGGCGCACCGCGGGCTCCGGCGGCCCGATCTCGGGACGATCCGGCTCGATCGGGGCTGGCACGACGCTCGCTTTACCTGGCAGCGACGGCCTGGAGGAAAGATTCCAGCCAGGTCGTGTTAGGATTGTCGAAACCATGCGTCTCGTCTCGGAACGGAAGAAGCCCTCGGCGAAGGTCCTCGCGACCTCGAAGTCGGGTGTCGTCTTCGTCGAGTACGTGGCGCTGCTCACCCTGGTCACGGTCATCGGCGCGATGGCGGTGGTCGGGCTCGGCATCCCGCTGCTGAGGCTCTACCGCTTCACGCAGATGGTTCTGTCTCTGCCAGTGCCGTGAGGCGCGGGCGATCGAGCATCACTTCACCGCTAGAAACCGAGCACCGGAAGAAAAACGAGGACGATGGCCATGAAGATCAAGAAGTCGGACCGCATCGAGGGCCTTCTCTCCGACGAGCGGGGCCTCACGACCGTCGAGTACATCATCATCCTCTGCCTGATCGCCGTCGTCGGCTTCGCCATCTGGAAGAAGTTCGGCGAGACGGTCAAGGGCAAGGTCCAGGGCGCCGACGGGCTCGTCGACACGCTGCCCACCGAGTCCGCGCCGTAGTCGTCTTCTTCGCTGGCCATCGCCCGCGCGGCGCTCCCTCGTCCGAGTGGACGTCGCGCGGGAAGCGAGCGGATCTTCGCACGTGAACGAGAGCGTCATCGATCCGATCGCCCTGCACGGGGTGATCCTGGCGCTGGCCGCGGTCGCCGCCTTCACGGACGTCCGCTCGGGGCTCATCCCGAACTGGCTCACGCTCCCGCCGATCGTCCTGGCGCCCCTGGCTCACGGGTTCTTCGACGGGCTGGGAGGGCTGCTCGGGTCGCTCCTCGGCCTCCTCGTGTGCTCGCTCGTCCCGCTGCTGATCTTCTATCGCGGCGGCATGGCCGGAGGGGACGTCAAGCTCTTCGCCGCGCTGGGCGCGGTCGGCGGCTGGGCGCTCGGGCTCGAAGCCCAGTTCCTCTCGCTCGTCGTCGCCTCCATCTACGCGGTCGGTCAGCTCACCTGGAACGGGCGGCTGGCCACGAGCCTCGGGAACAGCGTGTTCATCGGGCTCAACCCCGTCCTGCCTCGCAAGTGGCGCAGGACGCCCCCGCCGGAGCTGATGCACCGCATCCGCCTCGGCGCCGCGATCGCCTTCGGCACCTTGATCGCGGTCTTTGGCAGACACCGGGAGCTGTGGGGATGATCAGGAAGACCGACCGAGACGCCCAGGACCTGCGCGGCGCGCGCGGCGCGGCGTACGTCGAGTTCCTGCTCGCGTTCATCCCGCTCTTCATCATGTTCCTCGGCATGGTGCAGATGGCGCTGATGTACGCCGGCGATCTCGTCGTGCAGCACGCCGCCACCACCGCCGCCCGCGCCGCCGTGGTGGTCATCGACGACGATCCGCGCCGCTACGGCGGTCAGGAGCGGATGGACGTCAGCGAGTTCAGCATCACGAGCGGCGAGGACGCCATCGGCACCATCCTCGGCATCTTCGGCGGCGGCGCCTCGTTCGGCGGCGTCGGCTTCCGGCCGCAGGGGCCGCGCATCGACGCGATCCGGCAGGCGGCCTCCATCCCGCTGCTGTCGATCAGCCCCAGCCTCCCCCAGCTGACCGGGCGGAACGAGGCGGTGCGGACCGCCCTCGGCAACGCGGAGTCCCGCGCCGCCACGGGGGCGATGATGTACAACAACGCGGCGATGGGCGTGACCTTCCCCGTCGCCGCCGGGGCCACCGACTACCGCACCGACTTCGACCACGGCGACCAGGTGACCACCCGCGTCACCTACCTCTTCCACTGCGCGGTGCCGCTCGCGAACCGCATGATGTGCGAGACCTACCCGACGCTCCGGCTCGGCCCGGCGGCGGCGGCGATCGAGGGCATCGTCCGTGACCTGGGCGACGGCGAGCTGAGCTTCGACGACGCGATGCGCCGCCTGCGCCGCGCCGACGTGGCCCGCCGACGCCACGAGGAGGCGCGCCCCGCGATCGAGGAGCTCGAGAGCGCGAGCGGCGACTCGCTGATGTACCTGACCTGGGCGACGGGATCGCGCTTCAAGGTCCTGCGCGGCGAGCAGACCATGCCGGTCCAGTCCGCGCGCTACTGCTACCCGGGCGACGACTGCGCCCCGTGGTGGCTGCCCTCGCGCTGAACGGGAATCGGTTTCGCGAAGCATCGAGGCGGCGCATACTCGGCCGCGTCGATGCGCTACGTGAAGAGCACGCCGCTCGAAGTCGGCTACCGGGTGTGGCAGCTGCGCCCGCCGCAGCCCTCGATCTCCATCGCCGTGAAGGGGACCTTCGACCCCGCCCTGGCCGACCCCGCGCCCTTCGCGGAGGAGCAGCTCCCCACCACCGGCGAGGCGCACTGGGACGACGACGTCGAGCGCTCGCTCCGGCACGCCTCGGACCTTCCGCTGTTCAAGCCCAAGGGCGAGTGCGTCGTGGTGGGCCGGGCGTGGGCGCCGGGCGGACGCCCCGCGACGAGCGTCGCCTGCCGCTTCCGCATCGGACCGGTGGAGAAGGACTTCGCGGTGTTCGGGGATCGGCGCTGGGAGCGCGGCCTCATCCAGCGCCTGAGCGCGCCCGAGCCCTTCACGTCGATGCCGCTCGCGATGGAGCGCGCGTACGGTGGGCCGGGCTTCGCCGCCAACCCCTACGGCGCCGGACGGACCGAGCGAGACGGCGGCGTGCCGCTGCCGAACCTGGAGCAGCCGCGGCAGCTCATCGACTCCCCCTCGAGCAAGCCCGCCCCGGTGATCGTGGGCCCGCTGCCGATGATGTGGCCCGGCCGCGCGCGCTACGCCGGCACCTACGACGCCGCCTACATGCGGGAGCGCTGGCCCTGGCTGCCGGCCGACTTCGACTGGCGCTTCTACCTGGCCGCGCCCGTCGAGCAGCAGCTCCGCGAGGGCTTCTGGCGCGGCGACGAGCCGATCGCGTTCGAGGGCCTGCACCCGAGCGCCGCCTCGATCCGCTCGCGTCTCCCCTGCATCCAGCCCCGCATCTGCCTGGACTACGCCGGCATGGATCGCTTCCAGGAGGTGCAGACCGTGCTCGACACGGTCGTCTGGGACGCGGAGCTCGGCAAGCTGATCTGCGTCTGGCGCGGCATGGCCGAGGTCCCCAGCGAGAGCCTCGAGGAGCTCGCCCACGTCTTCGTCACCCACGAAGCGCTCGGCGGCCCACACCGCCCGACCGCGGAGCTGCGCGCGGAGATGCAGCGCCTCCTCGACGAGGAGGAGGCGGAAGAAGAGGAGGCCGAGGGCGAGGCGCCGCCGTCGTTCGAGACCCCGCCGAGCGAGCCGGAGGAGCCCGAGGCGGAGGCCGGCCCCGAGGCCGACGAGGAAGTGGCGGAGCAGGAGCCAGACCCGGTCATGGCGGAGCTGCAGGCCAAGATCGACTCCGCCCAGGCGAAGCTCGCGGCGATGGGTCTCGACTCCGGGGAAGGGGATGCGCCATCTCCGGATCCGGCGGCGATGCTCGAGCGCCTCGAGGCGAGCGGCGCGGAGGTCCCGCCCGAGCTGAAGAAGATGGTGGAGGAGCTCGGCGCGCCCGAGCCGGAGGCGCCCGGGCCGGAGCCGGCGCCGGAGCCGGAGCCGCCGCCGCCCGGGCCGGAGGGACGCGCGCTCGTCGAGGCGCTGCTCGCCGCCGGTGAGCCGCTCCGAGAGCTCGACCTGAGCGAGCTCGACCTGCGCGGCCTCGATCTGAGCGGGCAGGATCTCTCGGGCAGCATTCTTCGCGGCGCCCAGCTCGAGGAGGGTCGACTCCGCGGCGCGATCTTCGTGGGCGCGGTGCTCTCGGGGGCCGTCCTCAGCCGCGCCGATCTGCGCGGCGCCGACCTGACCTCCGCCGACCTCTCCGAGGCGCAGCTCGACGGCGTCGACCTCGGGGACGCCACGCTCGAGGACGCCGACCTCGAGGAGGCGAAGGTCCGGCTCGCGAAGCTCGAGCGCGTGAAGGCCGCGCGCGCCAGCTTCGTGCGCGCCGACCTGATCGAGTGCGCGATGCGCGGCGCCGACTTCACCGAGGCGGACTTCGAGGGCGCGAACCTGACGGGCGTCCAGGCGCCGGAGTGCGTGTTCCTGGACGCGACCCTCGAGGAGGCGCGCGCGGACCGCGCGGTCTTCGACGGATCGGTGATGCGCGGCGTGCGAGGCGAGGGCCTCTCGGCCGAAGAGGCGCGCTTCGGCGGTGTGGACGCCGACGACTCTTTCTGGGAGCGAGCCCGCCTCTCGCGCGCCGACTTCTCGCTCTCGAAGCTCGCGCGCGCGGACTTCTCGGACGCGATCCTGATCGGCGCCGAGATGGACGGCTGCGAGCTGACGCAGGCGCGCTTCGAGCGGGCCAACGCGCACAGCCTCCGGGCCCGCAAGGCGAACCTCTTCGAGGCGGTCCTCGAGTCGGCGGACCTGTCGTTCGCCGATCTCCGGGGCGCCAACCTCTTCGGCGCCGAGACCTGGAGGGCCAACACCTCGCAGGCGCAGCTGGCGCTGGCCAACGTGAACCGGACGAAGCTGGCATGAGCACGATCGAGTCGCTGGAGGCGTTCGTGGAGGCGACCCGGGAGGGGACGCTCACGGACGCGACGGTCGAGGGGGTCGACCTGGCGGAGGCCTCGCTGGCCGGCCTGCGGCTCGAGCGCTGCACGTTCTCCCACGTGCGCCTCGCGGGGGTGGACGCGTCGGGGAGCGAGTGGTCCGAGGTCACGCTCCGCGACGTCGATCTCGACGGGATCGATCTCTCGCACGCGCGGTGGCGAGGGGTACGCGTGGAGCGCGCGATGCTGCGGGAGGCCGATCTCTCCTTCGCCTCGCTCACCGACGTCGAGCTGACGCAGGCGCACCTCCAGAGCGCGCGGGCGGAGGGCTCCGCCTGGGCCGGGGCGAAGCTGGCGATGACCGATCTGGGGCGCGCCGATCTCTCGCACGCGCGCCTCGAGGGCGTCACCTGGACCGACTGCATCTTCGACGATGCGACGCTCTTCGGCGCGACCCTGCGCGCGTGCGCGGTCCGCTGCGGCGAGATGAAGTTCATCCAGGCCACCGCGCTCGACCTGCGCGCCGCCACGACGCTCGAGCTGTCGATGGAGCGGGTGGCGATGAAGGGGGCCAAGCTCGACGGCGCGGACCTGACCGGCGCCGAGCTGAGCCGCTGCACGATGGGCGGCGCCTCCCTCCGGCGGGCCAAGCTCGCGCGCGCGCGCCTCGTCCAGGCCGACGTGACGAAGACCGACCTGCGCGGCGCCGATCTCTCCGGCGCGGACCTCTCCGGCGCGGGCCTGCTCGGGGCCGACGCCCGCGGGGCCGACCTGAGCGGCGCGGTCCTCACCGCGGCGCATCTGTCCGGGGCGCGGCTCGCCAGCGCGAAGCTGGCCGGCGTGCGCCTCACCGACGCCGCCAACCTCCCGAGCGACCTGCGCTCGGCCACGCTCCGGGGCGCCGATCTCTCGGGGCTGGCCGGCGCCGAGCTCGACCTCCGCTTCGCCGACCTCACGGACGCCAAGCTGACCGGCGCGAAGCTGCAGGGCGCGCGCCTCACCCGGGCGCTCCTCGCCGGCGCGGAGATGGACGGCGCGGTGCTCGCGGAGGCCGATCTGGACGGGGCGGATCTCGCCGGCGCGACCCTCGGAGGCGCCGATCTCCGGCGCGCCCTCCTGCGCGGGGCCACGCTCACCGGCTCGACGGGCCGCCACCTGGATCTCCGCGAGGCCGAGCTGGTCGGAGCCACCTTCGCGGGGGTGAAGTGGGTGGCGCCGCAGCTCGACGGCACGCGGCTCGATTTCCTCCTGCTCCAGACCGCGTCGCTCGAGGGCGCCTCGCTCGTCGAGTCCAGCCTCCGCGGCGCCGACCTCACCGACGCCGGGCTCGAGCGCGCCGACCTCCGCGGCGCCGACCTCACCGGCGCCTGCCTCCGTCGCACCCGCCTGGGCGGCGCCGACCTCGCCGACGCCGTCCTCGAGGACGTGGACCTCCGGGGCGCCGACCTGCGCGCCGCCGGCCTCGAGGGCGCCACCCTCGATCGGGTCGACGCCTCCGCTAGCCACCTCGACGGCGCGCGGTTCGAGGGCGCGACCCTCTCCGACGTGCGCGCGTTCGGTGTCGAGCTCTCGCGGGTGACGCTCACGGATGCGCAGCGCGAGGGCCTGCGCGGCGGCATGGGCGCCGACCCCGAGGCTGAGTCGCGGCCGCGATTCGGGCACGCCGCAGAGGAACCCTTGCGGACCGGCGAGGGAGTGCGCAGTAAGGGAGAGGTGTCGGGGGAGGACGAACGGGAGGCGGAGCGATCGTGAAGCCCGCCTGGACTCCCGAGACGACCACGCACGACGGGGCGAACCCCGACGCGCCGCGCTCCGGCCCGGCGACGATCACCGCCGTCCTCTCGAAGCAGCGCGTGCGGGTGACCTGGCCCGACGGCGTGGCCGACGAGGCGAGCCTCGCCCTCCCCGGCTACGCCCCGCGCGTCGACGACCGCGCGCTCGTGTTCACCGACGGCGCCGGAGCCCGCTGGATCATCGGGGTGATGAACGCGCCGCGCCCCTCGACCCTGCTCGAGGAGGCGCTCGAGTCACCGCCGGTCACGCGGGTGGAGGACAAGCGGGGTCGGCTCCTCTTCGAGTACGACCCCGAGACCGATCGCGCGGTGCTCCATGCGGCGGCCGGGGACCTCGAGCTGTCGGTCCCCGCCGGCGCCCTGCGCATCGAGGCGCGGGACGGCGTGACCCTCGAGACCCCGGCGGACGTCCGGATCCGGGCCGAGCGCGAGGTCGACATCGCCTCCGAGAAGGCCGGGCGCAGCTCCCGGGTGCGCCTCCAGCCGGGGGAGATGTCGCTCGCGAGCGCGGTGGTCACCGCGGCGGCGACCCGGGCCGAGGTGCTCGCCGAGAAGGTCGGCGTGTCGGCGACCCAGCTCGAGTCCCACGTCGAGCGAGCCCGGCACGTCGCGCAGGTGGTGGACGTCCGCGCGGGGCGCATCGTCGAGCGCGCGGTCGACGTGTACCGGGAAGTCGAGCGGCTCTCGCAGACGCGCGCGGGGCGGCTGAAGCTCGTCGCCAAGAAGGCGGCGCAGCTGGTGGGCGAGAACACGCTCGTGAAGGCCCGCGACCGGATGAAGGTCAAGGGCGAGCGAATTCACCTGGCTTGAGAGGAGGGGCGATGTTTCCGGCGACGACCAACGGTGGAGGGATGTGCATGGCGTTCCCAGACGTCTGCAAGGTGCCGGCGCCTCCCGCGCCCCCCATCCCGACGCCTTTCCCGAACATCGGCCAGTGCAGTCAGGCCAAGGGGAGCACCTGCAGCAAGAAGGTGAAGATCCTCAACAAGAAAACTTGCACCAAAAAGACCGAGATCAGCCGCAGCCAGGGCGACGAGGCCGGCACGCTCAAGGGCTTGGTCTCGAACACCAACATGGACAAGGTGAAGCGCGCGATGGCGTACTCGAAGGTCAAGGTCGAGGGCGCCGCCATCGTCACGGTCATGAAGATGACCGGCCACAACGGCAGCAACGCCAACGCTCCGCCCGGTCAGCAGCTCGCGCCGAGCCAGACCAAAGTCATCTGCATGGGTTGAACGCCATGACGACGAACCTCGACAATACGATCTACTTCGAAACGACGGCGGAGGGCTTCGAGCAGGGCGACCTCGAGGTATCGGAGCTGCGCGGCTTCCAGGCGATGTCGACGCCCTACGAGTTCTCACTGCAGCTCGATTGCAGCATCGATGGCGGCATCGGGCCGGAGGGAATCGACGCGCTGCTCGCGGCGAGCGCGCAAGTCGGCTTCGGGCCCGGAGCGATGTACCGGATCTCGGGCGTGCTCCGCGAGATCCGTCTGGTGGACATGGAGCAGGAGGGGCGCAGGTCCTTCTACGAAGTGCGGCTCGTCCCGCGCTTCTGGCTCTCACGCCTGAGCCACCGCTCGCGCGTGTTCAACGAGATGAGCGTCCCCGACATCATCCGCGCGGTGTTGAGCGAGATGCAGCTCGCGGAGGGCACGGACTTCGAGCTGCGGCTGCAGGGCGACTACCCCGTGCGCGAGTACGTCGCCCAGTACGAGGAGAGCGACTTCGCGTTCCTCAGCCGCTGGATGGAGCGGCTCGGGATGTTCTACTGCTTCGAGCAGACGGACGCGGGTGAGAAGCTCGTGGTCACCGACACGAACGCCGAGCTCCTGCCGGCCCCCGACCACGGCGAGTGCACCTACGCGCAGCACGACCAGCAGGGCGTCGTCGGCGCCGTCCATCGTCTCGGGCGGGTCACCCGCAAGATGCCCGAGCGGGTCCACGTCCGTGAGTACAACTGGCGGTCGCCGGCGCGGCCCGTTCAGGGCGACTTCGACATCGACACCGAACACGGCACGGGTCTGCAGGCGTACTACGGCGACCACTTCAAGGACGATGACGAAGGCGCCGTCCACGCGCGACTCCGCGGCGAAGAGTGGCTCGCGCGAAAAGAGACGTACACCGCCTCGTCGACCAACCCGGACTTCGCGCCCGGTGGTCGGTTCACGGTGACCGGCGCGCCCGTGGGCGAGCTGGACATCGAGTACGTGCTCACCGAGGTCCGCCACTTCGCCGAGCAGGACAGCCTCGCCCCGGGCTCGGGCACCTACCGCAACGAGCTCAAGGCGATCCCCTACGCCACGGTCTTCCGGCCTCCGCGGATCACGCCTTGGCCGCGCATCGACGGCGTGGTGCACGCGAAGATCGACGCCGAGAGCGTGAGCAGCGCGGCACCGATCGACGACCAGGGCCGCTACCGCGTCGTCATGCCGTTCGACCTGTACGGCGAATACGGCGGCCGGGCGACGCGGTGGATCCGGAAGGCGGAGCCCTACAGCGGCCCATCCTATGGAATGCACTTCACGTTGCACGTCGGCGCGGAGGTCTTGCTCGCTCACGTGGGCGGCGATCCGGACCGCCCCGTCATCGTCGGCTCGGTCCCGAACCCGAGCACCGGCACGCCGCTCACCGTGTCCAACGCCACCCGGAGCGCCATTCGCACGCGGTCCGGCATTCTCATCGACTTCGAAGACGACGCCTGAGGGGGTAAGCGATGCCGGATCCTACCGAGTATGACCGAGAACAGGACGCGCGCGACGACCGGCAGGACGCCCGAGACGAGGCCGGCGACCGCCGAGACGCAGCGCAGGACAGACGCCTCGACGACCTCGAGGGTCACCTCGACGAGCTCCAGCAGATCGAGCTGAGCCCCGGGGAGGCCGCCGAGAACCCCGGCGCGCAGGAGGCCTCGCCAGCGCAGCGGCTGCGCATCCACGTGCCGAACGTGAAGACCACGGTGAGCCTGGGTGCGAAGGCGCCGGCGGGCTCCATCCGCGACGCGGACGCGGGGGCGCCCAACTTCCACGGCTTCGGCGTCGACACGGAGGGGCACGTCTTCATCGACGCGCGAAAGAGCCCCGCCGACAGCATGATCCGCATCCAGGCGAAAGGCAGCATCACGCTGCAGACGCCGAGCAGCTTCGCGGCCGGCGGTCAGCACGGCGCCCTGATGGCGAGCAACGGCGGCGCCGTCGTCGCCGGAGGTGGGGGCGCGGTGATCTTCGGCGGCGCCGGGCTGCCGTGGTCGGACAACCAGGTGGCCGACGCGAGCACCCCGGACAGCCCCCAGTGGATCAGCAACGTCGAGACCAGCGCGAACAACTGGGCGACCGCGTGGGCCGGCTGGGACGCCCTGGTTGCATCGGCATCCGTCATCGCCAGCCGGAGCGACCTCAAGATCACCAAGAACACGTTCGCGTCCCTCTCCAACCTCACCGCGGCCGTCGCCACCTACGGCGGGATGGTCGGGGGGGCGATCAGCGCCTACGGCTTCGCCAAGGGCGTGTCCGGCTCGGAGGCCCTGCCCTCGCTCGGCGGGACCACGATTCACGGCTCCACCGGGCTGATCCTGGGCAGCGGCGCCACCGCTGGGCTCTATTCCACGCTCGGGACCTGCATCGCCAGCGTGCTGAGCGTGGGGGTGGTGGCGCCCGCGACCTCCATCGCCGGCCTCGTCTCCGCGGAGCTCAAGGGCGGCAAGACAGAGGTCAAGGGCTGGACGGACCTCTCGCTCATCGGCGGACACACCACCGAGATCGCCGCTCGCGGCGGGCCCGGGCACCTACAGATGAAGGCCTCGAAGATCTACGTTGGAAAGCTGGCCCAGGAGGGCAGCCAGTGCCCGACCGAGATGGTGCACGTGGTCGCGAAGAGGGGCATCGTGCTCGAGACGAAGGCGAGCGGTGATCCCAAGCTGCCCGTCCACACCCCGGGGGTCACGCTGGAGACCCATGGCCACCTGGACGTGAAGGCCGCCGAGAAGGTGACCATCGAGAGCACCACGAAGGAGATCGAGCTGCTCCTCGACCAGCACAACTCGGCCAAGATGACGATGGGCAAGACTCACCTCTTGGTGAACGACACGCAGTTGATCCTGGAGAAGGGCAAGGGCGCGACCATTCAGCAGACCACCGACGGCGGCGCCTACATCAAGAAGGACCGGGTCTCGCTGGCGTTCGGGGGCAACCACCTCGTCGTGAAGAAGAGCGGCCAGCACGTCTTCAAAGGCTCGAAGATCAACATCAAGGCGAGCACGATCAACCTGGGCTGAGCCAGACGCTCAGCGCCAGGGCCACCACGCCGAGAGCAGCCCCGACGAGCCCGACCGCGCGGAGACGCAGCCCCCGCGCGAGGACACCGGAGAGATCGCGCCCCGCCGCCCCTGAGGCCACGATCAGCGTGTCCGGGCCGCGGGCTTCGGGCGCCTCGTGCGTGTGCGCGACCTGCACCGCGTCACCCGGCTCGAGCCGCTCCACGACGTGGCGGCCTCCCTCCCCGTCCTCTTCGACGCGGACCTTCATCGACAGCCAGGTCGCGCCATCGAGCGAAACCTCGGACCCGCTGTCGAGCCGCAGCGAGGGTGACGCCTCGAGTCGTTCGTGGGCACGATCGAGCGAGACCCGTCCACGCCCCAACCCCTCGGTCACGAGCTCGACGCGCACGTCTCGTCGAACCGCCCCCGCCACCGCGGTCCCTCTCTGCCGCCGGTACGCCGTCGAGCGCAGGAAAGCTCGTGCGGTCGCCGCGGCGTCTCGCGTAGCTCGCCAGTCGCGCCAGCCGAGAGCGACCGCGACCGCGAAGCACGGCAGCACGACGACGACATGCATGACCGCATACTCGCCCGCCAGCACCGTCTCGTACGATGCGAGCAGCAGCACCACGTGCACCGCAGAAGCCATGATGGCGACGAAACCTGCCGCGCCACCGCGTACGTGGTCCGACTGCCGATCCTCGCGGGCCCCGACCCGCTGTGGCTGCGGCAGCCAGCACATCTGGAGAGGCGAGCGGCCCGCATGGGGAAACCCTAGCGCTCGGCGCGCCGCGACGCTGGCGAGCGCACCCGCCCAGACCAGCCACCCGACGCTCAGGACCCGGAGCGCTCCGCCCGTCGCCGCGAACGCGGCCATCGAGGCGAGACCGAGGCACGCCGCCGCCGCGGACGGCACGAGGATGGAGAAGGCAGGCCGCCGGATCCCGGGCGTTCGACGCAGCCGCACATCGGTCACGATCACCGCCGAGGGCCTCCCATCGCGATAGGTCCCGCTGTCCCCTCGACCGCGCGCGACCACCCGCTGCGATGCGCGCAGGATCTCACCCTGGACGGTCACACGTACGTGGGGCGCGATCTCGAGCGCGGCAGCCGCCGCTCCGAGCAACTTGAACACCTCGCCCCAGGTCCCACGCGCTTCGAACGGCTCTCCTTCGAGCGCTGCTTCGGTCAAGCGCAGCCGCACCCTCCCCGCGTCGGTGACGACGGTGGCCTCGTCCCCGTGGGCGAGTCGAAGGACCTGGTCGCTGGCCTGGACGCGGACGTCGAGGCGGGCGGCGACCACATCGCCGGTCGTGCCCTCCAGCGCCCCCTCGACCACCGTCTCCGCGCCCTCCATCTCAGCCGGCCTCGAAGCGCTCTGCCTTCGCGAGCTCCGGATCGGTCGGCTGCACGTTCTCGGCGCTGCTCTGCGTCCACACCGCGCCGTCCGTTCGCGCGGCGTGGACGACGCTACCGTCGAGCACCGCGTCGGTGAAGTCCGCGAGCTCCAGCGAGGCATGTGAGAGGTCGCAGTAACGCATCGATGTTTGCGCGAACCGTGCGCGCCGACAGTCGGCACGCTGGAACTGCGCGCGATCCAGCCTGGCGAGGTCGAAGCGTGCCTCCAGGCACTGAGCGCCTTCGAAGCGGGCGCCACGGAGGTCGGCCCCGCGGAGATCGGCGCCGCGGAGGTCAGCCCGGGAGAAGTCGGCGTCGTGAGCGTCCGCCCGCCGCAAGGACGCGCGAGACATCTTCGTCCCATCGAAGCACGCGCGCGTCAGATTCGCCTGGTCGAACATCGCTCCGGTGAGATCGGCTCCGGTGAGGTCGACGTCGACCAGGTGCAGGCCGACCAGCCGCGCGCCCGCCAGGCGAGCGCCTTCCATCGAGACCCGCTCCACGCGAGCTCCCTCCAGCCGCGCCCCCGCGAGCTCGACGCCGTCGAAGTCGCACCCGGTCAGATCGCTACCCGCAAAACAAGTCCCCTCGGCGACGGCTCCGAGGAGCTCGGAGTCGACGAGCATCGCTCGCGTGAAGTCCGCGAGGGAGAGGCGCGCTCCTCGCAGGTCGGTCTCTCGGGCGACCACCTCGACCAGCACCGCGCCCTCGAGGTCGGCCTCGGACACATCCGCCTCGTCGAGCCGAGCCCGTGTCAGGTCCAGCCCCCGGAGCGAGGCTCCCGAGAGGTCCGCCCCGCGCAGGTCCGCTCCGACCGCGCTCCCCTGCGTCAGATCCGCTCCGGCCATCGCACACGTCCGGAGGTCGACCCCATCGAGCTTGGCGACCTGGAGCTGGGCGCCGTACAACGAGCAGCCCTGCAGCTCGACCTCACGCAGATCGACGGCGCGCAGGCTCGCTCCTTCGAGATCCGCCTGGAGGAAGCGCGCGCCCCGGAGACGCGTGTCCCGCAAGTCCGCCCTCCTGAGGAACGTCTCGCAGAGGAGCGCTCCGCTCAGGTTCGCGCCGCTCAGGTTGGCGTCGTCCAGCGCGGTGCGGCTGAGGTCGGCACCCGACAAATCAGCGCCCGCGAGGTTTGCGCCGGTCAACGTCGCATCGCTCAGGTTCATGCCCGCCGCGTTCAAGCCGGGTAGCTCCGCGCGTGGAAGCCGCGCCCCCGCGAGGGACGCGGCGAGCCCCACCACGCTCTCTCCATCGAGCGCCTCGAGGTCGACGTTCTTCAGTCGGGCTCCGGCGATCCGCGTGTCTGCGAACACGACCCCCGAGAGGTTCGCCGCCTCGAGATCCGCGCGCTCCAGCGTGGCCCCCGCGAGCTCTGCTCCCGCCAGATCTGCGCCGTGCAGAAGGGCCTCGACGAATCTGGCGCCGTGGCAGACGGCGTCGCGCAGGTTCGCATCCTTCAGATTCGCGCGCCCGAAGTCTGCCCCCTCGAGAGAGGCGCTGGAGAGGTCGGCCCCTTCGAGGACGGCGCCCGCGAGATGAGCCCCATCCAGCCGCAGGCCCTGAAGCCGAGCGCCAGAGAGGTCCGTCCCGGTGAGCGCGATGACACCAGAGAAATCGACCTCGATGAAGTCTGCGGTCGCACAGCGGGAGCCCGACAGCGAGCAGCCGGCCAGCGCGACGCCGTCGAACGCGCTTCCCGCGAGGTCCGCCCCGTCGAAGGCACACTCCGTGAAGGTTCCCCCCCGCACCGACAGACCTGCTGCCCGAGCGTTGCCGAAGCTGACGCGCGTCAGCGTGGCGTCCACCAGGACGCCCCCTGCGAGATCGGCCGAGTCGAGGAGCACCGATGTCGCGCGGATTCGCTCCAGCTGCGCGCCGGGAAGGGTCGCGTTGGTGGCGTCGACGTTCTCGAGCGCGACGTCGCGCCACTGGACGAGGCCCAGCTTGGCGCCCTGAAGAGACACGCCGCTCAGCTCTGCGTCGCTCATCTGCCAGAGGTCCACCTCGAGGCCGGAGAGGTCGACGCCTTCGATACGGACGTCGGAGAGGGCGCCGGCAGCGATCCTGGCCTTCAGGGTCTCGGCGTCGGTGATGCGCTCCATCGGCGCCGAGTCTGGGCGGCTCAGAAGCCGAAGTCCATCCCGCTCTCTTCGAGCTGGCGGCGCGCGCGGTCGGACTGGCGCTGCCCTCGACGCTCGAGGCGCTGGAACTGCTGCTGGCACTCGTCGAGGTGCTCGCGGAAGTACTCGCGGTCGAAGCACTGGCGCATCTCGGCCGGCAGCGCGCCGCACATCGAGCGGAGCTCGCGCTCCTCCGGGGCGATCGCCTCCGGCTCGCCGGGGCGCGCCATCTGGCCTTCGGTCGCCTGCATCAGGGTGGCCAGCTGCGCGCAAGGGTCGTCGTCTCCGTCGACCTCCTCCTGCAGCTGCCGGTCGAGGCTGCGCATGAGCGCGTCGACGTCGCGCGGGCTGGCCCGCTCCTCGGGGCGCGGCACCCAGTCCTGGGCGCGATCGCCGAAGCCGCCTCCCCCGCCGCCCGCGCGGCGCTCCTCCTCGGGGCCGAGCAGGCGCTCGCGCTCGCGCAGCTCGGCTTCGCTCAGCTCGCGGCGGTTCAGGTGGGGCTGCACGATCTCGGGCGGCGGCGGCTCCGTCTCGGCGACGCGCGCCGGGCCGTCGAGCTGGAGCGGGCGCACCTCGTCGCTCGGGCGATCCGAGCAGCCCACCGCGAGGGTCAGCGCCAGGAGCGCGGCGATCCTCATCGGTCGCTGTGGAAGACCGCCGCGGTCGCGCCGCGGGTCTCGACGTCGGGGCTCAGCACGATCACGACCATGCGCTGGTCCTTCTCGGCGGTGATGACCGGGTCGCTGTCGGGCGGGAGCGGGGTGGCGGGCTCGACGATGGACCAGCCGCTCGCCGCGAGGCTGCGGCGGTAGTGCGCCTGGAGCTCGGTCTCGGAGCGCGGCGCCCAGTAGACGGTGAGCTGCTGCGGCTCGCCGGCCTCCCAGGCCGACAGCGTGCGGGTGGCGCCGTCGGGGCGCGCGAGGTCGTCGACGTCGCGGCCGGGCGCGTCGCCCTCCTCCGGGAACATGCGCGCGACGTTGAAGCTGCCGTTCGTCCACATCGCCACGAAGTGGGTGCGGGTCCGGCCCTCGAACTCGTACTCCTCGCCGAAGACGTAGCGCATGTCGCCGATCTCGCCGACGTCGCCGGTCTCGCCGTAGCGGCCGATGCGCTGCGCAATCTCGCTGACCGCGACCTCCTCGCTGCCGAGGTCGAGGCACGCGACGTAGCCGCGGCCGCCCGCCTCCTCGCGCAGGGTGGGGTCGGTGTCCTCGGGCAGCGCCTCGGCGCGCTCCGGGTGGTCGGCGGCGAGCGCCCGGAGCTGGGCCTCGATCTGTCCGTTCACCGCGCCGCAGCGCGCCTGGAAGACGTCGAGCACCTCGGCGAGGGGCTGGTCGACGTGGCCGGAGCTGAAGCGGATCGTCTGGCCGTTCAGCAGCAGGGTCCGCGGCGCGTCCTGCGCCTCGCCCTCGGCGTAGTACATCATCTGGTCACCGAGGCCGAAGAAGGTCTCGGAGACCTGCGCGCGCACGCGGTGGTAGGCGCCGCCCGCGACGAGCGCGAACACGAAGAGCACGCCGAGGCCGACCGTCAGCGCGCGGCGGTTGCGCGACGCCGGCTCGACCTTCTTCTCGGGGGCCCTCTGCTTCATCAGAAGAACAGCCTCCACGCCGCGTCGAAGAGGGTGGGATCCCCTCGGTCGGGCTCGTTGCACATCACGGTGAGGGAGTGCTGGATGTTGACCGTGCTCTCGCCGAGCACGGCAGGGCGATCGACCGAGGTGCTCCGCTCGCCGCGGATCTCGTCGATCGAGAAGCCGGGCGCGATCGCGAGCAGGAGGTCGACGGCGCCGCCGATGAAGCCGGAGCTGTCGCTCGGGCTCTCGCCGATGGTGGTGCTGCCGCCCGGCCCGTCGCCCTCGCAGGCGGCGAAGGCGTGCTGCCAGGTGTGCGCGCGGGTGAGCTGACCGACGTTGATCGCCTTGCGGTAGCGCTGATGCGTGTAGGCGATGCCGCCCCAGATGATCACGAAGACGGGGATCATGATGACCGTCTCGGTGGTCGCGTTGCCGGCCACGTCGCGCAGCCAGCCGAGGAACCCCGGGCGGCGGAGCTTCTTGGTGGGCTTCTTCTTCGAGGTCGCGGCGCGCATCAGTGGATCACCACGGAGTCGATGGAGGAGCCGAGCCGCCCCAGCGCGCCGCAGGCGGAGCTCCCGCCGCAGGCCGCGCTCAGGCTGCCGACGCCGGTCGCGCTCAGCCGCCAGCGGCGCAGGCGCGCGCGCCACTTCTGGTGCCAGAGCCACTCGCGCCAGTCCTCCTCCGGGTAGTCGTAGAAGAACTCGCCCTGCGCGAAGCCGACCTGACCGGCGGCGGTGAGGCTCGAGTACATCGAGCCCGCGTCGTCGCCCTCGCCCCAGGTCGCGACCGCGACCCCGGTCTGCGACCACTCGAAGTCGTGGTCGCCGATCATGTAGGCCTGGACCTGGTACTCGTCGTTGCCCATCTCCTGGGCGTCGTCGGTGATGCGCTGGAAGTAGCCGTCCTCGCACCACTCGTCGGTGATCGCCGGCGCCCGGTAGAGGCCCCACGCGATGCCGCCGGCCATGTACGGCGAGGGGCTGCCGAAGAGCCACACGCCCGCGCTCGCCGCCGGGCGCACCCAGGGCAGCACCTTCTCGCGGCACGGCCAGTTGGTCTCGTCGTCCTGGGTCGGCAGCTGCAGGCGATGCGGCGGCGCCATCACGCCGAGGGTGGTGACCGGGCTGTAGACCTCGGCGCCGTAGGAGACGACCTTGGCCTGGGCCGCGATGGGCACGCCGTTCCGGATGCCGATCGCGTAGCCGCGCATCCCGCGCAGCGCCGCCTCCACGAAGCTGTCGACCCGGTCCGACATGGCGTCGGCGCGGCGGTACTCCATGCCGTGGCGCACGGCGTAGGGGCAGGCGCTGCAGCACCAGCCGCACCACGGGCCGCAGAAGGCGCAGACGAAGGTCGCCGCGGCGAAGGCCGCCTGGATCATCGCGGTGATCGTCGCCATCGTCGCGGCCACGAACGCGAGCGCCGCCATCACGATGTTGAGCAGCGCGATCATGTTCATGCCGCGCGCGTGGATGACGGCGGCGCTGAACGCGGCGGTGTCGGACGCGTCCTGCATCCGCTCGCGGTGGAGGATGACGTCGCCGATCCCCCACACGTAGTAGATCATGCCGACGAGCATGACCGCGATGAAGACGCCCATGACCATGGTCGCGCCCGCCTGGTCGGTGAGCAGGCCCTTCGGTCGTGCTTCTTCGGTCTTCAGGCGCATTCGCTCGATCAGCCTATCGGGACGCCCGCTCGATGTCGACGGTCGTCCGGGCGGACCAGACGCAAGGACCGAGCCACGCAGCGTCCAGCCGGGCTGAGATTCGGCAGGTCCGCCCGGCTAGGGACCCCTGACCCCAGAGATCGCGCAACTCTGTCACGAACGGCGGATCAGAGGCTCTCGAGGACCGCGATCAGGTCGCTCAGGACCTCGTCGCGGTTGGTCTCGTTGAACATCTCGTGGCGCCCGCCCGGGTAGATCTTCCGGGTCAGGCTCCGGAGGCCGGCCGCGCGCAGCTGGCCCTCGAGCGCGGTCACGCCCTTCTCGCCGCCGACCGGGTCCTGCTCGCCCGCCATCAGGTGCACCGGGAGCGACGCCGGGAGCCGCCCTCGGAAGTCGGGGCGGCCGAGCCGGTCGAGCGCGCCGAGGAAGTCGATCCAGAGCTGGTTGGTGCAGCGGAAGCCGCAGAGCGGATCGGCGATGTAGGCGTCGACCTCGTCCGGGTCGCGCGAGAGCCAGTCGAACTCGGTGCGCACCGGCTCGAACGCCTTGTTGAAGGAGCCGAACGAGAGGTACGCGAGCGCGCCGCTCTTGCCGCGCTTGCCCTGGCGGAGGCGCTCGAGCTTGGCCGCCGCGCGCCCGGCCTTGACCAGCGGGCCGCCCAGCTCGTTCGAGCCGCTGAGCACCAGCGCGTCGATCGATCCGGGCGCGTCGCACTGATCGAAGAGGGAGAGGAACGAGCCCATGCTGTGGCCGAGCAGCACCAGCGCTCCGTCGGCCTGCCTCTCCCTCCCCTCGCGGCGCACCCGGCGCATGTCGGCGATCACCCGGCGCAGCCCGTCGTCGTCGGCGTAGTGACCGAGATCGTCCGGGCTCGCGGTCTCGCCGTGCCCGCGGTGGTCGTGCGCGATGACCGCCCAGCCGGCGTCGTTCAGGCGGCGCGCCACGCGATCGTAGCGGAGGCAGTGCTCGGCCATGCCGTGCACGATCTGGACGAGCCCGCGCGGCGTGCCCTCCGGCGACCACCACCGCGTGGCCACCGTCTGGCCGTCGTCCGCCTCGATCGTGAAGTCCTCTCGCGCCGTCATGCGCGGGAGCATGCCACGTCGGGGTCGACTTCGACGCCTGGTCGTCGCATATCATCGGGCGAGTGCGGGAAGTACGCCTCGACCAGGTGCTCGAGCGGCTGCCGAGCGGTCTGCCGCTGCCGGTGGCGTGCTGGGTGATCGGGCGCGCCGCGAGCGCGATCGCCGCCCGCCCGCGCATCCTCGTCCCGGCCGATCTCCGGGTGCGCGAGGACGGCGCGGTGCGGGTCGACACCACCGACGCGCCGATCCCCTTCGGCTACAAGGCGCCCGAGGTGATCCGGGGCGGCGGAGAGACGCCGCGCTCGGCGGTCTTCGCGCTCGGCGCGATCCTCGTCGAGGCGCTCACCGGGCGCCCCACCTTCACCCGGGGCAGCGACATGGAGACCCGGGTCGCCGTGGTCGAGGAGGCCGTGCCCGCGCTCCACGGCCGGGTCGCGCAGGCCTCGCCCGCGCTCGACGCGATCGTCGCCGGCGCGGTCGCGAAGGCGCCCGAAGAGCGCTTCGCCTCGACCGTCGAGCTGGCCGAGCGGCTCGATCGGTTCCTCGAGGACGAGCTGCACGAGGTCGGCCCGGCGGAGGCGGCGGCCGCGGTCCGGGCGGCCCTGAGCGGCGTGGACGTGCGCACCGCGCTGCACAGCCGCGCGCCGAAGCCGACGCCCCTGCCTCGAGCGACGCCTCGACCCCCGCCCCCTCGGCCCGAGCCCGAGCCCGAGCCCCCGGTCGAGCGCGACGCGGCGAGCGAGATCCTCGAGGCCGAGCTCGATCTGCGCCCCGAGGGCAAGCGCAGCTCGGCCCCGAACAAGCCGCGCTTCGACCAGGGGCTGGTGCGCATCCACGACCCGCAGGAGGTCGGCGGGGCCGGCATCACCGAGGCCTCGGTCACCGGGGTGCGCGACTCGAGCCCGAGCGCCCGCCCGCGCACCGCCGCCGGCGTCCTCGACATCGACGAGCGGGCTCTCGAAGGGGAGCGGCAGCGGCCGGCCACCCTCTACGAGCCGCCGGCCCCCGAGCCGGGCCCGAACTGGATCAAGCGCATCGGGATCGCGCTGATGGTCCTGCTGGCGCTGGCCATCGTCTGGCAATTCGCCCTCCGGCCGCTGATCAGGCCATGAGCTTTCCCGCTCGAATTTCGTCCGCAGAGCGGGCTACCATCCGGCGCCGTGGCTAAGAAAGCCATCATCGCAGCCGTCGCCTGTGCCGTCGCCGGCCTGGTCATGCTGTTCCTCTACATGCAGCGCTTCGAGGAGGAGGCGTCGGGCGGGCCGGCCATCATGGTGGTCGTCGCCACGCGCGACATCCCGCTCGGCACGGCGTTGAGCCAGGACATGCTCGGCACCCGGCCGCTCCCCCAGAGCTACGTCGAGGACCGGCACATCCCGGCCTCGGAGGCGCAGCGCATCATCGGCGTGCGCGTCACGAGCGGGGTGCGGGGCGGCGAGTCGCTCCTCTGGACCGACCTGGCGACCACCAGCGAGCAGCGCCGCGATCTGAGCGCGCTCGTGCGCAACGGGATGCGCGCGATCACCATCCGCGCCGACGTCACGGCCAGCTTCGGCGGCCTGCTCCGGCCCGGCGACCGCGTGGACGCGCTCCTGACCGTGCCGCGCGAGCAGCGGCAGCACGTGACCATCCCGCTGCTCCAGAACCTGCTGGTGCTCGCGAGCGGCCGGGACACCGGCGCGCCGGTCCGCCCGGGCGAGCGACGCAGCTCGAGCCAGGGCCAGATCAACCAGGTCACGCTCAGCGTGACCCTCGAGCAGGCGGGCGTGCTCGCCCTCGCGCAGGAGCAGGGCCGGCTGACCCTGGTGCTCCGCAACCCCGACGACATCGCGGTGGTGGAGAACCCGCCGGACACCACCACCGCCGACATCATCGAGCCGGAGCGGCGCCGCCGCGTCCAGCGCCGTCAGCCGCAGCAAGAGGGGCCGACCCTCCCGCAGCGAGTGGAGTAACGCGTGTCTCTTCGGATTGCCCCGATCGTCGCCTTCGCCCTGACCGCCGCCCTGACCGCCGTCATGGCCGCGCCGGCCGCCGCCCAGCAGGACCGCGACCTCGAGCTCACCGTCGGCGAGCAGTCGACCGTCAGCGCGGTCGGCGTCGAGCGCTTCTCCGAGGGCATCCCCGGGGTCGTCGACATCCGGGTCACCGAGCGCGAGTTCATCATCGTCGCGCTGCGGCCGGGCACGACCTCGCTCGTGCTCTTCTACGTCAACGGGCGCCGCGTCACCTACCAGATCACGGTGCGCGACCCGAACGCGACGCACGCGCGACCGGGCGCGGTGGAGACGCGCGAGACCATCCGGCTCGACCTCTACTTCGTCGAGCTCAACGAGACCTACAGCCACAACATCGGCGTCGGCTTCCCGGGCACCATCGGCGGCCCGGGCGTCGGCCGGGCGCAGCTCAACTTCGACTTCCTCGGCACCCCCGCCGACCGGACGCCGGGCTTCACCACCGCGAGCCTCTCGCTCGTGAACCAGGTGCTGCCGCGCATCGATCTCGCGCAGTCGCAGGGCTGGGCCCGGGTGCGGCGGCAGGCGATGGTGGTGACCGCGAACGGCACCCCCGCCTCCTTCAGCGGCGGCGGCGAGGTGAACATCATCGTGGTCGGCCCGCTCACCTCGGAGATCCGCACCATCGAGTTCGGCTCGGAGCTGCGCATGACGCCGCGCTTCGACGCGCAGAGCGGCCGCATCGAGATCGCGATGCAGGCGGAGCTGTCGGAGCTGACCGATCCCGCGTCGCCCGGAGGCCCGCCCGGCCGCCGCGTCACCGCGCTCGAGTCGGTGGTGAACATGGAGCCGGGCCAGGCGATGATGATGAGCGGGCTGGTGAGCCGCTCGGAGCTCGAGTCGCAGGGCGGCCTGCCCGGGCTGAGCCAGATCCCGATCCTCGGCGTCTTCTTCGGCAGCAACGTGCGCCGCGGTGACGCGACCCAGAACGTGCTCTTCGTGGTGCCGACCATCGTGCAGTCGGTGCCCCGTCAGCAGCGCGACTACATTCGCGAGGCGCTCGAGACCTACCAGCGCTTCAGCGGCTTCATCCACGAGTACGAGATGTTCGAGGCGACGCCGCCGGGCTACGGCCAGCCGGGCGGGCGCGGTCAGGTGCGCCCCTCGCGGCCCCGGACCTCGCAGGACACGCCGACTCGAGCGCAGTAAGTTCTTCCGCGGAGGCGTCGCGGGTGTCCCTGAACATGACGATCGAGATGGCGGACGGCAGCGTGGAGACGCTCGCCGTCCACGAGCGCGGCGCCGTGGTCATCGGTCGCGACCCGGGCTGCCACGTGGTGCTCCCCTCGCCCGACGTCTCGCGCCGCCACCTGACGATCGAGAAGACGCCCAACGGCTATCACCTCACCGACGCGTCGGCGAACGGCACGATGGTCGGCCACTCCCACCTGCACCGCACCACGATGGCCGCCCCCGGCGGGGTGCCGATGCGGGTGGGCCCGTACGTGATCTGGCTGGAGCAGCACGGGCAGCTCAGCGCGCCGCCGCCCGCTCCGCCGCAGGCTCACTCGGCGCACCCGAGCCCGTCGGGGCACGCCGCGCCGAGGGCCGCGCCGCCCGCCGCGCCGCCTCGCCCGCCGGCCCCGCCGATGGCCCACGCGGTCGGGGCGCCGGCGATGCACGCCGAGCCGCACCTGCAGCCGGTGGAGGAGCCGCCGGCGAAGCCGAAGAGCAAGCCGCCGCCCCCGCCGCCCAAGAAGAAGGCCAAGGGAGGCGACGACTCGAGCCCCTACGACGTCAGCGGCACCGCCGACGTGTCGGTCGCGGCCCGCAAGCGCATCCACCGGATGCTGCTCGACAACCTCGACCTCGCGAGCCTCGACCGCAACAAGATGAGCGACGCCGCGATGCGGCCGAAGGTGCGCCAGGCGCTCCGGCTCATCATGCGCGAGGTGGGCGGCGACCTGCCGCCGAGCACGAACACCGCGCAGCTCATCGACGAGATCACCGACGAGGCGCTCGGCCTCGGCCCGCTCGAGCGGCTCCTGGCCGACGAGTCGGTCAGCGAGATCATGGTCGTCGACCCGGAGACGATCTTCGTCGAGCGAAACGGCCGCATCCAGCCGACCGCGCTCCGCTTCACCGACGACGAGGCGGTCCGCGCGGTCATCGAGCGCATCGTCACCCCGCTCGGCCGGCGCATCGACGAGTCCACGCCGCTGGTCGACGCCCGCCTCCGCGACGGCTCGCGCGTCAACGCGATCATCCGGCCGCTCGCGATCCGCGGCTCCTGCATCACCATCCGGAAGTTCGCCAAGGAGCCGCTCAAGGTCTCGGACCTCATCAAGTTCGGCTCGATGAACGAGGCGATGGCGAAGTTCATCGAGCGCTCGGTGAAGGCGCGCAAGAACATCGTGATCAGCGGCGGCACCGGCAGCGGCAAGACGACGCTGCTCAACGTGCTCAGCAGCCACGTGCCCGACGAGGAGCGCGTGGTCACCGTCGAGGACGCGGCCGAGCTGCAGCTGCTGCAGCCGCACGTGGTGAGCCTCGAGTCCCGCCCGGCCAACATGGAGGGCAAGGGCGCCTACACCATCCGCGACCTGGTGAAGAACGCGCTGCGCATGCGGCCCGACCGCATCATCGTCGGCGAGTGCCGCGGCGGCGAGGCGCTCGACATGCTGCAGGCGATGAACACCGGCCACGAGGGCTCGATGACCACCACCCACGCGAACAGCCCGCGCGAGGCGGTCGGCCGGCTCGAGACCCTGGCCCTGATGAGCGGCCTCGATCTCCCGGCCAAGGCCATCCGCGAGCAGATCGCGCAGAGCATCGACGTCATCGTGCAGCAGACCCGCTTCAGCGACGGCAGCCGCCGCATCACCGCCATCAGCGAGGTGGTCGGGCTCGACGACGACGGCCAGGTGGAGCTGCACGACATCTTCAACTTCCACCGCTCCGGCACCGGCGAGGGCGGCAAGGTGCTCGGCGAGTTCCGGGCCTCGGGCTACCTGCCGAGCTTCCTCGACGAGTTCATCGCCCAGGGCCTGGTCAAGGACGGAGACTTCCTGTGACCGCCGACACGATGACCTACGTCTTCGGCTACGCGGGGCTGCTGCTCCTCGTGATCGGCGCCGCGGTCGCGGTCACGCTGGTCGCCGCCGACCCGTCGAGCGGGCTGCGCCTGTCGTACGGCCGCTACGTCGGCGAGCTCGAGAAGCTCTGCCGCTTCCTCCTGCTCGACCGCACCGGCGCGAGCATCGCGCGCCTCCAGCTGATCGGCATCGGGCTCACCCCGGTGATCGCGTTCGTGCTCGACGACTTCATCTACGTCCTGCTCGCTCCGCCGATCGCCCTCGCGCCCTACTTCGTGCTCAAGAGCAAGGCCGACGAGCGCGTGCAGCGCCTCGAGGACCAGCTCGACTCCTGGCTGCTCCTGCTCTCGAACGCGCTCAAGGCGACGCCGTCGCTCGGCGAGGCGATCGCGAGCAGCGCCAAGCTCATGCGCCCGCCGATGGGCGAGGAGCTCGACCTCGCGCTCAAGGAGATGAAGCTCGGCACGCCGCTCGACCAGGCGATCCTCAACATGTCGACGCGGATCGGCAGCCCCTCGATCTCGAGCGCGCTGGCGACGGTGCTCGTCGGTCGGCAGACCGGCGGCGACCTGCCGAAGATCATGGAGGAGTCGGCGGCGACCCTGCGCGAGATGGCCCGCCTCGAGGGCGTGGTCCGCACCAAGACCGCGGAGGGGAAGACCCAGGCCTACGTGCTCGGCGTGATCCCCTTCGTGCTCATCGGCGCCATCCACATGGTCGACGAGCACTGGCTCGATCCCCTCGGCACCTCGACCCTGGGCTTCATCATCATCTCGGTGGCCGCGGTGCTGTGGCTCTCGGCGATCCTGCTCGCGCGCAAGATCCTGGCGGTGGACATCTAGGATGTACCTCGTCTACGCGTACACGGCCCTCGGCCTCGTCTGCTCCGGCGTCTTCCTCGGCGTCTTCACGCTCGCGCGCAACAAGCCCGTCGACACGCCGCGCCTCGGCATGCGCGGGCTCAAGCGGCAGCAGGCGCTCGAGGAGGGGGGCTCGTTCAAGAGCTTCGAGCCGATGATGCGCATGGTCGCCGGCTGGGTCGCGCACCTGCCGCTCGGCGACCGCCGCCGCAAGATCGACGAGATGCTCAAGCACTCGGGCGACTGGCTCGGGCTGACCGCCAACGAGTTCGTGGCGATGAGCGCGCTCGGCGCGGTGGGCTTCACGATCTTCGGGCTGGTCGCGGTGACCCTCGCCGAGCTCCCCTCGGTGCTGGTCTTCTTCTTCGCCGGGCTCGGCGCGATCCTGCCCTACATGCAGGTGAGCGCGGCCACGCAGCAGCGCTTCAAGGAGGTCAACCGCTCGCTCCCGGGCGCCATCGACCTCGCCTCGCTGTGCATGGGCGCCGGCCTCGACTTCCCCGGATCCATCCGCCAGATCGTCGACAAGGCCGGCCGCCGCGACTCCCTGATCGACGAGTTCTCCTTCATCCTGCAGGAGATCGAGCTCGGCCGGACGCGCCGTCAGGCGCTCGAGAACTTCGCCGATCGCTGCCCCACCGAGGCGGTGCGCGACTTCGTCGGCACGGTCGTGCAGTCGGAGGAGAAGGGCAACCCGCTCGCCGAGGTGCTGCGCATCCAGGCCAACATGCTGCGCATGCGCCGGAGCGTGATGGCGGAGGAGTCGGCGGCCCGCGCGGCGGTGCTGATGATGGGCCCCCTCATGCTCATCTTCGGCGCTATCATCCTCGTCCTCCTCGGCCCCTTCATCGTCCAGTCGATGGAGAGCGGGTTCTGATCATCCATGGATTGCTGGCTCGAAATCATTCGTGAGGACGGCACGCTCGAGCGGCAGCGCATCGAGGGCGAGCAGGTCACCGTCGGGCGCAGCCCCGCCGCCGGCATCCCGATCCCGGACGCCCGCGACCTCGAGCCGGAGCACCTGATGCTCGCCCCGCGGGCCGACGGCTGCTGGGTCGCGGTGGCGCAGGGCGCGGGCACGCCGGTGATGAGCGGCGGGCAGGTCTTCCAGCACGGCATGCTCGCCTGGGGCTCGGAGCTGTCGGTCAAGGGGCTCAAGCTCCGCGTCACCGATCAGCTCCCGAAGGAGAAGAAGGACCCGGACGACAAGCAGGTCTCCGCGCCGATCCTCATCGCCTTCTTCATCATCATCCCGCTCGTCGGCTGGCTCCTGCTCGCCGAGGACGACCCGGGCATCGACATGACGCCCGCCGCGCCGCCGCCGACCCTCTTCGACGAGAACGTGACGTGCGCCTCGCAGGGGGGCCCGGCCCGGCACCGCGCCGATCGGGACGCCGAGGCCGCGATCGCCAAGGCCGAGCGCTACCCCTTCAACTCGCAGGACGGGGTCGACTCCCTGCGCCTCTACCGGCGCGCCGAGGCCTGCTACCGCGCGGTGAACGCGCCCACCGAGGCGGCGGTCATGGCCCGCGAGGCGGCGGCGATGGAGCGCCGGATCGACGAGGACTACCGCCACCACCGCCTGCGGCTCGAGCGCTCCCTCGAGCAGGGCCGCCTGCAGGACGCCCTCCTCGAGGCGCGCGCGCTCATCGAGCTGCTCCGCCACCGCGAGGGCGATCCCTACCTCGCCTGGCTCCGCCAGCTCGCCCGCCAGCTCCAGATCCACATCGACGCCGCGTGATGCACCGCTGTCTGCTCGCCGCCTCCCTCCTCCTCGCCGCCTGCGGGGCCAGCTCCCCCGACGCGGAGGAGCCCGCGCCCGATCCGCTCGAGTCGGTCGAGGCGCAGGAGCTCTACCGCCGCGGCATGCTGCTCGCGCAGGCCGGCGACCTCGGGCGCGCCGAGCAGTACCTCGCCGCGTCGATGGAGCGCGGCATGGATCCGCAGCGCGTCGTGCCCGCCCTGCTCGGCGTCTGCGTCGAGGCCTCGCGCCTGGTGGCCGCGCTCGACTACGCCGAGCCCTACCTCGCCCAGAACCCCGGCGAGTGGTCGCTGCGCCTGCTCGTCGCGAACATCCGCATGGGCCTCGGCCAGCACCAGCGCGCGCGGGAGGAGCTGCACCAGGTGGTGCGCGACGCGCCCGACGAGCCGCAGGCGCACTACTTCCTCGGCGTGCTCGAGCGCGACGCCTTCGAGGACGAGGACGCCGCCCGGGAGCACTTCCGCCAGTACCTCGCGCTCGCCCCCGACGGCGAGCATCAGGCCGAGGCTCGCGCCGGGCTCACCGCCGAGGAGCGAGGCCTGCCGGTGCGCGTCCCGATGCCCGCTGAAGACGAGAGCGCGGACGAGGCCGAAGAGGAGCCCGAGGCCCCCACCGAGGAGGCGGCGCCGTGATCCCGAAAGAGGTCTTCGAGCAGACGCTCCTCAAGTTCCTCGAGCCGGTCCGGCCCTACCTCGACGACACCACCGTCAGCGAGGTGATGATCAACGGGCCCGATCAGATCTTCGTCGAGCGGAAGGGCAAGCTGCACCTCACCGACGCGCGCTTCCCGTCGCGCGACGCGCTCACCGCCGCGCTCCGCAACCTCGCGCAGTTCGTCGGCCGCCACGTCGACGAGCACCGGCCCATCCTCGAGGCGCGTCTCCCCGACGGCTCCCGCGTCGAGGCGGTGCTCCCGCCGGCCGCGCCCGACGGCCCGATGGTCGCCATCCGCCGCTTCGCGAAGGAGACGCTGACCGTCGACCGGCTCCTCGAGTTCGGCTCCTTCACCCCCGACGCCGCGCACCTTCTGCGCTCGGTGGTCACGGTGAAGCAGAACATCATCGTCGCGGGCGGCACCGGCTCGGGCAAGACGTCGCTCCTGAACGCGCTGACCGGCTTCATCCCCTCGGACGAGCGCATCGTGGTCATCGAGGACACGCGCGAGGTGCAGTGCCAGCAGGAGCACGTGGTGCAGATGGAGGCGCGCCCCCCCGACAGCCGCGGCCGCGGCGCGGTGAGCATCCGCGACCTCTTCAAGGCGACCCTCCGCATGCGCCCCGACCGGATCGTGGTCGGCGAGATCCGCGGCGCCGAGTCCCTCGACCTGGTGCAGGCGATGACCTCCGGTCACGGCGGCTGCCTGGCCACCGTGCACGCGACCTACCCCACCGACACGATGAACCGCCTCGAGACGATGGCGATGATGAGCGACATCCAGATGCCGCTCCGCGCGATGCGCGCCCAGATCGCGAGCGCCATCGACTTCATCGTGCAGACCAGCCGCCTCCGCGACGGCAGCCGCTGCGTCACCCACATCGCCGAGGTCCAGGGCTACGATCCCGACAAGGGCTACCACCTCGAGAACGTCTTCGAGCGCAAGTACGAGGGCCAGGACGCGAACGGCCGCATCCTCAGCCGCTTCGAGCCCACCGGCTTCGTCCCGAAGGCCGCCGAGGTGATCCGCGGCCACGGCTACGAGCTCCCGGACGCGATCTACACCCACGGCATCGAGTAGCCCGCCCCCGAAGCCAGCTCATCCGCGCCAGACCTCTTCGAACTCGAGCCCCAAGAAACCGAGGGCGCGCCAGCGGTCGGCCCCGAAGCCCCATGCACCTCAGAACGGATTGACGCGCGAGATGTGTGGCAGGAAATAGATCTCGGAGGGAAAGTCTCGAACTGCGCCGAGGTCTGCGAGACCCCGCGCGGTCCCCCGAGCGACATACAGTCTCTCGGAGCCGGAGGAGCTCCGAATGATCAAGGCGATGTCCGCCCAGCCATCCGCGTCGAAGTCGAGGCCTTCGCTGATGGAAAATCCGCTCGCAGAGTCCGATCGCGACACCGTGTGGGTCACGAAAGGAGAGCGCTCGGAAGCGTACGCGAAGACGAGTATGTCGAGCGTTCCGGGCACGTCCTCCCGAGCAACCGCGACGCGGGCCGGGGAGCCATCGGCGCTCGTCAAAGCCACGAGTGCCCGGGCCCCCGTGAGACGCCCCCCACCGAGCGCCTCGTCCATGGCGATCGGGATCGAGCGGCCCAAGTCCGTGCCGGACCACAGGTGGGGCACGGGGCCCAGCGTGACGAGGTCGGGCAGTCCGTCGCCCGTGTAGTCGTCAATGAGGAGGTCGAACAGGCTGGGCCCGCGGCTGGGGCGAGCGTGGGGGCCCTGGGTCGATACGAATTCTCGGATGGTCCAGTCGGCAGCAGGGGGAACGAGACTTCGATAGGCGAGGCCGCCGTCAGCCAGGGTGATGAGATCCGGGAGGCCGTCCCCGTCGAGGTCGCCGGCCCACTGCCCGCGACTCCACTCCACCGGGGGATCGAGGGGCTGCAGCGGCAGGGGCCCCTCCGTCGAGCCGGACCACCACCTCGTCGCGCGCAGCGCGATCAGGTCGTCGACCCCATCGGCGTCGAGATCCCCAGCGCGTAGCGGGCCGTAGGGGTTGCGCGTTCCGAGCTCGATCTCTGGGCCCGGAGATTGGTCGAGCTCGGCGCCGTAGTACAGGAACCAGCCGTGCTCCGAAGCCTCCGCCCCCATCGCGAAGGCGGCGAGGTCGTCGAAGCCATCCCCGTTCACATCTCCCAGCGCATGCAGCTCGAGAGCCACCCTCATACCGGCGGGACAGGAGAGAACGACAGGACTGCTCGTGAGTCCCTCGGCCCCGCCCAGATAGAGGTGCCCGCACTCGGCAACCGTTCGGTCGCTCGGAGCTACCGAGACGACGAGGTCTGCGAACCCGTCTCCGTTGACGTCCGTGCGGGGCCGACCCGCGTCGAAGTACCGCGCCGCGGCAGCAGGACTACACCCGAGGTCGTTGCATGCCCGCGCGGTCCACTGCACTCGCGCCCATCCCAGTACTCCACCGGATAGGGCCACGCTCTCGCTCAGGCTCGTGGCGCCGTCGACCCGGACGACGCGCGGCGATTCGGAGACCCCGCAGGTGGTTCGCCTGCCGGGGCACTCGAAGGCGAGCTCGACCTCGTACCAGTCTGCTCCCTCGGACGGCTCCCAGCTCAGCCGGGCGGTGGTGCTGATTCCGCCTCGGTCCTCTCTGCGGGGCGGTGTCCGGAAGCCACTCGATGGGTATGTCAGCCGCACGGGCTCTGGCACGACTCTGGGTGCCAGAGGGACTCCGGTGTCTCCGCCGCCCGCGTCGGGTTCCCCCGAGTCCAGTACTCGAGCGCCCGAGTCGCGTGGCACCTCCGACGCCGTACATCCCAAGAAGAGTAGCGGAGCCAAGGTGGCGACCTGCGCGCCTCGCCGCCAGCGCTTCGATGGCCTGCGTACTCCCGGGGACTCGAGACGCCAGGCATGGGAGCTCATCTGCAACGAAAGTCGTCTACCACCACGACCAGAGGGAGGCAAGGCACGAGCTCTGGCAGTCATGTTCACCTGACCTCGCCCGAGCGGCGTCGCCTTTAGCAAGACAAGCTCACAACGTCTAAGACTCGACGGTCAGGGGGCGCATCCACTTGAGGGGGGAGCTGGTCGCGCCGAGGGCCGAGACCTCGACGCGGAGGAGGGCGCCGGAGGGGCCGGCGGCGTGGCCGTGCACGACGAGCTCGAGGTGGGTCTCGCGGAGCTGAGCGTCGGCCATCGCCTTCTGCTCGTCGCCGGCGGGAGGCGGCGTGATCGGGAGGACGACGCCAGGCGGCAGCGCCACGTCGGGCAGCTCCGCGCGGAGGCCGTCGTCGTCGGGGGAGAAGGCCGCCTCGGCGTCTCCGAGACGCACGCGCGTCGCCGTGACGCCCTCGAGCGCGGCGCCGCTCAACCGGACGGCGACGCCGCGGCCGGGGCCGCCCGCGCTTCGCACGACGAGCGGGAGGGCGAAGTCTCCGCTCGGGACGGTCCATGGCGGCGAGACCACCGGCTTCGCCGCGAACCCGATGGTGGGCGTCCCCTCGAGGCGGTCGAGCGCGTAGCGGCGGATGGCGTCGACGCGGGCCTCCTCGGCGCTCGCCTGACGCCGGAGGTCCGCGTAGCTGACGCGATCGATCTCGCGGATGGCGCCTTTCGCGCTCACGGAGAAGAGCGCCATGTCGGCGCCGAAGCCGTCGGCGATGGCGAAGTGCTTGCCATCGGGAGAGGCCGCGGCGCACGCCGGGCGGAAGGTCACGTCCAGCTCCGAGACCACGGCCAGCTTCGCGTCGCGCGTGTACGCGGTGCTGTCGTGCACGTCGAGGGCGTAGCGCCCCATCGCGAGCATCGGCGTGCGCCCACCCTGCTGCTCGGGCACGTGCGCGCGGAGCGCGCCCCGCTCGTCGACGTGGAGGATGGTGGAGAAGCGGCCGTTGAAGACCACCGTGACCAGGAGCCCGGTGCGGGTGGGCCGCGCGTAGATGCGGTCCTCGTCGACCACCCCGAGGCGGAAGCGCAGCGCGGGCGCCTCCTGGTCGGGGCGGAACAGGGCGACGTTGCCCGAGAAGTTCGACGCGACGCCGATCCCGTGAGCGTTGGCGAGCACGACGCCGTGGGGGAACCCGGCGCCGGCCGCCTCGAGCCGCTCGAGCTCGTACTCGAGATCCTCGCCCTCCAGATCCTGGCGCACGCCGCGCGGGCCCATGCGCATCGGGCGCGCCCAGTCCGGGAACTCGCTCCGGTGCGCCGACAGATCGACGCGGTGCTCCCACTCGCCGCCGGCGGGCGGCGGCCCCCAGGTGAGAGTCTGGTCGTGGTGCAGGAACGCCGCTCGCCGATCGTCGACGAGCCCGCAGTCCAGGAGCGTGGCCGGGTCGAAGGCCGACGCCCAGGCGCCGGTGATCTCCTCGCCCTTCGAGCTCACGAGCAGGTGCCCGCTCTCGTCGAAGTCCGTCGCCTCGGGCGACTCGCGCGCGACCACGCTCGCCTCCCCCCGCCGCGGCCAGCGGAAGACGTGGGTCGGGGTCAGGAGCACGGTGAGCTTTCCGTTGGTGAAGATCCGCATCGGCTACCGGGAGATCGTCTCGGCGTCCCCGGCGCGCGCGCGGTCGCCCCAGCGACGGTGCTCCAGCGACAGGTCGGCGCCGAGGGCCCGCAGGGTCTTCGACGCCTCGGCCTCCTCGCTCGCCGCGTCGCGCGCGCGGCCGGCGAAGCGGAGGAGCGCGGCGTGGGTGAGGCGGGTGGCGGCGCGCTCGTAGGGGTCGTGCACCGGGCGCGCGACGAGGGCCTCGCTGCGCGTGACGTCGACGTCCTCGCGGGCGAGATCGAGCAGGAGCGAGACGCGCTCGACCACCTCCCCGTCGGCGACGTCGCTCAGCGCGCGCGCCTTCGCCAGCGCCGCCGAGGCCTCCTCGAGCGCGCCCCGGTGAATGCAGGCGCGCGCCTGACTGACCCACGTCTCGGGCAAGGCCCGCTTGTAGCCGGTGCGCTCGGCCGCCTCGATCACCGCGGCCACGTGCGCCTCGACCTCGTCCCAGCGCTCCTCGTCGACCGAGATCATCGCGAGGTTGTTGTGCGCGATCTGCGCCGCGCCCTGGGCGCCGCAGCGCTCGGCCAGCGACAGCGCGGCCTCGGTGTGCATGCGGGCGCGGTCGAGGTCGCCGCGGTTCGTGTAGCAGACGCCGAGGTTGATGTGGGCGCGCACCTGCCCGTACGCGTCGCGGGCCCGGCGCGAGAGCCGCAGGTCTTCGCGGTTCGCCTCGAGCTGCCCGTCCCAGTCGCCCGCGCGCAGGTAGTTCGCGCCCAGCCGCCCGCAGAGGGACGCGCGGAACGCGGGGGCCGAGATCTCGGCCGCGATCTCGAGCGCGCGCCGGCCGTGGGCGATGCCCTCCTCGTTGCGGCCGAGGCGATAGCCGAGCACCCAGCCGAGCGAGGCGTGAGCCCGCGCGAGCTCCATCGGGTCGCCCTGCTCGCCGAGGATCTGGATGGCGACCCGCAGGTCCCCGAGCGCGTCGTCGAGCTGTGCGCCCTGCACCGCGGCCTCGGCGCGGGTCTGGAGCAGGCGGGCGCGGAGCACGGTGCGCTCGGGCTCGACCGCGGCCAGGCCCCGCTCGGCGTGCCCGTCCGCGTCGCTCGCCCGCCCTTCGGAGAGCGCGGCCTCGGCGAGCTGACAGAGGATGCGGGGGCGATCGATCGACTCCTCGGCCGGCCCCTGCGCGAGCTCGAGCGCGCGCTCGAAGCTCCGGGCCGCCGCCGCCGGTCGACGCGCCTCGATCTCCATGCGCCCCGCCTCGCTCCACGCGTAGGCCGCGCTGCCGTCCATGCCCGCGAGCCGCGCGTGGTGGGCGACCCGCGCGAGGTTCGCGGCGGTGGCGTCCAGCGACGAGCGCGAAAGCCACTGCGCGGCGGCCCCGTGGGCGAGCCGGAGGGTCGGCGCGTCGAGCCAGCCGGCGAGGAACGCGCGCAGGCCCGGCGAGGGCATCCGCACCCAGCGCTCGAAGCGGGCGCTCGCGTCCGGGACCTCGACCAGCAGCCGGGCGTCGAGCAGCTCTTGGAGCGCGTCCGCGTCGACCTCGTACGGCGCGCTCAGCACCTCGGCGACCGACGCGAGCGCGCGCTTGGGCGCCTCGCCCTCGAAGACGCTCGCCGCCGCGAGCAGGTTGCGGGCGGAGGGCGAGAGCTCGGCGAGCAGCGAGTCGTAGCGGCCGAGGGCGAGGGCGAAGAGATCGGCCGGCGCGTCGGCCTCGGGTCGAGGCGCGCCGGAGATCGTCCCCCAGAGCGCGTCGAGGGCCGCGTCGTCCAGCGGCGGGAGCGGCTCGCCGTCGACGCCCTCCCCCGCCCACGTCAGCCACACCCGATCGGGGAACGCCTGCCGCACCGAGCGCACCGTCTCCCAGGTGCCGTCGTCGATTCCGTCGGCGTCGTCGAGCGCGAGCAACACCGGGCGGCGATCGACGTCGAGCAGCCCGACGAGCACCTCGTGGGCGAGCATCGTCGCGCCGCGCGCGGTCCCGGTCGGACCGACGCCCAGCAGCCCGCCGACCACCGCGTCGCGCGCGCCCTCGCGGTCGCTGAGGCCCAGGTCCCCGAGCGACGCGGAGAGCCGCTCGGCCGCGAGCCACGGCGGCGCGAGCGTGGCGGCGGAGATCGCGTCGAGCGCGAGAGTCGAGAGCGCCTCGAAGGGCGCGCACGAGGCGCCGCGCCGGCCTCGCGTCCGGACCACGCGGAAGCCGGCGTCTTTGGCCCGCTCGCCGAGCGCCTCGAGCACCCGCGTCTTGCCCTGCCCCGCGGCGCCGACGACGCCGAGCTCTCCCTCGCGCTCGAGCTGGGCCCAGAGCGAGTCGAGGAGCGCCTCGCGGCCGAAGAGCGGCTCCCGCTCACCCCGCGGCGTCCCGGCGCGCCGGATCCCGCTGTGCGGCGTGGCCTGCACCGTCGAGAACGCGGCCGCCGGGCGCGACTGCACGCTGTCGACGAGGATGGTCTCGAGCGACTGGAGGCCCGGGCGGAGCGGGACGATCGGGCGCACGCTCCCCTCGATGGGCGTGTCCGACGCGGCGGCGTCGAGCCACTCCCGCCGGGCGAGCGCCGCGCTCGGGTAGCGGTGCTCGGGGTCGCGGGCGAGGAGCCGCTGCACGACCTCGCCGAGCCGCTTCGGCGCCCGCAGGCCGCGCCGGGGGCGCAGCGGGAGCGGGGCGCGGGTGAGGGTGTGCTGCACGATCTCGAGCGCCGTGTCGCCGCCGTAGGGCGCGTGCCCGGTGAGCAGGCGAAAGAGCACCGCGCCGCAGCCGAAGAGATCGCTCGCCGGGCCCGGGCTCCCGGCGCCGCGCGCCTGCTCGGGGCTGAGGTAGCCGGGGGTGCCGCTCACCCGCGACGCCGCGCGCCGCTCGAGCGCCCGCTCGCCGGCCGCCTTCGCGAGCCCGAAGTCGATGAGCCGCGCCCGCTCGCCCTCCTCGAGCAGGACGTTCGACGGCGTCACGTCGCAGTGCACCACGCCGGCGTCGTGCGCGTAGCCGAGCGCGTCGAGGAGCTGCGCCCCGAAGCGGACCACGCGCTCGAGGGACAGCGACTCGGCGACCTCCTCGAGGGTCGGCCCGACGACGCGCTCGTAGACCAGGAACGGCCGACCGTCGTCGAGCTGGCCGGTCTCCCACAGCGAGACGATCGCGGGGTGGCGCAGGCGCACCGCGAGCGCGGCCTCGCGGAGGAACCAGTGCCGCTGCACCGCTCCGCTGGAGGGGTGCGCGATCTTCACCGCCCCCTCGGCGCCGGTCTTCTCGTGCGTCGCCGCGTAGACGGAGCCCGCGCCGCCGCGCCCGAGCCGCCGCCCGAGGGTCCACGCCCCCACCCGCTCGGGCAGCGCCGACTCGCCGTGTCGTGCCTCCTCCGCCATCCCCCGCGGAGCATACCCGAATCAGAGCGCCAGCTCGGGCTTCGTCTCGACCCCGAGGTGGGCGGACCACCAGGCGTAGGCGTCGGTCTTGGTCCAGGGGGGGCAGACCGCCCGCGCCTCCTCCACGAGGCGGAGGAGATGCCGGGCGTTCGCGGGGCGCCGCTCGCGGTCGCGCGACAGGAGCGACATCACGATCTCCTCGACGGCGTCCGGGATCTCTCGCTCGGGCGCGCGGAGCGAGGGCGGCATCGGGTCCTCGGTGCGGTGGGCCTCGAGCAGGCTCTTCTTGGTGGTGCGATGGAAGACGCGCTTGCCCGTCAACAAGAAGTACATGACGCAGCCCAGGCTGTAGAGATCGGCGCGGCCGTCCAGGGGCTGCCCCATCGCGTGCTCGGGGGCGATGTAGCCCGGCGACCCGCTCACGGTGCCGGCGAGCGAGACCGGGCCCTCGGCGGCGATGACGCGCGGCTTCACCAGGCCGAAGTCGAGGAGCTTGGGGAAGTCGAGCTCGATGCCGACCCGGCAGAGATAGACGTTCGCGGGCTTGATGTCGCGGTGCACGAGGCCGAGGTCGTGGGCCTCGGCGAGCGAGCTGGCGACGCCCTCGAGGAGCCGCAGCACGCGCCCCGGGTGCATCGGGCCGAAGCGCTTCACCAGCGACTCCAGGTCGATGCCGTCGAGCAGCTCCATCGCGTAGTAGAGCGTGCCGTCGTCGGTCACGCCGAAGTCGTAGAGCTCGACGGTGTGGGGCGAGCGGAGCGCGCTGGTCGCCTGGGCCTCGCGGCGGAAGCGGGCCCGCGCCGCGTCGCCGTGCACCCCCGCGGTCTCGGGGCGGATGAGCTTGATGGCGGCCGGCCGGAGCAGCTGCGCGTGACGCGCCTCCCAGACCTCCCCCATGCCGCCCTCGCCGATGCGCTTCACCAGCTCGTACTGGCCGAGGGCCTCGCCGCGAATCGCCGCGAGCCGGAGGCGATGCACCACCTGGCTGAGCCACATCGCGACGACGCCGACCACGAGGGTCGGCACGCTGGCGAAGACGAGCTCGTGCGGATGCACCTCGCCGGAGAGCCCCTGGGCGAGCGCGATCGCGAACGGCGGGGTCAGCGCGCAGACGGCGGTGGTGACGAGGCGCCACCGCGGCGGGCTCGGGATGACCAGCGGGAAGACGAGCAGGAAGACGGCGACGAGCGAGAGCCGGAAGGGCATCGGCGCCTGCCCGAGCAGCGTCTGCTCGACCATCGCGAGCGCGAAGCAGACCCACACCTCGTAGACGAGCCCGGCCTGGAGCGCGCTCTTCGCCGGCAGCGGCGTGAACCGGAGCAGCGCCCAGGTCGCCAGGCTGAGCCCGCTCACCGTCGCGCTCACCACCGTCACGATCACGAGCGCGCGATCGTCGGCCTTGCCCCAGGTGAGCCAGCGCAGCGGAATGGTCAGGGTGAAGAAGGCGGCGAGGAAGAGCAGCAGGCCGCGCAGGCGTCGGAGCGCCGCGGTCTCGATCTCGGGAGGGAGCGCGGTCCCAGCCGCCGTCGCCGCCTCGACGAAGAGGGCCTGCAAGATGCGCTTCGCCGGCACTTCGCGAGTCTAGAACACCACCCACGGCCGGGTACGATCTTCCCCATCCCCATTCGACTGGCTCGTTCGAGGAGTCGCGGCCCGAGCCCGACGCCCTCGTGGTCAACGCAGAATACGGGGAGGAGAGAGGTGGGAGGCGAGGAGGAATGGCTAGGCCCACCCGCTCTCCGGCCCCGCTGCCGCCGCCTAGAACACGGAGGGAGGGCGGGGACGATCTTCCCCATCCCCATTCGGCTCGCTCGTTCGAGGGGTCGCGGGCCGAGCCCGAGCCCGACGCCCTCGTGGTCAACGCAGAATACGGGGAGGAGGGAGGTGGGAGGCGAGGAGGAATAGCTAGGCCCGCCCGCTCTCCGGCCCCCCTGCCGCCGCGGCCCCGCAGCCGCTGCCGCCACCGCTGCCGCTGCCGCCACCGCTGCCGGTCTCGCTGCCGCCACCGGCCTCGCTGCCGCTGCCGGCCCCGCTGCCGCTCCCGCTGCCGGCCCCGCTGCCTGCCGCCGGCCGCCTGGTGGTGCTGGTCTGCCTGCGCTCCCCGTGGGTGCCCGTATGAGAGGCAAACGTGTTGGCGCCTCGCTTTCCTCCTCGGACGGTGCCGGACGCGGCCTCAGAGGCGGCGGCCGGGAGACCGAGGACGCTCGTCGTCATATCGTCATTTGGCCGAAGACGGGCCCGTAGCGAAACCGTGAGACGGGGACGATCCTATTCGTTTCATCGATCTCGGCTGAGCTCGGGGCGGGCCCGAGTCCGACGCCGAATCCGAGTCCGACGCCGAGTCCGAGTCCGAGTCCGAGTCCGAGTCCGAGTCCGAGTCCGAGTCCGAGTCCGAGTCCGAGTCCGAGTCCGACGCCGAATCCGAGTCCGAAGCCGAATCCGAGTCCGACGCCGAATCCGTTGCCAAGGCCGACGCCGCGGACCGGTCTCCCGCTACGTGCCGGGTGGCTGGCTTCGCTGCCGTGCCCGCTGTCGCTGCCGGTCGCTGCCGTGGCCTCTGCCGGGCCCGCGCCGCTGCCGGCCTCAGTGAGAGTTCGATGAACGAATAGGATCGTCCCTGGAGCGAGACCGCGGCACGCGGTGGGCGCGGCGCGGGCTGGCGTGACTGCCTCCTCGCCTCCCGCCTCCCCTCTCCCTCGTTCCGACGCTGTCCCGTCTCCTCCAAGAAGCTCTCAGGCGAGAACGGCGGAGAGATGCTCGGGGAGGCAGCGCTGGACGCCGCGGTGGCCGACGGCGGGATCGCTGCTGCGGTCTTCGACCAGGAGGATGGGGCGGACGCCGTCGTAGGTCTCGGCGACGAAGTCGAGCAGCTCGGGGCCGGGGCTCGCGCCGGGCGCGTCGCGCACGACCATCGCCATCACGTTCTCGTTCGGATCCTCGAGGACCCGCATCGCGCTCAGCGGCGCGGCGCAGGGCACGACGCGACAGCCGAGGGCGTGGAGCTGACTGGCGACGCTCAGCCGCACCGCCTCGGACGCGTCGACCACGATCACCGCCGGGTGCCGTCGCCGATAGCTCTCGTCGAGCAGCTGGAGCACCGCGTCCTGGATGCGGTCCTCGCTGTGCGGCGACATGTGCCGGAAGCCGACCGCGAGCGCGACCACGTCGCCGGTCACCGCCCGCCGCCGCACGTGCGCGCCGACCGCCAGCGACTCCCCGCTCGGCAGCTCGAGCAGCAGCCGGCACGGCGCCGCCCGCAGCACGTCCTGCGCGCCGGTGAGCAGCGCCCCGCCCGCCGACAGGTTCTGCACCGTGAAGCGACCCACCACGTCGCCGCGCTGCAGCAGCGTCGCCGTCGCGCGCAAGCCCACGCGCGCAGCGCCCCGGCGCTCCGTCCCTCCGACCGTCCCCGTTCGCTCCATGCTCGCCTCCCTCGCGGCGACGACCCGCCGCCTCCCTGCAAGCCGAAGCGAAGACGTCCACCCTACCCGAGGCCGTCGCCTCGATCATCGTCCGCTTCCTGGGGCTGATCCCCTTGATACCCCTCCCCTCGCTCCCGGGAGACGTCGTCACTCGCAGGAAACGAGGAAGGGTGGAAGCGAGGGGCTGGCGGCTTCGCCGCCGGAAGGGGTGGGCACGGCTCGGCGACTGGCCGGCGGGTACGGCGAGTCGCGAAGGAAGAGCCGGTCGCGGCCGGGACCCGCCGGCCACACGCCAGCCCGGCGCCCACACCTCTCCCCTCCTCGCTTCCCACCTTCCTCGCTTCCTGCGAGTCGGGAACGAAGAGCGGGTCGCGGCCGGGACCCGCCGGCCACACGCCATCCCGGCGCCCGCACCTCCAACTACCTCGCTTCCCACCTTCCTCGCTTCCTGCGAGTCGCGGGTGTCCGGGCTCCGTGCGAGTCGCGAACGAAGAGCCGGCGGCGAAGGGATCAGATGACGCGGTCGTTGCCGCCGTCGATCGGGATCTGGGCGCCGGTGGTCGCGCGGAAGAGCGGCGAGACGAGGGCGCAGGCGGCGCGGGCGACGTCGAGGGAGACGACCTCGAGGCCGAGGAGGTTGCTGCGCTTGTAGGCGTCGACGTCGAGGCCGTAGTGCGCGGCGCGCAGGCGGATCTTCTCCTCGGTCCACAGCTCGGTGTCGAAGATCTTGTCGGGGTGCAGCAGGTTCACGCGCACGCCCTTCGGGCCGAGCTCCAGCGCGGCGACGCGGGCGAGCTGGGTGAGGGCCGCCTTGCTCGCCGAGTAGGCGGCCGCGCCGGGGCCGGGCGCGGGCACGTTCTTGGACGCGACGACGAGCACCGCCGGGTCCACCCCGCGCTCGAGGAAGGGCGCGGCCGCGCGGAGGACTCGAAGGTGGCCACTGACGTTGACGTCGAGCGTCCGGGCCCAGACCTCCTCGTCGAGCTCGGCGATCGGCTGGCTGGGCGGGAAGGTGCCGGCGTTGCTGATCAAGACGTCGAGGCCGCCGAAGGTCTCCACGCATCGGGTGACCGCGGCGTCGACCTGCGCGCGGTCGGTGAGGTCGCAGACGACGCCGAGGGCGTCCGCGCCCGCGAAGCGCTCGACCTCGCTCCGGACGTCGAGCACGCAGACGGCGGCGCCCTGGCGGCGGAGCTCGTCGGCGGTGGCCGCGCCGATGCCGGTCGCGCCGCCGGCGACGAGCGCCACCTTGCCGGCGAGCGGGGGCGCGGCGCCGCCCTTCTTCAGCTTCGCCTGCTCGAGCTCCCAGTACTCCATGTCGAAGAGGTCCTTCTCTCCGAGCGGCGTCCAGCCCCCGAGCGCCTCGCCCCACTGCACGCACTTCGCGGTGTGCGCGGCGATGTCCTTCACCTGGTCGGCCGCCTTCGCGGTGGCGCCGAAGCTCACCACCCCGCGGTCCTTCCAGAGGGCGAAGCGCGGCGCCGGGTCGAGCATCGTCAGGGTCCCGTCGTCGTGCCGGGCGAAGAAGCCGCGGTAGGCCTCGGCGTAGCGATCGACCGCGCCCGCGTCGCCGGTGAAGATCATCGGCACGCGCTTGGTGCGGATCACGTGGTCGGGCGTCACCGGCCCCCGCGCGCCGAGGTCGGCCGCGTCGGGGCGGCTCGCGAACCCGTGCGCCTCGGGTCGGCCGTCGAAGCGCGCGATCATCGCCCGCCCGGCCGCCGCGCTCACCTTCCCCCGCAAGGTCGCGAGCGCGATCGGGTCGGGCCGCGCGCCCACCCCAGACGCCGGCGCGTCCATCGCGCCCCGCGCCTCCAGCTCGCGCTCCGCCTCGTCGACGAGCCGGATCATGCGCTCGTAGCTCTCGCGCGCGTCGTCCGCGAAAGTGAAGACGCCGTGGTGCAGGAGCACCATGCCCTCCACCTTCGACCAGTCGACGTCCTTCGTGCGGCGGTAGACTTCGCGCGCGAGCACGAAGCCCGGCATCACGTACGGGATGTAGAGCACCCGGTCGCCGTAGAGGGCCCGGATGCGCGCCTCGCCGTCCGGCGTGTTGGTCAGCGTCACCACCGCGTCGGCGTGCGTGTGGTCGACGTAGCGGAGCGGGATGACCGCGTGGAGGATCGCCTCGACCGACGGGTTCGGCGCCGACGGGTTCAGCATCGCCGCGCGCTGCTCGCGCACCATGTCCGGATCGGAGAGCGCGTCGAGCTCGGCCATTCGCTTCAGCACGTCGAGCCGCACCGGCGAGAACCCCGCCGGCTCGATCGACGCGAGGTCCCAGCCGCTGCCCTTCACGTAGAGCACCTCGGTCGGATCGCCGAAGAAGTCGGACACCTCGAGCTTCACGCTCGTGTTGCCCCCGCCGTGCAACACGAGGCTCGGCTCCCGACCGAGCAGCTGCGAGGTGTAGGCGCGCAGCGCGAGGGGATCGGCGGGCGCGTCGGCGTCGTTCCACTGGCTCTTCATGGCCGGCGGAGTCTAGACCACCTCTCGCCGAGGGCGGGCACGCGCCGTGCAGTCTCTCTCGGACGCCCCGGCGTCGCGAGATCTCGCTTCACACCGAAAGCGCCGCGATTCCGGGGGATACGACCCGAGAGACCGACGACATGACCCATGATGGCACGCCCGACCGTGAAGCGACGTTCCCAGCCCGCGTGAGCCACCCGCACGGTCCCCTGAGCCTGGGCGACGTCTGCGCGCGGCTCCGCCCGCTGGCGCACGCGCTCGACCGCGACGAGGAGACGGACCCGAGCGTCGGAGTGCGCGCGCTGGCCTGCCTGGCCCACGATCTGCTGACCGGCGCCAGGCTCGAGCCGACCGCTCCGACACGGCTCTCCGCGTCGATCGCCCGCGCGCCCGAGGGGCTCGACGAGCTCTTCGATCGCGCGCTCGCGTCCACGCCCGAGGCGCGCCCGCCCAGCGCCGGCGCCTTCGTCCGGGCGCTCGTCCGGGTCGCCGAGGGGCGCTCGCTGCCGCCGCCGACGGCGCCGCGCCCGGTCGAGCCGCCGCCCTCGCGCGCGAAGCCCACCGGCCTCTGGCTCGCGCTGCTGACCACCCTCGCGCTCGCCCTCTTCGCCGCGTGGATGAGCGCGCCCTCGGACGGCGGCGCGACGGATGTGGCGATGCACGTGGAATGAGCGCGGTTCGGCCCTATCCTGAAGAGGCCGCATGAACCGTCCGCTCGCCGCCGCGCTCGCCGGGCTGCTCCTCTTCGGGTGCGGCGCGAGCCGGCCCACCGGACGCAGCGCGCGCGGCAAGGCGGGCCAGCGGCACGTGCCGTCGCTCGAGGTCGGCGGCGCCACCCTCGCCCTCGACTTCCGTGGCCGCACCCTCGACCGCCGTCAGCGCGCCCGCTTCGTCCGCTGGGTCGAGCGCTCGGCGCAGATGGTCACCGCCTACTACGGCCGCTTCCCGGTCCCGGGGCTCCGGGTCGAGATCGTGCTCAACGGCGGCAGCGGCGTCGGCTTCGGGCAGCACTTCGACGGCCGCGTGGTCCGGGTGCGGGTGGGCCGCGAGGCGACCGAGCGCACCCTGGAGCGCGACTGGGTGATGGTGCACGAGATGTTGCACACCGCCTTCCCCGACGTGCCGGATCGACACCGCTGGGCCAAGGAGGGCCTCTCGACGTACCTGCAGGGCGTCTGCCGGGTGCGCGCCGGCATCTTCGCGGAGGAGGAGGTCTGGCGTCACTGGAGCGAGTCGATGCGCTGGGGCCTCCCGGGCCGCCGGGACCGCGGGCTCGACCGGACGCGCACCTGGGGCCGCACCTACTGGGGCGGCGCGCTCTTCTGGCTGAGCGTCGACCTCGAGCTGCGCCGGGCCACTGGCGGCCGCGCGACCTTGCAGACCGCGCTCCGCGGCGTGCTCGAGGCGGGCGGCAACGCGCGCTCCGAGTGGACCATGGACCGGGTGGTGCGCGAGGCGGACCGGGCCACCGGGACCCGGGTGGTGAGCGAGCGCTACGCGGCGATGGCGCTCGCCCCGGGCGCGCCGGATCTCGACGCGCTCTTCGACTCCCTCGGGGTCGAGCGCGCCGGCCGCTCGGTGCGGCTGCGCGACGACGCCCCCGAGGCCGCGCTCCGCCGCGCGCTCATGCGCTGATCAGCCCGGTCAGCGCGGCCACGCACGGCGCGAGGTAGCCGACGGTCAAGATCACGCTGACGACCGCGGTGGCGCGCCGGAGCCCCGGGAGCCGCTCGAAGCCGAGCGTCCGGAACATGCTCCACGTGCCGTGGTGGAGGTGGAGGCCGAAGACGAGCGTGGCCAGGACGTAGATCCCGCCGGCGAGCGGGTCGGCGAGCCCGACCACCAGGTTGTGGTGCACGTCGCCGGGCACGTAGCTCGCGTGCAGCGGGCCGTAGATGTGGACGACGTGGTAGGCGAGGAAGAGGAAGATCAGCAGCCCGCCCCAGCGCATCGTGCGCGAGGCGAGGCTCGCCTCCCGGTGCGCGAGCCCCCGCCGGTAGCGCCCCTTCGCCGCCGCCGCGCGCCGGGTGAGCATCACCGCGCTGACCACGTGCACCGCGAGCAGCGAGACCAGCCCGAGCCGCATCACCCAGAGCAGCGGGCTGCCCTGCAGGACCGCGGCGTAGCCGTTGATGACCTCCGGCCCGCCGAACACGAGCAGGTTGCCGGCCATGTGAAGCGCCACCCACATCGTCCAGAGCAGGCCGCTCGCGGCCATGAGCACCTTCAATCCAACCGTGGTCCCGAGCAGCTCCCAGCGCATCTTCCCCATGTCGGCCTCCTGCGCCCTCAGGGTGAGGCTCGGGCCCGCGTCTGCCATGGACGTCTTCTCACGACGTCATTAGGATTCCTCATGTGACGGATCTGCCGACGCTGCCCGGGCTCGAGGCGTTCGAGGCGGCGGCGCGCCACGGGAGCTTCACCCGGGCGGCCGAGGAGCTGCACGTCACCCAGAGCGCGATCAGCCACCGCATCAAGGCGCTCGAGACGCAGCTCGGGTGCGCGCTCTTCGCCCGGCGCGGCCGCCAGCTCGAGCTGACCGAGGAGGGCCGCGCGCTCGCGAGCGCGGCCCGGGACGCGTTCGCCCGGCTGCGCGAGGGCGTCGACCGGCTGCGCACGCGCCAGGGCGCGCTCACCCTCAGCTGCTCACCGAGCTTCGCGATCCGGTGGCTGGTGCCGAACCTGCCGGACTTCGCGCGCGCCCACCCCGACGTCTCGGTGCGGCTCGCGGCCGAGGATCGGCTCACCGCGCCGGGCCAGGGCGGCATCGACGCCTGCCTTCGCTACGGCGCGGGGAGCTACCCGGGCGTCGCCCACACCCGGCTCCGGGTCGAGGAGATCTTCCCGGTCTGCAGCCCGAGCCTGCTCCCGCTCGCGCGGCCCTCCGATCTGCGCGGTCACACGCTCCTGCACGACGAGGTCCTGCGCGCGCACGCCGGCCGGGTGGGCTGGCGCCGCTGGCTCGAGGCGGCGGGCGTCGAGGGCGTCGACCCGGACCGGGGCCCCCGCTTCAGCCACGCGCACATGGCGCTGGACGCGGCGGTCGCGGGTCAGGGGGTGGCCCTCGGGCGAACCACCCTGGTGGCGCGCGACCTCGAGGACGGCCGGCTCGTGCGCCCCTTCACGCTCGGCCTCGAGTCCGGGCTCTCCTACTGGCTGCTCACCCCGGAGGGCGACCCGCCGCCACGCGTGGCCCGCTTCCGGGACTGGTTGCTGCGCCGCGTGTCCGCGTGATAGGTCGCCCGCATGCTCCAGAAGGAAGACCTCGTGGTGGGCGACGGCGCTGAGGCGAAGCCCGGACAGCAGGTGTCGGTGCACTACACCGGGACCCTCACCGACGGCACCAAGTTCGACAGCTCGCACGACCGCAACCAGCCTTTCGGCTTCCAGCTCGGCGCCGGGCAGGTCATCCGCGGCTGGGACGAGGGCGTCGCCGGCATGAAGGTGGGCGGCAAGCGCAAGCTGACCATCCCGCCGGACATGGCCTACGGCGAGCGCGGCTTCCCGCCCGTGATCCCTCCGAACTCGACCCTCGTCTTCGAGGTCGAGCTCCTCGGCGTCCGCTAGCTCCTCACACCATGAGCGCCAGGCCGACGACCATGGCCGCGACGCCGAGGCCGGCGCCGACGCCGAGCATCACGTTCATCGCCTTCAGGTCGCCGGTCTCGCGCTCCTGCAGCGACGGCAGGGTGTCCGGGGTCACGTAGAGCGGCCCGGCGCTGGGCGTGAAGCGGGGCAGGCCCTTCTGGCCGTCCTTCTCCCGCACCCTCGGGATCCCGACCACCGTGAGGTCGGTGCCGATCCGGATGGCGCGGTGCATCAGCGCGTAGCGCGCGCCGTTCTTCTCGGAGGGGACGCCCACCTCGAAGCGCTCGAGGAGGCGGGCCATCTTCGGGGACGGCACGCGCTCGCTCGTCTCGAGCTCCTTCAGCTCGACCCCGGCGATCTCGGCCCCCGCGAGCATGAGCTCGGCGCGCCCGTGTCCGTCGGCGAGGATCACCACCCCGGCCTCCCGCTGATGGAGGAGCGTCTCGTTCTGGTCGACGCGCTCCACCCGCAGCTCGTAGAACACGGTGGGCTCGTCGGTCACCGGATCGTCGATCGCCGGCACCTTGCCCACCCGGGCCCGCACCGCGTTCATGTTGTGCAGCGCGATCTCGTCGAGCGGCACGGCGTCGAGCCCGGCGATGCGCTTCGCCAGCTCCATGGTGTCCCGGCGCGCGACCCAGATGAAGCCGCAGACGACCAGGAGGAGCGAGCCGACGATCAGGGGAAGAGCCACCCACATGCCCCCACGATAGCTCCCCCTCGGCCGACCAAAAGGGCGGGGTCAGAGCAGGCCGATGGCGTGGAGCATGACGAGCACGATCGCGATGGGCACCACCAGGCGGAGGGTCCAGAGCCAGCCGGCGTAGGCGGCGGCGATCTTGCCGATCGGGCTGCCCGCCTCCACCGCGGCCAGGCGCCGCACCGGATCCATGCGCCAGGCGACGAAGACGCTGATCCCGAGCCCGCCGAGAGGCAGCATCCAGTTGCTCGCCAGGTAGTCGAGCAGGTCGAACCAGTTCTTGCCTTCGCCCCCGAAGAGCGGCGCGTTGAGGGCCGCGAAGCCCTCCCCGAACAGGTGGGTGCCCCCGCTGAGCGCGGACGGGATGCCAAAGACGAAGATCACGGCGCCGATGCCCAGCACCGCCCGGGGGCGCGACCAGCCGCGCTCGTCGATGAAGTAGCTCGCCGCCACCTCGAGCAGGCTGATCGCGCTGGTGAGCGCGGCGAAGGTCAGCAGGGCGAAGAACACGACCGCGAGCAGCCCGCCGCCGGGGAGCTGCGACATCGCGGTCGGCATGTTCACGAAGACGAGGCCCGGGCCGGCGCTCGCCTCCATGCCGTAGGTGAAGGTGATGGGGAAGAGCGCGAGGCAGGCCATCAGCGCGACGAGCGTGTCGAGACCGCTGATCCACACGCTGGTGGCCACCACGTCGTCGTCCTTCTTCATGTAGCTGCCGTAGGTGAGCATCGCGCCCATGCCGACGCTCAGGGTGAAGAAGCTGTGGCCCAGCGCCTCGAGCACGCCGGCGCCGCTCAGGCTCTCGGTGTGGAAGCCGAAGACGAAGTCGAAGGCGGGGCCGAAGCCGTCGAGGGTGGCGCCGTACCCGACGACGCCGAGGAGCATGAGCAGCAGCGACGGCATGAGGAGCCGGGCCGCGCGCTCGACGCCCTTCTGGATGCCGACGATGACCACGCCGACGGTCACCGCCATGAAGACGGTGTGCCAGATCAGGTTGAGCGTCGGGTCGGTGTAGAGGGCGCCGAAGCGCTCGCCCACGCTCTCGAGCTGGTCGGCCGGCACCCCGGAGAAGGCGCCGCCGGCCGCGATGAGCGTGTAGTGCATCGCCCAGCCCGCGACCACGCTGTAGTAGCTGAGGATCACGAAGGCCCCGGCCACCCCGAGCCAGCCGACGAGCCGCCAGGCCGAGCCGGGGGCGTGGGACGCGAAGGCGCCGACCGGGCTCTTCTGGGTCTCCTTCCCGAGGAGCACCTCGGCGACCATGATCGGGACCCCGACCACCGCGATGCACGCGAGGTAGACGAGCACGAAGGCGCCGCCGCCGTTCTCCCCGGTGATGTAGGGGAACTTCCAGAGGTTCCCCAGCCCGACCGCCGACCCCGCCGCCGCGAGGACGAAGCCGAGCTTCGATCCCCACTGGCCGCGCGCTTCCGTAGGCTCGCTCATGGCCGGCGCGAGTAGATCGAGCCGCGCGCGCCTGTCAACTCGCCGCGGCCGGGTCGGCCGTCACCTGGAAGCGGCTACGGTGCAGCTCCGCGTCGCCCTCGCGCACCACCACGGTCCACGCGCCCACCTGGCCGCGCGCCCGCGAGGTGGTCGCCCAGGTCCGCCAGCGCGGCGCGACCGGGACCTCGAGCGCGATCGGCTCCCCCCGCGTTCCGTCGGGCGCGATCCACTCCACCTCGAGCGTGGCCTCCGCCTCGCCTTCGTTGGCGGCCTCGAGGAACAGGAAGACCCGCTCGGCGCTCGCCGGGATCGGCGCGAGCCCGCTCGGCTCCCGGCCCTCGATCGCCTGCGCCACCACCGCCCGGGTCAAGCTGACCGCGCTGCTCCGGGACGGCTCGGGCTCCGCGGCCGGCTCCGCGGCCGGCTCGGGTCGAGCCTCCGCGACCGGCTCCGGCGCGGGCCGAGTCGGGGACGGAGCCGCGGACGGAGTCGCGGCTGGGCTCGGCTCGGCGACCGGCGCGGGCGTCGCGGACGGAACCACCGCCGCGACCGGACGCTCGCGCTCGGCGCGCTCCGGGGTCAGCTCCTGCATCCGGCGCTCGATCGGGTTGTCGTTCCGCCGGGACTTGGGGCCGGGATCGCGCGGCTCACCGCAGGCGAGCACGAGCAGAGAGGCGAGGAGGAGCTGGACGCGCATGCTCCGACCCTTCGCCGCGACGGCCGGCGCGGGCAACTTTTCGACGTGTCGACGCCAGGCGGGGACCGCGGTAGGAGGGGGGCATGCGGCTCGGCTTGGTCACGGTCCTCTTCCTCACCGCCTGCGGCACCGGCGTGATCCGGGCGCCCGAAGGGCAGTCCTCGGCGACCTCCGCCCCCGAGGCCGACGAGCCGGATCGGATCCGGGTGCGACGGCTGATGGTCGCGTGGGCCGGCGCCGAGGGCGCGGCGAGCACGATCGAGCGCGATCGCGAGGCGGCGCGCGAGCGGGCCGAGATGCTGGTCGGCATGGCGCGCGACCCGAACCAGAGCTTCCGCGAGCTGGTCGCGCAGTACGGCGACACGCCGCCCGACCGGGACGACCGGAACACCGTGCGCATCGTCGAGCGCGGAGAGACCGACCTCGACGCGGCGGGCGAGCGCGCCCTGTTCCGGCTCGACGTGGGGCAGGTGACGCGCCCGCTCGAGACGCCGATGGGCTGGGTGATCTACGTGCGGGAGACCGATCCGAGCGAGGCGCAGCAGGGGCCGCGCGAGATCGGCGCGCGCCACATCCTCGTCTCCTACGTCGGCGCCACCCGGGCCGGGGCCGACGTGCAGCGCACCGAGCAGGAGGCGCGGGAGCTGGCCGGCCGCATCGCGGCGTCGGCGCAGGGCGATCCGAGCCGCTGGGAGCAGCTGCACGAGGAGTACAGCGACGAGCCGAACGGGCCGCCCGGCGGCGACCTCGGCGTCTTCCCCCGCGGGCAGATGGTCCCGGCCTTCGAGCGCGCGGCGTTCCGCCTCGACGTCGGCCAGGTGAGCGATCCCGTGGAGAGCGAGTTCGGCTTCCACGTGATCCAGCGGACCGAGTAGCGGCTACTCGGCGAAGAGGCGGGCTCGGAACGACTCCGCGCCCTCCCCGTCGCCGATCGCGACCAGCGCCTCCACCATCCACTTCAGCCGCTGCGCGTAGCGGGCCTCGAGCTCGGCGCGCCGAGCGGCGAGGTCCTCGCGGAGCGCGTCGCCCTTCTTGCCCTCCGCGACGAGCGTGAGGCCGTGCGCCAGGAGCGGCTCGCCGGCCGAGCTCGCCAGGGCCTCGAGCGCGCCGGGGCCGCTCTGCTCCGCGATCCGGACGAGGTCGGTGAGGAGATCCCGGAGGCCCTTCTCCTGCGCCTCGGGGGCGTCGTCCGCGCCGACCGACTCGGGCTCGGGCGCGCCGATCTCGCCGTCGGCGAGCAGCGCGTTCGCCGCCTTCAGCACCTTGGCGCGCGCGCCGTCGCGCTCGGCGTCGGTCACGTGATCCATGTGCTCCAGGTTCTGCCGGACCCACTGCACGCTCTCGCCGCTCAGGTTGCCGAGGATGCGGCGCTGCAGGGCGTCCTCCGCGGTGGCGAGCACGACCAGCAGGTCGTCGGGCGCGGCCTGGCCCAGCACCTTGCGCAGGTCGGGCTCGGTGAGCCCGGTGAGCGCGTCGATCTCGCTCATCGCCGCCACCTCGCGGGGCGCGGGCGTCGGCGCGGCGCGCTTCGCCTCGAGCGCCTCTCGCTCACGCGTCGCCTCCGCTTCGATCCGGGTGGCGCTCTCCTCGAGCATGTCGTCGAGCAGGCCCTTCAAGTGATCGCGGCTCATCGTTCCTCCCGCGCGGAGCATACCCCGCCCGGGCGTGCGGCGGCGTGCGGTCACGTCATACTGCGCGCCCACCCATGAGCAGCAGACAGACCCAACGCCTCGTCGAGCTCCTGCAGCAGGAGGCGCACCGCGCGAAGGACGAGCTCAAGGCTCCGCGCCAGCCCCGGCCCTACTTCGTCAGCTACCTCCTCCGCGACGTCGAGTACCACTGGATCAGCGCGCGCTTCGGCACGCTCTACGGGCAGGAGACCCGCCGCTCCCGGCGCTGCTTCGCCGACGTGCGGCTCGGCAGCTACCGCACCGACCACGTGCGCGAGGGCGGCCTCGGCGACAACTCCAACAAGGCCGAGAGCTACGGCTACTCGCACCTGCCCATCGGCAACCACGCGGACGGGCTGCGCCACGGGCTGTGGATGCTCACCGAGGCGCGCTATCGCGAGGCGGCCGAGGACCTCCTCGAGCGGCGGGTCGAGTCGCTGCACTACCGCAACCCGAACGAGGGCCTGGCCGCCTTCGAGCGCCGCGCCCCGGTCGAGCATCGGGAGACCCCGCGCTTCCCCGCGCTCGATCTCGAGGCCTGGACCAAGTACGTCACCGCGGCGAGCGCGGTGGGCAAGCGCGAGCCCGGCGTCTTCGGCTGCGAGGTCGATCTGACGATCCGACACACGACCCGCTACTTCGTCAGCACCGAGGGCTCGGTGGTCGTCGATCGCCAGCCGCTCTGGCAGCTGACGGCGGTGCTCGACTTCGCGTCCGAGGAGGGCGTCACGGTGCCGTGGAACGTGTCGCACTTCGGCCGCTCGCCGAAGGAGCTGCCCGCGCTGCCCGCGCTGAAGAAGGAGCTCCGCCAGGCCTTCCAGCGCATGCGCGCCATCGCCGCCTCCGAAACGCTGCGCGCCTACTCGGGCCCCGTGCTGCTCGATCCGGTCCCCTCCGGCCTCCTCATGCACGAGGCGCTGGGGCATCGCCTGGAGGGCAACCGGCTGCTGTCGTCCGGCGAAGGGCAGACCTTCCGCGACGCGCTCGGCGCGCAGCTGCTGCCCGAGATGATCTCGATGTACGACGATCCGACGCTGACCGAGCTCGACGGTCGCTCGCTGGTCGGCCACTACGCCCACGACGACGAGGGCATCGCGGCGGGGCGAGCCGAGCTGGTCGAGCGAGGCGTGATCCGCGGCTACCTCACGAGCCGCGCCGGGGTGGCGAAGCGGCACCGGAGCAACGGGCACGCGCGGAGCGAGAGCTTCGAGCGCCCGATGAGCCGCATGGGCGTGACCGTCATCGAGGCCGCGGATCCGGTGAGCGACGCGGCGCTGAAGCAGCGGCTCATCGAGGAGGTGAAGGCCCGCAGGCTCCCCTTCGGCATCCACGTGCTCAGCGCCGACAGCGGCGAGACGGCGACCAAGAGCTACGACTTCCAGGCGTTCCTCGGCAACATCCGCGCGGCCAACCGAGTCTACCCGGACGGAACCGAGGTGCCGGTGCGCGACGTGAGCTTCGTCGGCACGCCGCTCAACGCGGTGCGCGGCATCCTCGCGGTCGGCGCGCGGCGCGAGGTCGACAACAGCTACTGCGGCGCCGAGAGCGGCGCGGTCCCGGTGTCGACGATCTCGCCCTCGATGCTGGTCGAGAGCCTGGAGCTCCAGTCGAGCGCCCGGCAGCCGCACGCGCCGCACACCTACTCGATCCCCTGGGCGAAATAGCCGCTCGCCGTTTTTTTCACTTCCTGGATCGACTCCGGTATCCGGTCCTCATGGCGGCGTGCGGTGGGCGAACCCGCGCGAACCGCGACAGGGAGGATTCCATGCGTACGTTTTCGATCCTGACCGCGCTCGGCGCGGTGACGATGATGTTCGGCTGCGCCTCGAGCGCGGCCCCGGCCACCTCGAGCACCACGCCGCTCTCCTTCGAGCCCGCGGCGATGGAGGAGGAGACCCTCGCGGTCGCCCCGGCCGAAGAGGAGACCCTCGCGGTCTCGTCGTTCGATCTCAGCGGGCTGCCCGCCGCGCCGTGGGCCGAGGCGCCGCTCGCCTCGAACGAGGTCCCCGCGCCGATCCTGACCGCCTGGGCCCGCGCGGAGAACCGCACCCAGTGCGCCCCGCTCGCGCCCGCCTCGTTCGGCGCCGCCGACGGGGCGCAGGCCCGCATGTCCTCGCTGGTCGAGGGCGGCTGGGCGGTCGAGTTCGATCGCCGCGGCATGCCCGGCATGAACGAGGCGGGTGAGAGCTGCCGTCGCTGCGGCCGTGGCGTCTTCGGCATCGCCGGCACCGGCATGAGCCCCGACGAGCTGGTCTCCGAGGAGGACGACGCGACCAGCCCCACCCCGACCTTCGCGGACGGCGGCCACCTGATGGTCGAGGCCCCCGCCGAGGGCGAGAGCGTCGCCGCGGCCACCCTGACCGTCGGCGGCCAGGGCTGCGTCTACCAGGTCTGGTCGTTCCTCGGTGAGGAGCACGTCCGCGAGCTCGTCGCCGGCCTCCGCCTGGTCGAGGTCCGCGAGACCGCCCAGGTCGCCGCGCGCTGAAGCTTCAGACGAGCTTCTCGAGCCGACGCCGTCCCGGACCTCCGGGGCGGCGTCTCCAATTGGGGGACCGGGGACTGAAGAGCGGCAAGTATTGACGCAGCTTCCACGCGCGTGAGCGCGTGAGATGGGGTGGGAGCCCGAGCCGGCTTTGCCGGTCGGGCGGGAGGGGGCGCATGCCCCCTCCGGAGACTGAGTTTCTTTGTTGCCGAGCGCGCTCCGGCGGCGTTGGGAAACAAGGAAACTCCGTCCCGGTGTCCTTCATGGGGGAGGCGTGGCATGACCCGGCGTGGCGTACGACGCGGAGCTGTATGCGGCGGTGCACGACGGGGCGCCGGGAGACGTGGACTTCTACCTGCGGGTAACCGAGCCCGGGCAGCGGGTGCTGGAGCTCGGGGCCGGCTGGGGCCGGGTGGCCGCCGCGCTCGCGGCCGAGGGGCGAGAGGTGATCGCGCTCGAGAGCGATCCGGGCATGCGGGCGCTCGCGTCGGCGCGGCACCCCGGGCTCGACGTGCGCGACGGAGACATGGCCGGGTTCGCCCTCGACGCGCGCTTCGATCGCGTGCTCGTCCCGTTCACCGGGCTGTACTGCCTGGAGAGCGAGGACGCCGTGCGGCGCTGCTTCCGGGCGGCGCGCGAGCACCTCGTCCCGGGCGGCGCGTTCATCTTCGACGCCTACGCCGCCGACGCCTTCCACGCGGAGTCGCGCCCCGAGGACTACCCCGACGACCAGCTCGAGGAGGTGGCGCGCGTCGAGCACGGCGGCCGCCCGCTGATCGTCTACGAGAAGAGCAGCTGGGATCGCGACGCGCAGCGCATGGACGCGACCTACGTCTACGTCGACGCCGAGACGGAAGAGACCGTGCACGAGGGCACGATCGCGCACCGCTACCTCCTCGCCGCCCAGGTGGAGCGGCTGCTCGAGGAGGCGGAGCTGACCCTCGAGGCCTCGTTCGGCTCCTTCGAGGGCGCGCCCTTCGGGCAGGGCGGATCGATGATCGTGATCGCGACGCGTTGACGTCGCGCCCCGGGCGCTCCACGGTCGCCGGCATGCGAGCGGTGTGGATCCGGAAGCACGGGGGCCCGGACGTCCTCGAGGTGCGCGAGACCGACGACCCGACGCCGAAGGCGGGGGAGGTGCGGATCGCGGTGAAGGCGGCGGGGCTCAACTTCGCCGAGGTCAGCGCGCGACAGGGGATCTACCCCGCCGCGCCCAAGCCGCCGTGCGTCGTCGGCTACGAGGGCAGCGGCGTGGTCGACGCGCTCGGCGACGGCGCGGAGGGCCTCGAGATCGGTCAGCGGGTGATGTTCCTGACCCGCTTCGGCGGGCACGCGAGCGCGGTCTGCGTGCCGACCCATCAGGCGGTGCCGATCCCCGACGACATGAGCTTCGAGCAGGCGGCGGCGATGCCCGTCAACTACCTCACCGCCTATCAGATGCTCTTCCGGGTCCGTCGCATCACGGCGGGCGACCGGGTGCTCATCCACGCGGCGGCCGGCGGCGTCGGCACCGCGGCGCTGCAGCTCTGCCAGACGGTCGAGGACGTCACGACCTTCGGCACCGCGAGCGCGCGCAAGCACGACCACGTGCGCGCCCAGGGCTGCGACCACCCCATCGACTACCGCAGCGCGGACTACGTCGAGGAGGTCCGGCGCATCACGAACGGCGAGGGCGTGGACCTGGTCTGCGACGCGCTGGGCGGCGCGGACTGGAAGAAGGGCTACTCGCTGCTCCGCCCCGGCGGCATGCTGATCTGCTTCGGGCTCGCCAACGCCCAGAAGGAGGGCAAGCGCAACTGGATCCGGGTCATCGGCCAGGTGCTCGCGAGCCCGACGTTCAAGCCGCTGTCCATGATGGGGGACAACGCGGCGGTCGCGGGCGTGGATCTCGGATCGCTCTGGGAGCACCAGGAGATGATCCACGACGGCCTCCAGCGCTGCGTCGGCTACTTCGAGCGCGGCGAGGCGAAGCCGCACGTGCACGCCACCTTCCCGTTCGACCAGGCCGCGGAGGCCTACGGCGCGATCGAGCGCGGCGAGAACGTGGGCAAGGTGTTGCTCACCCCGTAGGGGTTTCCCCGGGGGGAAAACCCTCCTACGGCAGCACGAAGCGGACGCGCACGATCGGAGATGCTCGTGTGACCGGGCTCCTCCATCGGTCTGCTCTTCGGACCCCGCCCCTGGTTCCAACCGTGACCGTGGTCGGATCCCGCCACCCGAGCCGGGGCGCTCCCCCCGACCGACCGAGCGCGACCGTTCGCCCCTCCCCCCTCGGCGAACGGTCGCCTCGGTCGGACGCTTCCCCCGCGTTCCGTAGACGTTGTATTCTGCCGACGCCGGATCGGCGCGCAGTTCTCACTGGATCCCGGCGGACGGACTGATGGCCGAGACCGGAGCTACGAGCGGCGCCCCTTCGACCCCTCCGCGGTGCGGGCGGTACGAGCTTCTCGTGCGGATCGGCAAGGGAGGCATGGCCTCCGTGTACCTCGCCCGCGTCACCGGCGAGGCGGGCTTCACCCGGCTCTACGCGCTGAAGGTGATGCACCCCCACCTCGGCGAGCACGCCGAGTTCGTCGACATGCTGATGGACGAGGCGCGCATCGCCTCGCGCCTCCACCACCCGAACGTCGTGAGCACGGTCGACCTCGGCAACGACGGCGGCCGCTACTTCATGGTCATGGACTACGTGGAGGGCGTGGCGCTCGACCGCCTCCTGCGGCGCCACGAGGCCGCGCGGCCCCCCGAGCTCATCGTGCCGATCGCGATCGACGCGCTCCGAGGCCTGCACGCCGCCCACGAGCTCACCGACGACGCGGGCGAGAAGCTCCACCTGGTGCACCGCGACGTGACCCCGGGCAACGTCATCGTCGGCTCCGACGGCATGGCCCGCATCGCCGACTTCGGGGTGGCGAAGGCGCGCGCCCGCATCACCAAGACCAACCCGGGCATCGTGAAGGGCAAGGCGGGCTACATCGCGCCCGAGGTCGTCCTCGGCAAGGACATCGACGGTCGCGCCGACGTCTTCTCGATGGGCGTGCTCCTCTACAACGCGCTCACCGGCACCACCCTTTTCGACACCGACGACCTCGCCTCGTCGCTGACGAAGCTGCTGCGCGAGGACGTCCCGCCGCCGAGCACGGTGGGCCTCGAGCCGCCGCCCATCTTCGACGCGCCGATCCTCGCCGCCCTGCACCGCGAGCCGCGGCTCCGACACGACAGCGCACGCGAGATGGCGCAGGCGCTCTCGGACGCGCTGATGCTCTACGGCCAGCGCGCCGAGCCCGAGGACATCGGCAAGTGGGTGCGAGACACCTTCGGCCCCCAGCTCGCGAAGCGCCGCGAGTACGCCGCCACTCCTCCCTCGGAGACGCGCTGGGATCCCGATCAGGTGGAGCCGCCGTCGACGAGCGCGATGGTGCGCAAGGATCCCACCGGCAAGGTCGTCAACGCGATGCCCGAGCCGCGCGCCGACGCCGACGAGGATCTCACCCAGCAGACCCCGCACCAGGCGCGCGAGCCCGACGAGCTCGGGGGCGCGCCCGGCACACGCGGGCGCCTCTGGGTGACCTCGCTGGTGGTCGGGCTCGCCGTGCTCGCCGGCGTCGGCTGGTGGATGGCCTTCTCCGCCCAGGACCCGCCGCCCGCCGTAGCGCCCGCGGCGCCTCCCGCCACGCCGAGAGAAGAGGCGGTCCCGCCCTCACCTCCGCGGCAGCCGGAGATCGATCTCGGCGCCGACGTGCTCGGCCGCGAGGAGAGGCCGCCGACCCCGGAGCCGCGCCCGGTGGCCCCGAGGCGCCCCCGACGACCTCGACCCGCGCCTCCTCCGGAGCCCTCTTCGGAGGAGGAGGACGCTCCGCAGCTGGAGGCCTCGTCGGAGGTCGAGGAGGCGCCCCCGGAGGCTCCCCCGGAGGTCGTCGAGGACCCGGAAGCACCCTCCGAGATCGAGAGCGACGAGCCGCCTGCCCCGACCGGCCCCGACACGCCTTGACCCCGAGTCCGACGCCTTCGTCGTCGACGCAGATCAGGGGAGGAGAGGCGGGGACGATCTTCCCCATATCCCCCAAATCCTCGCTCCCCATCCAACGCCCTCGTTGTCGACCCAGATCAGGGGAGGTGGGAGGCGAGGAGGAATGGCCAGCGCCAACCAGAGCGCCGCCCCCGCCGGACGTCTCGCTCCGTCCACCGGGCTCGATGCCCCTGCCGCTGCCGGCCCCGATGCCGGACTCGCTGCCGCTGCCGCTGCCGCTGCCGGCCCCACTGCCGGTCGCCGCCCGCGCTGCCGGCCTGAACCACCACAGCCAGCCACTCCCCGGCCGCCCCCATGCCGTGGAAGCTCCCGCACCGGCCCCGACCCCCTTTGCGTCTTTGCGTCTTTGCGTGAAATTAGTTGCCCCCGAAACGCTCCCGCTCGAGGGAAGTGACCCACCGAGCGCCCGAACAGGTGTAACCGTTCAGGCCGGTACTTTGAGAGGTGGTCTGGTCGTGAGATTCGGCGTCCATGGCGACGACGACAGACTCCCTGGAGCAGAAACTCGCGAGGGTGGTGGAGGACGTGTTGCGCGAGCACCT
>JAYZQJ010000058.1:0-52483 GCA_036149055.1 Myxococcota bacterium | reverse complement strand
GCGACGTCGCGTCCAGCGCGGCGGGCCGACGACGAAATGCTTCAGCATTTCGGAGGAGCGACTGGCGCGCTGGGCGCGGCGTCCCGCCGGCGAGGCGCGCGCAGTCATTTTCGCCGCGGGCTGCTAGCCGCCCGATCCGCGCGTGTGCTCGTCCTCGCGGGGTGAGCCGCCTCTCGATCCGAGCTAGGCTCCGCGCGTCATGCGTGTGGTCTCGCTCCTCTGCCTCTCCGCAGCGCTCCTCGGCGGCTGCGTCAGCGTCGCGCCGTACGAGCGCGAATACCTCGCGAACCCGGCGATGAACGTCGAGCTCGAGGAGGGCGAAGGCGAGTTCCAGGCCCACGTCTTCGACTCGCGCGAGGGCGCGACCGGCGGCACCGGCTCCACCGGCGGCGGCTGCGGCTGCAACTGATGCGCGCTCTCCTCGCAGCCCTGATCGCGACGCTCGCCGCCGCGCCCGCCGCCGCCGACGAGGCGTCGGGCACCTGGACCGGCTCGGTCGAGCTCCGCGCGAACTACTACTGGGAGACCTCCACCCGCGTGGTGGCTCCCGAGGTCCGCGCGCGCCTCGTCACCCCGGACGGCGTGCAGATCGACGGCGGCTACCTCATCGACGCGATCACCAGCGCGAGCATCGCCGCCGGCGTGCAGGAGGACATCCGCTTCACCGAGGTGCGCAACCAGGGCTCACTCGGAGCCAGCCGCGAATTCGACCTCGGCGAGATGCAGCTCCGGCTCGGCGTGCTCGGCGGCCTGAGCCACGAGCCCGACTACTTCGCCTCGCGCCTCACCACCTTCTCGACGCTCTCGCTCAACCAGCGCTCGACGGTGATCAGCGGCGCCTTCACCTACATCCACGACAACGTCGGATCCGTGCTCCGCGGCGGCATGCCCCGCACCGACGACATGGGCCGCGACCTCAGCGACCGCGGACGGCAGGGACAGCTCGAGGGCGTCACCGCCTCGCTGTCCCTCAACCAGGTGCTCTCCCCCGTGACCACCTTCGTGGCGGGTTACCAGCTCGTGCACAACTGGGGCTACCTGCAGAACCCCTACCGGCGCGCGCGGGTCAGCGGCGGCCTGGTCCCGGAGGAGCACCCCGACCAGCGCACCCGGCACACCCTCTGGGGCCGGCTCGCGCACTTCTTCCCGGAGACCCGCACCGCCGTCCATCTGATGTACCGCGCGTACATCGACGACTGGGACGTCTCGGCGCTCAACCCCGAGGTGCGGATCTACCAGCTGCTCGGCGACAGCGTGCTCGTGCGGCTGCGCTACCGCTACCACGACCAGGTCGACTCCTTCTTCTTCCGCACCGAGTACACGGGGACCGAGGACTTCGTCACCGCGGACCCGAAGATGAGCAACTTCTTCTCCCACCTCTTCGGCGTGCAGCTCCGGGTGGGCCTCGATTTCCTAGGCCGCACCCCGCTCTCGTTCCTCGAGCGCGCCTGGGTCGACCTCTCGTTCAACTACTGGCACCAGACCAGCACCTTCGGCGACGCCATCCTCGCCCAGGCCGGGCTGAGAGCTCCGTTCTAGGACGGGGGGACGGAGTGAACTTGTCAACCTACGTAGTCAGAACCCCTACGTAAGTTCACAAGTTGACTCCGTCCCCTAGCATCAGGAGCTCCAACCCTCGGCGCCGAGGAGGGGGACGTAGACGCAGCCCTCGTGCTCCTCGGAGCAGTAGGTGTCCTCCGAGGTGCGCTCGATCACGGTGAGGCGCTGCATGGTCCGGGAGCCGATGGGGAAGACGAGGCGGCCGCCGATCGCGAGCTGCCGCTTCAGCGCCTCGGGGGCGCGGGGGGCCGCGGCGGCGCCGACGATGGCGTCGTAGGGGGCGCGGTCGGACCAGCCGAGGGAGCCGTCGCCGACGATGACCTCGACGTTCGTGTAGCCGAGGCGCTCGAGGGTGACGCGCGCGTGCGCGGCCAGCGCCGGGATGCGCTCGATGGTGACGACCTCGCCGGCCAGCTCGCCCAGGAGCGCGGCCTGGTATCCGGAGCCCGTGCCCACGTCGAGGGCCCGGCCGCCAGGCGAGACCCGGGCCAGCTCGAGGGTGCGCGCGACCATGTAGGGCTGCGAGATCGTCTGCCCCTCCTCGAGCGGCAGCGCCCGATCCTCGTAGGCGGCGGCGCGGCGACCCGCGGGCACGAAGTCCTCCCGCGGCACCCGCCCCATCGCCTCGAGCACCCGCCGGTCCAGGATGCCCCGGGCCGCCAGCTGGGAGCGGACCATTCGCGCCCGCGGCTCGTTCAGTGCTGCTTCTTCCACGCGAGCGCCTCTCTCAGGTCGTCGGGCAGGTCCGCCGTCACCTCGAGTCGCGCGCCGCCGAAGGGATGCGCGAGCGCGATCCGCGAGGCGTGGAGGAAGTGCCTCCCCAGCTGGTCTATCCCCGAGCCGCCGTAGAGCCAGTCCCCGACCAGCGGATGGCCGACCGCCGCGAGGTGCGCGCGGATCTGATGGCGCACGGCCACCGGCGCGTGCACGTCCACCAGGGTCGCCGATCCCACGCGCTCGGCCCGCGCCAGCTCGGTCCGGGCCGGCCGCGCCGCCGGGAGCCGCCGGTCCGCGTGGTCCATGCAGACGTGCACCCGCCGCGGATCGCTCGGGTGAGGCGCGATCGGGTGGTCGATCTCCATCGGCGCCTGCACGTAGCCGTCGACCAGCGCCTCGTAGGCCTTCTCGATGGCGCCCTCGCTCAGCATCTCGCGGAGCCGCTCGAACGCGGCCTGACTGCGCGCGGCGACCAGCAGCCCGGAGGTGTCGTTGTCGAGGCGGTGCAGGATGCCGGGCTCGCGCAGCGCGTAGCCGACCCGCTCCATCTCCGGGTAGCGGGCGATCAGCGCGTTGGCGAGGGTCTGCCGCTCGTGCGGCCGGAGCGGGTGGGTCGGCATGCCCGCCGGCTTGTTCACCACCACGAGGTGCCGGTCCTCGTGCACGACCTCGAGGGGGACCTCCGGGGCCGCCTGCGCCACGAAGTCGGTCGGCCGCGGCAGCTCCTCGAGCGCGACGGTGTCCCCCTGGCTCACCCGCGCGCCCTTCTTGGCCCGCCGGTCGTTCAGCTTGACCAGCCCGTCCTGGATCATGCGGCGCGCCTTCGCCCGGCTCATGCCGTCGACCCGCCGCACCAGCAGCACGTCGAGGCGCGTCCCGTCCTCGGCCGCGTCCACCTCGAGGTCGAAGCTCACCCCCCAAACCCTACCGGCTCTGGTGCTCCGCGATCCACGGCTCGAGGTATCGCTGCAGCAGCAGGCGCAGCTCCTCACGCATCCGCGGCGTGCGCTCGTCGTCCCGGAGGATGCCGATGAAGAGCACCGCGCCGACCACGTCCACCGTCATCGTGGCCACCGCCCGGCGCGCCTCCGGGCTCGCCGCCGGCGCGTACCAGGTGAGGATCTCGGTCGTCCGCACGATCAGCTCCTCGTGCAGCGCCGCGTCCGCCTCCGCCACCTCGCCGTGGAGCTGCAGGTTCCGCCACACCGCGCGCACCGAGGCGTCCCGGGTGATCAGCGCGAAGCCCTCGATGACCCGGTCGAGCAGGGTCTCCCAGGGCGGGCGCGCGGCCTCCATCGCCGGGATCAGCGCGTCGAAGAGCTCCCGGCTCCGCTCGAGCACCCGCTCGGCGAGGGCGAGGAACACCGCGTCCTTGTCCGGGAAGTACTGGTAGACGCTGCCGATCGAGGTGCCGGCCGCCGCGGCGATGGCGTCCATGGTCGTCTTGTCGAGCCCGTGGAGCGCGAACTGCTCGGCGGCCGCGTCGAGGATCGCCTCGAAGCGCTTCCGGCTCCGGGCCTGGACCGGACGTTTCCTGAGCCGCGTGGTCATGACTGCCTTGACTAACCCGAGGCGGGCCTCACATTCTAGCACCATAAACGTGAGGCGGTCCTCACGTTATGCCTGGGAGGGGAAGACATGACGCGCATCTGGCGACGAGGCGGAGACCGGCCCCCCGGTCCGAAGGGCTACCCGGTCATCGGGCACGCGCACCTGCTCTGGAAGGATCCCCTGACGAACCTGCTCGAGGCCTCGCGCGACCACGGCGACCTGGTGCGCTTCACCTTCGGGCCCTTCCCCTACTACCTCGTCAACGACGTCGACGCGGTGAAGCGGGTCCTCATCGACAACAACCGCGCCTACGTGAAGAGCCGCAACTACGAGGGCCTGAAGCTGGTGCTCGGCGAGGGCCTGGTGACCAGCGACGGCGAGCTCTGGAGGCGGCAGCGCAAGCTCGCCCAGCCCGCGTTCATGAAGCGGCGCATCGAGGCCTTCGCCCCGCCGATCGCGCGCTACGCCGTCGACATGGCCGACGCCTGGGATGCCCGCGGCGGCGAGGCCCTCGACGTGCACGACGAGATGATGAAGCTGACGTTTCGCATCGTCGGCAAGACGCTCTTCGACGAGGACCTGGAGCGCGAGGCGGACCACATCGGCCCGACCGTCTCGGTGCTCATCCACTTCGCCAACGACTGGGCGGAGAGCCTGCTGCGGCTGCCGACCTGGGTGCCGCTCCCGCGCAACTTCGAGTTCCGGCGGGCCAAGGCGTCCCTCGACCGCCTGGTGCGCGACATCGTCGAGACCCGCCGCCGCGCGGGCGACGAGCGCGAGGATCTGCTCGGGCTGCTGATGAGCGCGACCGACGAGGACGGGCGCATGAGCGAGCAGCAGCTCCGCGACGAGGTGATCACCCTGGTGATGGCCGGCCACGAGACCACCGCGAACCTGCTCAGCTGGACCTGGTACCTGCTCTCGCGGCACCCGGAGACCGACCGGGCCCTCGAGGCCGAGCTCGACGCGGTGCTGGGCGGGCGCCTGCCGACCGCCGAGGACCTCCCGAAGCTCGAGCTCACCGAGCGCGTCGTGCGCGAGTCGCTCCGGCTCTACCCGCCGGCGTGGGCGTTCGAGCGCGACAGCCTGGAGGAGGACGAGCTCTGCGGCTGGCGCATCCCCGCCGGATCGACCCTCGGCATCGCGCCCTACGCGCTCCACCGGCACCCCGATCACTGGGACAACCCCGAGGGCTTCGATCCCGACCGCTGGCTCCCCGCGCGCGCCAAGGGGCGCAACCGCTTTGCGTACCTGCCCTTCGGCGCCGGGCCGCGCCAGTGCATCGGGCTCGGCATGGCGATGATGGAGGCCAAGCTCGTGCTCGCCACCCTGCGGCAGCGCCATCACCTCGCGCTCGTCCCCGGCCACCGCGTCGCCCTGGACCCGGCGGTGACCCTGCGCCCGAAGCACGGGATGCGCATGTGGGTGAAGCCGCGCCCGACGAAGCGCGCTTTCTCGGGAAGGTCCGTGGAGCACGCGCCGTAGGAAGGGGTGCCGCGGCGCCGTCGTCGGGGGATCCCGGGGGAAACGGCGGCCCGCGGCTGTTCAATTCGGGTGCAGCCTGGTTCAATGACCGCATGGGGATCCGCATCCAGCTCGCCGACGCCAGCAGCGCGATGGCCGACGCGTGGCGGAGCCGGTTCGACCACCCCGACGTCGAGGTGACCGGCGCCTCGATGCTCGACGCGCGGACCGACGCCTGGGTCGTGCCGGTCCCGCCCAACGGCGCGATGGACGGCGGCGTGGCCCGCACGGTGGCCACGTTCCTCGGGCCGAGCGTGCCCAAGGCGCTGACCGAGGCGGTGCGCGCCCAGGGCGGCGCGATCCCGCACGGCCGCGCCCTCTGCTTCGACACCGGCAAGACCGCGCCCCGCTTCCTCATCGCCACCGGCCTCGCCGACCCCACCGACGGGGAGGCGGTCGCCCGGGCCACCGGCGCCGCGCTGCTCACGGTGGATCTCCGCAACGGCGTCGACCCGGGCGCGATCCGCTCGGTCGCGTTGCCCCGCCTCGCCGCGCCCTCGATCACGCCGCACGCCTGCGCGCACCTGATGTGGATCGCGCACGACGTCCTGCGAACCCACCGGGTCGTCGACTTCTCGAGCCTCGAGCGCGCCATCCGCGACCGGGTGCACGCCCACGACGGCTCCACCGCCCCGGCCGCCCCGCGCGCCCACCGCAGGCGCCGCGGATCCAAGCCGACCCTGCCCGACAACGCCGCCGCGCAGGCCCAGCTGCAGCGCCGGCTCCGCGCCCTCTCCGAAGACGACTGATCGGGTAGAGTCGGCGCATGCGCTGGCTGCTCGTGACCGTCCTGTTGCTCGCGTCCTGCGGCGAGGAGACGCCCGCGTCTTCAGCCCCGGCGGAGGCGCCCGCCGAGCCCGAGCCCGAGGCGGCGGCCCCGGCCGAGGCGGAGGAAGAGCTGCCGGTCTCCACCCAGACGCCCGAGGAGATCGAGCGCGACGGGCTCGTTCCGCGCTGGGAGGCGGGCGCCGACGTCGAGGCCCGGCTGCTGGCGCGCCCCGAGGTCCTCATCCTCAACGACCGCCCGCACTTCCGTCTCCAGCTCACCCTCGCCAACCGCAGCGGCGCCGAGCTGGACGAGCTTCCCCTCTCCGAGCAGTTCTTCGTCAACGGCCGCCGCGACCCCGCGCTGGTGGAGGCGCTCACCTCCGGGCCTCGCGGCGGCGAGTGGGAGGACGTGGAGCCGGGCGACAGCGGCACCCTCATCCGCGAGATCGGCGAGACCCTCTTCCCCGAGCCCGGCGCCTACGTGCTCACCTACGAGCACGGGAGCGCGCGGGCCGAGACCCGGGTGATCGTGACCGCCAACGCGCCCGAGGACCGCGGCGTCTCCTGGTGGCTCGAGGCGACGCGCCCGCGCCCGACGATGGGCGAGCGCGCCGAGACCCGGCTCCGCCTGTCCGCGCGCAACGACGGCACCGCGGCCGCCCGGCCCGAGCTCGCGGCGGGCACCTGGACGGTCAACGGAGAGCCCGCGCCCGGCCTCGCGCTCGCCTTCTCCAACGGCATCCAGGAGCCCGGCTGGGCGAGCCTGAACCCTCAGGAGACCGTCTCCACCGAGCGCTCGATCGAGTCGCTGCTCGAGGCGCCCGGCGTCTACGAGATCCGCTTCGCCCGCGAGGACGTCGCCGACGCCGGGGTGCGCATCACCGTGCGACCGGAGTGACATCGTCGCGCCGCCAGGCCCGCGCGAGCCCGCCCGAGAGCACGAACCGCGGGAAGGTGATCCACTGCTCGGCGAAGATGCGCCCGACCACGTTCAGCGGACCGGTGAACGGCTCCGGCGAGCGCGCCTCCAGCGCGTGACCCCGCGCCTGCGCTGCCATCGCGAGCGGCATCGCCAGCGCCCCGAGCGCGAGCCACGGCGCCCCGGTCAGCAGCGCGACCAGCGGCGCGAGCGTGCCCAGCTGGAAGAGCGGCACGGTGAGCACGTGCAGCGCGAGGTTGGCCCGGCTGGCGTGCACGAGCGGGTAGCCCTCGAGGTGCCGCGAGAGGAAGGTGTCGGTCGCCATGCCCTCATCCTGGGCGGCGGCCGCTCAGCGCGCTTGAACGGACTGGCTGTCGATCTCGGCCCGCCGCTGCAGCGCCGACGGCGTCATGCCGAACATCTGCTTGAAGGTGCGGCTCATGTGCGCGGCGTCGCTGAAGCCAGCCTCCGCCGCCGCGAGCGAGAGCGGCGTGCCGGTCACGATGGCGGTCGCCGCCCGCTGCACCCGCAGCCAGCGCAGGTACGGCCGGAGCGGGATCCCCACCGACTCGGTGAACGCATGCATCAGCCGTGACGGCGAGAGCGAGACCCGGGCCGCGAGCGCCTCCAGGGAGGTGTCGGCGTCCGGGGGCAGCTCGCGCAGCGCCTCGAGCAGCGCGCGCACCTTCGGGTGCATCGGCGCCGGCGCCTCCTCGCCCGCGAGCCGATCGAGGGTGCGGCGGGCCCAGGCGTCGAGCTCGCTCGAGGTGGGCCGCGCCGGGAGCCCCTCGAGCAGCGCGTCGCGCTCGCCGGCCGAGAGCGTCCGGATGCCCTCGAGGCCCGCCCGCAGCCTTCGGCCGGGCCGCGACTCCGGATCGATGAAGAGCAGCACGACGATCTGACCCTCCGCGTCGAGCGCGTGCGGCACGTCCGGCGGCGTCAGCACCCCGGCGTGAGCCCCCGCGACTCTGTCAGCGGGCACGGTCTCAGCGCGCACGGTGTCACCACGCAGCGTGTCACCACGCAGGGTCAGCGTGCCCTCCCGAGCGAGCACGAGGTGCATCGTGTGGTGTGCGTGGCCCGCCGACGCGTCGCCCGGGGTCTGCACCGCGAGGCGCGACGGCCAGAGGGAGAGCGGAGCCGCTTCCGGGAGCTGCACCGGGCCACGGTACTGCAGCGAGAGAACCGTGCCAGTCCGGGGATTCCCCGGCGGCCGCCACCCCTCCGCCCGCCACCGCCGCCGATCCGGCCCCGCAAGTCCCCGAGATCACGTGCGCGCCGCCCGGCACGCGGCTCGCTCCGGGTGCGCACGGAGGTGAGCGATGAACATCTGGATCGGGATCACGATGGCCCTCTGGCTCGGCTGCGCGTCGAGCCACGTGGGGAGGGCGGGCGCGGACGCCGGCGGTGAGGAGACGATGACCCTGCGGCAGGCGTGGTGGCAGACGCCGACCCGGCTCGGGCTGACGGTGGAGGTCGCCGGCGCCGGCTCGGTCGAGCCCGAGCGCTTCCGCCTCGCGACCCTCGACGGACGCTGGCACGAGGCGGAGCGCGACGTGGGAATCGGCGGCTGCCGCGGGCTGCTCGAGAGCGGCACCCGTCGCTGCGTGGTCGCCTTCTCCCTCGACGCGCCGCCCTCCCGGCTCCGCTTCATCGCCAGCGCCGGTGATCTCGAGGTGGACATCGAGCCCTGCGCGCCGATCAGCCCGTTCGGGCTCTGCCCCCACGACGAGGTCTGCCTCGCCGGCGCCTGCGAGCCGCTCTGCGGGCCCGCCCACCCGGACGGCCACTGCGTCGACGACGGGCGCGCCTGCGTCGCCGGCCATTGTGAGTGATCCTGGTTCTCCTGGGGGCAGTTGGATCTACGGTGTCGGCATGGCCGCCATCGAAGAGCTGACGCGACACCCCGAGCTGACCGCGATGACCCCGCTGCTCTACGTGGCGTGGGCGGACGGCGCGCTCGAAGCGGAGGAGATCCGCGCGATCCGGGAGGCGGCGCGCGCGCGGCTCCCGAGCGAGCAGCACGCGTCGCTCGATCACTGGCTGGATCCCGACGCGCCGCCGTCGTCGACCGAGCTGCTCCGGCTCTATCGCTTCGTGCGCGACCGGGCCGGTCGGCTCGACGCGAAGGCGCGGAGCAGCCTCGTCGACCTCGGCTGCGCGATCGCGAGCCTCGAGGGCGACCTCGACGCGGAGGACGCCAAGCTGCGCGCGCTCGAGGAGGTGGAGGCGGCGCTCGGCATCCAGAGCCGGGAGGTCGCGCGGCACTTCTTCGAGGAGCGCCCGCCGGTGCGGCAGGACTTCGACGAGCCGGCCCCGCCCTTCGACGTGGCCGCGCTGACCGCGCTGCTCGACGGTGACGCGCGCGAGGACTGGGAGCGGATCCGCGGGCTCGTGACCGACCCGCGCCTCGCGCTGGCCCACGGCCTGCCCACGCCCGAATACCGCGCGCGGATCTTCGAGCAGCTGAAGGTGCTCACCGAGGAGGGCATCGGCGCGCTGAGCTACCCCGAGGCCCACGGCGGCGGCGGGCTCACGCGTCGCTTCGTGAAGAGCTTCGAGGCGCTCGGCATGCACGACCTCTCGCTCGTGGTGAAGCTCGGCGTGCAGTTCGGCCTCTTCGGCGGCGCCATCGCGAACCTCGGGAGCGAGCGGCACCACGCGACGCTCCTGCCGGCCATCGGGCGCGGCGAGCTGCTCGGCGGCTTCGCGATGACCGAGCTCGGCCACGGCTCGAACGTGCGCGACCTCGAGACCGTCGCCCGCTACGACGTCGAGCAAGGCGTCTTCGTGCTGCACACCCCGAGCGTCTCGGCGCGCAAGGAGTGGATCGGCAACGCGGCGCTCCACGGCCGGGCGATGGCGGTCTTCGCCCAGCTCGAGACCGGCGGTGAGTCCCACGGCGTACACGTCTTCTACGTCCCGATTCGCGACGAGGAAGGCAACCTGCTCCCCGGCGTGTCGGTCGAGGACTGCGGCCACAAGATGGGCCTCAACGGCGTCGACAACGGCCGCCTCTGGTTCGACCACGTGCAGGTGCCGCGCGAGAACCTGCTCGACCGCTACGCGAGCGTCGCCGAGGACGGCACCTACGACAGCCCGATCGCGAACCCCTCGCGCCGCTTCTTCACCATGCTCGGCACCCTGGTCGGCGGGCGCATCAGCGTCGGCGCGGCCGCGGTCACCGCGTCCAAGGTCTCGCTGGCCACCGCCATCCGCTACGGCGCGCTCCGCCGCCAGTTCGGCCCCGAGGGGCAGGCGGAGACCAGCGTGCTCGACTACCCCGCGCACCAGCAGCGCCTCATGCCCTGGCTCGCGAGCGCCTACGCGCACCACTTCACCGCCGCCGACCTGCAGCGCCGCTGGGCCGAGCACGAGGGCGAGGACACCCGCGAGATCGAGGCGCTCGCCGCCGGGGTCAAGGCGCTCGCCACCTGGCACGGCATCGACGCGTGTCAGGCCGCGCGCGAGTGCTGCGGCGGCATGGGCTTCCTGACCCTCAACCGCATCTCCCAGATGCGGCGCGACGTCGACGTGTTCGCGACCTTCGAGGGCGACAACACCGTGCTCTTGCAGCTGGTGGCCAAGAGCCTGCTCACCGGCTTCGCGAAGCAGCTCTCGGACAACCTCATCGGCACCCTGCTCAGCGAGATCGGCGAGCGGGCGAAGCGCGCGCTGATCGAGCAGAACCCGGTGAACAAGCGCCGCACCGACGACGAGCACCTGAAGAGCGTCGACTTCCACCGCGACGCGCTCCGCTACCGCACCCACAACCTGCTCGTCTCGGCCGCGCGCCGCATGAAGAAGCGCACCGACGCCGACATGGACCCCTTCGACGCCTTCACCGAGGTGCAGGACCACCTGGTCGCGCTCGCCCGCGCCCACGTCGAGGAGCACGTGCACGCCTGCTTCGCCGACGCGGTCGACGCGGCCGAGGGCGCCGAGCGAGAGGCCCTCGAGTCCCTGCGCGCGCTCTTCGCGATCTGGCGCCTGCACGACGACGTCGGCTGGTACCTCGAGAACGACTACCTCGACGGCCGCAAGGCCCGCGCGCTCCGCAAGCTCTTCGGCCGCCAGTGCGCCGAGGTCCGCCGCCACTCGGTCGCCCTGGTGAACGCCTTCGGCATCCCCGACGCCATGCTCGGCCCCGTCGCCTTCGAAGGCTACGCCGAGCACGCCATGCTGGCGTGATGGACCGAATCGCGATCGTGGGGTCGAGCGGGGCGGGGAAGAGCACCCTCGCCCGCCGGCTGCAGCGCGAGCGCGGGCACGCGTGGCTCGAGCTCGACGCGCTGCACCACCTGCCGGGCTGGCGACCGCGCCCGGAGGCGGAGACTCGCGCGCGGATCGCGGCGTTTCTGGAGCGCGAGCGGCGGTGGGTCATCGACGGCAACTACGCCGCGCACCGTGCGCAGATCTGGAGCGCGGCCGACGCCGTCGTGTGGCTGGATTTGCCGCGCCACCAGGTGATGCGCGCCCTGCTGGGCCGGACGCTGCGTCGCACTCTGACGCGTGAGCCGCTCTACAACGGCAACCGCGAGCCCTGGAGCAACCTCACCTCGCTCGACCCGGAGCGCTCGGTGCTGGCGTGGTCCTTCACCCGCTTCCACGCCTACCGCGCGACCTACCTGGCCGCGATGGTCGACCCGACGTGGGCGCACCTGCGATTCGTCCGCCTCCGCAGCCGGCGCGAGGTCGAACGGCTGCTGGAGACCTGGCCGGCTCCCTCGACGTAGTCGACCACCCTGGGACGGAGTTTCCTCGTTGCCCAACCGCGCTCGGCAACAAAGAAACTCCGTCCCAGTGTCCGCGCTCGTGGACATGCGAGCGATCGGCGCAGGCGAGGTAATCGCGGGGAGCGCGCGCGGCGCTCAGCATCGGGGGCATGCGCGTCACCTTCGCTCTCCTCGTCGCCCTGACCGCGTGCGCCGAGCCGTCCCCGGCGGCGGATGACGCGGGCCGGGGGATCGCCGACGCCTCGCCTTCGCCGGGAGCGGACGCCTCCACCGCCGCGCCGGACGCGGGGCCCCCGAGCCCCTGCGATCCCGCGCCGGCCGAGGTCGGGGTGTACGCGGACGACGCCGAGATCGTCGCGCTCCTCGAGGCGCTCCCCGCGCGCACCGCTCGCTCGCTGCCCGCGCCGACGGTGCACAACATGGGCTTCACCGGCTACGACAGCCACAAGGGGCCCCCGCACCGCGACTACTCGAACGCGATGGTGTTCGCGCCCGAGCGCCGGACCGCGCTCTACGCGGGCGGCAGCCACGGGACGTACCGGGCGAACGACGTCTGGGAGTACCACCTCGGCTCGAACACCTGGCAGATGCTGTTCCGGCCGGTCGGCGGCAACGTGGGGCCGCACAAGGCGGGGCTGTTCGCGCTCCGCCGCATGATCGACGGCGGCGAGACCCCGGACGCCGAGACGATGGAGGACATCGACGGCTTCGTGGCCTGGGCGCGCGAGCACACCGAGCTGCGGGACGGGCTCTACACCACGCTCGAGGGCGGCCCGATCATGCCCTCGCACCAGTGGGACGGGCTCACCTACGACCCGCGCACGCGGCAGATGGTCTGGCGCATGGGCGCGCATCAGAGCTTGTCGGATGCCGCGGTCGCCTACGTGCTCGAGATGGACGCGGCCGAGGTCACCGCGCAGCGCGCCACGGACACCACACCGATGTGGACCTTCGACCCCGAGAGCGCGCGCTGGCGCTGGTACCGGCACGACGGCGAGACCCCGCGCTCGTCGCTGCGCGGCATGGGCACCACCGCGATCTACGTCCCGGATCTCTGCGCGGTCGTGCACTACGCGGCGGCTCAGAACGTCACCCCGCCGGCCTTCGAGATGTGGAGCCACGACCTCGCGGCGGACACCTGGACCGAGCTGCACCCCAACGGCGGGACCGCGATCCGTCAGCTCGCCACCGCCGACGGCCTGGCCCCCGGCTCGGAGCAGCAGACCGCCTACAGCCCGGTCGCGCGTCAGATCGTCGCCGTGCTCGGCAGCGAGACCTACACCTACGACATCGACCGGAACGAGTGGGCGCACCTGCTGAGCGACGAGCGCATCGACGCCCACGACGCCCGCACCGTGTTCGCTTACGACACGGTCAACGACGTCTTCTTGCTCTTCGACGAGCGCCATCCGAGCCGCGTGGCCGCCCTCTCGCTCGAGACCGCCGCGTGGGAGCTCATCGAGGTCGACGGCGACCCCTTCCCGCCGCCGCCGTGGGGCACCGCCTTCGGCTACTTCGACCCGGCGCACGGCGTCTTCGTCATCGCCGGCGCCCGCAACCGAGGCGTCTGGGTCTTCCGCTACGCCTGAGGGATCTCCGGCGCGTCCTGGCGTAGAGTGAAGCCGTGAGCCTCCTCCGCTTCATCGTGCAGGGCATCGGCTGGGAGCTCGGCCGCTCGGCCGCGCGAGAGGGCATCGAGCGCCTCACCGAGGACGAGCCCCCGAAGACCGAAGCCGAGATCCGCGCCGCCGAGAAGGCCGCGAAGAGAGCCGCCCGCGAAGCCGAGCGCGCCGCGAAGCGCGCCGAGAAGGCCCGCGCGAAGCAAGAGAAGCGCGACGCGAAGCAGATCGAAGACGAGCTCCGAGCCCTGAAGCGCCGCCTCGGCGAGTAGCTCCGAATGGAGACCAGGGGACGGAGTTTCCTTGTTGCCCAACCGGTCGCGTAGCCCCGAACGATGCTCCCAAACGGAGGCTCCGGGACGGAGTTTCCTTGTTGCCCAACCGGTCGAGTAGCCCCGAACGATGCTCCCAAACGGAGGATTCTGATCACCCGTCGCCGGGGTCCGCATCGTGACCACAGTCTCCAGCAACGCCCTCGTTACCGATCCCGCTTGGCAACAAGGAAACACCGTCCCCAAGTCCCAATACGCGGGTATCCCCCGATCCCGCGCGGTCGCTGGGCAACAAGGAAACACCGTCCCCTAGTCCTCATACGCGGCTAAAGATCAGCAAACATCCTACCTAAGTTCGCAAGTAAACTCCGTCCCCAGGTCCTCATACGCGGCTACTCAAGGCGGTGAGCTCGTCGGCGCGTTCGAGGTGGGCGCGCCACTCCGAGGGTAGGGCGTCGTCGCCGAGATGGGCCCCGACGAGGGCGCCGACGAGGGCGGCGAGGGCGTCGCTGTCGCCAGGGGTGTTCGCGGCTTCGAGGATCGCGGCGCGGGGATCGGCGGGGTGCCGCGCGAAGACGTAGACGGCGGCGGCGAGGGCCTCGTGCGCGGCCCAGCCCCGGAGCCGGTCGAGCGTCATCTCGGGAGGTACGCCTCGCTCGGCGTCGTCGATCGCGGTGGCCATCGTCGCGGCCGTCGACGGAGAGCGTCGGCAGGCGGCGGCGACCATCTCGCTGACCACGAATCGCGGCGCCTCCCCGCGCAGGAGCCTCGCCACGCCGACCGCCATCGCGCCGCACGCGGCGAGCGCGAGCGGGTCGCGGTGGGTGAGCTTGGAGCTCTCGGCCGCCCAGCGCTCGGCGCGCTCGAGGTCGTCCGCGAAGACGAGCCCGAACGCGTGCGCCCGGACGACCGAGCCGGAGCCCGCCGCCCGCTCGCCGCCGGCCTCGTCCCACCGCACGCCGCCCGCGAGCTTGCGGGCCCCGAGCAGGCACGCGTTCCCCGGCTCCCGGTGCCCGCCCCGGGGCGCCTCGACCCACTCGGCGAGCAGCCCGCCCAGGTGACCCATCGCCTCGTCGATCCCGGCCCCCTTCTCCCGGCTCCACAGCGCCGCTCGCAACGCGAGCTCGGCGAGCTGCGTCTCGTCGCTGAACGGCGCAAACCGTCTCCCCTCGAGCTCGCGGTATCGGACGTATCCGGTGACCCCGGCCGGCGGCCACGCCGCGCCGATGGCCTCGAACGACTCCAGGTGCTCGACCGGATGCCCCAGCGCGTCCCCGATCGCCGCCCCGAGCACCGCCCCCCGAACCCTCGCCGCCCGCGACGGCACGGGTCGCGCGTCGAGACCCTCCAGAGACCAGACGACCCCGATGCCCCCGCCGGTTCCCTCAACCGCCTCGGCTCTGAACGCCGCCGAGCTCGCGCGCTCCCCGGGGACCGAAGGCGCGCTCCCCACCGCGGCGTCGGCCCCCGATCCGTTCTCGGCCCCCGCCTCGGCCCCAGCGTCCGGCTCGAGCTCGGTCGCGGTCTCGCCCGACCTCTCGGACGCGGTCGGCGACATGAAGGCGCCCGCGGACTCGGTGGCGCCGGCCGTGGCGGTCTCGCCCGGGCTCTCGTTGGCGGCGGCGGACTCGGTGGCGGTCTCGGTCTCGGTCGCGGTCTCGGTCTCGGACTCGGACTCGGACTCGGACTCGGTCTCGGTCGCGGTCCCGGTGTCGGGCTCGGACTCGGACTCGGTCGCGGTCGCGGACTCGGTCTCGGTCTCGGACTCGGACTCGGACTCGGTCTCGGTCTCGGTCTCGGTCTCGGTCTCGGACTCGGTCCCGGTCGCGGACTCGGACTCGGTCTCGGTCGCGGTCGCGGTCCCGGTGTCGGGCTCGGACTCGGACGCGGACTCGGACTCGGACTCGGACTCGGACTCGGACTCGGACTCGGACTCGGACTCGGACTCGGACTCGGACTCGGTCTCGGTCTCGGTAACGGTCGCGGTTTCGGTCGCGGTCTCGGACTCGGACTCGGTCGCGGTCTCGGTCTCGGTCTCGGTCGCGGTCTCGGTCTCGGTCGCGGACTCGGTCTCGGACTCGGACTCGGACTCGGACTCGGACTCGGACTCGGACTCGGACTCGGACTCGGTCGCGGTCTCGGTCTCGGTCTCGGTCTGGGTCTCGGTCTCGGTCTCGGTCTCGGTCTCGGTCGCGGTCTCGGATTTGGTCTCTGTCTCGGTCGCGGTCTCCCTCAGGGTCGCTGACTCGGTCGCAGTCTCGGCAGCGGAGACAACGCCACCGGAAGCGGAACCGGCAGCGACAGCGGAACCGGCAGCGACAGCGGAACCGGCAGCGGCAGCGACAGCGGAACCGGCAGCGGCAGCGGCAGCGGAGCCGGCGGCGGCAGCGGAGCCGGCGGCGGCAGCGGAGCCGGCGGCGGCAGCGGAGCCGGCTGCGGAACCGGCAGCGGAGCCGGCTGCGGAACCGGCTGCGGAGCCGGCTGCGGAGCCGGCAGCGGCAGCGGAGCCGCCAGCGGAACCGGCAGCGACAGCGGAACCGGCGGCGCCAGCGGAGCCCGCAGCGGAACCGCCAGCGGAGCCGGCAACCGAACCGCCAGCGGAACCGCCAGCGGAGCCGCCAGCGGAACCGGCAGCGGAGCCGGCAGCGGAACCGGCAGCGGAACCGGCAGCGGAACCGGCAGCGGAGCCGGCTGCGGAACCGGCAGCGGAGCCGGCTGCGGAGCCGACGGAGCGCGAGGCGGGGCGCTCCGCGCGGAGCACGAGCTCTTCCCTCGCCTCGGCGCGCCGGGCTCGCACGAGGGCCTCTCTCTCGGGTCCGAACGCTGCCTTCCCGCCGAGCGCGGCGATGGCTTCGGAGGGGCGCTTGCCGTGCTCCACCAGGACGAGGGCGGCGAGGAGCGCGGTGTCTGCGTCCTCCCCGATGAGCAAACATCTTCGGCCGGAGCGGAGGTCGAAGACGAGCGCGTCGACGTGGCGTTCGTCGTCGGCGCTCTCCGTCCAGCGCACCGCGAGGTCGGCCTCGTTCGCCGCCCGCTCGAGCGCCTCGGGGTCTCCTCCGACGCCGACGAAGACGGTGGCCTTCGACGCGGCTCGGAGCGCCTCGAGGTCTCCGAACGCGGCGCGCCCGATCCGCCCGGGGTCGGCCCCGGCGATCCAGCGGACCTCGCCGGAGGCGGCGCCGCGTCCGGCCGAGCTCGGTTGCAGGTCGAGGAGGCTGAGCTGACCGTCTTGGCTCATCGGAGCCGGAACGTCCCACGGTCGGGCGCCGCGCTCAACGCGCAGGCATTTCGGCGCGACGCTGCTAGAGTCCCCCCGCCGTGGCGCCGACCCGCGATTACTACGACGTCCTCGGGGTGACCAAGGGCGCCTCGCTCGACGAGATCAAGCGGGCCTTTCGAAAGATCGCGCTCGCCTCACACCCCGACCGGAACCCGGGCGACGCCGAGGCCGAGGCGCGCTTCAAGGAGGCCACCGAGGCCTACGCCGTGCTCTCGGACGACGAGAAGCGCCGGCGCTACGACCGGATGGGCCACGCCGCGTTCCAGAACGCCGGCGGCGGCACCCCCTACGAGCGGGTCGACTTCAGCTCCTTCGGCGAGATCCTCGAGGGGCTGTTCGGCGGCGTCTTCGGCGGCGGCATGCGGCGCGCCCGGGTGGGCGGAGACATCGAGGTCGACCTCCGGGTCAGCTTCGAGGAGGCCGCGCTCGGCGCCGAGAAGTCGATCACCATCCAGCGGCGGCAGTCCTGCGACGCCTGCGAGGGCAGCGGCGCGGCCGAGGGCACCAAGGTCAGCGCGTGCCCCCAGTGCAGCGGCCGCGGGGAGGTCCGCTACCAGCGCGGGTTCTTCAGCGTCGCGCGGCCGTGCGCGACCTGCGGCGGCTCGGGCAAGCGCATCGAGAAGCCATGCCCCGCCTGCGCCGGCGACGGAGTGGTGCCCAAGTCCGAGGAGCTCGACGTCAAGATCCCCGCCGGGGTCGAGGACGGCTCCATCCGCACCGTCAAGGGCGGCGGCGAGCGCGGCCGCGGCGGCGCGGGCGACCTCCACGTGCGCATCGTCGTCGAGCCCCACCCCCTGTTCCAGCGCGACGGCGCCGACGTGCGGGTGACGGTGCCGATCAGCTTCCCGCAGGCGGTCCTCGGCGCGCAGATCGACGTGCCGACCCTCGACGGCCGGGTGAAGATGCGGATCCCCGCCGGCACCCAGTCGGGCAAAATCTTCCGCCTCCGCGGCAAGGGCATCCCGGTGCTCGGCGGCTACGGCAAAGGCGACGAGCTGGTGAAGGTCGTCGTCGAGGTGCCGGAGAAGATCAGCAAGAAGCAGAAGCAGCTGATCGCGGAGCTCGCCTCGGAGATGGGCGAGGAGGTCCACCCGCAGCAGAAGGGCTTCCTCGACAAGCTCAAGGCGCTGTTCGACTGAACCGCGCGCCCTCGGCGAAGGTCTCGGCGGCGTCGGCCACGAGCGCGGTGAAGGCCGCAGGCTCCTCCACGTAGGGGAAGTGCCCGCTCTCGCTCATCCAGCGCTGCTCCACGCCCCAGACCTCCGCCGCGTGGCCGAGCTGTGCGGCGCCGATCACGTTGGAGTGCCGTCCGCCGACGAGCACCCCCGGCGTCGGGAGCGGGCGCCCCAGCGAGGGCTCCGCCCCGTCGAGCAGGCCGTCCGCGGCGAACGCCTCGAGCACGGACGGGCGGGTGCACCGCAGCAAGCCGCTGTCTGCGTCCCAACGGTCGGCCCGCGCCTGGTGCGCGGGGCTCGCCCAGTGGAGCAGCGCCTGCAAGGACGTCTGCCCCGTCAGGCCGTACAGCGCGAGCAGGCGGTCGAACGCGGGGCCGTCCCCCTCCGCCAGCGTCCGGATCGACTCCGCCTGCTCGGGCCAGCGCTCGTCGGCCGCGGCGGCCGCCGTCTGCAGCTGATGCGCGAACGCCGCCGGCAGATCGGGCGTGGTCTCGACGAGGACCAGCCCCGCGACCGCGTCGGGGTGCCGCTGCGCGTAGGCGACGGCGAGGAGACCCCCGAACGAGTGACCGACCACCGTCCACCGCTCGACGCCCAGCGCTCGCCGCAGGGCCTCCAGGTCCGAGAGCGTCGGCTCGAGACCGAGCTCCGCCCCGACGCTCGCCGAGCGGCCGCAGCCTCGTTGGTCGAGCACCACCAGGCGCACGCGCTCCGCGAGCCGCTCGCCCACCGAACGCTCGAAGACGTAGGAATTGTAGCCGGGACCGCCGTGGAGGAAGACGACGGGCGGCGCGTCGACCGGGCCCCGAGCCGAGTACCAGATGCGTCCCCCTCGCACCGGGAGCCACTCTCCGCGCGCATGGGAGTCCGCACGACCGCAGACCTCCGCGGTGGGCGTCTCCGCCAGGCCTTCGCCTGCACAGGCGGAGAGGGCCGCGGCCATCGCGAGGGCAAACCAGCGCACGGGCCGAGCCTGACACCTCGGCGACCCTCGCGCGATCCCTTGCGGATTTCGTGGGGTGGATCCTATGTGGCAGGGTCTGGGCATGCCCTTCGATCTCGAGTCCGCGCTGGCGAAGCTCGCGGACACCGACTCGGTCTCGGTGACCGGTCGGGTGCGCGCGCTGGTGGGGCTGACGCTCCGCGCCGCCATCCCGGGGGTCCGCGTCGGTGAGGTGGTCGAGATCCTGCGCCGCGATCGGGAGCCGCTGCTCGCGGAGGTGGTGGGCTTCGAGCTCGACGACGCGACGCTGCTGCCGCTCGGCGACGCCCGCGGGGTCGGCCCGGACCTGCCGGTGCGGCCCACCGGGAGGCCGTTCGCCGTGCAGGCGAGCGGGGCGCTCAAGGGGAGGGTGATCGACGGGCTCGGGCAGCCGATCGACGGCTCGCCGCTGCCCCCCGGGGTCGCGTGGCCGGTGACGCGACCGGCGCCCGATCCGCTCTCTCGCGCGCGCATCACCGAGCGCTTCGTCACCGGGGTGCGCGCCATCGACGGCCTCATGACCTTCGGCGAAGGCCAGCGGGTGGGCCTGTTCGCCGGCAGCGGGGTGGGCAAGAGCACTCTGCTCGGTCGTATCGCACGCGAGGCCGACGCGGACGTCGTCGTCATCGGCCTGGTCGGCGAGCGTGGCCGCGAGGTACGGGAGCTCATCGAGGAGAGCCTCGGCCCGGACGGCCTCGCGCGCTCGGTGGTGGTCGCCGCGACGAGCGACGCCCCCGCGCTGGTCCGCATGCGCTCCGCCTGGGTCGCCACCGCGCTCGCCGAGTACTTCCGCGATCAGGGGCAGCGCGTGCTGCTCTTGATGGACAGCGTGACCCGGTTCGCCCGGGCCGCGCGCGAGGTCGGGCTGGCGGCGGGAGAGCCGCCGACCCGTCGCGGCTACCCGCCGAGCGTGTTCGCGGCCCTGCCCGAGCTGCTCGAGCGCACCGGTCAGGGCGAGCGCGGCTCGATCACCGCGGTCTACACGGTGCTCGTCGAGGGCGGGGACATGGACGAGCCGATCGCGGACGAGGTCCGCGGCATCCTCGACGGGCACGTGGTGCTCGACCGGGAGCTCGCCGCCCGCGGGCGCTGGCCGGCCATCGATCCCCTCCGGAGCCTGTCCCGGGTGATGGACGCGGTCACCGACGCGTCTCACCGCGCGTACGCGAGGCAGGCGCGCGCTCACCTCGCGGTCTACGAAGCGAAGCGAGACCTCGTGCTGCTCGGCGCACACGAGAAGGGACGCGACCCGCAGCTCGACGCCGCCCTCGCCCAGATCGACGCCCTCGAGGCCTTCCTTCGCCAACCCCCTGGAGAGACGTGCTCCTTCGACGAGACCCTCGAAGCGCTCGCCCGCGCGGCGGGCTGAGCGACGCCGACGTCGCCATCGTCGGCGCTGGCTGCGCCGGGCTGAGCCTCGCGTGGCACCTCGTGGAGCGTGGGCTCGAGGGCCGCCGCCTCGTCCTCGTCGATCCCCGCAGCGACTACGGCCGGGACCGGACCTGGTGTTTCTGGAACGTGGTCGATCACCCGTTCGAGGACCTGGTCACCCATCGGTGGGATCGCTGGCGGGTCCGGCATCAGGGCCCCTGGGTCGAGCGCGCCTCCCGCGGGCTGCGCTACGAGCACCTTCCGTCGGACGCCTTCTACGACCGGGTGATCGCCAGGCTGAGGCGCACGCCGGGGGTCGAGCTCCGGCTCGGCGTCGAGGCCGGCGAGGTGACCGAGACCCGGGACGGGGCCAGCGTCGAGACCCCGGACGGACCGCTCCGCGCGCCGGTGGTCTTCGACAGCCGGCCGCCGCGGCGGCGGGTGGCCAGCGTGCCCGGGCGGGACGTCGCCTTCCTCCAGCACTTCGAAGGCTGGCAGATCGAGGCCGACCGCGACGTGTTCGACGACTCCGTCGCCACCCTGATGGACTTCGCGGTGCCCCAGGAGCACGGGGTGCACTTCTTCTACGTGCTCCCCTACGGCCCGCGCCGGGCTCTCGTGGAGGCGACCTGGTTCGGCACGGAGGTGCCCGACGAGGCGGTGTATCGCCAGGCGCTGGTGCGATACATCCGGCAGGAGCTGGGGCTCCGGGACTGGCGCGTCACCGGACGTGAGCGGGGCGTGATCCCGATGAGCGCCGAGCCGATGCCGGTCCGGATCTCGGATCGCGTGTACCGCATCGGGCTCGGCGGCGGCATGGCCAAGCCCTCGACCGGATACGCCTTTCAGGCGATCCAGACCTTCTCGGCCGAGATGGCGAAGCGCCTCGACGTCGATACGCTGCCGGAGCCGCCGCCGCCGCGCACGTCGTTCCAGCTGTTCCAGGACCGGGTCTTCCTCTCGTACCTATCGCGATACACCGAGCGGATGCCGGCCACGTTGGTCCGGCTCTTCGAGCGGGTGCGCCCCGAGCTGCTCGCGCGTTTCCTCAGCGACCGCACGAGCCCGAGCCACAGCCTCGAGGTGATGGCCGCGATGCCGGTCCGGGCGATGACCGCCGAGACGCTGCGGTCGCATCGGCTCTGGCTGCGCTGAACCACGAGGCGACCGCGCCGGCTTGAATTCGTCCTCCGTCGACCCCACAGTGGTTTCAAAAGTTCTTGAACGTTTCGACCGCTCCGGTCTGACGGGTCGAGAATCCGAGGAGCCACTCCATGCCGACCACCGCCGCCGTCCAGGCCGATCCCCCGGATCTGCTCCGACGTCTCCAGTCCCTCTGCCGCGGACGCGAGCTGGGCGCGCTCGCCGCGCGGCTCGCCGAGCTCGCCGATCTCGTCGGCCCCGACGTGGCTCGCTTCGAGCGCGCCGTGCCGTCGCTCCGGCCCGAGGCCAGCGCGGTCGAGCGCGGGGCGCAGCACCTGGTGGACCTGGGCGGCAAGCGGCTGCGACCGATCTGCGTGGCCCTCGCGGCGCGCCTCGGGGACGGCTTCGACGAGCGCGCGCTGCAGCTCGCCGTCGCGGTCGAGATGGTGCACGCGGCGACGCTCCTGCACGACGACGTGGTCGACCTCGGCGAGACCCGCCGGGGCGCGCCCGCCGCCCGCATGATCTTCGGCAACGCGGTGAGCATCTTCGCCGGCGACTGGCTGCTCATCGACGCGCTCCGCCGCGTGCGGAAGGCGCAGGTCGACGGAGTGCTCGAGCGCCTCTTCGACGTGATCGAGGAGATGATCCTCGCCGAGTCCCTCCAGCTCGAGCGGCGCGGCCGGCTCGACACGACGAAGGCGCAGTGGTTCGAGATCGTCGACGGCAAGACCGCGGCGCTCTTCCGCTGGGCGATGTTCGCGGGCGGCAAGGCCGGCGGCGCCAGCCCCGAGGACTGCGCGGTGCTCGAGACCTACGGCCGCCACCTCGGCGTCGCCTTCCAGGCCATCGATGACCTGCTCGACCTCGCCGGCGACCCGGAGGAGACCGGCAAGGCGCTCTTCACCGACCTGCGCGAAGGCAAGCTGACCTACCCCCTCATCGTGTCGCTCGCCCGCGAGCCCGAGCTCGAGCCGCTGCTGCGCGAGATCATCGCGGCCGACGTCTCCACGCCGGCGCAGCACCGCCAGGTCCTCGCCACCCTCGACCGCACCGGCAGCCTCGAGGAGTGCCGCAAGCTCGCCCTCGACCACGCGGCCCGCGCGAAGGACGCCCTCTCCGCCATGCCCCCGTCGCGCGCGAAGGACGCCCTCGTCACCGTCGCCGACGCCACCGTGCACCGCCCGAGCTGAAGGAGCCCCCGATGACCAGCGCCACCGAAGTCAGGCAGGGCTCGGGCCAGATGTTCGACGCCATCGCCGAACGCTACGACCTGCTCAACCGCATCATCAGCCTCGGGATCGACCAGCGCTGGCGACGCCTCACCGTCGCCGCCCTCGAGCTGCAGGAGCGCCCCCGGGTGCTCGACCTCGCGACCGGCACCGCCGACCTCGCCCTCCGCATCGCCCAGACGCACCCGGACGCGCAGGTCATCGGCCTCGATCCGAGCGTCAACATGCTCTCCATCGGGCGCGACAAGGCGCGGCGCGAGGAGATCGACGACCGCGTGAAGCTCGTCGAGGGCGACGCGCAGGCGCTGCCCTTCGACGACGACCGCTTCGACGGCGTGACCATCGCGTTCGGCATCCGGAACGTGCCCGACCGCGGCAAGGCGCTCGCCGAGATGGCCCGGGTCACCCGGCCGGGCGGGCGCGTGGCCATCCTCGAGCTCAGCGAGCCGCGCTCCGGCGTGCTCGGGCCGCTCGCTCGCTTCCACGTGCATCACGTGGTGCCCACCATCGGCGGGCTCATCAGCGGCAAGAAGGAGTACCGCTACCTGCAGAAGTCGATCGCCGACTTCCCGCCCCCGGAGGCGTTCGCGGAGCTCATGCGCGAGTCCGGGCTCGAGGTGCTCGAGGTCACCCCGCTGACCTTCGGCGTCTGCACCCTCTACGTGGGGACCCCGGCGGAGGCGCAGTGAACGCCCCCGCCCAGACCGCGCTCACGCGCGCGCCCTTCGACCGCAAGGAGGCCGAGCGCTTCCTGATGGACGCGCTCTCCCGCGCGCTCGAGGATCGAGCGATCGCGGTGGTGCGCTTCCCCGCCCCGCGCGCTCCGGCCGACGCGCCGCTCCGCGCCCTCCGTCGCGACACCGCGATGAGCTGGCGACCGCCCGAGGGCCCGGAGCTGTCGGCCCACGGCGCGGCGGCGACCCTCACCCTCTCGGGCGAGGCGCGCTTCGCCGACTTCGAGACCCGGAGCTCCGCGCTCTTCGCCGAGGTCGCGCGCTTCACCCACCCCGACGCGCCCGACGCCGCGCCGCGGCTCTTCGGCGGCTTCTCCTTCGCGGTCGGCGGCGCCGAAGCCGCGCCGTGGGAGGACTTCGGCGACGGCCGCTTCTTCCTCGCGCGCTGGACCTACGAGCGCCCCTCGCCGAGCTCGCGCCCGACCCTCACCTACGCCGCGGATCTGCGCGACGGATGGGCCGGCAAGCTCTCGCTCGCCAAGGCGGAGCTCGGCGCGATCTGGGACGCGCTCGTGCAGCCCCCCTCCGAGACCCCGCCGCCCCGGGTCGCGCGGGTGGCGCATCTCTCCGAAGACGCGTGGCGCCGCCAGATCGACGCGATCACCGAGGCGATCCGCGAGGGCGCGTTCGAGAAGGTCGTCGCGGCGCGCCGCACCGAGGTCCGCACCGATCGCGACCTCGACGCGTGGGCGGTCCTGCGCGGGCTCGGCGCGCGCTACCCGGAGACCTGGCGCTTCGGGCTCCGCTTCGGGCGCAGCACCTTCCTCGCCGCCACCCCCGAGCGCCTCTTCGTCAAGCGCGGCCGCCTGGTCGAGACCGACGCGCTCGCCGGCTCCATCGCGGCAAGCGAAGTGGACGCCGAGGCGCGGCTGCTGGCCAGCGCCAAGGATCAGCGCGAGCATCGCCCGGTGGTCGAGCACCTCCAGGCGCGGCTCGGGCCGCTCTGCGCTCAGCTCGACGCGCCCCCGGCCCCAGAGCTGCGCCGCATGCCGAACATCTTGCACTTGCACACCCCCCTCCGCGGGCACCTGCGCGCCGAGGTGCACGCCGCGGATCTCGCGGCCGCCCTCCACCCGACCCCGGCGGTCGGCGGCGTGCCCAGCGAGGCCGCGGTCCGCTGGATCGCCGACAACGAGGCCCACCCCCGCGGCTGGTACGCCGGCCCGGTGGGCTGGCTGGACGCGGACGGAGACGCCGACTTCGCGGTCGCGCTCCGCTGCGGGGTGATCCGCGGCGCGAACGCCTGGGCCTGGGCCGGCGGCGGCATCGTCGAGGGCTCCGAGCCCGACGCCGAGTGGCGCGAGTCCGCGCTCAAGCTGCGCCCCTTCACCCACGCCCTCGGCGTGGACGGGGAGGGCGACGCGGGGTGACCCATCGACCGGAGAACCTGCTCACCGTCTGGGCGGACGCGCTGCTGGGCGCGCTCGCGCAGGCCGGCGTCCGCGACGTCGTGGTGAGCCCGGGCTCCCGGTCGACCCCCTTCCTCCTCGCCGCCGCCCGGCGGGACGACCTCACCCTGCACCCGGTGATCGACGAGCGCGCCGCCTCGTTCTACGCGCTCGGCCTCGCCCGGGTGACCGGCGCCCCGCCGCTGCTGCTCTGCACCTCCGGCACCGCGCCGGCCCACTACTACCCGGCGGTCATCGAGGCGTCGGAGGCGGCGCTGCCCCTGGTGGTGCTGAGCGCGGACCGGCCGACCGAGCTGACCGGCACCGGCGCGCCGCAGACCACCGACCAGCGCCAGCTCTACGGCGATCACGCCCGCGCCTTCGTGGAGCTCGGCGACGCCGACCCGACCCCGCGCGCGCTCCGGGCGATGCGCTCGGCCGCCGCCCGCGCGGTGGAGACGGCGGTCGGCCCCCTGCCCGGACCGGTGCAGATCAACGCCCGGGCCCGCAAGCCGCTCGAGCCCACCGCCGCCTCCAGCGACGAGGGCCGCGCGCTCGAGGCCCTCGCCGCCTCGCTCCCGCCGACCTCGATCGGTCGACGCCGGCTCGTCCGGCCCGAGCTGGGCGCGGTGTGCGAGGCGCTGTCGGCGAGCCGCCGGGTCGCGATGGTCGCCGGCCCCCTCGGGCTCGACGCGCCGCGCGACGCCGTGCTCGCGGTCTGCGAGACGATCGGGGCCGCGCTCTGGGCCGAGGCCGGCAGCCAGCTCCGCTTCGTCGACCGGAGCGGGCTGCTCGTCGCCGACGCCTTCGATCTCTGGCTCCGCGGCCCGCACGAGGCGGCGCCCGACGTGATCCTCGAGCTCGGCGGCACCCCCACCTCCGCCGCCTACGCGCGCTGGCTCGACGCCGCGCCGCCGGTCCGCCGCTTCGTGCTCGGCGGCACCCGCCACCGCGACCCGAGCGGCGCGGCGGAGGCGGTGCTCCTGGGCGAGCTCGACGAGATCGTGACCCGCCTCGCCTCCGTCGGCGCCCGCGAGCCCGACCCGGACTTCGCCCGGGCCACCCGCGCGGCCGAGCGCCGGGCCTGGGACGCGGTCGAGGCGGCGCTGACCCCCGACGCCGAGGGCGCGATCGTGCGCGCGGTGATCGGCGCCCTGCCAACCGGCGCGCTCCTCGGGCTCGGCAACAGCCTCCCCATCCGGCACGCCGACCGCTTCGTGCCCGGCGGCGGCGACCTCCGCGTGATCACCCAGCGCGGCGTCAACGGGATCGATGGCTGGATCGCGGGCCTCGCGGGCGCGGCGCAGGCCGACGGCGGGCCCGGCGTCTGGATCGTCGGCGACGTGACCGCGGCGCACGACCTCTCCTCGTTGGCTCTCGCGGCGCAGGTGAAGGCGCCGGTCGCGCTCGTCGTGATCGACAACGGCGGCGGCCGGATCTTCGAGCAGCTGCCGATCGCCTCGCGGGACCTCCCCGACGGTGCCTTCGACCTCTTCACCACCCCGCCGCGCGTCCGCTTCGACCTCGCCGCCGAGGCCTACGGGGTGCGCTACGCGGCCGCCGAGGACGCCGAGAGCGCGCGGGCCGCGGTGCGGGAGGCCCTCGCCCGGTTGGGCGTGACCCTCGTGCACGTGAAGGTGGCGCCCAGCGCGGCCAGCGCCCTCGAGGCGCGGCTCCGGGAGGCGCTCCGGTGACGTACGTCCTCTTGCACGGCTTCACTGGCGGCCCCGCGAGCTGGGACGCGGTCGCGCTCCCCAGCGGCGCCCGGGTGATCCGCCCCTGGCTCGCCGGCCACGGCCCGAGCCCCGCGCGCCCCGCGTCCTGGGGAGACGAGCTCGAGCGTCTGGCCGCGCTGCTCGAGGCGGAGGCGGTCGAGGGGGCCCACCTCGTCGGCTACTCGCTCGGCGGCCGCGTCGGCTACCACCTCCTCCAGCGCTGCCCGGAGCGGTTCGCGCGCGCCACCCTGATCGGCGCGCACCCGGGGCTCGACGACGACGAGGCCCGGCGCGCCCGGCGCGAGGCCGACGCCCGCTGGATCCGGCTCCTCCGCGAGGACGGCCTCGAGGCGTTCCTCGCCGAGTGGGAGCGGCTGCCGCTCTGGGCCTCCCAGGCGCGCCTGCCGGCGGAGCGCCTCGCGGCCCAGCGCGCCCAGCGAGAGGCGCACGCCGCCGACGGGCTGGCCCACGCCCTCGAGGTGCTCGGCCTCGCCGAGATGCCGCCGGTCGCGCCCGACGCCCTCCGGCTGCCGGTGCGCCTCGTGGTCGGGGCCGAAGACGACAAGCACCGCGCGCTCTCGGGCGCGCTCGCCTCGCGCCTGCCGTCCGGGCGGCTCACGGTGATCGAAGGCGCCGGGCACAACGTCGTGCTCGAGCGCCCGGAGCGCCTCGCCGCGCTCCTCACGGAAACCTCATGAAGCGCTGGATCCTCGCCGCTCGCCCCGCCACCCTCACCGCCGCCTTCGTGCCGGTCGCGGTCGGGACCGCCTGCGCGCACGCCGCCGGCGGCCTCTCCTGGGGCCCCGCGCTCGCCGCGCTGCTCGGCGCCTTCTGGATCCAGATCGGAACCAACTTCGCCAACGACGTCTTCGACGCCGAGAAGGGCGCCGACACCGAAGACCGCCTCGGCCCGACCCGCGCGGTGGCCTCGGGGCTGATCAGCGCGCGCGCGATGCGGGTCGCGATGGTCGTCGCCTTCGGGCTCGCCACCCTGTGCGGCGCCTACCTCGTGTGGGTGGCTGGATGGCCGGTGATCGCCATCGGCGTCGCCTCGGTGCTCAGCGGCATCGCCTACACCGGCGGGCCCTATCCGCTCGGCTACCACGGGCTCGGCGACGTCTTCGTGATGGTCTTCTTCGGCTTCGTCGCCGTGTGCGGGACCGCGTTCGTGCAGGTCGGCGAGGTGCCGCCGGTCGCGCTCTGGGCGAGCGTCCCGGTCGGCGCGCTCGCGACCGCCATCCTCGTCGTCAACAACCTGCGCGATCGCGAGACCGACGTCGTCGCCGGCAAGCGCACCCTCGCGGTCCGCTTCGGCCGGGGCGGCGCCATCGCCGAGTACATGCTGCTCATCGCGATCAGCTACGCGACGCCCACCCTGCTCTGGGCGCTCGAGCTCGCGTCGCCCTGGGTCTTTCTGCCCGCGATCACCCTGCCGTGGGCCGCGCTCCTCTGTCAGCAGGTGGCCACCCGCGCCGGCCGCCCGCTCAACCAGACGCTCGCCCGCACCGCGCAGCTCTTGCTGGCATACGGAGTGCTCTTCGCGGCCGGTCTCGCGGCCTGACCGAAAATTGGTCTGACATCCTGCTACGGTTCACGCTTCGGCGGAGCGCATGCGGCCCGAGCTACAGACCCTGCACACGAGCATCGAGGAGACCGGCAACGCCAAGCGTCGCTGGCACTCCCGGAGCGCGGTGCGCGTGATCCTCGACGACGGTGAGGGACACGTCGGGCTCGGCGAGGCCGCGCCGCTCCCGGGCATGAGCCAGGAGTCCGCCTCCGAGGCCCGCGCGGCCCTCGCGCGCTTCGAGTGGCCGGAGGAGCCGCTCCTCGAGCTCGACGAGATCACCGACCGCGTCTCGCGCATCGACGCGTCGCTCCCGTCGGCCCGCTTCGCGGCGGAGAGCGCCCTCACCTCGCTCGCCGCCTCGGTGCACGAGGTCCCGATGTGGGCGATGTGGACCGAGACCAGCGAGGAGATCGCGATCGCGAGCGCGCTCTGGGGCAGCGACGAGGGCGCCATCCTCCAGTCGGCCCGCGAGGCGGCCGCCTACGAGGTGCTCGCGATCAAGATGAAGATCGGCTGGCAGCCGCCGGCCCGCGAGAACGCCCTGCTCCGGGACGTGCGCGCGGTGGTCGGCCCCATCGACCTGCGCCTCGACGCCAACGGCAGCATCGAGCCCGACACCCTCGCGAAGCGGCTCGAGGCCCTCGCCGCCCACGAGCCCGACCTGCTCGAGGAGCCGTGCGCGCTCGAGCACGTGGAGGCGCTCTCGGAGGTGCCCTTCCCGCTGGCGGTCGACGAGACCCTGTCCGGCCCGGACGGCGAGGCCATCCTGGAGCGAGCCCTCGCCTGCCCCCACATCGGCGCGGTGGTGCTCAAGCCCACCCTGCTCGGCGGCCTGGAGCGCTGCCGGGCCATCGCCGCTCGGGCCACCGAGGCGGGCAAGCGCGCGATCCTCAGCCACACGATGGAGGGCGTGATCGCGCGGGCCGCCACCGCTCATCTCGCGCTCGCGCTCGGCGGCCCGCCCCCCGGGCTCGGCGATCACCCCGCCCTCGCGCCCCTGAGCGACGGCCTCGCCGCGCCGTGGATCGACCTCGCCTGGATCGAGCCGCCCGGTCTGCCCGGCATGTCGCTCGAGCTGGCCTGGTGAGCTTCTCGGTCCGCGAGGCGGCGCGGGAGGCGCCGACGCGGATCGCCCTCGTCGACGACGACGGCGCGCTCACGTGGGCCGAGGTCGCCGCCCGGCTCCCGCCGCCCGGCGCGCCTCCGGTGGTGCTCACCGCCCACGCGCGCCGCGCCGACGTGCTCCGGATCTGGTCGCTGCTCGACGCCGGCGTGCCCTTCGCGCTCCTGCACGCGCGCTGGACCGAGGCGGAGCGCGCGGCGGCGAGGCGCCGCCTCGAGGCAGCGGCCCCGACCGCCCAGGCCGTGGTGTTCACCTCGGGATCGACCGGTCGGCCCAAGGGGGTTTGCCTCTCCGCCGCCGCCCTCGGCGCCGCGGCCGAGGCCCACGCGCGCGCGCTTCCCTGGGCGCCGGGCGATCGCTGGCTGCTCGCGATGCCCCTCGGCCACGTGGGCGGCCTCTCCATCCTCACCCGAGCGCTCTGGTCCCGCGGCGCGGTCGCGCTCGGCCAGGAAGGGTTCGCACCCGATACTTTCTGCGACGACCTCGCGCGGCTCGAGGTCACGCTGCTCTCGCTCGTGCCGACCATGCTCGATCGGCTGCTCGAGCGCGGGATCGCCCCGCCGCCCCGGCTCCGGGCCGCGCTCCTGGGCGGCGCCGCCTGCCCGGCCGAGCTCCTGGCCCGCGGTCGAGAGGCCGGCTGGCCGCTGCTCCCGACCTACGGCACGAGCGAGACCTGCGCCCAGGTCGCCACCCAGCGGCTCGAGGATCCGCGCCCCGAGGGGGTGGGGCCAGCGCTCCCGGGTGTGTCGCTACGGATACGGGATGACCACGTCGAGGTCTCCGGCCCGACCCTGTTCGACGGCTTCCTCGACGACCCCACGCCCGAGGGGTCGTCGCCCGGGACATGGTATCGCACGGGCGACCTCGGCCGGCTCGACGCGGACGGATGCCTGCACGTGCTCGGGCGCTCGGACGACCGCATCGTGAGCGGCGGCGAGAACGTCGACCCGCTCGAGGTCGAGGCCGCCCTGCGCAGCCACCCCGCGGTGCGCGACGCCTGCGTCGTCGGCGTGCCCGACCCGCGGTGGGGTCAGCGGGTCGCGGCGATGATCGTGGGCGACGTCGAGCCCGAGGTCCTCCGCGCCCACCTCGCGCCCCGCCTCGCCGGCTTCAAGCACCCCCGCCGCTGGGCCCGCGCCGACGCGCTCCCGGTCGCGGCGAGCGGCAAGGTCGATCGCCGAGCCGTGCGCGAGCAGCTCAGCGGTTGATCCGGAGCGCGGCGGGCTCCGACCGGCCACACCGGTGGGTCCATCAGTCCGCGGCGCGGGGTGAATCCCGACGGGCTTTCCCCATCCGCGGCTCGGCCTGGATGCTGCATCGCCCAAACGCATGACCGAAGCCGCGCTCGAAGCCGCCATCGCCGCCGGGGAGCCCGTCGTCCTCTCGCTCACCGAGGTGAGCCCGACGACCATCCTGGAGCGCCTCGCCGCCGACGGGGGGAGCTATCGGGTGGAGGTCGAGTGCCTCTTCGGCGCGGTCACGGTCGAGGTCGGCGGAGGCCTGGTGGTGGGCGCGGTCGCGGACAAGAGCGGCGCGGAGCTCCAGGGGCGCGAGGCCTACGCGCTGCTCCGGAAGACGCGCACCGGCGACGCCGCGGTCTCGCCGCTCCGCTTCCCGTCGCTCGCGAACATCCTCGAGCCGGTGCACGCGCTGCCCGACCTGATGCGCGCGAGCTCGCGACCGCCCGGCCCGCCGGACACGGTGGAGGTCGCGCTCCCCCAGGCGCGCCCGCTCCACGCGGAGCCGGTCACCGAGGAGCTGGAGCTGCCCGAGGAGCTGCTCGCGTCCGCGCCCCGCCGGGCCGCCCGCCCGCCCGCGGTCCCGGCCGCGCCCCGGGTGAAGGCCCCCGAGATCCGCACGAAGCCGCGGCGCCGCTGGCTCGTCGCGGTCGCCGCGCTCTTCCTGCTCGGCGGGGTCGGCGTGGCTTACGCGGCGATGGAGGGTGACGCGCTCCAGCCGCCGGCCCAGCGCGCGGTGGTGCCGGGCCCCTCGGTCGCGCTCGACGAGGCGCCGGTGGCCGACGCGCCGAGCCTGGAGTCCGAGGATCCCGCGCCGGCCGCCGAGGACCGCGAGGAGCGACGGGTCGAGGCCCGCCGGCTCGCCCGCGCCTCTCGCCGGGCCCTCCGCCGGGGCAACGCCGGGGCCGGCCTCCGCCTCGCACGCCGCGCCGCCCGGCTCCGCGGCGGCCTCCCCTACTACCAGGTCCTGCTCGGCGACGCGCTCGACGCCAACGACCAGCCCGACGCCGCCCGCCGCGCCTACCGCCGCGCGCTCCGCATCTCACCTCGCTACCAGCCGGCCCTCCGTCGCCTCGGCGCCGAGCGCAACGCCGCGCTGCCTCGCCCCGCCGCCGACCGCGGCTGACGCGCTCGCGGGCGGCGAGAGCTGCTACCTTCGGCGGGTGAGCGAAGCCGTCGAGCTGGCCGAGGTGTGCGCGGTCCACCCCGAGCGGGCCAGCGTCGGCACCTGCGAGCGCTGCGGCAGCTTCATGTGCGAGGGCTGCCGCTCGGCCCCCGGCGCGGGCCTCTGCGAGACCTGCGCGCGTCGGCTGGGGCGCGGGCGATGGGTGGCGCAGGTCCCCATCCTCGGCGTGCTCATGATGGTGCACGGCGGCTTGACGGTCGCGATGGGCCTGATCCTGCTGGTCTACGGCGTGTTCACCGCGGCGGCGCTCGGCGACCTGCCCGCGAACGACGACCCGGCCCAGCAGGCGATGTCCTCGATCATGCTCGGCGGCATGCTGGGGCTCGGCGTGATCCACATGCCGTCCGGGGTGCTGCAGCTCCTGGCCGGCTGGCGGGTGCGCACCTACCAGTCGCGCTGGCTCGGCGTCACGTCGCTCTGGCTCGGGCTCCTGACGTTCTTCGGCTGCTATTGCCTGCCGACCTCGCTCGCGATGATCGTCTACGGCTCGATCGTCCTGCACTCCGGTGAGGTGGTCGAGCGGTTCGACGCGGAGCGGCCGGCTGCTACATGACCGCATGGCCAAGAACCGCCCCGGTCAGCTGACCGCCATCGCCATCATCGCCATCGTCATCGGCGTGCTCGGCAGCTGCGTGAGCTCCTTCACCTTCCTGTCCACGGCCACCCAGGGCCTGGTGAACGACTTCAACCGCGCCAACATGGAGTCGATGCAGGGCCCGGGCGCGGAGCAGCTCCAGCGGCAGCTCGAGCTGCAGGAGCGGCTCCAGGAGGTCGCCGACAGCTGGATGCCGTTCACCCTGACCCATCAGGTGCTGAACCTCTTCGCCAGCCTCGCGCTCGGCATCGCGGGCATCCTGCTGCTGCGCTGGAAGAAGCTCGGTCTCACGCTCTTCCTCGGCGCGGCCGGGGTGGGCATCCTCGTCGACACGCTCGGCGCGGTCCTCGGCCTCCTCGCTCAGCTCGAGATGAAGCCGATCCTGCGCGAGTTCCTCGCCGCCTCGGGCGAGAACGGCCCGGCGGGCTTCGCCGAGACGATGGGCGCCTTCGGCGAGGCGAGCGCGAGCGCCAGCATGTGCATGGCGATCGGCTTCCTGATCATCAAGATCGCCTACTACGCGTGGGGCATCGTCGTCGTCCGCAAGGACGAGATCCGCGCGCTCTACGGCTGACCTTCAGAGACCCAGGTCCTGGCGGTACCCGGGGGTCTGGGGCGCGTCGGGCCAGCGCTCCACGAACTGGCGCATGAGGCGCACCGCGTCGGCGCCGTGGCCGGTGTCGCGGCTCAGGCGGATGAGCAGGGCCATCTCCGAGGCGCTGCGAGCCCGGCCGGCGAGCGCCTGGCGCGCGCACTCCCGGTCGCCGGAGGCGAGGCAGGTCTGGGCCTCGTCGAGCGCCGAGGGGCGGGGCGCGCGGCGACGGGTCGGGCGAGGATCGGCCTGCGCCACCTCCGCGACCTCGGGCGCCTCCTCACCGGCGGGCGGCGACTCGGCCTCGGGAGGCGCTTCGGCCTCGGGCGGCGCCGCGGGCAGGGCGAGCTCGGCCTCCCTGGTCTCGGGCAACGCGGTCTCGGGCGTCTCCGGCGTCTCGGGCTCCGCGGGGCCGACCGCCACCGGCTCGGCGACTTCGTCTTCGCCGCTCGTGGCCACGCGATAGACGACCGACCCGACGATCAGCAGCAGCCCCATGACCACCGCGCCGCCGATCACCCAGAGCGCGGGGTTCTTGGCGCGCTCGCGCTCGGGCTCCGAGGCGCCCTCGGCGACGACGTGGGTGGCCACCTTGGCCTGGGGCGGGCGCGCGACCGGGTAGGAGCTGGAGACGCCGACGTCGTCCTCGTCGCTGCCCCACTGCCCGGGCGGCGTGGTCACCTCGGGCACGGTCTCGTCGAGGGTGCACTGGGCCACCGCCGCGCGCAGCTCCTCGAGCAGCTCCCCCGCGGTCTGCGGGCGGGCCTTCGGCTCCTTCTCGAGCGCGCGCTCGATCACGGCGGCGAGGGGAGGAGGCACGTGCGGCGCGCGCTCGCGCAGCGGCGGGAGCGGCTCCTTGATCGCGTTGGCCATGATGGCGTTCGGCGTCTCGCCGGTGAACGGGTGGTCTCCGCTCAGCAGCTCGTAGAGCATCACGCCGACCGACCAGACGTCGCCCGGGGCGCGCACCTTCCGGGCGCTCATCGCCTGCTCCGGGCTCATGTACTCCGGCGTGCCGAAGGTGATCCCGGTGCGGGTGGCGCCGCTCTTGTCGACCTCGCGCGCGAGCCCGAAGTCGAGCAGCTTCACCCGCTCCCCGTCGTCGGTGCGCGCGAGGAAGATGTTGTCGGGCTTGAGGTCGCGGTGCACGAAGCCCTTGGCGTGCGCCTTGGCGAGCGGCTCGAGCATGCCGTCGACCAGCGCCACCGCGGTCTTCATGCCCGGCCAGTCGCGGCGCAGCCGGTCCCCGAGGCTCTCGCCGTCGAGCAGCTCCATCGCCATGAAGAAGCCGCCGTCGTCGTCGGTGCCGGCGTCGTAGACCTGCACGATGCCGGGGTGATCGATCTCCGCCGCCGCGCTGACCTCCCGACGGAAGCGCTCGACCCCTTGCCGCCCGCGGCAGAGGTAGGGATGCACGAGCTTGAGCGCGAGCTTCTTCTTGCTGAGCGCGTGCTCGGCCACGTAGACCGAGCCCATGCCCCCCTCGGCGATGTGCTCGAGCAGGGTGTAGCGCCCCGCCACCGAGCGCCGCTGCCCCGGCCCGAGACCGGCGGTGGTGGTCCCCGGCGCCGGCTCGAGGTCGGGCTCGGCGGCTTCGCGCGAAGGCTCGCTGTCGGCGGGCACCCCCATGGGCGGCCATCATAGCAGGCGCGAGAGAGTCGCGAAGCGCCTCTCGCGCCCCCGTGCCCCTGCCCGTGCCCCTGCCCGTGCCCGAAGACCGAAACCGAGCCCGGATCCGAAGCCGAGCCCTGTGGCTGCGGCGCGGGGTGGATCGTCGCTGGCCTCTCTAGCGCCGGGCCTCTTCGAGCGCGCGGAGGGCGCGCTTGGTCACGACGAGGCGCCAGCCGTCTTCGAGCAGCACCCGGACCTGCTCCCAGTCGACGTCGCCCTCGAGCCTGACCCCCACCCAGCCGCTCGGGCCCATGTACTTCGGGCGGTAGAAGCGCTCCGGGTCGCTCTCGATGAGCTCGCCCTGGACGCCGTCGTCGGCCTTGATCCAGACCCCTCGTCGGCCCTCGTCGTACTGGCCGGCGTGGAAGCACGCGAAGGTCTTCCGGCCGCCCCAGAACATCGGGGCGCCGTGGGAGAGCTTCTCGGACGTCTCGGGGAGCGCCTCGATCAGGGCGCGCACGCGGACCAGGAGCGGGTCGTCCATGCGACGAGCGTATGCCCTCGGGCCGGAATGACACCAGGGTGTCGGTAACGGCGGCGGGGCTATCTGCCTCGTCTCAGCAATGGTAGGAGATCGCATGGCTCGCTTCGTCCTCTTCGGTCGCTCGCCCGCTTCGGAGCTCGACGCCGATCCGGTGTCGGACCGCCCCGACTGGGTGCAGGCCAACCCGGCGCGGATCGAGCGGAGCCTCGCCCACGCCCGCTCGCTGCCCTCCGGCGGCTGGGCGGTGCTGGACGCGAGCGACCGGATCGACGCCCCGCGCGGCTTCACCGTCGCCGGCCGCGCGCTGGTGGCCTGGCGCACGCCGGACGGAGCCCTGCGGGTGGCGCCCGAGGCGTGCCCGCACATGGGCGCCTCGCTCTGCGACGGGCACGTCGACCGGGACGGCCGCGTGGTCTGCCCCTGGCACGGGCTCGCCCTCGGGGACCGCGCGCGCGGCGACTGGGCCCCGCTGACGACCCACGACGACGGGGTGCTCGCCTGGGTGCGAATGCCCGAGCTGCTCGCGCCCGGCGAGGCGCCGACCGACGCGCCCATCCTGACCGCGCGACCGCGCTCGTTCATGAGCGGCGTGATCCGCATGGAGGCGCGGTGCGAGCCCCGCGACATCATCGCCAACCGCCTCGATCCGTGGCACGGCGCGCACTATCACCCGCACTCCTTCTTGCGCCTCCACGTGATCGACGAGGACGTCACGCAGCTCACCGTGCGCGTCGTCTACAAGGTGCTCGGCCCGCTCGCGATGGAGGTCGACGCGCGCTTCGACTGCCCGGACCCGCGCACCATCGTGATGACCATCCTGCGCGGCGACGGAGTCGGCTCGGTGGTGGAGACGCACGCGACCCCGATCGACGAGGGGCGCAGCGCGGTGATCGAGGCGACGCTCGCGACGAGCGATCGGATGCTGTTCCCGTTCGTTCGCAAGCTGAGCGGTCTCGCGCGACCGATGATCGAGGCCCGCGCCGCCCGGCTGTGGGTCGAGGACAAGGCATACGCGGAGCGCACCTACGCGCTCCGACGCCGGTCCGAAGGCGAGCGCACGCCGCAGCGCCTGCGTGTCGTAACCCAGTGAAATCGTACACGTCCGGGCACTGGGAAACCCCGCCGAGTGTCGGGGTTGTCCCCCATTGTACGAACTCTGCGCAGCGACATTCTTAGGCCCGGAAAGGACGAAGGGCCGCGAGCGCTGGGGGGCGCGTCGGCGTCAAAACGAGTCGACACCCTTCGGTGACGGTGACCATGTCTAAGGTGTGTGTGTGGAGCCTCGCGCTCCTGTGTGGATACGTGTGTGCGCTGACCGGCTGTGTGGGTCAGGTCGTATCGGAGCCGGGGACCCTCGACCCGGGCCCGACGATGGACGGAGAGCTCGAGGATCTCGCGCTGGCGGACGGCGCGAGCGGCTGGCAGCCGGTCGCCCAGCCGGTCGGCGAAGGGGAGCCCCCGCCCCCCGTCGAAGAACCCCCGACCGAGGAGCCCCCGGTGATGGGCCCCCGCGACCTGGGACCGCTCCCCGCCGAGCTGTCCGGCCTGCGCTGGCCCACGGCGCCTTCGATCACCCGCGAGGTGACCGTCACCGACGGCGCCTCCCTGACGCGTGAGGTCGGCGTGGCCGGCACCCGCGTGATCGCGAACGGCGTGAGCGGCACGAGCGTGACCGTGACCGCCAACGACGTCGAGATCGTGCTCGACTCGAGCAGCCGGCTCGGCCAGCTCAGCTTCGCCCACGGCGTGCACCGCGTGCGCGTGGTCGGCGGCCAGTGGAGCGGCGTGCGCTTCCCCATCCCCGCGTCGTGGGACGGCGGCGGTCCCTCCTACCGGAGCGACTGGATGGCCGAGGACATCTCCCTCGAGGGTCTGCGCGTGGTCTCGGGCGACATCGCCTTCGACGTCCGCGGGCGCCGCATCGCCATCATGGACAGCACGGCCATCGCGGAGCGCTACTCGGTGTGGTGCGGCGACACCGGCCCGATGCAGACGGAGGACCTCATCCTCTTCCGCAACGACTTCGACTCGGCCGGGCCCGAGTCCACGGTGCGCCTCGTGTCGGTGCTCCGGACCGCGACCGTCGAGAACCGGATCGCGAACACCAACAAGCACAACTACCGGATCCACGGCCTGAGCGACCTGGCCTACGCCCGCGACAACGTGCTCGTCGGGACCGGCGTGATGCTCGGCCGCATGGCCGGCGACACCCTCGACCGCATCTGGTTCGACGACAACGTCTTCCACCACGTCGCGCCCGACCTCTTCAACCCGGACGGCGCCATCGGCGCGCTGCACGCCCGGAACAACCTGGTGATGACCGACGTGTGGAGCTGCTTCTACTGCGGCGCGCCGCCGGCCGCCTGGGACATCCGCGACAACGTGGTGATGCCCTACGAGCCCGAGCCCGCCGGGCGATGAGCTCGTCGATCACCGAGCCGCTGCCGTCACGGGCACGGGCCGCTGTCGCCGGCCGCCTTCGGCGTCTGGCTACAGCGGGAGACGAGACATGAAGCCGCGGGGCGGGATGCTGAAGAGGCTCTCGCCCCGCACGTCCCAGCGGTCGAGCAGGTGGTTGGCCGCCAGCATGCCGCTCGAGGCCGCGCGCTCCATCAGCGCGGTCGGGAACGGCATCTTCACGAAGTCGCCCGCGAGCACGACGTTGCCGAAGGGCGTGGCCACCCGGGGCCGGTCGCCGTGGCTGCCGGGGCCGAAGGACGGACAGTCCTGACGCAGGAGCCAGGTGTCGTGCAGGATGTCGGCGTCGGCGAGCTCGGGGTAGACCTGATGGAGCCCGTCGAGCAGCTCCTCCTTGATCGCGCGCTCGTCCGACGTCGGGCAGGCGTAGGCGTGGAGCTCGACCACCGAGCCGCCGGTGCGCATCGACCAGCGACGGCTCTCGCCCTCGAAGCGCTCGTACAGCGAGATGTTGTCGATGAGGCCGATGCCCGCGGTGCCGGCGAAGGGGTGGCGCTCCTCGTTCGCCGGGCGATCGAGGAAGAGGCGCCACACCGCGAAGGGGAGCGTCACGTCGAGCCCGTCGACCGACTGCGCGAGCCCCTCGGCCACCTGCAGCGAGGGCGAGGCGGCGAGGATCGACTTGAGCGCCGGCACCGTGACCGCGAGCACGAGGCCCTCGCCGTCGAAGTGCTCGCCGTCCGCGTGCACCCGCCAGGACGCGGTGCCGGTCTGCTCCACCGACTCCACCTCGGCGCCGAGCCGCACGTCCACGTCGAGCCCCGAGAGGTAGCGCTCGAAGGGCTTCCAGAGCGCGTCGCTGAACGGCTCGTCGAGCACGTCGAAGACGAGGCCCTCCGGGTTCCCGAGGAAGTAGAAGTGGAACATCATCAACATCTCGGCCGCGCTCATCCCCGCCTCGGGGTTGAAGAACGAGTGCGAGAAGACGTCGAAGAGCATCTGCCGGCCGCGCTCGGGGAACTTGAGCGAGTCGAGGTAGTCGCGCGCGGTCGTCTCGTCGTGCTCCGCGTAGGTGCGCGCCGGGTCGAACATCAGCATCAGCCGCGCCTTCGACTGATCGACCCCCCGCAGGTCCTTGAGCCGCACGAACTGGGTGCGCCGGAGCAGCGCCATGAGGTTCAGGGGCGGGGTCTTGGGCAGCCCCTCGAACGACTCCATCGAGCCGTCCGGCCCGAGCACCGGGTAGTCGTCGAGCGGCCGCAGGCGCGACAGGTCCGGGTCCACGCGACGCAAGAGGTTTCGCAGGTTGTAGTACTGCCGGAAGAAGCCGTGGAAGCCGCGCTCCATCTCGTACGGCGTGCCGTCGGGGAGCTTCTCGGTCCACGCGCCCACGCGGCCGCCGAGGAAGCGCTCCTTCTCGAGCAGGGTGACTTTCACGCCTCGCTCTGCGAGGACGCAAGCCGCGGCGACGCCGGCGAGGCCCCCGCCGACCACGACCACCCGCGTCGGATCCTCGACCCGATCACGGGTGCCGCGGGTGACGCCGCGGACCTCGCGCCGCCCGAAGCCCAGGTTCTCGAGCAGGCTCACGACGCCGTCCGCCCGACGAACGAGTGCAGGATCCCGCGCTGCCAGCCGTCCATCGGCGCCGTCCACACGTCCACGTAGCCTGCGCGCCGCAGGCGCTCCTCGAAGGCCCGCACCCCGTCGAAGTCCCGCACGCTGCGGTGGAGGTAGCGGTAGATGTCGCTGTCCCGCGCGGTGATCATCCCGCCCGGCAGGATCACGCCGTAGCAGACCGCGTCCCACTTCAGCCGCGCCCGCCGCGAGTCGCGCACCGAGTACTCGTGGAAGACCACGCGCGCGCCCGGGCGGAGCAACGCGCGCACGTTCTCGAGACCGCGGTCGGGCTCCGGGAGGTTGCGGATGCCGTAGGCCATCAGGACGCCGTCGAAGGTCCCCTCGACCCCGCAAGCCGCGGGATCGGTCGCGTCGCCCTCGAAGAAACGCACGCCCTCGAGGCCCTTCTTGCGGCGGGCCTGGGCGAGCATGCCAGCCGAGGCGTCGAGGCCCACGATCTCCGCGTCCGGGTAGGTCGCGCGGAGCGCCGAGGTGCTCGCGCCGGTGCCGCAGCAGAGGTCGAGGAGCCGCGGCCGCTCGCCCCGGACGGAGAGCCGCTCGGCGCTCTGACGGAGGTTGCGGTGGTAGCCCGGGTTCATCCCGGTGAGGAGGTCGTACGTCGTGGCGACGACGTCGAACTCACGCGGCACGGTCTGCTTGCGCCGCTCAAGGGGTTGTTCGTGTAACTGACTCAAGAGACGCCCTCGACGAGAAACGTGATTTCGGGGAGCGGCGGAGGATGCACCGCGAAAGGATCGGGGTCACGCCAGCGCTCGGAGGCGGCGCGGGCCAGGAGCATGACCTTGCGGGGGCCGGAGGTGAAGGCCCGCCCGGTCACGCTGTCGTGCCCGCGCCCGCGGATGACGCGGCCGATGTCGCTGTAGATGTGGCGGGCGCCGGCGATGGCGACCCGGCAGTCCGCGGGGAGCTCCGGCACCCCGAGGTCGGCGCGGCGGTAGAGGTGCGCGGCGTGGTCCAGGAGGCGACAGACGGCGACGCCGACGCCGTCCTCGTAGCGCGGCGCGGCGAGCCAGGCCTCGACGTCCACGCCCTCCCGCTCGAGCCACTCGGTCGGCAGGTAGAGCCGGCCGGCCCGCGCGTCCTCGCCCACGTCCCGCGCGATGTTCGTCAGCTGCATGGCCACGCCGAGGTCCGCCGCTCGGTGCAGCACGTAGTCCTCCCGGCGCCCCATCAAGAGGGTCATCACCACCCCGACGCTGGCCGCGACCCGCGCCGAGTAGGCGCGAACCCCGGAGAGGTCGGCGTAGCGGCGCTCCTCGACGTCCCAGAGGTAGCCCTCGAGGAGGGCGTCGATCGGCGCGCGCGGCACCCCGAACGCGTCCATCACCCAGGCGAGGCCGAGGTCGGCGGGGTGGTCGTCCGGGCGCCCGTCCACGACGCGGTCCACCCGCGCCCGGAGACCGTCGAGCGCGCGCCGGGGGTCGTCGGACTCGTCCACCGCGTCGTCGCTCACCCGGCAGAAGGCGTAGTAGCAGGCGACCGGGTCGCGCAGCCGCGCCGGGAGCAGGCGGGAGGCCGCCGCGAAGCTCTTGCTGCCCCGCCCGAGGATGGCGCGGCATTCGTCGAGCACCTGTCGCGGCGGGCGCATGGCGGCGGGACGGTACACCGAAGCGGGCCGTCCCGGGATGGGCTGGGTCGCGATCACCGGCGGCGGACGACGTCCGGGACCACGGTGTCGAGCACGCGGGCGCTCGAGAGCACGCCGGGCATGCCGGCCCCGGGGTGGGTCCCGGCCCCGACGAGGTAGAGCCCGTCGACGTCCTCGCTCCGGTTGTGCGGCCGGAAGTAGGCGCTCTGCTGGAGCACCGGCTCGAGCGAGAAGGCGGCCCCCTTGAACGAGAGGTAATCGTCGAGGAAGCCCTGCGGGGTGAGCGTCCGGCTGGTGACGACCTCGGACTCGAGGCCCGGCATGATCGTGTCGCTCAGGTAGCGCTCGATCTTCTTCCGGTAGGGCTCGGTCATCGTCGACCAGTCGGTCCCGCTGTCGAGGTGCGGCACGGGCGACAGGACGTAGAAGGCGTCGCAGCCGTCCGGTGCCATCGACGGGTCGGTCGCGGTCGGCCGGTGCAGGTAGAGGCTGAAGTCGTCGGCGAGGTGCTTCTTGGCGAAGATGTCGTCGAGCAGCTCCTCGTAGCGCGGCCCGAGCAGGATGGTGTGGTGGGCCACGTCCTCGTAGCGGCGCTTGGTGCCGAAGTACCAGACGAAGAGGCTCATCGAGTAGCGGCTGCGCTCGAGGCGCCAGTCCGGCCAGAGCTTGCGGTGCTGCGGCGCGACGAGGTGCCGGTAGGTCCAGGCCGCGTCCGCGTTCGAGACGACGACGTCGGCCTGCATCGAGGAGCCGTCCTGGAAGCGGAGGCCCTCGGCCTTGCCGTCCTCGACGACGATCTCCGCCACGTCTTTTCCGAGCTTCACCTCTCCGCCGAGGTGCTCGACGAGTCCGACGAGGCCCTTGACGATCTCGCCGGTGCCGCCCATCGCGAACCACACCTTCCACTTGCGCTCGAGGTAGGCGATGAGCGTGTAGATGGAGCTGCAGCTGTAGGGGTTCCCGCCGACGAGCAGCGGGTGGAAGCTGAAGACCTGGCGCAGGCGCTCGTCCTTCACGTACTTCGCGACGAGCCCGTGCACGGTGCGATAGTTCTCGAGCCGCATCATCGCCGGGACGATGCGCGCCATGTCGACCGCGCTGTCGAAGGGCACGTGGGCGAGCTTCTCGAAGCCGATCTCGAAGATGCGCTCGCTGTGCTTCAGGAACTCGTCGTAGCCGGCGAGGTCGCTCGGCGCGAAGCGCTCGATCTCGCTGCGCATGACCTCGGCCGAGCCCGTGTAGTCGAACTGCGAGCCGTCGTGGAACCGGATCCGGTAGAAGGGCGACACCTCGCGGAGCTCGACGTCGTCCTCGAGCCGCTTGCCCGCGAGGCGCCAGAGCTCCTCGAGCATGAACGGCGCGGTGATCACGGTCGGGCCGGCGTCGAAGACGAAGCCGTCGTCCCGGAACACGCGCGCCCGACCGCCGGGCTGCTCGAGGCGGTCGACGACGGTCACCCGGTAGCCGCGCGCGCCGAGCCTCACGGCCGCCGCGAGCCCCCCGAGCCCCGCGCCGATCACCACCGCGGTCGGCGACTCCTCGGTCACCGGGATGGGCTCCCCGGTGGTCCGGAGCCGGTCGTTCGGCTTCATGAAGGCGTTCACGGCGGCGTCGAGCGCCTGACGCCAGCTCACGTCGCCCCCGAGCGGAGCGGTGTCGGTGACGCCTCGAAGGTGGGGAAGAACGGCCATCTCTCGTGTCTCTCTCCATGAGGCAGGGCCACCCCCCGCCGCTCGGGCGCCAGCCTAGGGACGATGCCGCGCGTGTGCCAGCAGCTGCCAGCAGCGCGCGCAGTCATTTTCGCTGCGCGCTGCCGCAGCGCGCAGCGAAGATGCGCGTGATGCATCGGCGAGCGCGACGTCGCGTCCAGCGCGGCGGGCCGACGACGAAATGCTTCAGCATTTCGGAGGAGCGACTGACGGGCTGGGCGCGGCGTCCCGCCGGCGAGGCGCGCGCAGTCATTTTCGCTGCGCGCTGCTAGACTCCGGGGCGGTGACCAAGCGGAGCACCGACGAGGAGGTCGCGCGGACCCTGCAGATCGACGACGGCGAGTCGCTCCGGCACCGGGCGCTCGCGGCGGCGGCGCAGGTGAAGCGGCGGCCCACCCTGGTGGTGGTGCTCGGTGAGGACGTCGGCCGGCGCGCGCGCGTCCGGGAGTCGTCGCTGGTGGTGGGCCGGAGCCACTCCGTGGACCTCACGCTCACCGACCCGCGGGTCTCGTCGAGGCACTGCCGCATCGAGGACCGCGGCGACGGCTGGGCGCTCGTCGAGCTCGGGTCGACCAACGGCACGAGCGTGAACGGGAGCGCGGTCGACGGCGAGGTGAAGCTGCACCCGAACGACAAGATCGAGGTCGGCGACAGCGTGCTCCGCTTCGAGCTCCAGGACGCGGCGGACCAGGCGTACGACGAGCTGGTCGAGCGCCTCATCGACATCGACGACCTCACCGGCCTCTACGTGCGCCGCCGCTTCGACCGCGAGGTCGAGGAGCTGATGCGCGGCGCCCGGGTGCGGGGCGAGCCGCTCGGCATGCTGGTGATGGACCTCGACGGGCTCAAGGCGATCAACGACGCGCACGGCCACCTCTTCGGCGCCTACGTCATCTCGGAGAGCGGCAAGCTCATCGGCGCCACCATCCCCGACGCCGCCATCGCCGCCCGCTTCGGGGGCGACGAGTTCGTGGCGGCGTTCCCGGGGCTCGACCTCGACGCGAGCCGGGCCATCGCCGAGGGCATCCTCGCGGCGGTGCTCTCGCACGGCTACGAGAAGGACGGGGTCTCGCTCTCGCCGGGCATCTCGATCGGGGTCGCCGCGTTCCCCGAGCACGCGCCCGACGCGGTCGCGCTCTTCCGCCGCGCCGACGAGGCGATGTACGAGGCGAAGCGCAACGGCAAGCGTAGGGTCTGCGTCTGTCGGTGACGCGCGCGCGGCTCATCCATTACCCTGCGGGCGTGCTTCGCTTCGCCCCGCTCATCGCGGCCTCACTCCTCGTCTCGCTCCCCGCGCTCGCCCAGGACGACGCGGCGGATCCGCCGCTCGATGACGCGGTTCGGGCCGAGGCCCAGGCTCACTTCGAGGCGGGCACCGCCGCCTTCGACACCGGCGACTACGGGCGCGCGGCGACCGAGTTCCGCGCCGCCCACGAGCTGACCGGCCACCCGGACCTGCTCTTCAACATCTACTCGGCGCAGGAGCGCGGCGGGGCCCTGGCCGAGGCGGCGACCGCGCTCGAGCGCTACCTGGCCGAGGGCGAGATGGCCGAGGACCGCCGCACCGCCCTGAGCGCCCGGCTGGCCCGGCTGCAGGCGCGAGTCGCCGAGCAGCGCGCGGCCGAGGCCGAGGCGGCGCTCGAGCGCGAGCGGGCCGCGCGGGAGGCCAGCCGAGACGCGGCGCCCGACGAGCGCACCCGGAACCGCGACCTCGCCCCGCCCGAGCCTCGGCCCGCCTCCGGCGTGCACCCCGCGGGCGTCGGCGTGCTGATCGGCGCCGGCGTGCTCCTCGCGAGCTTCGGCGTGTTCGCCGCCCTGAGCGAGGCCGAAGACGGAGCGCTCGCCAGCGAGTGCGGCCGGGACAACCCCGCGCTGACCTGCGCGGAGAGCCGGGTAGACACCTTGCGTATCTACAACACCGTCGCCGACGTCAGCTGGATCGCGGCCGCGGTCGCGGGGGCGACCGGCGTGATCCTCCTCTTCGCGCTGAGCCCCGAGGCCGACCCCGAGGGCGCGAGCGCCTGGATGACCCCCTACGTGAGCCCCACCGGCGACGCGGGCGTCGCCACGGGAGGACGCTTCTGATGCGCCGCGCCTGGCTTCTGCTCCTGCTCTCGACCGGCTGCTCGCTGGTCAACGATCCCGCCGACCACCTCGGCCCCGCGACCGACGCCGGACCGGCCGAGGTGCGCTTCGAGGACTTCTGCGGGCGCTACGCCGAGGCCTTCTGCCAGGCCAAGGCCGACTGCTGCGAGAGCGGCGGGGTCGACATCGGCGCGTGCTCCGACGCCGCCGAGAGCGAGTGCGAGATGTTCTACGGCAGCGCCTTCGGCGTGGACGGCGTGACCTACAGCCCGACCCTCGCCGCCGAGGCCCTCGCCAGCGGGCAGGTCCTGCTCGACGCCTGCGACCTCGGCATCGTCGCCTGGGCCACCGACCGGCGCGGCTTCCTCGGCGGCCTCGAGGGCGAGGTCGAGGGCGGGGAGGTCTGCGACCCGATGGACCGGAGCGAGCTCGCGCTCTTCGTCGCGCACCTGACCTGCCAGAACCGCGACCACATCTGCCAGCAGGTCGGCGTGGACGACTGGCGCTGCGGCCGAAAGCTCGAGGACGGACGCCCCTGCCGCTCCGGGCTCGTGTGCGACACCGCGCGCTGCCCGCGGGGCAGCCTGATCGCGCCCGGGACCTGCGGCCCCGGCGAGGCGGCGGGCAGCCCGTGCAACCGCTCCGACGAGTGCGCGTCCGGGTTCTGCACCGGGACGGATCTGAGCCTCGGGCAGTGCGTCGACATCGACGAGCAGACCCTCTACTGCAACTGATCAACGCCGGTAGGGCGGCGCCTCGCCGGAGTGCTCGAGCTTGGTGCGGACCATCGCGCGGCCCTCGACCACCGTCGGGCCGAAGCGGCTGAGCAGCGCGGGCAGCACGATCAGCTCGGCGAGCAGCGAGGTGCCGATCGCCACCACCGAGAGCTCGGCGAAGAGCCGGATCGGCACGAACGAGCCGAAGAGCAGGGCGAAGAAGCCGAGCAGGAGCGTCATCGCCCCGATGACCACCGCGCGCCCGCTCCCGCGCATCGCGAGGATCATGGCGCGTTGACGCCGCTGGCCCTCGGAGATCTCCTCCCGATAGCGCGCGAGGATGTGCACCGTGCCGTCGACCGCGAGCCCGATGCTCACCGTGAAGACGATGGCGGTGGCCGCGTGCAGGGGGATGCCGCGGATGGCCATCCAGGCGAGGGTCAGCGTCAGCGGGAGCACGTTGGGCAGGACGCTGATCAGGCCGAGGCGGGCGCTCCGGAGCAGGAGGCCGAGGAGCACGAAGATGATGACCACCGCGGCGGCCAGGCTGACCACCAGCTCGCCGACGAGGCGCTCGAGCCCCCGCGCCGAGCGGTAGGCCTCGCCCCCGAGCACCAGCTCGCTCTCCCTCTCGCGCGCCTCGACGCGATCGATCAGCCGGTTGATGGCGCGCTCGCCCGCGTCGGCGAGGCGCACCTCCACCCGGGCCCGCGCGCCGTCGGCGCTCACGTAGGTCGCCCAGCGCGCCGGGGACGACGCCGACGCCAGGGACGCGAGCCCCTCGGCCCGCGCGTCGTCGGAGAACGGATCGGGTCGGTCGTCGCCCGGGTCGATCCAGCGCCAGAGCGCGCCCCCGAACCCGGCCGCGCCCGAGACGCGCAGCACCTGGGGCTGGGCCGCGAGCCACGCCTCCAGCGCCGCCAGCTCTCGCAGCCCCTCCGCGCCCTGGAAGCGCCCTCGCTCCCCGACGAGCCCGACCTCGAGCACCCGCACGCCCCCGAGCCGCTCCTCGAGGAGGGCCGCGGTGCGCGCGGTGGACGAGTCCGGGGGCAGCTGGTCGAGGAGCGCGCTGTCGACCCGGAGCCGGCCGGCGGTGGCCACCGAGAGGAGCAGGAGGGCCAGCGTGCCCCCGAGCACCCAGCCGCCGCGCCGCGAGACCCAGGCCGCGAGCTTCGGGATCCAGACCTCGAGGCTCATCCGCGGGCCCGCCTCGCGCACCGTCACCCGGAAGTCGGGCAGGGCGGCCGGCAGGAAGAGCACCGTGACCAGGTAGGCGAGCATCACCCCGAGCGCCGCGGTCACGCCGAAGCGGCGGAGCACCCCCGTCTCGCTGATGACGAGGGAGCCGAAGCCCACCGCGGTGGTGGCCGAGGTCAGGAAACACGCGCCGACCATCGCCCGCATGGTGCGCCGGGAGGCGGCGATGCGGTCGGGGTCGCGCCGGAGCTCCTCCCGGTGCCGGACGAGCAGGTGCACCGCGTCGCCCAGGCCGATGGTGATCAGGAGCGGCGGCACGACGTTGTTGAGCAGGTTCAGCGGCTCGCCCAGCCAGGCCATCGCCCCGACCGTCATGCCCGCGGTCATGCCCGCCGCCCCGAGCGGCAGGAGCACCCCGGCCCACGAGCGGAAGCCGATGACGAGCACGATCAGGCTGCCGAGCACCGCCAGCCCGACGAGCAGCACCTGGTCGTCCTCGAGCGCCTCGATCATCGCCACCCGCACCGCGGGCAGGCCGCCGACCTGGGCCTCGACCCCGGCGGGCGGCGGGTGACGGGCGAGCCACGCCTCGAGCTCCTCCACCGCCGCGCGGGCCGCGTCCTCGTCCAGCGGGCGCGGCGCGATCACGAGCTGGGTGACCCGGCGGTCCTCGTCGATGAGGCGTCGGTCGAGCGCGCCGCTCGCGACCGCCTCGAGGATGGCCTCCCGCTCCTCGGCGTCGATCGCGTCCCCCTCGACGAGCGGGCCGACCTCGGGGGCGCCGCGCTCCAGGGAGGCGAGGCCCATCGGGAAGCGCTCGGGCTCCGAGGCGACGATGGCCGAGAGCGCGTCCTCGGTCGCCTCGTCCACCGGCTCGGCCTCCTCGAGCGCGTCGAGGCCGACCGCCGCCTCCCGGGGCGCGTGGGGCAGGGCGGTGACGGTGAGCCCATCGATCCGCGCCACCCACGGCCGGTCGCGCATCGCCCGCGCCGCCCGGTGCAGGTAGCCGAGCACCTCCGGCGCGAGGGCGTCGTCGGCCTCCAGGACCACCAGGAGCGGCTCGTCTCGCCCCGAGAAGCCCTCGAACGCCCGCTCGGCCCGGGCCGCCTCCTCGGGCCGCGCCGGGACCAGCTCCTCGGGCGCGAAGACCGCCTCCAGCTTCGGGATCTGACTCATCAGCCCGGCGCTCAGCAGCGCCAGGGCGACCAGCATCGGCCGGCGCCAGCGGGGCAGCGAGTCGTAGATGCGCTTCACGCGACGGCCTCGACCCGCCCCGCCTCGACCCGCAGCTCGGTCCGGCTGCCCTCGAGGCGGATGAGCTCGGGGTGCGTGGTCGTGAGGAAGACCTGCCCGCCCAGCCGGTCGAGATACTCGAACAGGCGTCGGTTGCGGGTCTTGTCCAGCTCGCTCGAGACGTCGTCCAGCAGCAGGATCGGGACCCGCCCCACCCGGCGCGAGAGCACCTCGAGCTCGGCCACCTTCAGCGCGAGCACCATCATGCGGTGCTGCCCCTGGGAGGCGTGATGCCGGGCGCCGCGGTCCGCGTGCACCGTCAGCGCGAGGTCGTCGCCGTGCGGGCCCTCGGCGGTGAAGCCGCGGGCGAGGTCTTTCTGGAGCGAGCGAGCCAGCGCCTCCCGGATCGCCTCCACCGTCGGCTCGACTCGCGGACGATACGCCACCGCCAGCGGGAGCTCCTGACCGGCGACCTCCTCGAAGGCGCGCTCGGCGAGCGGGGCCAGCTCCTCCACCAGGCGAGCCCGGCACTGCGCCACCACAGCGCCCGCTGAGGCCAGGAGCGCGTCATATGACGTGACCCCCCGGGGATCCCCGTCCTCGCGCTTCAGGAGGCGATTACGGCTCCTCAGGGCCTTGCCGTAGGAGGCCAGCGTCTTCGCGTAGGTCGGGTCGAGCTGCTCGAGGATGCGATCCAGGTACCCACGCCGCCCCTCGGGGGAGCCGCTGGCCAGGCTCAGGTCGCCCGGATGGAACAGGACCATCTGGAGCGAGGCGATCCAGGCCGCGGTCGAGCGGGGTCGCTTGCCCTCGAGGGAGAGCGCCCGGGCCTTGCGGCGATCGAGGCGCACCTTCGCGGTGATCGGAGCCGGGCTGGCGTCGAAGCGGGCCCCGAGCACCGCCTGCTCCCGGTCGCGCCCGATGAGGTCCTCGCGCCCCGCGAGCCGGAAGCTCTTCAGGGCGCCGAAGTAGTAGATGGCTTCGAGCAGGTTGGACTTGCCCTGCCCGTTGTCGCCCCCGAGCACGTTGAAGCGCTCGCCGGGGCTGAGGTCGAGGTCGGCGAGGTTGCGCCAACCACGGAGCGCCAGCCGCGTCAGACGGAGGGCTGGCCGTCGCTCCTCCATGTCGATCAGATGCGCATCGGCATCACGACGCCGACGAAGCTCGCCGCCGCGTCGCCCGCCGGCTTGAGCACGCCGGGATCGAGCTCGCCGCTCAGCTCCAGCGCCACCTCGTCGTCGTCGAGGGCCCCGAGCACGTCGAGGATGTAGCGGGCGTTGAAGCCGACGGTGAGCGCGTCGCCGGCGTAGTCGACGTCGAGCTCCTCGCTGCCTTCGCCGACGTCGGGGTTCTCGCTCACGATCTTCAGCGTCCCGGGCTCCAGCGTCAGCCGCACCCCGCCGCTCTTGTCGCTCGAGACCAGGCTGATCCGGCGGAGCGAGTCGATGAGGCTGGTGCGCGCGCAGATGACGCGCTTGGTCTGCTGCTGTGGAATGACCTTGGAGTAGGGCGGGAACTGCTCGTCGGCCAGCTTCACGCTCAGGAGGACGTCCTTGCCGCGGAAGAACGCGTTGCCGCCGGTGGTGGCCACGCCGACGCTGGCGCCTTCGCCCTCGCCCTTCTTCTGCTCGGACTTGGCGTCGTCGATGAGGCGCTTCAGCTCGCCGATGCCCTTGTTGGGCACGAGCATCGTGAAGCTGAGCATCGAGCCGTCGAGCTTGTGCTCGGCCTTGCTGAGGCGGTGACCGTCGGTGGTCACCATGCGCATGAGCTTGCCGTCGCCCTCGAAGAGCGCGCCCGCGAGGTGCGGTCGGGTGTCGTCGGTGCTCATCGAGTACTGGGTCTTGCCGATGAGATCCCCGACGGAATCGGCGTCGAGCTCGACGAAGTCGGCCCGGCCGGGGCTCGGCAGGGGCGGGAAGTCGTCACCGGGCATGCCGGGAATTTTGTATTTGACCTTTCCGCAGCGAATCTCTGCGGCGTTGTTCGCCCCGACGGTCCACTTCACGTCGCCCTCGGGCAGGTTCTTGACGATGTCGAAGAGCGTCCTCGCCGCCACCGCCACCGAGCCCCCGGTCTTCACCTCCGCCTCCACGGTCGCGGTGACGCCGAGGTACAGGTCGGTCGCCGCGAGCCGGAGCGTTCCGGTGCTCTCGGTGGTCAGGAGGATGTTCGACAGGATCGGCATCGAGCTCTTCCGATCCGCGACACCGTGGGTACGTGCCAGGCCACGCAGGAAGTTCCGCTTGCTGATCGTGAGCTCCATCCGTCCCTCGCCTCTTTCCCGCCGCTGGGGCGCGGCTCGCGCTTTCCACATCCACGAGCGCGCAGAAGAAGATCCTTTCGGATCTTTAAATTCAATTCCGTCGTCTTCTTAAGTGCTGTGGATTGGGGATGGATCCGGCCAAGTGCCCGGAATCCTTACCTCGATCCGATGTCTCAGCCCGTGGACGAAATCGGGGACACAGTGTGGGAGAAGTCGTCCCCATGTGCTCCCGTGTTCCATCCCCAGGTTTCCCCACCCGAACTCCACAGCCTGGACGGGCGAGGCTCGACTGTATAGAGAGCCCCCGCGGGGAAGGCAAGAGCCCCCCGGTAGTCCGGATGATTCCACGAAATCGTTGAGGATTTCGGGGGACGCTCAATCGAGCCCCAGCGCGCTGGAGAGCTTCTCGATCGTCTGCATCTCGTGGGGGCTGACCTTGCCGTCGGCGAGCACCGCCTGCACCAGCCCGTCCATGAAGGCGCGCTTCTCGTCGTCCGAGAGGGCGTTCACGACCGACTCCGCCTCGTCCCACCCCTCGAGCTCGCGCACCCGCTGACGGGCCGCGTCGTCGAGGGACAGCGCGTCCATGCTCGACTCGAGGAACTCGCGCTCCTCGTCGGTCATGATGCCGTCGGCGGCCAGGACCTTCGCGACGAGCAGGCAGCGGGCGACGTTGGCGTCCATGTGGCCGCGGACGGTAGCAGCTATCCTCTTCCGGTGGGAGCGGTGTACGAGCCGCCTGCGGCGTCGGTGCTGCAGGCGCTGTCGACTGCGGTGTGGGTGCACGGCTTCGAGTCCAACGCGCTCCTGTGGGCGAACCGCGCCGCGCTGGCGCTCTGGTCCGCCGAGAGCCTCGAGGCGCTGCGGGCCCGCGACTTCTCGGACATGAGCGACGCGGCGCGGGCCCGGCAGCGCGACCTGCGCGAGCGGCTCGACGCGGGCGAGCGGGTGGTCCTGCAGTGGACGTTCTATCCGCGCGGCCGCCCGACGCCGGTCGAGGTGACCTGCAGCCCCTGGGACGCGGATGGACGCTCCGCGATGCTCGTGGAGGCGCGCCGCCAGGACGACGACGCGGACGCGCCGACCCTGCGGGCGCTCGAGGCGTTGAGGCACACCGGCTCGCTGATCGCGCTCTACGGCTCGAGCGGCGAGGAGCTCTTTCACAACCCGGCGCACTTCGCCGTCTTCGGGCGCGGCGTCCGCTTCGAGGAGACGGTCGGCGACCGGGTGCTGGCGGCCACCGTGCTCGAGTCGGCGCGCGGCGGCCGGCCCTGGGCGGGCGTGGTGCCGCGGGAGACTCCGAACGGGCGCGCCTTCCATCGCCTGCACGCGCTGCCCACCCGCGACCCCGCGACCGGCGAGGAGGGCCTGCTGGTCAACCGCGACGACGTCACCGCGAGCCACCGCGCGATGCAGATCAAGGACGAGCTGATCTCGACCGTCAGCCACGAGCTGCGCACCCCGATCACCAGCATCCGGGGCGCGCTGGGCCTGCTGACCTCCGAGGCGCTGGGCGGCGCGGAGAAGCGGGCGAGCGTGCTGGCGCTCGCCGAGCGGAACGTCGTGCGCCTCGCGACCCTGGTGGACGACCTGCTCGACGTGCAGAAGCTCGCCGCCGGCCGCCTCAGCCTGCGCCTGACGCGCGTCGACGTCTGCGCCCTGGTCGACGGCTGCGTGGAGCGCGCCGAGGGCCTGGCCGCGCGCTTCGGCGTCGCGCTCACGGTGCGCCACGAGGCCGGGCCGCTCGAGGTCGAGCTCGACGACGTGCGGGTCGAGCAGATCCTGGACAACCTGCTCTCCAACGCCGCGAAGTTCTCACCGGAGGGCGCGCCGATCACCCTCACCACGCGGGCCGAGGGCGCCTACGCCGTCGTCGACGTCCGGGACCGCGGCCCCGGGGTCGCCCTCGAGGCCCAGGGCCGCATCTTCGAGCCCTTCGTCCAGGGCGACTCCAGCGACGCGCGCGCCTTCGCCGGCACCGGCCTCGGTCTGTCCATCTCGCGCGCCATCGCGCTCGCGCACGGCGGCTCCCTCGACGTCGAGTCGCCCCCCGGAGAGGGCGCGACCTTCTCGCTCCGCCTCCCCCGCGCGTGGAGCGACGAGCCGTGAAGCCCGCGGCAGCGGGCGGCCCGCTCGATCTCTGCCGAATCGAGGTGTGGGGCTCCGGTGGCAACTGATTTCGCGCAAAGACGCAAAGACGCAAAGAGGGCTGAGTGGCCGCGGGATGGAGGGTGGCCGGGGCTCGGCGTGCGCTCCGATCCAGGGCACGCGCCACTCGAGTCGTCCGATCCCGCGGCAGCGGGCGGCCCGCTCGATCTCTGCCGAATCGAGGTGTGGGGCTTCGGTGGCAACTGATTTCACGCAAAGACGCGAAGGGGCTGAGTGGCCGCGGGATGGAGGGTGGCCGGGGCTCGGCGTGCGCTCCGATCCAGGGCACGCGCCACTCGAGTCGTCCGATCCCGCGGCAGCGGGCGGCCCGCGAGCGCGG
>JAYZQJ010000057.1:0-68389 GCA_036149055.1 Myxococcota bacterium | reverse complement strand
CGAGCGGGCCCGAGCGGGCCCGAGCGGGACCGACGCCTACCTCCCCGCGGAAGCGGTTGAGGTCGAACAAAGAAGCCCCGCCCAGCCGAAGCTGAGCGGGGCGAACCGGCGAACTCACGCGGCGCTGGACGGTGCCGGTCTTTCTCCGGCGTGAGCCTGGGAACTACCCCTTCGGCGCGACCGAGGCGGGCCGCGCGATCTCGCCCGCGACCATTGGGAACTCCTCGGGCTTCGCGCGGGTGGCGATCGGCTCGAGCTCGGCGACGAGCTCTTCGAGGACGGTCGGGTCCGGCGCCGGCGCAGTGGGTCGGTCCGGCTCGAGCGCGTGCACGACCTACCGCGCCACCGCCTTCGGTCGTTGGAAGACTTCAAGCGGATACGCTACTCTCACGTCCGCAAGGCTTTCTGCACACAGTGCCGGTACGCTCATGACCGCCCCTACCCCGGAAATCAGCCCGCCAACTACGCTCCTCTCTAGCTCGGTATTCGCGGCGAAGCCACGCGCTGTGCAGGAGAGCGCGCTCCGAGACCGCGCCGATTATACCCTTCGCCTCTTGCGCCGAGTACCCGAGAGCACCTGGGTCGCTGCGAGCCAAAGCCTGAGCTGGCCCGACGACGCGGTGGGGCACGAAGTGAGATGCCTCGAGTCAGCACTCGAGAACGTTATTCATCGCGACTGGTTGCTGACCAGCCGCAGCGAACTCGAGGTCGCCAACAGGCACATGGAAAACCTCACCAACACCCTTGGTCGTGGCGGCCCCGTCTCGGACCAGAACGCTAGAGTAATCATCAGCTCGCTGCTTCCCACAGTCCTGGCCACTTGTCGCCCCCTGCTGAACTCTGAGCGCATTGTCGAATCAAGCATTTTTGACGCAGCGCGTAAGGCCGAGAAGCTGGCTCGCGAGGCCGCCGAGGGGGTCGAATCCGCCGTCGAGACGGTCACGCATGAGGCCTTCAAGCATCAAGCGGAGCGAATCTCTGCGCATGTACGGGAAGCGAGCGAATCGGCCAAGGCCGCTCGAGAGGCCGCAGAACAGGCGGGGGTGGCCTCGAATGCACGCTACTTTCAGACACAAGCAAGAGCGCACCAGGTGGCCAGCAGGTGGTGGCTAGCCGTAACCCTGTTAGGCGCCGCAGCAACTCTCTCGGTGCTGGGATGGATGCTTCTGGCACTCAAGGACGACAGCGCGGATCTATCCCTTGCAGGCGCTGGACTGCGAGTCGCGCTAGTGAGCTTCTGCGCTTACCTGGTGGCGTGGTGTGGAAGGAGCTTTCGTGCAGAGAAGCACAACCAGATAACAAACCAGAGACGCCAGATCGCCCTGAACACTCTTGACGCATTGACGGGCGCGGCGGGCGACGACGACCGGATGAAGGCATCGGTCATTGGCCAGGTCACAGCTGCAATCTTCGGAGCGACGTCAAGCGGCTACGGCCCGTCCGACGAGCCGACTGCTGGCCCGATGAGTACCCTCGTTGAGAAGGTCTTTCTCTCTAAGAGATAGCCGACAGAATCGAGCGTTCCAAGCGCTCGGACGGACCCAAAACCGCCAGACATGCGCGTCGATCTCCCCGGTGCAGTCTGAACTCGACCGGACTGAGCTCCCCACGCCGCTCGGGTCGCCCGCCCGCCGCAGCCGCGTGACGAGGAGGCCTGCCTGCATCGGAGCGTCAGCCGCCGCACCTTCCTCGTGCGACCTGCGGCTCGACGAGTTCGCCGTTCGTGAATCGGAAGTCGATCTCCCCAGACGAGAAGGTGTCGAAGTAGGCCACCTCGCTCCGCCGCCGGCACCACCCCTGCGTGCTCGAGGAGTCGCACTCACCCGTGGTGGGGGTCCCGCACTCGGTCCAGTGACAGGACGCCGCGGAGAGCGAGCTCGCCGCCTCGACGCGGTCCACCACCACGCAGCGTGGGTGCCGCCAGCTCGCATGGTGCCCGGCCGACGAGAACGCCGCGGACGGCTGGACCGCCTCGACCCACTCCTGCTCGGTCGAGGTGACGCTGGTCCCGTGGTGCCCGAGACGAAGAAGCTGGGCGCGGAGGAACGAGACCGGATAGGCCTCGCGGATCGCGCGCTCCGTGTACCAGGTCGCGTCGCCGGTCAGGATCGCCAGGGCACGGTCCGCACCCGGCAGCCCGAACCGCAGCACGATCGAGCCGCTGTTGCTGTTCCACCCTCGGTCGTCGGCCTCGCCGCCGCCCGCCGGGGCATTGGCGGCGAGGACGTGCACGTCGACAGGGCCGCAGTCGAGAATGTCGGACGGCGCTTCCGGTGGATCGTGGCGCTCGCCGAAGAAGGTCACCGCGACCCGCCCGCGCATCCAGGTCGGCATCTCGCCCTCCGAGTAGGCCGAGGGGTCGCCAGCGAAGAGGACCCGAGCGACGTCGCGCGCCCCGACCACCTCGGGCAACCAGTTGTAGTGGTCACGGTCCGGGTGGGTGAGGACGAGGGCGTGGATGCCGGCGTCGCCGAGCTCGCGCTCGAGGACCTCGCGCACGTGCTCTCTCGACGACTCCCCATGCCGGGTCGAGCCGCAGTCGATGAGGATGTTCGACCCGTTGGGGCACTGGACGAGGGTGCAGTCGCCCTGCCCCGAGTCGATGGCGAGCACTCGGAAGTCGCCCCCCACCATGGGAGCGCCAGTCTCCCCGACCTCGTCCGCCTCGTGATCCACCGCGCTGGTGTGCGCGGGGGGGGGCGGCGCCTCGACTCGCTCCGGCGTCGAAGCGCGAGCGCCGTAGGCACCACTGCAACCCACGGCGACGGCGACCAGCGAGACGGAAATCCAAGTGCGTTGGTCGTGCATACCGTGCCGATGGTACGCTCCCCTCCGTGCGCGTGGATAGGTCTTAGCTCGTGGACACCCGGAGGACCGATGGACGACGACGACGCGCGCTGGGGAATGGGCTCCTGGCCCCACTACGCCGGCATGGAGAGTGGACAGTGGCTGCTCCGCGAGCTCGAGGAGATGGTCCTGGAGCTGGACTCGGAGGCCGAGTCATGGGCGCGGCGAGCCGCACGCAGGCGGCTTCCAGAGTCGATCGACGAGGCTGAGGTCCAAGCGCTCCGCTGCCGCCATCTCGCCGACACCGTCCACGCGGCTAGGAGACAGCTGCTCGAGACGGCTGCGCCACGGCGCCGACTTGGCCGCGGCCTCGAAGGGCTCCTCTCGCCTCGCCTGCGGCTTGTCGTGGACAACACGAAGCCGGACGACTCTTAGGCGAGGGGCCATCCCTCGTCGGCCGCCGGCCCGTCGCGGTCGTCGCTGGCGATGTGGAGTATGTTGGACACACGGAGCTGGCGGTCCGCTCGCGCGCGGAGCCCCCGGGATCGCACGGCCAGCTCATGCAGCTCGTTCCAGGTCCCCACGCGTCCAGCGTAGCACTGACCGCGACAGCGAGACTGACCGAAGACGTCAGCGACCGGCGCGATCAGTCACCCAGCGCGCGGCGAAGGCCTGTTACTCTCAACAGCCGTGTCCGAGGGGAACGAACGGGACGCGACGACGACCGATTCCGACGAGGAAGAAGGGATCGACCCTTGGGATGCGGTCCACGAGCTCGCGCGCGCCGCTCGCCAGGCTCGGGACCGGGGCGACATCGAAGTCGCGACCGCGCTCGAGGCAGAGTGGCTCCGCCGACGCGCCGAGCTCCTCAAGCGCCGGCGGTAGACCCCCGGCCCGGGGGAAGCTCGCGACGAAGGGGTTGTTGGGTGCCGCGAGCACGGGCCGGGGAGAACGAGGCTACCACGGCCCGAGCACGGCCAGTTGCGCGCAACGCGCCTCTCGACCAGCCTACGGGCGTGGAGCTGACCATCGCTGATCTCCGCGCCCGCGCTTGGGCCGAGCTCGACCGGGTGTCGAGCCTGCAGGCGCCCGAGCCGTACCGATCAATCGTGCGCGCTCTGGCGACTGGCGATCCCGGCGCGGGCGCCCGCGCCGTCGACGAGCTCCGCGCTCGTCCGGGGCTGTGGCCTTCGCTGCGGGACGCCCTTGAGGCCTGGACCGGCGCCGGCGGGTAGCCACGCAACCACGGCCGCGGCGGGCCGACACCAGGGCATGCGCGACGCGAGCCTCCCCGCCCTCACCGCTCCGCGACTCGACTCCGTGACCGTCCAGGTCGGCCCACTGCGGCTCACCCTCCACGAGGACTACCGCCGGCCCGGTCGCACGCTCTGGCACGCCGTCCTCGCGGGGCGGCAGGTCGCGGCGGGGCGGTCGGCGGAGGGGTGAGAGCCCCCTGCGCCGATCGAGCGCGTCGTCGACGGCCTCGGCGGCGACCGCGAGCGACCGCGCGGCGGATCCCTGCGTGGCTATGGGTGCCTGTTTCGTCCGCTGGCAGCCCCAGCCAGCAGCGACCCTGCGGTGTCAGCAAGCAGGGCCGCGAGAAACCCTCCGGCGAGGCCCACGAGCGCCCGGAGTTCGAGCTGCGCGGCGTAGCCGCCGCCAAGGACGGCCATCAGCACGACGGTGCTCGCCAGAGCAAGCAGGGTCCCCCCCAGTAGTACTTCCCGCCGCCTAGTCATCACTACCAGCATGGTATCGCAGTCGCCCACGTTCAACCGGTGACTGGCCGCCCACCTCCACCTCGTCCTCCGGTTCTGCGTGTTCCGGCGGCCCCACCCTCGCCCGAACGACTGTCGTCTGCTGCTCTCCGCGCTCTTCTTCTCGTGCGACCGTGTCCGCCACGAGTTGGTGCGAAACCCCTAGAACGAAGTTGGCTATCGTCGCGGCGACGGCACCCACGGCCCACACCGGACTCTGTGCGATCGCTGCTGCGGCGGCGATCAGAGCGCCGCACCCTATGGCTGCGTGCCGGCTCCACTTGAGTCCCCACTCAAGCCTCTTGAGACCTCGCAGTCGGCGAGATGAGGTTCCCTCCGAAGTAGGCGCTGGCGGGATCGACGGGAGATACCCTCTGTAGGCCGAGTTTGGCGGTGGATGTGATTCTGACTCGTCGGCCCCGGTTTCCCGCTCGACGATACGAGAGCGGCTCTCGGCAATCCGACGAATGAGATCCTCACCTATGCCGTATCGTTGCCCCAACTCGACCAGTCTTGGCACGACCCGCGCATCGTCTGCGTAGGCATCCTCCGCGGCGCCATTGAGGGGATCTCCCCCCTGCTCGAGGTAGACGAGATATGCCGCTCGATTCTGCAGCCACTTCACGTCCGCGAGGTGCTGAGCGAGAGTCTCGTCGTCCGGGAGGTCCTCCAGGCGGACCTTTTGGTAGTCGCGAGTCTCCGCCCATTCCCTGAAAGAGGTAGATGCGGCTCCCCCTCTCAGCCCCTCCCTCAGGTCGTCTCTGCGACTAATCGCCGCGCTGCTTGCGAAGAGCGAGAGTGTGTTTAGTGCCTCGACCTCGCCCCGTGCGACTTCGACTGCCAGCGCAGGAGACGAACTGGCGTAGCGCCTCAAGCGACTAACGTCGGCCGATAAGTCCCGGCCGCGACGCACGATCTCGTCCATTTGTCCCGCGACGGTCACGTGCGCGAGGCTATCCTTGCCGCCTCGCCGCTGCAATGGCAGTTGCCGGATAGGAGACGTGCTAGCTGGCGCGCTCTCTGCCGTTGCTGTCTCGCGCAACCATCGCCTCGAGAACCGCCGCCGGGATCGAGCCGGACGGCAACCACCAGGCCTCGGACATCCCGGCCGGCGTGCTGCGGCGGTGCTCGGCGACCTCGGCGCTGGTACGCCAGTGGTCGGCGTCGGACGGGTCGAGTTCGTGCGCGCCGCGGCCGAGGATCATCTCCCGGGCGCCGAGCGCGCGCCACTCCTCGAGCACCTCGGCGACGTAGCCGGGCCCCGCGCGCCCGTGCACCTCGTAGGGCTGGGGGATGCAGACGTGCGCGGGGCGGATGAAGTCGGCCCAGGGGAACGACTCGCGGGCGCGCGGCATGGCCCACGAGGAGAACCAGAGCTCGAGGCGGTGCCGGTCGCAGAGGTCGCGGGCCGCGATCGCGTAGGCGGAGGCCTCCTCGCGCTGTCCCTCCCATCGGCGCGGGTAGCCCTTCGGCCGCGGCTCGACGTTCAGGCAGAACGCCTTCGCACCGACGCTGGCGAGGAAGGCGACCGTCGACGCGAGCCCCTCTCGCCAGCGGCCCGGCTCCAGCATCCAGTCCATGCCGACGACCTCGACGCCGGCCGCGCGGGCGCGCAGCCAGTAGCTCGGCTCGCGGTGGAGGATCCCGCGGCTGGTCCGCACCGGGATGATGGCCCCCGTGAAGCGCCGGAGCACCTCGGTCGGCGCCCACTCGTCGCGCCTGACGAAGAGCCAGAACTGCGGCCGGTCGGGCTCCTCGCGCAGGCCGAGCCGGTCCGCGATCGCCTCCATCGTCGCGAGCGGATCGGCGGCGGCCTTCTCGCCGCGCTCGGTGAGCACCTCGGCGCCGGCCTCGATGAGCGCGGACCGGGTGGTCATCGCCCGTGCTTCCGCTCGAGCGCCGCCTCGTCCTCGGCCTTCTCTCGCTCGTAGCGCTCGATGCGGCTCTGGATGTCCTTCCGGACCACCTCCTCGGCCTCGCTCGCGCTCATGCCGGCGGCGATCAGTTCGGCCACCCCGTCGACGATCGAGGGCAGGAGCCGGGCCCCCACCTCGATCGCGTCCTTCACGCCCTGGTCGATCACTGCTCACCTCCGGCAAAGAGACGTTCGGCCTGCCGCTGGATGGCGGGCCACAGCGCGAAGGCCTCGCGGACCGCGGTGCGCGCCCCGGTTGCCTCGCCCGAGTCGATGAAGGCGCGCGCGGTGAGCTGGGTTCCGCGGAGCCCCTCGAGTTTCAGCACGGCCACGTCGCAGGCGTCGTTCACCTCGTCCATGTCCTCGCGATCCTGCTCGCGCGTGGTGCCCGAGCGCTCGACGATGCGATCGCGCATCCGGTCGCAGAGCTGGACGACCTCCTCGTAGGTCGGGTCGGCGATGGTCGTCAGCGCGTTCAGCGAGCGGTGCTGCTGCGCCGCGGTGCCGCACGCCTGCAGGAGGCCGGCGCCGAGCACCATGGCGCCGGCGACGAGGAGCGCGACGAGGGCGTCGGGCGGGCCGCGGCGCGAGCGCGCCTTCCGGGCCGGCGCCTCGGTGGGCACGCGGCCGAGCCCGATCCGCGGCATGAGCGCGCTGATCCAGTCGAGGGCGGCGGCGAGCCCGTCGGCCCAGCGGACGGCGCGGCGCGCGGCCTCGTCGTCCCACGTGGCTGGGGTGGTGCGGGCGTAACGCTCGAAGGCGCGCGCGGCCCGGGCCAGGGCGTGGGCGAGCGCCGTCGTGGCGATGAGCACGCCGAGCACCCACGGCGCGGCGTCCTCGGCGGTCTGGATGATCTCCTGCAGGTCCATGGTCAGGTCTCCATGCCGCGCTCGGGCGGCTCCGAGTCGGTCCCCGGCGACAGCGCGCTGAGGATTGCGACGATGTGCGTCCGGGCATCTGCCGCAGTCGCGTAGAGGGTCGGCGGCAGCACCGGGACGAGCTGGTCGAGCAGCTCGCGCGCGAGCACCGCGTGCTGAGCCAGGCCGGCGAGCCGGGGGAGTGTCTGCGAGCTCGCGCGCTCACCGCGGCGCAGCGCGACCGCGAGCAGGCGCCACGCGCGCATGGTCTCCTCGTCCTCCCGCGGGAGGTGGGAGGCGACGCGCTCCATGGCGCGGACGAGGTGCGGTCTCACCGGACCCTCCGGCGGAGCTCGCGGACGTCCTGCTGCATCTCGCGCACGACGGCCGCGGTGCCGCGCACGGTGGCGCCGAGCTCGCGGACGTCGCTCCGGAGCGCCGAGACCTCCGACCGAGTCCCCTCGTGACCGGGGTCGGCCTCGTGTCGCGCCAGAGCCGCCTCGAGGCGGCTGTCCGCCTGGCGGAGCGCCGCCGCCTGTACCTCGAGCCGATCCATCCGGCTCATGTGGCTGAGGGCGAGCGACGCCGCCCCGCCGGACACCATCAGCAGCACGGCGCCGAGCGCGCGGAGCCAGAAGCCGTCGCGCTTCTCGGCGGCCGTGCGCATTGCCCGCGCCTCGTCGTCGGCGGCCTGGGCCTCCTGCAGGGCGGTCATCTGCGCGCTGAGCTGGCGCATCTCCGCCTGGCGCGCCTCGTCGCGCTCCTGCGCACGCTCGCCCTGGGCGACGAGACGCTCCTCGAGCCGCTCGGTCGCGAGGCGGCACTCCTCCTGCGCCTTCGCCGACGCCACGAGCAGGCGCCCGTAGTCCTCGGAGTCGAAGCTGTCGGTGACGCCGGCCATCACACGCCCGCCAGTGCGGTCCCGAAGGCCGCGTTGATCCGCGTGGTGAGCTCGGCGAGCTCGCCGGCCGAGAAGCCTCCGACCTTCGCGATGAGCGCGTAGCAGTTGCCGATGAACTCGGAGCCACCGACAGAGAAGAAGGCGAGCTTGTCGGCGCCGAACGAGACCGCGCCGAGGTTCGCGCTCGCCGTGGACCCCGTCGAGTCGTTCGTCTTCAGGCTGCTCGAGTCGTTGCTCGGCGCCGCCGCGCCCGTGAAGCGCCCGCGCTGGCAGTAGATCGTGCCGTCGTTCGTGAGGCTGGCGCCGACTGCCTGCAGCGTCGTCACTCCGTCGAGCACCCGGAAGACGCTCAGCCCCGACCAGCGAGGGATCAGCGTGAAGTGCGTCTGCCCCTGGCCTCCGACGAGGAAGCGCTGGGCGTTCGGCGCGGTCGAGCTGAACACGCCGATCACATCAAGGGCGCCCTCGTCCGCGACGTCGAGCGCCGTCGCCGCCAGCCGGCTGAGAAACTCGCTGCCGGTCGGGACGGCGAGGTGCGAGCCGGGCACGTAGGTGACCGCTCCGGAGACCCGCACGGCGTCGAGCGCAGCGCCGGCTACCCCGAGGTTGGCCCACTCGTCGACCTCGCTCGATCCGTCGAGCGTGATGCTGCTCGCCTCCGGCGCCCAGAGGTAGAGCTGCGCGCCAAGCGCGTCGAAGCTCGAGACGCGGGTCCGCCGCGCGCCCTGAATCGCCGCCGCCCCCGCTCTGGCTGTCGCCGGCATCAGACTGCCTCGAGGTCGCCGCGGACGAGGGCCTCGTCCGTGTCGAGGATGGTGACGACCACCGAGCTGTACTGCTCGGCGGTGTACGGGTTCCAGGTGGCACCGTGGCGCAGGGTCATCCCGGCGCCCGCCGCGACCTGCACTTGCCCCGCGCCCTCCTGCACGTACTCGACGGTCGTGCCGGGCGTCAGGCCGGTGGGGACCGTGACGGTGACCGTGCCGGCGTTCGTGCAGCGCACCACCTTGCCGTTGTCCGCGTCCGCCAGCGTGTCGGTGGTGCCAGCGAGGGTCTCGACCTGGGTCGGTGCCGCGACCGGACGGCCGTTGATCTGGTCGGCGTAGACGTTGCCGAAGGCCCTCGTCGCAGTCCCCAGCGAGCCGTTCCCATCGACGTTCGGCTCGAGCGCGCCGTTGAGACCGACCACGCCGGCCGACGCGAAGAAGAAGCCGAGGTCGAGGTCCGACTCGAAGCCGAAGGTCGGGTTCGTGTCGTCGCCGTCCCCGCCGCGGAAGATGGCGCCGAGCGCCGCGCTGGGCACCTCGACGGCGCCGACGCGGGTCCCACCGACGCGGAAGAGCAGGAAGGCGCCCGGCACGTCGTTCGAGGCGTCGAGCCGGATGCCGTACCACTCGGCCGCCCCGGTGACCCCGCTCGTGTCCAGGTCGAGGTCGAGGAACGCCGGCGAGAGCGCCTGCAGGCTGGCGACCGGAGAGTCGCGGAGTCGGAAGGTATCGCGGCCGGCGATCCGAAGCAGTGCCTCCGCCGCCGCGCCGGCCTTGAGCAGCTTCCCGGTGGCGCCGTCGAAGACCGGGAGCTCGCCGTCGACCGCGCTGCCCGGACCTACGACGTCACCGCCGCGCAGCTCGAGCCACACCGCGGCTCCCGTGGACGCGTCCACGCAGGCCCAGGCTCGATCGGTGGAGACGTTCACCCAGAGAGACCCGACGGCGTACCCGTCGGCGTCATCGTCGCCGACCGCCGGCGCCGCGGTCGCGGAGAGGTTGTGGCGGATGGCGCGGTAGGCGCCGGGGCCCACTCGAAGGAGGGCGCCGCCGTAGGTGCCCGCGAAGTCGTCGTCGTGCAGTCCGCCGCCGCCCTTGACGAGCTCGTCCGGATGGATCTTCTTCGTCTCGTTCGCGTCGACGTCCTCGACCTCCAGCCAGTCCGCGGGCGCGTCCATGTCCTCCGCGAGCAGCTCGGTGGGCAGATCCTTGATCGTTGTCGGCATCGAGTCCTCAGAGTCCGAGGGTGAAGCGGGTGTCTCCGCTCAAGGTCGTGCGGGTGTCGCCCGCGAGGGTCACGCGCGTGGTCGCCTCGCCCACCCAGTCGACCATCAGGACGATCCAGTGCTGGGCCGGGCAGAGCTTCAGGAGCAGGTCCTCGAGCTCGCGACGGCGGGCGACCGTGATGGACACCCGGTCGCCGAAGGACGCGCCGCCGAAGTAGACGAAGTAGGGCCAGGCGGCCGGGTCGTCTGGGACCCGCGGAGGGGCGGTCGGGGTCAGGTCGATGTTGACGAGGTAGCCGGGCTCGTTCGCGAGGAACGCGTTGCACTGCGCGCTGACCTCTCCGCACAGGGCGTCCGGCTCGCCGCATTGGACCGTCCCGATCAGCGGCACCTGGGTGTGGGCGCGGGGGTCTCGAGCCACCCACGGCGGCCCCGATGACCACCACTCGTGCACGTAGAGGTCGAAGCCAGCGGCCTGGACGATGTCCTGCAGGTACCGCGGCGCCTGCCCACCGGTCTCCTGCCACGCAGCGGCCAGGCGCTGACGACGGGTCGTGTCGTCTCCGTTGCCCGGGAGGACGAAGAAGCGCTCCCAGGCCGCGAGCTCCCGCGTGCTCTCCGGGAAGAGGTCCCGATAGACCTTGTCGACGAACACGCGCACGGCCGCCGGCTCCTCGGCGAGCGCCTCGAGCAGGGTCCGGAGCCGCTTCTGCACCGTGGTGCGCCACGCCGCGCCGTCCGGCAGGAGGTGTTGTAGGATGCGAAAGAACATTCCGTGGCTACCGTGGCGACGAAGGGGGTTCTGATGGAGCGCTGGATATGGGCTCTGGTCCTCGCGACGAGCGTCGTCGCGTGCGACGGGGCGCCGCCGGTGGACGCCGGCGCCGACGGGGACGCTTCGAGCGCGCCCGACGCCGCCGCCGGGGACGCGGGAGTCGATGAAGACGGCGGCCAGGACGCTGGCGAGCTCGCCCGAGACTCAGGCCTCGACGCCGGAACCGACTCGGGCCTCGACGGCGGGCCCGACTGCATCGCGTACCGAGACATGGACCGCGATGGCTACGGCGATCCCGAGGTGACGCGCCCCTACTTCTGCCGCGGCTTCCTTCCGGATGGCTTCGTCGACGTCGCTGGGGACTGCTACGACCTCAGCCGAGAGGTGTACCCAGACGCACCTGGCTGGCGCACGGTGGACCGGGGAGACGGGAGCTTCGACTGGAACTGCGACGGCGTCGAGGAGCTCCAGTACCCGGACCACGCAACGTGTGAACCGGCGACCTCGGACGGCACGGGTGAAGGGTGGACCCGGGTGTGCGATGAGCCCACGCCCGGTGGATGCCTGCGGCTGCGGCCGGTACCCGGATGCGGGGGCAGCGCGGACTTCCAAGACCCGGTCGGCTGCATCCGCCGAACTCGATTCCAGCACTGCCGCTAGATGTTCGTCAGCTTCCCGGTCGTGAACTCGATGACCGCGGCGCGAACCGTGTCCGCGTCCCCCGCACCCGTGACCAATGGGCTCGACTGCACCTCGAGCGTCCAGGTGGCGCCCGCGCCAACCGCCACTGGCGCAGCGGGAGTCAGCGTGATCCACTGCCGGTCGGCCGTGCCGTCGTCGCTCTCCGTCGCGTCCACCGTCTGAGTCAGAGAGATGGGCTTCGCGAAGGAGACCCCGTAGCCGTCGTGCTGGAGCGCGGCGTCGATGCGGTTCCCCGCTCCACGTGCGGCGCCCGGCTCGACGAGGACGCGAGCGCGAACCAGCGTCCAGTTTCGCGAGAGGCGCGGGGTCAGGTCCCACCACGCCAGCTTGTTGGCCGCCGCGAGGGTGACGCCGCCCCGGGACTTGATCACCTCTGTCGTCGGGCCGTCGACCATCAGGCCGTTGGCGCCGACGTACACGATCCCCGAGAGGGTGACCGGGTTGCCGTCCGCGTCCACGAGCTCGACTTCGCCATTCGCATCGAACCGATGACTCCCGCCGACCAGCCTCACCGCGTCGAGGTACTGCGACGCTCCGACCTCGTCCGGGTTCCCGGAGGGCACCGCTCCGACCTCTGCCAGGAGAGCCTGCTGGAACCCGTAGAGGTCGTTCACCCAGCGCTCCTCGAACGGGGTACCCGTGCCGTCGCCGGGGGTCGTCACGTTGCGCGCCTTCCCGTGAGGGTACGCGGGATCGCTCGTGTCGATCTGACCGGCGTAGATGGTTTGGGGGGAAATGGCCATGGGTCTCCTACGTCCAGCTGATCGCTCCGAGCTTGGCCGTCTCACCCTCGCCAAGGTCTCGAGCCACTAGGTCCGCTCCGCCCTCTCGCAGCACCACGGTCGTGATGCTCCCGCCGAGGGCGCTCGCCGTCTCGTCGACGACGCCCGAGAGGGCGGCCTGGGTGATCCGGTTCCTGCGCGGGAGTACCGAGAGGCCCGCGATGAACGGAGCTCGCGAACGCAGGTACTCGTCCACCGCCGCCTCGATCGCCGCCTGCGCGGCGGGCACGTCGTCGGCCGTAAGGCCACCAACCCGCAGGTCGAACGGGCTCCGCGTGATCGGCAGCACGTTCACAGCGGCGTTCACCGGCCTTCGGCTGGCGAGGCCGTCGACCTCGAGGTTGATGAGGTTGGCCACCTCGGCCAGCTGCGCCGCCGTGGGGATTCCGTCGGGACTCCCCGAGCTCGCTGCCGTGGCCTCCACGTAGACGTCGATCTGCCCGGGGCTCGCGCTCGTGTAGGGGTACACGTTGAGGATCCCGGCGCCCTGCTCACCCCAGTCTCGGTAGTCGGAGTAGGCGCCGCCCTGCGGGCGCCGCCCGGCCTTCCGGAGCACGCGGCCGCGGTAGGCGTCCCACGACTCACCGTCCGCTCCCGTGACCACCTGAGAGTCCACCACGGCGTCTCGGGCCACGTTCGCGAGCGGGCTGGCGAAGCTCAGCACGTCACCGGCCTGGAGGTTGCCGATCGCCCCGGCGCCGCCGCCGCCCGCCTGGTCCGACACCGCGCGGATCGTCACCGTCTTCGTCGGTGCGTCGAGCGCGACGGACGCCGTGGTGACGTAGATGACGCCGGTCGAAGGGAAGAGCAGCTGAGACCCGGCCGCCAGGACGCCAGATTGGACCTCGACTGTGACGACGACGACGAGCTCGGCGCGCGTGGCCGGCTCTGGATCGCCCACGCCGAACAGGCGTCCCCACTCCACCAGCGGGATCAGGGTCTGGCCGTTGACGACCGTCTCTCGCGTCGAGGCGGTGGAGACGAAGAGCTGGAGGAAGATGAAGCCGGAGTACTTGTAGAGCAGGGTGAACACGCCCGCGAGGGCGCGCGGCAGTACCCGAAGGAAGGCCTTGGCGAGCAGCGGGACGCTCTGGCCGAACTGCGCCTCGATCTGCGCAAGGATGTTGTCGGCGATCTCGCCGGTGGTGGGTGTTTCGAGGCTCATACTGGTCCTCAGGCCGCGAACACCAGGCTGGACTGGCCCGAGTAGTAAGCCTTCAGACGCGAGAGGAACTCGCGGCGTGAGTGGCTCTGCTGGGCACAGAAGGTGACGATGCCCATGTTCCGCTTCAGCACGTCGCGCGCCTCGTCGGTGAGCCACTGGTGATGGTTGCTGCCGTGCCGAGGCTCGGGGTTCCGCTCCTTCAGCCGACTCGCCACGCCGTCACCGAGGATGAGGTCGTAGATGCGCCGGAAGACCTTCGCGAGCGGTCGCGGGTACGCGCCGCCGCTCCACGTCACGTTCTTCTGGCCGGCGAAGCCGAGGGCACAGAGGCGCGCGACGAACGGCGGGGTGAAGACCATCTCCCAAGCGTTCAGCTCGTCGCTGAAGATGCGGGCGAGCTCACCGCGCTCGCGGATGGCGTCGTATCCGGTCGCCTCGTCGACGAGCGCGGAGAGTCCGACCTTCGCCGCCGCGGCGAGGACGCGGGTCGCATTCGCCGCGAGGTGGAGCTGATTTCGGCGCAACTCCCCTCGCCCCAACGCCTCCGCGTAGGCGGAGCAGATCTCGACCACGGTGTCGACGTCCACCGCGTGGGCCACGCCGCCCCCGGGAAAAACAAACTCCAGGTTTGTCCCCACCGCCAAGTGGTGAAAACGCTTGGGCAAAGCGGCGATTCGCCGCTCGATCTGGCCGTCTTTGTCCCCGCCGCTCCCGCGCAGGAGGCTGACCAGCCCTCGCTTGGAGATCACTCGGGTCTTGTCGTCGAGGACGTAGCAGTCGTGGGCGTCGAAGAGGCGCCCGATGGCGATGGCGTTCGGTCGGTTCATGGATCGCTCCGTGCGTCCGGCTGCCCCTTGCAGCCGGGAAGAAGTCGCCGCCGTTGAGCTTCACGCGGAGCGGCGTGTCGCAGGGCCGGCGGCGGAGCCCAGGGGACCTTCAGGCGGGAGCCCACTCCTCGTCGAAGCGCAGCTCGGTTCTCTCGCCGTCGAGCTCGACGACGACGGCGATCCGGATGCGTCGGACCGCGGGTAGCGTGGCCGTCGCGGAGACCGTCGCGCCGATCTCCTCGAGCCAGGACAGGTCACGCCGGACGGCGTCCTCCACCCGGCGCACGTTGGCGGTGATCGCAGGAAGTGCCCGGAGGAGATGCTGCGTCTCGCTCCGGAGTCGGCGGGCGGGCTGCTCCTGGAGGAGGTTCCCCCACCACTGCTCGCTCTCGGTGGCACCCGTCCCGGCGTCGCGCTCGTTGCCGCCGAACATTGAGAGGTAGACGGCCGTCTGAACGCCATCGTCGAGCCTGACGCGCCCCCCCTCGACCGTGATCTCGCCGCCATCGGCGGTGTGCTGCAACAGGACGTCGGTCACGCTCAGCTCCACGCGACGGGGGCGCCGCCGCCCGAAGGCGTCGCCGTCCCGGTCCGCATCCAGGTGTCGATCAGCGTCGCGACGGCGCCGGCCGCGGCCGGGTGGGTCGCAGGCTTCGGACCCGAGAACTGCGCCGCGAACCCGACCGGGCCGGGAGGCGGAGTCGGCACGAAGCCGGCCATGCCGCCGCCGATCGTCGCGGCGAAGGCGGCGAAGGCGGTCTCCATGCCGGGCGCAGCGTCGCCGCTGTCGAACGCGGCCGCGAGCGACGCCTCGAGCGCGGCTGCGGCCGCGGCGACGGTCGACGAAGCGGGGGCGACCCCAAGCGCGTGGTCGCGGGCGGCGACCGCCCAGGATGCCGCGCACCCCGCCGCTGTCGGGGGCGGGGACGAGGCAACGTCGCTGAGCCCCGAGGTCAAGGCCGGGAGATCGAGCGGCATCAGGTGCCCGGTGTGGGGGCGTCGCTGGGCCCCATGGCGGTTGGGTGGAGGTGGGTCGACAGCGCGACCCGCGTCACCGGCGAAGCGCTCCTGGCCGACACCTCGCCGGGCGCGGTGACGTTGCCGTCGGTGTCGATCGTCACCCCGTTGATCGTGACGTTGCCCCCAGCCTCGAGCTCGACCGCTCCCGCGCCGTTCTCGATTACCACCGAGCCGTCGTTCTTCAGCCACACGACCGCGACGACGGCGCCGTCGCCGTCTCTCGAGTAGAGCCGCTTCTCTCCGGCCTCTGCCTCGGGCTCGTTGGCTGGGTCGATGTACCCGGTGACCTGCTCGGTCCCGGTCCCGGTCGATGGCGAGGTCGCCACGAAGTCACCGGGCAGCGGGACCGAGTCGTCGCCCGGGGGTCCGAAGTGGTGCGCGGTGACGTTCGCGCCGCCGCCCGGGTCGATCTTCGCGTCGGAGACGTGCGCGTCGTCGCCGCGCGACCGTGTGAACGAGAGGAGCTGCGAGATCAGACCCATGGGAGAGACTCCGGCACCTCGCCAGAGAACGCGCCCGGGAGCACGACCTCGAGCTTGGCGATCTGCGCCTCCGCGGTCTGGCGGAGGGACACGTCACGGATGAGGAACTCGGTCTCGCGGTAGATCATCGCCCCGGGTGCCTCGAGCAGGATCGTCTGATTCGGCCACCACAGCGCGCCGCCCGGGTTGCGCCAGGTCGGCAGCTCGAGCGTGACGGCGAGCGCGTTGCCGAGCATCCGGCCGAGCTTCGCGCGCGCGGCCGTCGGAAGGTCCGGGTCGTCGGTGTCGCCCAGCACGAAGGTGTGTGGGCGGACCTCGTTGGCGAGGAACGGGTTCGAGACCGTGTAGCTCTGGCCCGTCCGGCCAGCGCGCGTCTTCGCGATCGCCGTCACCTCGCTGTAGTACTGCTGCGGCGAGAACCGCGGCTCGACGCTGAGCAACGGGGGCTGGCCCTCGCGGAACGCAGCGACTGGTGAGCCGCCCGGCGCCGACCGCAGGAAGCGCAGGGCCCCGGCAGGCGTGTCGCCGATCACCAGCCCTCTCTGCTGCGCGAGCTCCATGAGAAAGCTGAAGATCGCCTGGTCCGGCTTCGCTGCGACTCGTCGGAACGCAGCGCCCTCGTCGGCGTCCATCACCACGTCCAGCCCGAACGGGGCGACGAGCGTCTCGGCGATCCTGCTCAGCTTCAAGCCGTTGAGCTCAAGCGGGAAGGCGCTCGCGGGCGGCGCGCAGTCACCGAGGACCGCGGGGAACGAGTAGCCTGCCACCTCCACCGTTCGCTCGTCTGGGGTGCGCTTCGGCGTGATGTCCACGAGCGTGCCGTTGAACACCACCTCTCCCCCGATGTCGACGGAGATCGGCGTGAACGCGAGCGGGGCGAAGGCCTCCCGAAACCCCGGGCGATCGGGCTCGAACGGCGACACGAATCCCACGGTCGCGGGGCGGTCGATGGAGACGCTGAGCTCGAAGTCCTCCCAGGCCAGCCAGCGCTGAGCGGCGATCCGCAGCGCGACCTCTTCGAGGCGCTCAGGCATAGAAGACGAACTCCCGCCCGCGCGGGAGCTCGAGGATCTCGGACCCGCTCAGGTCGTTGGTCTGCAGGATGAAGTCCAGCCGAGCGTCGACCTCTCCGTAGAACTCGGCCGCGAGGTCGATGATCGTGCGAGGTCGGTCGAGCACCACCCGCCTCTGCGGAAGCAGAGTGAACGAGATCTCGACGAGGAAGCCCGCGGCCACGGCGACGGCCTCCTGCAGCGCCTGGTAGGTGCCGCCCGTGTCGACGCTCGCAGGCGCGCCGGCCTCCGCGAGCTCGCCGAACCCCTCCTCCATCCACGGCACCACTCGGTCGAGCTGCGCGAGAAGAGTCTCCGCCGCTGCCAGGGCGGCGGGGCGGTCAGGGAAGCGGTGATTCAGGACGCTCTCGACGCTCCCAGCGACCCCTTGCGCAGCGAAGACGACGGCGGTGTGAAAGTCGTTGGAGACCACCCGGCGCCGCCCCGGAAGGACCACGCCGCTGAGGAAGGCGTCGCCCGGGCGCGCGGAGGGCGCGGTGACGATGCGCTCGAGGAAGTCTCCGTATCCCTCGAGCCGGGAACGGATCGCCACGTCCGACCGCGCCGGAGCACGGACGAGGTTGGCGATGCTCTGCGCGAGCTGCAGCGGCTGTCCGATCAGCACGTCGAGACCGAGGTTCACGGCGTCCTGGGCGTCTCGGAACGCGTCGCGCACGTCGTCGACGCCGGCCGCGATGTCGGCGAGCGTGGAGCTCGCAGCGGCGAGCGAGGCGCGGACGGCGCTCTCCTGGCTCGCGCGCGCGGCGGCGGTGCTCAGGTCCAGCGCGTCCTGGAACTGCTGGGCACTGGCCTCGTCGAGGGCTCGCAGCGACGCCGACACCTCCGCCGAGCGACTGGGGCGGAGGGTCGGATAGACCTGGGTGAGCGAGACGGCGAGCGTCACCTCGATCACGGTCTGGTTCGCCGCGTCCTTCAGGTCGTCTCGGCGCGTGATCGTCCCCAGGGGCACCACGTCGTGGATGCCGTAGAAGGGGTGCTCGAGCCGCCCTACCCCGCGCTCGAGCAGCCCCTCGACGAACGCCTCCGCCTCGAGGTCGTGTTCGTCGCCAGCGAAGAAGCACCTCAGCGGGAAGCGCTTCCCCCCGTGGCCGTTGCCTTGGACGTAGGTGGCGTTGACCCCGGGGAACTCGAAGGCCTTCGCTCGGAGCTCGACCTCGGCGGAGACGGCCTCGAAGGCGAAGACGCGGCGGGTGCCGCTCGGAGACGTGTAGGCCGCCTCCCGGATCCGGTCCTCCCAGCTCACGTCGCACCCGAAGCGGGAACGAGGAGCGTGTTGCCTCGCGGGCGGCGCGTCACCTCGGCCGAAGCACCGTCGCCGGCGCGGACGGTGATCTCGGCCCTCTCGGTGCTGGTGCTCTCAGAGATCGAGCGCGCGACGCGCGCCTCGGGGCTGACCACCGACGGCGGCGGAGCGTCGCCGTCGAGCTCCGATCGGCCGACGCCGCGCACGTTCTCGACCACCCCGCCGATCTGGTCGAGGATGCCGCCGAGGGTGCTGTCGAACAGCTGGGAGACCCCGCTCCAGAGGCTGGCGAAGAAGGCTCGGAGAGGCCGCCAGATAGCGAGGAACCGGCTGTACATGGCCACCGCCTGCTTCATCAGCCCGTCCCAAGCCCCAGAGAAGGCTGTCGTGATCCCGGCCCAGAGGGCGCCGAAGAACGCGCCGATCGGACGCCAGCGCTCGGCGATCCAGGCCGCCGCGCTCGCCATCCAGTCGATCACCGGCCGGAGCAGCGTCGTGGCCTGCCGTCGCAGGAGCACGAAGAAGCCGACGACGAACTCGAGCACGGCGATCCCGAAGTCTCGGATCGAGTCCCAGCCCCCTCCGAACGCCTCGCCGATCCACGCAGCCGCCGAGCTCGCCGCGTCGGCGATCCACTCCCAGGCCGCCACCAGCAGACTCACGATGCCGACGATCAGGGCCGGCACCGCGACGATCACCGCGACGAACGCCGCCATCGTCAGCAGGAGCAGCGTGCCGACGATGGCCACGGCAATCCCGATTCGGCGAGCCCACACCTCGATCGTCGGCATGTTCGCCGTGAGGAACTGGATCACGTCCTCGATGCCGCTCGAGATCACGTCCTGGTTCGCGCGCACCCACTCGGTGATGGCCTGGATGACCCCCCGGACGGGCCCTCGGATGAGAGCCCAGATCTGGAGTGAGAAGCCCTCGATCGCCGAGTTCATCGAAGCGAGGTCGCCGCCGGCCGTGTCGCGCATCGTCGCCGCCATCGAGGCCGAGGCTCCCTCCGCCTGCTCGAGAGAGGTCCGGTAGTCGTTGAGGCGCTGGGCGCCGCTCTGGAGCAGGATGTTGACCGCGTTCACCGATCGGGCGCCGAAGACGTCTCCGAGGATGCGGCCGCGCTCCGCGGTGCCCATCCCCGACAGGCGCTGCTCGAACTGGCCCATGATGTCGATGATGTCTCGGAAGTTCCCCTGCTCGTCGACGGTCTGAATCCCCAGCCGGCGGATGTGCCGGCGAGCGGCCGCGGCCGGGTTCTGAAGGCGCAAGAAGACGTTCCGCAGCGCCGTGCCCGCCTCCGCGCCCTTCACGCCTGCGTTGCCGAGCTCGCCCAGCATCGCGCTGAACGTCTCGATGGAGGCGCCCGAGGAGTGCGCGACGGCGCCGCCCGTGCGGATCGCCTCGAACATCTGCTCGACCGTGGTGTTGGCCGAGGTCGAAGTGCGCGCGAGCACGTCGTTGACGCGTGCGAGGTTGGTCCCCAGCTGCGCCGTGTCCCGGGTCATCAGGCCGAACGCGCCGAGGGTGTCTGACGCGATGTCGGTCGCCTCGGCGAGCTCCATCTGCGACGCCGTGGCGAGGTCGACCACGCCCGGCAGGGCCGCGATGGCCTGCTCGGAGTTGAACCCCGCCATGGCCAAAAAGTCGAGCGCCTGGGCCGCCTGGGTGGCGGTGAACTCGGTCGCGCTCCCCACGCGCTGGGCCGCCTCCTCGAGCTCGGCGAAGGCCTCGCTGCCTCGACGGATCTCTCCTGGGAACTTCGCGGCGGCCGCGGTGATCGCGGTGTCGAAGTCCATCCCGGTCTCGATCACGCGCCGCAGTCCGGCGGCCACGGCGGCGGTGGCCGCGAGCACGGCGGCCGCGACGCCGAGGTAGACGCTCCGGATGCGGTCGCCCCACCGGCCGAGGTCGCGGAAGCCTCCGCGCACGTCACCGACGAAACGCCCCATCCGGCCTTGCATTCGGCGCATGGGGCGCGTCATACGGTCGACCACGCGGAAGACGGCGTCGACGGAGAAGCTGGTGGCCACGGCTACCTGCGGAGTGAGGGGAGACGCGGGGGCTTGGGTCCCGCGCCGGGACGTGAGTGCTTCTTGAGCTCCGGGCGGAGTGCCTCGTAGAAGAAGCGGATCTCGCTCAACGTGAGCGAGCGAGGGTCGGGCAAGCCGGCGTAGTCGCGAGCGACCTGCAGGAGCATCTCTCGGTAGACGACCGAGATCCGATGCGTTGCCCGACCAGTCTCTCGATCGGCGGGTAGCCGCTCGTCCTCGCCATGCCGGACGAGGAGCGTGCGGGCTACCCCTGCATCAAAAAAATGACGATCGCCGTGCAGACCTTCAGGTCGCGCTTCGGCATCTTCGCGAACCGTGCCGGCGGGCTCTTGGTGATGGCCGCCATGAGCAGGTGCAGCTTGCGCTGGTTCTCGTTGCGCTTGCCCTTGTCCATCTCCATGAGCGCGGCGCCGTTCGGCTCGCGGAACTTCAGCGCGCCGCCGCTCGAGGGCTGGAACACGGGCTGGCCGCGCTCGTCGACGGTGAGCCGGCCCTCCTGCACCGCGCCGAGGAAGTACCGCTTCTGCTGCTCGAAGCCCGCGCGATCCTCCTCGCTCATGTGCTCGGGGTCGAGGTCGAGGTCCATCGCCTCCACGAAGCGCGTGAACTCGTGCTCCGCGACCTCGTCCGCGACTCGCTCCTTGGTCGCACCCTCCGCCTCCTCGACGTCGTTCTCCTCGAGGCCGTGATCCTCCGCGACGCTGATCACTGCTGCTCCATCGAGGCCGGGCCACTGAGCGAGATGCCGGCCGTCGCGTTCTGCGAGCTGGCCTGGATCTCACCGGTGATGGTCCCGCGGCCCGAGTAGGTGAGCCCGGACGCGAAGGTGATGGAGATCGGCACGAAGTCGCGTGCGTCGGCGATCTCCTGGAGGAACTCCTGGTCGCCGCGCGCGTCGTCCACCTCGACGACCACGCCGTCCAGCGACCACGGGACGCGCGTCTTGATGATCCGCGCCGTGCCGTCCCCGTTCGCCTGGACCTCGTTCTCGAAGCCGCCGAGCTTTCGGTTCGCCTCCGCGTCGGAGGCCACCGGGAAGATGCGCCCGTCGATTCCGAGCGACTCGATCGATCCGCCTACTGCCGTCATGGACTAGCCCTCCTCAGGCGCCCGCCGCGCTGCCGAAGAAGAAGCCGAACTTCAGCGCGACGTCGATGATGTTGGTGTTGCCCGAGAGCTGGATCGGCACGGTCACGTTCAGCCGCCTCGGGTTGCCGGGGTCGATGACCGCGACGGTGTTCTTCTTCGCGGTCTTCGCGTCGCTGATGATCGCGTTGAGCGCGAGTGAATCGAGCTTGTCGCCGACCGCCGCCTTCGCGCTGAGGGGCTTCCGAGCGTTGGGGTTCACCGTCGGCTGGTCGTCGGGGATCAGGGGCGCGCCGTCCCACTCCTCGCGGTTGAAGATCAGGTCGACGTTGAAGATGACGTTCTGGAGCTTGACGATGTCGACCACGTGCCGGTACGCCGGCAGCGGGTCGCCCTCGGGCCGGTAGAACGTGACCACGTCCCCGATGTTCACCACGCCGCTCTTCACCACGACGGTGGAGCTCCCCGCCTTCACGGCCTGGTCGCGCTGGACGTAGTCCCACTGCACCGAGTCCGCCCCGGGCGTGAGTCCGGTGGCGCGCTGCGAGCCGTAGTCGGTCGGCGGGTTGTTGTTCGCGACCGCCGCGATGCGCGCGAGCTGCCTCGCCGCCACGACGAAGGGGAGATCCCGCGAGCCCGGCGAGACGAGCTGGGCGTTGACCCGGTCGTCACGCCGAGTCGCCGAGACGGCGGTGGCCGCCGCCACGGTGGCCTCCGTGACCCCCGTGAAGAACACGATGGGCTTTCGGACGAGCGCCCCCCACCGGCCGTCGCCGAACGCCTGGAGCGCGTCCAGGGCGGTGGTGTCCGCGATGTCGAGGGCGTTGAGCCCCATCGTCTCCCAGACGTCGCCGATGAGATCGAGCGCCGGCTGCACGCTGGGATTGACCAGCCCGCCGGTCGGCTGGGTGACCGTGAAGGTGACGCCGTAGTCCTCGCCCTCGAGCTCGACGTAGAGCGCGTTCCCGCTGGCGCCCTTCCACTTCGCCATGAGGTTCACCGCGGTGGCGGGCACGGCGATGGTGAAGCTGTCGCCCTCGGCGAAGTCGGTGGCTCCGTCGTTGATCGTGAAGGCGAGGCCGCCTTCGTCCACCGCGAGCGTGCCACCCGCGAGGACCAGGCCCGAGGCGACCTCGGCGCCGTCGGGCCCGAGGAGGCGGAAGGTCCCGCCGTCTGCCGCCGTGGCCGTGCACTCGAGGGTGTAGTCGCCGGGCACAGGGGTGCCGCTCGCCGACAGCCCGGTCACCGTCCCGTCGCCGGTGTTCCCGCCGTCCGGCGTCGCGGTGATGGAGCCGTAGGCGTAGCTCACGGCCACGGGCATCTCGAGCACGGCCGCGACGGCCTGCCCGATCGCCGCGCAGATCGCGGTGACGCTGGCGCCGACCGGGATCACGAACGCCTCGGAGAGGATGTTGTTCACCTTCACCCGGTAGGCCGCCTGCCTGGTCTGGCTTCCGGTCGGCGTGATGTCCCCCGCCGCCGCGACCCCGGACGCGTGGTCGCTGAGGGGGATCACGGTCACCGGGATGGTGCCGACGCCGTCGTTGTTCAGCGGGAAGAGCTCACGCAGCGACAGGTGGATCGGGCTCCCGTAGCCGTAGACGCTGCCACCCTCCTGCGCGCCGGTGACCTGGCGCTTGGCCGAGGAGTAGACCGCGTCGCTCGCCCCCTGGGCGATCACGACGAGGCGCTGCGGGAGGAACAGCACGCCGCCGGCGCGCCGATCCTCGAAGCTGGTTTCGATGCCGAGCACCCTGGCCACGGCCGATGCGTCTACGCCCATTTCTTCTCCTCAGGAGCCGCCGAGTTCGTAGTCGGCGTTGATCAGGATCTGTCCGTTGGCGCTCCGCGTGACGGTGGCGGAGACCAGGTCGAGCTCGTCGCCCGCGACCTGCGGAGAGAGCTCGTTGAAGTCGACCTCGAGCGCGATGCGGGCCGCGACGACCTGCTGAACGGTTCGCTCCTCGAGGGGCGGCTGGAACATCGTGATGGACTGCACCCACCGTCTCCAGACAGTCCCGCGGAGCCCCAGGTAGGTGTAGGCGCCGGACATCAGGATGTTGCGCACCAGTCGAACCGCTCGCTGCGCTTCCTCGGCCGCCATGCGGTCGCCCGGGACGTGCCCGCCGACCCCGTCGGAACTCGCGATCCCGTAGCCGTAGCAGTCGAGGTGATAGACCGCGGTGGCCTTCTGCCGCTCGACGGCATTGGATGCGCCGCGGTCGAAGTTCTGATTGTCGTATGAGACGTTGACGATCGGGGGTGCCGTCTCCGGCGAGTCGATGAACTCGGCCCAGGGGTGAGCGCGCTCGACGAAGACGTTGAGGTCCCACTCGTCGGGGTCGCGCGCGGCCGCGGCCGCGAGGACCTTCTGCTCGGCGATCTCGACTGCGAGGATCGCCGCGACCTCATCCCGCAGGACCTCGAAGGTGTCCCGCTTGTCGATCAGGTCGGTGAGTCTGGCGGGCATCTGGCCTCACGGAGTCGGGCGGTACGCCTCGAGCAGACAGGTCACGACGCCGATGGCGCGGTCTGGCATCGCTTCGGCCACCGCGTAGGTGTGCGACTGCCCTTCGATGTCGGCGACCTGGACCACCCATGGGCGCGAGCCGCGATCGGCGACGTGCCGAGGGAGGTCGACGCCGGCAGCGGTGAAGCGCGCGATCGGGAGAGCGACCGACGCTCGGCGGCCGCTGACCGCCTGACCCGTCTCCGGGTCGATCGTGTGCCCGATGTCGGCCGCGTAGCCTTTCAGCTCGAGCTCGACGCCGTCGGGCGTGGTGATGATGATGTCGCAGCCGAAGCCGCCGACGTCGTCCTCGAGGAACGAGAGCGCGTCGGCGGCGGCCTGGTCGCGCAGGCTCACGCCTTGACGAGAACGCCGGCGTCCACGAGCTCGTCGAGGCGCTCGGCGCCGGCGGCGAAGTCTCGGGCGCTGACCTCGTCACCCGGTCCGAGGATGCCTCGGCGCGAGCTGACGGACTTGCCCTTGGCGACGGTGAAGGGGGCCTTGGTCTTCCCCTTCTCCGACCCGTCGGCGCTCGCCTTGGCGCCCTCGCGCGGCTGCTCCTCGGGCAGCCGCTCGTCGGGCGGGGCCTTGGGCTTGGGCTCGTCGCCCTTGCCGGACGGCTCGCTCGAGTCGCTCGAGCGGACCGCGCCGCCGGAGACGGCGGCGCCGCCCGACGCCTTGCTGCTGTTGCTGTTCTTCGCCATGAGCCGTTCCTGGATCAGGTGGTGGTGTCGAGGCACCCGAAGGTGTCGATCGCCGTGGGGATGGTGAGGGGGCGCGTGCCCGCGGAGACGTTCAGCGTCTCGCCGTCGGGCGAGAACCAGCTGTTGGTGGTGAGGTCGAGGCCGAGGCCGCCGTCGCTCATCCGCGGGGGGAGGAAGGGCAGCGCGCGGGTCTCGGGGCCGCGGATCATCGGGATGGCGCCGTAGGTCAGGTCGAGGCGACTGCCCTCCGACAGCATGATGACGTTGTCGGTCCCGACGTAGGGGGTGAGGACGCCGGTCTGGGGGTGCTTGTAGAACCCGTCGTAGGTCCACATCTCGAACCGGTAGTGACCGATCCAGACCCATCCCTGGAAGGTCGCTCCCTGCCCCCGCGTCTCGGGGGCGATGGAGCCGACCGTCATGTTGCGAGAGTCGAGGCGGGCCTGCACCGCGCTGTCCGCCAGGAAGCGACGGAGCGCCGTCTGCCCGAAGACCAGCCGGCGCGGCTGGGACTTGCCGTCGCGCCGGATGACGTCGGCGAGGTTCTCCAGGTCGAGGAGCTTGTCGCTCGCGCCGGCCCAGGTGGCCGCGGCCGCCGGGAAGTGCGTCGACTTCGGCTGGAAGTCGAGGGTGTAGGCGGCGACCCCGTCCTCGTTGATGAGGGTGAGGACGCCGGTCTGGAGGACCTGCGAGGCCTGGAGCTCGATGGCGCGCCGGATCTTCTTCTCGAGCTTCCGGAAGAGGCGGAACGCCTCCTCCGTCGCGTTCGCGAGGAAGTTCGGGTCCTGGAAGGGGTTCTGCCCGGGACGACGCTTCATGAGGTTGAACGCCGTGATGACGCCCTCCTCCTTGAAGATCGGCGGGGTGAAGCCCTTGTTGGTGTACTGGCCGATCTCGTTCTTCCGGCCGCCGGCCTTCAGGTCCGTGACCACGATCGCCACCTCGGGGTCGTCCCGCTCGATGTCGATCTCCACCATCTCGGTGGTGTGGAAGTTCCGCGGCGGGCTCTGGAAGAAGCCCGACAGGAACATGGGCGCGTCGGCGTCGTCCATGTACGCCGAGATCATCCGCTTCGTCGTTGCGTCGCTCATGGCGGTCCCTTTCAGTCCTGGGTGTCCAGCTGCGAGAGCTGGCTGACGCTCACCGGGGTGATGCCGTAGCCTCGCAGCTGGTCCTTGATGGCCGCCGTCACGGTCGCGCCGTCGTCGACGACGAGCCGGTCCGCGTTGACGCGCCCGAAGATGAGAGCCCGGATGGCCACGTCGCCGGCGCCGGTCGCCGTGACCGGGTAGGTCAGGACCGCCTTGGCGACCTCGTGGTCGACGCCGCCGACGTCGTCCGGGTCGAAGGGGACCATCTTCCCGGTGCCGCTGTCGCGCGCCAGGATGGTGCCCTCCGCGATGGTGTCGGCCCCGCCGAAGGTGAGCAGCTCGTCGCTGAACTCGCCCTCGCCGATGAGGACCGTGCCGTTGTCGATGTTCGTGATCGTCATGTTGGGCACGGCTCAGCCCTCCGCCTTCTTGCCGCGGCGCGCCTCGATGATGTCGATCACCTGGGCGCCGAGGTCGGGCTGCTCCTCCGGGGCCGGCTTGGCCCCGGCCACCGCGTCGCCGGCCTGGTCGGTCTCGGTCTGCCGCGCGGTCTGCTCGGCCCGGTTCATGCCCGCCGCCAGGTAGGTGGCGGTGAGCGTCTGGGTCATGCCGTCGCCCGCCCGGATGGCGCCGAAGGCGGTCTTGAGGTCGCCCGACTGCTCGCCCATCGTGAGGTGGGCGCAGACGCGGTCGCGCTCTTCCTTCACGCCCTCCTGCACGGCCGCCTCGAAGAGGTCGGGGTGCTGAGAGCGGAGCGTCCTGAGGTCCAGCTTCTCCATGGAATTCTTCTCCTGTCTCGGCTCGGAAGGCGCCGAGGGGCCTTCGCGTCGGTTCGGGCGCTCGCCACCGGCGGGCGCGTCGTCGGGCGGCGGCGGGGTTGCCGCGCGCGTGGTCTCCTTGGGCGGGGTGGCGAGCTCCGCGCGCGCCCGCTCTACGGCCGCGTTGAAGTCCCGCGGAACGGTCAGGCCGGAGAGGTCGAGCGCCGCGAGAGCGCGCGCCTTCGTCGTCCCCTGAGACGCGCTCTTGATCACGTCCGCGAAGCCGTTCGCCTTCGCCTCCTCCGGCGTCATCCAGGTCTCGGCCGCCATCATCTCGAGCAGGCGCTCGTGGGCGAGCCCGGTGCGGGCGGCGTAGATGTCGGCCATCTGCCCACGAACCTTGTCGAGAAGGTCCGCCGTCGAACGGAGGTCGTCGGCCTCCCCGAGGCTGATTGCCCAGGGGTTGTGGATCATCACCATCGCGCCGGGCGCGATGCGAATCTCGTCGGCCGCCATGAGGATCACGGAGGCGATGCTCGCCGCGAGCGCGTCGACGTCGGCCACCACGTTGGCCGGGTGGTCGCGGAGGAGGTTGTAGATCGCGGTGCCCTCGAAGACGTCGCCGCCGCGGGAGTTCACGCGCAGCTTGATCGTCTTCGCGTTGGCGCTGCTCTTCAGCGCGCGCCGGACGCCCTTGGCGGTGACGCCGTCGCTCCACCATGAGCCACCCACGACGTCGTAGACGTCGAGCTCGAGGGTGTCGGTTCCTTCGCCGCGAACCGCGAAGATCTGCTTGGGTTGGGTCATGAATTCCTCGTCCCGGCGACGCCTGGGAGCCGCACCACAGCCGCAGGCTCGTCATCGGTGGGGTCGAGCTCGGGCGCGTTGACCGGCTCTGGGTTGCTGAGCAGGGGAGCCAGGGGCGCGAGCGCGGTGATCAGCTGTTCGTTCTCGATGCGGAGCCGCTTGGCGACCTTCGAGAACTTCATCCCGGTGAGCTCGCGGCTGGCCCGGTCCCTCGTGATCAGCCCGTCGCCGAGCAGCTCCTTGTAGCCGCGCACAAGCTTGGACAGGTCGACAGCGGGCTTGATCTGGCCCGCCCACTCCGACGCGATCCACGCGCCGTACGTGTCGAACTGGACGGGATCGCGTCGCGCCTCGATGAGGCCTGGCGCGTCGACGCGTCCGGCGAGCGCCTCGGAGAGCAGCCACTCCTCGTACACGGGTGCGCAGAAGTCCTCGCCGAAGTCCGTTCGGACTCGGTTGAGGAACATCTTGAACTCGTTGATCGCGGCCTGGCTCGCCGAGTAGTTGTTCGAGAACGCGAGGCGGAGGATCTCGGGCGGTGCCTCGAGCGCCCACGCGACGCCCTGCACGATGGCTTCCTCGAAGTCGCCGAACTTCTCGTCGGTGCCCTGCGACCCGAACGACTTCGGCTCCTCGCCCTCCTGGAGCTCGTCGATGACGAACCCGGGGATCTGGTCGGCGCTGTTGAAGCTGCGCGTCTCTCCCGTGGCCGCGTCGTGCGCCAGCACGCTGGCTCGCCGGATGGCTCCGCCGGCCATCGGCATCGTCCCGGGCTTGTCCGAGGACTTCTTGATGAACATGGCCAGCATCGAGTTGATGACGGCCTTGCGCTGGACGCTGTCGCGGTAGCGGTCGATCTCCTTGAGCGACTGCAGGACGAGCGACAGCAGCGGCTCCCCTCGAACGTCGTCGAGGCGCTTGTCCACGGCGTAGACCAGCCACGCGATGCGCCGGCCGGACTTCTCGCCCCAGGCCGGGAGTCGCTTCGACGTCCCGTCCCGCTGGGTGACCCAGTAGGCGACCTGCCGGTCGGAGGCGTCGAGCTCGACGCCGTGCTCGATCCTGTTGCCTCTGCGGGGCGACTCGAGCGGGCTCTGCACCGCGCTGCCCGGAACCAGCTGCACCCTGGGCAGCCCGGTGCGACGGTCCTGCCGGAGGACGGCCAGCACGTCGCCGGCGACGAGGGCCTCTCGGTACGCCGCGGCTTGGAGCTTGCCGAAGGAGAGCAGCTCTCGCTGGTCGCAGTGCCGGGCCTTCTCCCAGATCGCGAAGCGGTTCTCCGTGAGCTCGGACCAGTCGGAGAGCGCGTCCTCCTCGACTCCGAGGATCGACTCGTCCGGCACCGCCTCGAGGTGGAGGCCGGTGTTGATCACGTTCGTGATGAAGCGGCGGATGATCCCGCGCGCGTAGAGGTTGGTCCTGAAGAGCTGGGCGCTCCTCGCGCGCAGCGTCCAGTAGTCCGCGGTCAGAAGCTGCGTCGGGCCGAAGCCCCCGAAGAACTTCTCCCCGTCGTGCCAAGCCGGAGTCCAGGGCGCGAGGGCCGAGACCGAGACCCGTGGCGGCTGGGCCGAGATGGACTCGACGCCCCTCGCGATGTCCGCCTCCAGCGCCTCGAGCTGCTGGATCTCGGCGAGGGCGGTGGGGTCCATGGTTCAGAAGCCGGGTTTGATGTGCAGGCCGGCGCCGTTGCGGCGCGCGTAGAGGGTCGAGAGCCGGTTCTCGAGCGAGTCGAGGGCCATCCGGAGCTGGGAGAGCTGCGCCCGCGTGACCATCTGCCGGGTCTGACCGGTGTCCAGCTGGTACATCTGGGCGCCGCCCGAGAGCGCCTCGATGGCGTTCTCGTGCGCGATGATCATCGCCTTGGTCCGCTCGATCCGGTCGTCGAGCCACTCGCGATCGACGGGCATCGCTACTCCTGGAAGAACAACCGCTGCTCGAGGGCGAGGTCGAAGAAGGCGACCTCGTTGGCGAGGTCCATGCCGAGCTGGTGGCGACAGACCTCCATCACCACGATGTCCAGGGCCGCGCTGCCGTAGATCAGCAGGTCCCACAGCTCGTTCGCGGCGCCCGACGGGCGGTGCCAGTGGAACCCGACGCGACGACCGGAGCGAGCCTCGATCTTCTCTTGCTTCACCTCGACGGTGAGCTCGCGCAGCTGGGCGTCGGTCGCGTCGAGGGGCGCGTTGAAGTGACGCGCCGGCTGGAGGGACTGCCGGTCCCATGACCGCCGCAAGGCCCCGTGCCATCGGTCCTTGTAGAGGTCGACGGTGACCGAGTAGCCCGTGACGCCGTCGGGCGTCGTGTAGGCGGAGAAGTGCTTGATGGTGGCGCTCTTGGGCGCCGAGTCGCGGCCCTTCACGGGAGCCACGCCGGCCTGGTACTCTGAGCAGAACCGGTAGACGACGTCGGTGCGGTAGCCGGAGTCGATGAGGGTGCACGCGATGCTGTACCGCTTGCCGTCGTCGGCGACGTACAGGCCCGGAGTCTCGATCAGCTTCCGGAGCCGCCCCCAGGTGTCGGGGTTGTCGAGCTGCTCGGTGTCGCCCTCGAAGCGCCAGTAATCGACGAGAATCGCCCGGCCGCCTCGCGTCCAGCCGATCACCGCGACGGGCAGCTCGTGCTTGTGGACGTCGACCGTGCAGGTGAGCAGCGCGATCTCACTCCCCGCGTAGGTCGCGGCGAAGCGGTTGGGGATCTGCCCGAACCGGTACTCCGCCCGGCGGTGGCTCGAGACAGCCTCGAACCGCAGCTTGTCCCCGCGGAGCTCGAACGGCTCGCCGAGGACGTTGTTGTAGAAGACCTGGAGCTTGCCGAGGTCCCGCGGCCGGCCGCGCTCCTCGTCCCATGCGTCGAGCCACTTCTGAACGCAGGCGGCCCAGGTCTGCATGCCGACCGGCGAGTAGAGCGCCGACAGGTGGTAGCTCCGCACCTGCGGGCTCACGGGCTCTGCGGTCGGGCGCCACTCGGCGCCGTAGTCCGGCGAGAGCAGCTTCGTCTTGTCGTCGTTGACGTGGTCGTGCCCGCAGTTCGCGCAGCGGTAGCGAACCGAGTCGGCGACCAGCCGGCCGCCGTTCATCTCCCAGACGATGCCGCTGAGCTCACCCGTCTCTGGGTCCTCGCGCCGCCAGCGAAGAACCTGGGGGAAGCCGCAGCTCAGGCAGCAGACGAAGTACCGCCGCTGATCTCCGCGCGCGAACCGCTCCGAGATCTTCGACTGCCCCTTGATGAGCGGGGTGGAGATGTCGGCGATCTTCCGCGAGGACTCGAAGGACGCCGTCCGGTCTCCGCTGAGCTTCACCGGGTCGCCGTCCTTGCCGACGATGTCCGGCCACCCGTCGATCTCGTCCCTGAGGAGCACCTGGATCGACACAGAGCGGAGCTTGTTTGCGTTCTGCGCGCCGAACGGGATCAGGAACCCGCCGCCCATCCACTCGATCTTCTTGTCGGTCCGACCGGTCTTCCGAGGGTTCCTCTCGTCGTTGCTGCGGATGAGGTGGTCGAGACCCGAGTACCGGAGCATCGGCATCACGTAGCTCTCCATCCGGAGCTTCACGAGCTCGGCGTCGGCGGTGACCAGCATCACCGGCGCCGTCTTCACGTGGTCGATGAAGTAGCCGATGGCGTTCTCGAGCACCCCGACGGTGGCGCAGATCTGGACGCCCTTCATGAAGGCGAGCTCGCGTACGGGCGAGTCGACCCCGAGGCAATCCACGACCTCGCGCAGGTAGGGCGCGACCTCGAAGCGGTAGTAGCCCGGCAGCGGCGTGACCTCCGAGGGGAGGTAGCGCTTCTTCTCGGCCCACTGGGACGGCGTGAGCACCTCGAGCTCGGTGGTGAGCTCCTCGAACTGCCGCGCCAGCCACTCCTCGTCGGACAGCTTCTCGCCGCCCTCGTCGATGTCCAGGTCAAGCATTCCGCAGCGCCCGCGCCGCCTGCGCCTTCACCGGCGCGAGCTGGCTGGAGATGATCTCGCGCACGATGGCCTCGGCCTCTTCGACGGGCGTGCCGTTCTTCGCGAGCGCGTAGAGACGACGGGCGATGGTCTTCGGGGAGTCGCCCAGCAGCCGACGGTTTCCGGACTCGATGGCGCCGAAGACGTGAGCTCGGACGAGGTCCCGGCTGATGAGTCGCCCATCGATCTCGTTGTTCTTCAGCGTCTTCTGCCGGATGTCCTCGATGGTTTTCCGAGAGTCGAGCCAGTCCTTGAACGCCGTCGCCGTCCCGAAGCGCTCCACGAGCTCGTCGAGCGACATGTGGGCGTAGGCCTCGATGTCGTCGTCCGTGACGTCGGGAACGTCGGTCGGAGAGGCCGCGCTGGCGGAGCTCTTCTTCTTCGGCGGTCGCTGGGGCGGCTTCTTGCCGGCTGGCTTCTTGGCTGATCGAGGTCGGCGCTTCGTCGGCTTCGACCGCGCCGCCGGCGCCGAAACCGTGTCCGAGGTCGGCGCGACGCCCTTCTTCCGGAGGTACTCGACGACCACCGGGTGATCGAGGTCGATCCGCTTGCCGACACACCCCTCGCTCAGGCTCGCCTTGCAGGCCTTGGTGATGGCGGCCGGCGAGACGCCAGCGATGCGCGCGAGTTCGGAGCGGGTGACCAGACGGGGCATGGCGGCGGTTCAACCCCCGCCCGGCCGAAGGTTCAATTCGGTTCAACGATCAGAGTTTGTGCGAGGGCGGCGGTGGTGAAAATAAACCGCGGTGGGGGAGGGGTATCCCACAGGACCCGTTGACATCCGCTCCGACTGTAGCGCGCTGGGCAGGGGGTGGGTGGGAGGCGGCGAATGACCGCGAGTGCGGCCAGTCAGGCCGGCGCGACGAGACGCGTGCGAGGGATGCAGACCTACCGGCGGCCCGAGCGCAGCTTCATGACGAAGGCGATCTGGTCCATCAGGGCCTTCTCCTGAAGCCGCGGGAGGGTGGGGAGAATCGAGCGCAAGCTGCGCTCGAGCGTGTTGCTTTCGGGGATGCGCACGGTGGGGTGGGTGAGATCCCATACGAGGTCCAACCGCGGCCGGCGCTTCCCGCCGGAGATCCGGAAGATGCCCCTCCGCTTCTCCAACTCGAGGAAGACGAACTTCCTCCCCGCACGCTGAGCGAGCGAGGTGGCGACCGCGTTGCGCTGTCGCTTCGACATCGTGCTCAGCCCTCGGGCGCCGAGCTGAATGTTCGGCAGACGGTTCGGCCTCCGAACCAGCCGGCGGCGCGGACGGGCGCCGCGGCCCTCTCCAGACGCCACGGATGTCGGGATCGAGACGCCGTGCTTTCCGGTGCGGCGCAGCACGCCGCCCTTCTCCTGGGTGGCCATGTAGGGGGCCACGCTGCCGAGCGTAGCCCTCATCGCCCGCATGGTGGTCCCGCGAGCCTTCACCACTCGAAGAGACCGAGCCGTCCACTTGTTCCGCAGCGTGAACGACTTCTCGACCTGGGCGACCCACGCTCGGCGCCCCTCGAAGGCGGCCGCGTTGAGCGTGTTTCGCGCCGCGTAGGGGATTGCCCTCCGAGAGAGCTGCCCCAGCGCAGCTTCGAGGTGAGCGAGCTCGCTCGTGTCCACGGTGAAGCGCATCTACCCTTATGGTGCAGCGATGGGCCACAGAAGGACCATTTTGGCCCTTCACCCGCTACGGGTAGAGGCGAAAGCCCCGTGATTTCCAGGCCGTAGAAAAATCGCCAGAAATCGCTGGTGGTCGTTCACCGGGGGCTATGGCGCATCTGCCGGACGCACTCGGTCAGGATGTTGAGCTGCTCCTGCATCGCCTCGAGACGGCCCTCGATGGCGCGCAGCTGCGTGCGGTTCGAGAGCGCCTCCGACCGCAACGCGCGAGCGACGCGGAACTCGACGCTGATCAGGTCGGGGCAGTGCTGGCTCACGGCATCCATGTCGACCACGTACGTCGGCCGAGCAGCCGCGGGAGTCTCATTGATCAGGAGCTCCGCGCCACACGTCTGCGCCCGCCGCCGCAAGACCCTGCGCAGCCAGCGCGCGTCGGGCGCCCCGAGCATCTCCACGGCCTCCGCGACCGCTACCCTTTCCGGTGAGGCCTTCACCCGACCCCCAGGGCCGCTCGGAGACGTGCCGCACGTGAGGGCGTCCGCCCCCTACCCTCTCGGCGCTGGCGTTCGTGCTCTTCACGGTAGGCCACGAGCGCATCTTGGAGAGCGGCCCCTGCGTGACCGTGGACGGACTTCACGAGGCGCCGCAGGTCACGCGAGGACGTGGCTCCACGCACGACGAATCGCAGCAGCTCGGCGCCCCCGAGGGCGTCGAGCCCCTCCCTCGACGTCTGACCTCGCTTGGGGCGCATCCAGCGCCTCAGGTCCTCCTCCTCGACGTGCTCGAGGAGCGCCGCGGCGAGTTCGGCGTGCGAGGCGAGCAGGACCACGACAGGCGCGAGCTCGCCGAAGTGCTGGCGGAGCCCCAGGGGCGCGTAGGGCCCGCGGGGCCGGTAGCGCTCCACGAGGATCTCCGTCTGCGACCGAGGGAGCGCGCGCAGGGTGCGCTCGACGAGGTCCATGACGCGCGCCGCATGTAGGGCGGCCGCGGTCGGCTCGGTGTTGTCGTCCCCACCCGATGGGGCGCCGCCCGCTCCATAGTCGACGTAGGCGCCCAGCCACGAGCGCGCGCCCATCCACCCCTCGAGCTCCCCCGAGAGGCACGCCTGGAGTTCCTCGACCGCCGTCAGGAAGATCACCTACTCGTCCTCCGCGTCGCCGCGCGCCCGTACCGCATCGTGGAGGGCCGTCGCTGCGATCTCCTTGGCGAGCCTGGCGTGCTCCTCGGCCTCCGCCAGCGCCGCCGAGCTGATGTGCGCGATGGAGCTCGCGACCTCCATCGCCTTCTTCGGGCACATGTGGAGGCTGAGGACTCCGATGCGGACAACGACGAGCCCCTGCTCGAGACTCACGATGATCGGCGGTGCAGGCCTCACCGGCGTCCCCCGTCCAGCACACCGGCGACGGCCCCCTCGATGGCAGACCGGTAGACCGGCACTGCGTAGTCGACCGACCAGTCCGCGGTGGAGATGAGGGCGACCAGCCAGGGCTCACCGTGGACGCGCGTCCGCGGGTGACGCACAGCGACCACCTCGACGCCTCGGCTGGTCTCGACGGACGCCAGGTACTCGAGCGCACGAAGTCGGGACACCAGGGTCCGAGTGATCGAGTCCGTGTTCACGCGACCTCCTCGCGGCCGGCGTACTCGAGCGCGAGCACGAGCTCGCGGCGGCCGGTCTCGAGGTTGCGCGCGAGGCACACCCAACCCCCGGTCACCTCGCCAAGGTGCGCGCCCGACTTCAGCTCGCGCTCGTTCGCCGGGACCCAGGGCGAGAGACGTTCGTGGTCTTCGGAAAGGTGCCGACAGTCCAGCGACGCGGGCCCGTTCTGGGCCGGCCGACCGGGCGCCGCGGGGGCGTCGGACGCGAGCTCGCTGCCGCGCGCGAGGAGCTGCCGAAGGCGCTCCGGCTGGCCGGCCGACCTGCCCGCCCGTCGGTAGCGCTCCTGCTCGGCAGCGTCCACGTGGCGCTCGTAGGGGAAGTCAGCGGGCATCGGCATCCCTCCGCCGCGGCGCGCGCATGCTGTCGCCCGTCAAGCCGCGCACGAACGCGCAGACTCGAAGACGGTCCCGGGTGCGCGAGTCGAAGCGCGACCAGAAGACCTTCGGCTCGATGTTGCCCAGCAGGATGGTCGGGCGTCGCCGGTCCTGGCGCCGGTTGATGATCTCGCGGAACGCGACCTGAGCGTCATCGACGTCGCGATTGGTGCCGAGCTCGTCGACGACCAGGAGCCCGGTCCGAGTCAGTCGGCGCCACCGTTCCACGTCGGGCGAGCGCGGCGAGCGGCCATCGGCCGCGATCTGGGCGCGCACCAGGTCGCCAGCTTCGATGAAGATCCCGGGCGTGCGAGCCAGAGCCCACCCCGCAGCGACGGTCTTGCCGAGACCGGTCCCGCCCATGAGGACGAGGATCGGGCGGCCGACGCTCAGCTGTGTCTGTGCCACGAACTGCGTCACCAGGTCGATCGCGCGTCCGTCGCGGTAGCTGTTCAGCGCGAGCGCTTCCACGTCCTCGGGTGGCAGGACATCGACGATGCCGCTTGCCTCCATCAGACGCCGACGCGCCGCGACCGCCTCCGCGGCCTCGTACGCCTCGAGCTCGGCGTCGGAGCAGATCCTCTCACCGAGGCGCTCGAGCACACCGCGCAGGTCATCGTCGATCCCGGTCGGGATGGTGTCGGTCATGGGCATCCTCCTCCGGCGACGAGATCGGCGTCGCCCCACTCGGTGAAATCGGTTCCCGCTTCGACGAAGCCCCTCCGGGGCTTGCGGCTGGCCATGTCCCTGAGCGAGAGCTGGCCGGGCTCCTCGCCGGCAACGGCCAGCTCGAACAGCCGCCCGATGTGCTTCTTCAGGAACCCCCCGGGCGCCTTCACGTCGCCGCGAGCCACCTCGACGTCGAGAAAGTACAGGTCGATGACCTGCTCCGCAGAAGCCGCGAATCGGTCGCCGACGCCGTTGCACGCCTGCCAGAGGTCGAGCGCGGCGGCCTTTGCCTTCTCGCCCTCGGCGCTCCACAGGTGCTGCCCAGCGGTCTCCGCTGCGTACCGCATCGCGAAGGCTCGCTCGAAGTGGTGCTGCGCCTCGCCGGCATCGGCTGGGACGCGGCGCGCCCACGAGGTCCACTCGGAGAGCCCCGCTACATCACCAGCTCCCTTCCCGCTCCCGTCGACGTCCCGCGACGCGTCCGAGGAGGGGGGCAGGGGGGTAGAGGGGGACGGGTTTGGGTTCGGGACGGGTTGGGGACGGGGGTGCGCACGCGACGCGTGACGGTGCGCCGGCTTCCCCTCGCGTGACGTGCGCGGTTCGTCACCCATGACGTCACGCGCGTCGTCACGCGTTACGTCACCCGTCGCATCACGCTGATCGTCACCCGCGCCGTCACGCGTTGCGTCACGCGTGACGGCGGCGGCTTTCCGTCTTCGATGCCTTCGCGCTCGCTCGGCGGCCTTCCGCTTCTTGTCCTCCTGCTCCGCCTTCGACGGGTTGAACTCGAGGAAGTCGTGCACGAGGTAGGCGTCGCCGTCATCGACGAAGAGGCGGTTCTCGACGCACACCCGGGCGACCGCGGCGTGATCGAAGCTCTCGCCGATCGGGCGCCACACGTCGGGGAGGAGCTCTTTCGGGACCCGGCCGTCGGTGGCGTGCTCGCAGCACCAGAGGATCGCCGCGGTCCACAGGGCGAAGGCCTCGGTCCCGGCCCGGCGCACCTTGAGGTTCTCTCGGGCGCGGTCGTCGAAGCGGCCCCAGCTCATCGCGACGTCACCCCGGCGAATTTGTCGACCTCGGCGCCCCAGGCCGCCCAGCCCTCCCGCGGCTCGCGCGCGAACAGCTCGAGCTTGGAGCCGGGGGTGAGCTTCTCGACGAGCGAGTAGAATTCGTCGGGCTTCCGCGAGTGCTCCCGCACCGGCGCCTCGAGCAGCGTCGTCTCGTTGTCGAGGACGATGGTCGGTTTGCCGCGCACCGCGAGGATGCAGTGCTCCGTGACGTTCCTCAGGTAGTGCCCGAGGCCGAGCTTCGGCTTCGCCCACGTCAGCAGCGCCTTCGGCTCGAAGCCCCAGGCGTGCACCACGCGGAGCCCGTCGCTGACGCCGCCCGAGCCCAGGAGGTGACCGTTCGTCACCCACATCCAGAGTACCGACCCCTCCTCGGCGAGGTCACCCACCGGGAGCGCGCAGATCGCGTCCGTGGTCATCGGCGGATACGGGAGGTTCCCGCGGTGCGTCGCGTCTGTGGCGCGGAGGTCGTACTTCCACGGCGGGTCGGCGACGATCACGCGGTACGGTCCGCTCGGAGGCGGGGGCGGCGCCTTCTCGAGCTCCTTCGCGATCTCGCGCTGCTGGTGCTGCCGGATGTGGGCGCGGATGTTCCCAGGCTTCCCGTTGCTCCGCTCGAGGATCTCGCGCTGCGTGTCGTGGTCCTCGATCTTCGCGAGCTCGCTCGCGGCGTCGACGGTCAGCTCGCCCGACACGACGGCCTTCTGAACCTCCTCGGCCGCCTTCTCTCGCACCACCTTCGCCCGCTGGACGGAGCGACCGCTCGACCCGACCGCGGCGGCCGCCCGGTCGCGGGCCTGCGGAGCGCGCGGCTGGTCGACCGCTTGAGGCCGATTGGCCTCACCCGATCCCTTGCCGCTGCGCTTGTCCCCGCCTCCTCGTCGCTGCGCGGCCTTCGAGGCCGCGGCGTACTGCTCCTCGAGGAGCGCCCCCAGGTAGGCGCGCTGGCTCGCCGAGAGGTGCCGGCGCGAGAGGTTCTGCGAGACGACGTAGTCGAGCAGCGAGGCGACGTCGGTCGCCCCCTCGTACTGCGAGAAGCGGGGCTCGATGCCGATCATCCGGCACGCGAGGGCCCGGTTGCGGCCGTCGAGGATCTTGGAGCCGACCACCACCACCGCGTGCCGCTGGCCGCTCCGCTTGATGTCCGCCGCGAGCTCGCGGAGTTCCTCGTCCCCCATCATCGGGAAGAGGTCCGCGGCCGGGTGAGTCTCGTAGCCTCCGACCTTCACCGAGCCCCCCAGAGCAGGAGGCCGACGAGGGCGCCGAGAGCGCTCTGAGCCACGCGACTGCGATGCGCTCGGCGAGCTCGCGCGCGGTGATGACGACGCACGCGGCGCCGGCGGCGGCGGAGGTCGTTCATGTCGAGTCCCCCCGGCGCGGAACGCGCCAGAACGCGTTCGCCGTCGCCCCGCAGTCGAGCTGCTCCCAGCCCGCCGCGCGCGCGCGGTGGATGTCGGGGAGCTGCTCGCTCCTCGAGCCCCAGTGGTCTGCCTCGCCCGAGCAGGGGTCCTCGATCTCGCCCCGGAGCGCGGAGCGCACGTGCTCGACCATCGCCAGCCAGCGCGCGCGGTAGTCGCCGCGCCAGGCGAGCTGCGCGGGCCAGCCAGAGGGGCGAGACGCGGCGAGCGTGAGGCCCGCGATCCAACGGCGTCGGCTGCGCGCCTCGTCGAAGTGCCCGGTCGAGTAGAGGCGCGCCATCCGCGAGATCGACACCCCCCGGCGCTCGGCGCGGCGACGCAGCACGTGGGTGATCGCGGCCGCGTCCCCGGTCGCCGGATCCCAGCCCGCCTCGCCGACCGCGACCCGTGCGCAAGCCTCGGCGTCCGCGGGGCGCGGCGCACCGGACGCGCTGACCCTGCCCGACAGGATCCCCGCGTAGAGCGCGAGCAGGCCGAGCAGCACCAGGCCGCGGAAGGCGGAGCCAGCGAGCCTACGCATCGCCGCCCCCGATCACCCGGCCGGCGCGGAGGTGCCAGACGCGGATGGTGGCGAGCTCGCTGCGCCCGAGGGCGGCCCGGCACTCCTCGCAGTCGATCTGGTCGTTGGACGTGTCGAGAGCGAACGAGTCCCCGCCCTCCACGGCCCCGCACCGCGTCGCCGTGACGGCGTGCTCGGCGCCCTCCGGGTCGGAGGCGGGACGCGTGGCGCAGAACGCGAGCGCGTAGTGCGTCGTCGGCCGGCGCTCCTCCGCGGCTCGAGGACCGCGGTAGCCGTCCGTGTGCAGGACCGCGTTGAGCGCGCCGGGCCAAGACTCACAGTCCTGCGGAGGCACCGGGGGCGGGGCCCACAGCAGCGGCGGGCGGCGCGGCGCGTGCACCTCCGGAGCCACCGCGGGGTGCTCGAGCAGGAGCTCGTCGTCGCCCACGCGCGCGCCGCGGGCGAGCAGCACGAACGGCAGCGCCGCGACCACGGCGAGGCCTCCAAGGATATAGGCCAGCATCATCCAGTCCTCCCTCTTCCCGGCGAAGGCCGCGGACTCACTCCGATGGGTCGACGAGCTCGGGGCGCACGATCGGCGAGGCCATCGCGCAGTCGCAGGCGACCTCGCGGAGCACGGTCGCGAGTCGAGCGATCGCGCCGTCGACGTCCGTCGGCGTCGGGCGCAGGTCGCTCACGTAGGCCACGGCGGTCCGCGTGGCCCAGTCATCCGGCTCCCGCTCCCGAACGGCGTGAACCGGGCACGCGCCGGACATGAAGAAGCGGGGCGGCGAGCCGAGGCCCGCGCCGTGCGCGTTGTCCGCGCGAGGATAGGTGCAGCCCGGGCCGACCGCCTTGGGCCTCCCCGGTTTCGGGTCGAAGACGAGCGTCTGCATCAGTTGGCCCTCCCGGTCCGCCCCGCGCCGGTCGCGTGTAGAATCGACACATGCGCGCAACTCGACTCACCCTGTCCGCGACGCTTCTGCTGGCGCTGACCCTCGCCTGTGGCGGGGACTGGCCGCCGCCACCACGGGCCACGCCGGCGCCGCCGCATGCCGAGCAGCCTCAGGTCGAGCAGCCTCAGGTCGAGGTCGGGGATGGACCGACGGCGGCGCCGGCGCCCGACGGCCCTCAGGAGGTCACGCGCGAGCTGCACGTCACGCGCAGTCGCGCCGGTCGCGTGGTCGAGTGCATCGCCATCGAGGCGACCTTCCTGCCGCCCGAGACCCTCGCCGGCGACTGGCAGGTACCGAGTCTCGAGCCTCTCGGGGGAACGACAGCGATCGATGAGGCCTGCGACGATCGCTTCGGCGCGCGCGCGCTCGCTCAGTGCGTCACTAACGAGGAGCACGTGCTCGACGACGGGACCGTGGTCGAGCGGCGACTCGAGGTCACCCATCTCGACGCCGCCGCCGTGCTGGAGTCCGAAGCGCGACGCGCGTGCTCCGGACTGTGGTGGGCGCAGCCGCCCAACAGCACCCTCGTGCGAGACGCGCTCCGACAGTAGCGGCGCGCCAGAAGCGGTGTGCAGAGTGCTGAACGGCGGATCAGTTTCGCCGCCGGGTCGGCTGGTTACCGTGATGGTCATCGGGGTGAGTCCGAGCCGGTCGGGGCGAGAGCCGCCGACTTCGCCGGGAGCACCCACTCCGAAGGCTGAATCGGTCCTGGGCCCCAGGCGCTCGACTCGCGCTTGATCGCAAGCGCCAGCGCGAGACCAGGCACACGGTCCCCTTGCCGGACCTTTTGCACCATGGACACGGAGCATCCGAGGAGCTCCGCAGCCTTTGCGGAGGACATTTCCTTGTCGGAGAGCCACGCATTGAAGCGCTCGACCGCGGTGGGGGGCGTCGCAGACATGGTGACACAGATGTACGCGAATGACGTTTCAGACGCAAAGAGAATCCGTACCAATGTACGTGTTCGACGTGACACATTTGTCCGTATGGCGGCGCAACCCATCGAAGTCAGACGACTTCTCCTCCTCATCGAGCAGCTTGCGGACGAGTGCGATCGGGCACGCGGATGGCCCGGACGAGTCGCCGAGCGCACGGGGCTGTCGTTGTCGTCGGTGCGGAAGTACGTCGACGGCTCACGAACCGGGGTGAGCGCGGCGACGCTGAAGAAGGTCCGGGACCGTATGCACCTCGAGGCCAGGTTCTTCCACGACGAGAGCCTCGGAGAGCCGCACTACACCAACCACGTCCGCGGCCGGGCGAAGACCAGGCCGGCGGCCTTCGAGGCGTTCCAGCGCGACTTCGCCCGTTTCGATGAGCTCACCGATGCTCAGATCGAGCAGCTCGCGAACCTCAAGTTCCGGGGCGGTCCTCCGAGTGAGCCAGGGGTGTACTTCGACATCGCTCGGCGCCTCCTCGACGACGGCGGCGAGGTCGTGCGCGACGTCTCGGACGAGGCCGCCTCGCAGGGCGTGCGCCGATTCCGCAAAGAACGTTCAGAATGATCGCAAGGAGCGTCAGTTCAGCCAGGCGCCTTCCGTCCGGGTCCTCGTGGACTGGGAAGACTGCGAAGGACTGGCCAACGAACTCCTAGATTCCTGCGGAATACCAGTCCCGGTCGACCCCTGGATGCTCGCGTGGGCGCTGAGCCTCGAGGTCCGCACCGGTCCCGCCTCGCTCAAGGCAGGCTGCCTCATCGGCGACCGGATCTTCGTAAACCCTCGCGACCGCCTAGAGCGCCAGGGCTTCACCGTCGCTCATGAGTGCGCACACTACCTGTGCGACCTGGAGGGGATTCCCCACGCTTCGCAGACAGAACACGTGTGTGACGCGATCGCTTCGTGCCTGCTTCTCCCACGGATCGACTTCACGCGGGACATGCGCCGAACGGGGGGCTGCCTATTCGCGCTGAAGGCCTTGCACCCCTGGGCCTCTCATGAGGCCCTCGTCCGACGACTCGTCAGCATCATGCCGGGCGTTGCCTGGGTGTGGGACTGCGAGACCCCCAGCGGTTCGCGCCGGCCCTACTCCATCGTGACTCCCGGGCAGCGCTGGCCCTACCGCCGCCCGACCCGTGACGAGCTCGACGCGATCGACGCGGCGATCGAGACGCGCGCCCCCGCGGAGTCGTGCGGCGGGGTGCGCGCGTGGCCCGTCTTCGAGCCGGGGTTCGCCCGCGTCATCTCCCTGGCGAGCATCGACGTCTTCGCGGACTGCTCGTGATTCTCTCGAACGCGTACTTTTGTATTTGACATCGCTCGCGGCCGCGCGTACATCTGTACGCAACGGAGGTCACGACGATGCGAACCGAGCAGGGACACGACGGAACGGAACGAGATGCGACCGGGCTAGTGGTCGTCGGTGGCGTGGAGGTCGAAGTGCGGGTGTGCCGCGGCCTGGTCGCGTGCCGAATCCGCGGCGAGCTCACCGACGCCGGCGCCGACGTGGCTCTGGTCATCGACCGGGGCGAGCAGCTCACCGCCCTGCAGGACTCGGGGGAGGTCACCCGGCTCCGCCACATGCGGCGCGAGCACGGCGGCGTCTTCCCCACGGGCGACGTCACGCTCGACAGCGGCCTACCCGACGAGCTCGAGGGCGACCTCCTCGACGAGAGCGGTGAGCACCTCATCGTCGGCACCCTCCTCTGCGAGGTCGCGTGATGAGCGCCGCTCGCGCCCAGCGCCTCCGCGCCGAGCTCAAGGCCCGCGGGTGGAGCGCCCGCGCCGTCTCGGTCCGCTCCGACCGGTGCACCACGGACTCGTCGCTCTACGTCACGATCCGTCGCGCCGACGTGCGCAAGAGCGAGGTCGAGGCCGTGGCTCGGCAGTTCGAGCAGTTCTCGCGCGACGAGATGACCGGCGAGATCCTCCTCGGCGGCAACACCTACGTCCGCGTCGAGTACGACGACGAGCTCATGCGCGAGCTGAGCGGTCCCCTCGCCGCCCGGCTCCACGACCTCCCGCGGGACGCCGAACTCGAGCACGAGGGCTGGACCATCCAGCACGGCCCGGAGCACGGCTACTTCCGCGCTTGGGACGAGTCGGGCGCCGAGCGCGCCTACTGCTACCACGCGGACTTCGCGGCCCGCCGGGTCACCGAGCTCCTGATCGAGGCCGAGCGCCTCGCCGAGGTCGCGTGATGGGCGGGTCTCTTCGAGTCGCGCGCGTCTGGTACGCGCGCGAGTACGCGGCGGAGAGCTGCGAGGACGCCGTCTTCGCTCTCGAGACGAGCGACGGGATCTTCTTTCGCCACACCGGTCCGATCGACGAGGAGGGCTACATCGGTGCGGTCCGGCTCGCGGCCGAGATCGGGGCGCCGCTCGTCGTCGAGGCCGAGATTCGGGATCGGTGCCGGGCCCGACCCGACGCCGACACCGTCCGGCGTTGCGCGGCCTGCGACGACGACGACGGGGGCATCCTGATCGCCGCGGTCGTCGAGGTCGAGGACGAGCCGCTGTGCCCCGACCACGCCCGCGAGGCCGGCGCGCTCCGCTGCGAGGGGTGCGAGGGCTGGATCGCTCCCGGCCTGGAGGCGTGGAGCGACGACGAGGGCGTCACCATCTGCCAGGGGTGCGACGAGGACCCCACCGACCAGTCGGCGCCGCTCTACAGCCTGCAGCCAGTCAGCGGCGGCGACGTGGAGCTGCTCGCCGATGGACGGCGCGTGGGCGCGCTGGACTGCGACGCCGCGACCGCGAGCGCCATCGTCTCGCGCCTCAACCGGGAGGCGGGCGCGTGATCACCCTCCGCATCCTTCACGTCGAGGACGAGTTCTTGAAGGCCTCCGCCGTCCGCAAGGCCCTCCACCGTGCCGCGAGTGGGCGCGGGTACGCCGTCGAGGTGGAGACGCTGACCAGGCTCGCTCTCCTGCCCTCCGTGGAGCACCGAGCCTTCGACGCGGTCATCACCGACTGGAACCTCCGCCCCGGGTGCGGGAGCACCGTGGTGGCGTGGGCTGCCGAGCGCCGCCTCCCCGTGGTGGTGATCAGCGGCGGCGAGCGGCCCTGGACCTGGACCGACACGACCCGGAAGCGCTGGGCCGGGGTCGACTGGTGCGCCGGCCTGGAGTGGCTCCTCTCCCGCGCGACCGTCGTCTACGAGCAGCCCGAGGTGTGCGGGTGATCGGCGCGGACCAGCTCTGCGAGCCCTGCGCGCACCGGGGCGTCCGGCGCCCGGCCGTCGAGGACCGCCCCCTCTGGCCCGGTGGCCCGTGGGCGTTCGTCTGCTGCTTCTGCGCCCTGCGCGTCCGCCAGCGGTCCGCCCGCGCCGCCCGCCGGCTCCGCATCGTCCGGAGGGACGCAGCGTGAGGGAGCTGCGCGAGGGAGACCGCGTTCAGGTGCGCGGCATGGGCGGACGCCGGCTCTACCAGGGCCGGATCACGCAGGTCACCGCGGGCGCGGGGGAGGCCTACGTCGTGCCGGACGGCAAGGCGAAGCCCCGACGCGTGGCCCTGGACAGCGTCTCGACGCTCGAGCGGCGCGCGGCGTCGCCGGGCGCCCTCCCGTCGCCGCCCGAGCTCGCGAGGCCGGAGCTCCGCCCGCAGCCCCGGCCCAAGGGCCCCGCGCGCGACGCCGCCTACCTCCGCTGGGTCGCCAGCCTCCCGTGCTGCCACTGCGGCAGCCGGTCCGGGATCGAGGCGCACCACTGGGCTCCGCGGCGCGGCGTCTCGCAGAAGGTCCACGACTACCGGACCGTCCCGCTCTGCCGCGAGCACCACGGCCACTTCCACGACCACGGCCACCTGCCCGGGATCACGGCCGGACAGACCCGCGCCTTCTTCTCGGATCGCCAGGTCGAGCTCTTGGTCGAGTGGTTCCGCACCGGCGGCGCCCGCGAGGTGTTCCGATGAGCCGTCACGACCACGCCGCCGCCGCGGCGCTGGAGGAGTCCTCTGCGCCCCCGTCGTGCTCCCCCCCACGCGGGGACGCGGGGGACTCCTCGAGCGCCCCGGTCCGCCGCGCGCGCATCTCGACGCCCCTGCCCGAGTCGAAGGAGGCGCGCGCCTTCCTTCGCGACATCTCCCGGACCCGGGCCGGCGCCGACCCGGAGATGCTCTGGCTCGACCAGCTCGTCTTCTTGCTCTACTCGCGCCGCGACGCCGGCCGCCGGCTCGCCGCGCGCCGCCGAGCTCGACCGGCGATGAAGCGCCGCATCCTCCGGCTCCCCTCGGCCGAGATCGAGGCGCAGCTCGCCGACGAGTACGGGCTCGAGGCCCCCAGCCTCGACGCCCTCTACCAGTGGGTCCGGCGCGGCCGGGCGATCGTGGTGCGCGCCATCGACGCCCGCCTCGAGGACCCGCGGACACCCAGCAACGAGCGGCGCCGCCTCCGGCTGCACCGCGAGATTTTCGCGGCCGCGCGCCGTGACGCCGGACGCCCTCGTCCGGAGCGGAGGTCGAGGTGAGCAAGATCGAGTGGACGGACGCCACGTGGAACCCTCTCCGCGGCTGCTCGCGCGTCTCGGAGGGCTGCCGGAACTGCTACGCAGAGGTGGTCGCGCGGCGTTTCGCGGGTCCGGGGAAGCCGTACGAGGGCCTGGTGCGACTGGACGGCGAGGGCAAGCCGCGTGCGCGGTGGAACGGCACGGTGCGCCAGGTCCCCGAGCACCTCGGCGCCCCGCTCCGGTGGCGCAAGCCGCGGATGGTGTTCGTCAACTTGATGTCCGACCTCTTCCACGAGGCCGTGCCCTTCGAGTACATCGCGGCCGTCTTCGGCGTGATGGCCGCGGCGCCGCAGCACACCTTCCAGGTGCTCACGAAGCGGCCCGAGCGGGCGGCCGAGTTCTTTGAGTGGGCGGCCGAGGGCGGCCACCTGTCGCCGGGGGACGCGCTTCGGCGGTGCCGTCGAGCCGCCGCGGATGCGCTCGACACCGTGAGCGCGGGCGGGCTCGACCTGGCGCTGAGGTTCGTCGGGCGCCCCGAGGCCTGGCCCCTGCCGAACGTCTGGATCGGTGTGAGCATCGAGGACCCGCCGACCGCCCAGAAGCGCATCCCGGAGATCCTCTGCCTGCCCGCAGCCGTCCGATGGGTGAGCTACGAGCCGGCGCTGGCCGGGGTCGACTTCGCGCGCGTGCCCTTCCACCGCGACCACCCGCTCGTCCCGTTCAACCCGCTCGTCGGGGGTGGAACGCATACCGACACTCCGTGGCGGCTCGACTGGGTCGTGATCGGCGGAGAGAGCGGCCCGGGTGCGCGTCCGTTCGACCTGGCCTGGGCGCGGTCGACGATCCGGCAGTGCCGCGCCGCCGGCGTGCCGGTGTTCGTGAAGCAGCTCGGGGCGGCGCCGATGCAGTCCGTGGAGGCGAGCCTTGTCGCCGCAGGGCTCTACCCCGATGACATCGGACCCGCCGGACGGCGGCCCGAGCGCGTGCACCTGCGCAACCGCAAGGGCGGAGACCCGTCCGAGTGGCCGGAGGACCTGCGCGTGCGCGAGTTCCCGCACGCGTTCGGAGGTCGAGCGTGAAGGCCCTCACCCTCCACCGCCCGTGGTCCGACGCGATCGTGCACAGCACGAAGCGGGTCGAGAACCGCACATGGCGCCCGCCCGCCGCAGCCATCGGCTGCATGTTCGCCATCCACGCCGGGCAGCGCTTCGACGCCGACTCGGTCTGGCCCGAGGGCGACCGGCCCCGGCTGAGCGAGGACAGCCCCACCGGGATCGTCGGGGTCGCGCGGCTCCGCGGGTGGATTCGCGTCAGCGGCGGCGGAGGATTCGACTTCGCTGGCGACCTGGACGACGCCGCAGCGCGCGCGGCCGGCGAGTCCGGCTGGTTCATCCCCGGGTGCATCGGCTGGGTGCTCGAGCGCGTGATCCCGATCCCGCCGCTCGAGTGCCGCGGGCGGCAGGGGCTCTGGACCGTTCCGGACGAGCTCGCGCGGCGCGTTGGCTTCCGCGCGCGGCTCGTGGAGTTCGGGGCCGTCGCCAAGCGCACGCGCCGCGCGCGCATCGCCCAGCGAGTCTCGGACCTCGAGCGCCTCGACGAGACCGAGCTCCTCGCCCGGGCGATGCGCACGGGCGCCCGGCACCGGATGAGCGTCGCGGAGGTGGCGCGCGCCGAGGTCGACCAGGAGATGGCCGCCGAGATGGCGCGCCTGCGTGAAGAGGAGGCCCGCCAGCTCGGCGGCCGGGAGGCATGGAAGTGATGGAAGCGCGAGACATCTATCGAAGCGAGAGCGAGCGGAAGGCCGAAGCCATCGTGAAGGAGGTCGGCCGCAACCGATGCCTCACGCTCCACGTCGAGCAGGACGAGGAGGGCGGCGCGCGCGTCGTCTGGCAGGTACCCCCGGGCGTCCAGCTCGGTTCGCCCTGCCCGCTCGCCGCCGACGAGGGACACGAGTCGGAGGACGCGGAGGGCGCGGCAGCCACGCTGGACGCCGTCGCCGAGCTGCTCGCCGTCGCGACGCACGACATCCACTCGGAGGTCAAGCGACTGATCTGGGAGAGAACGCGCCTCAAGAACGAGCTCGAGAAGCTCCGCGGCACCCTGCGAAAGGCTCTGGGCTGAGATGGGCGCCGAGGTCGACATCGCCCGGGAGGCGAAGCGGCGCGCCGCGCGCGTCGCCGAGGTCAACGAGGCGCTCTCCGCCATCGACGCAGCGACGCGCCGCTTCACCGAGGCGGAGCGCGAAGAGGCGGAGCTCGGGAGGCTGCTCGACGTGGCGCGAGACGCCGCGCGCGCGGAGCGAGACGCCGAGCTGGAGGCGCTCGACCAGCGACTCGCGGCGCGGATCGCCGAGCTCGAGGCGGAGGCCGAGGCCGCCCTGCAGCGCGCGCGGAGCGAGCGCGGGACAGCCGCGAAGGAGCGGGACAAGGCGACCCTCCGCTACCGGGAAGCTCGAGAGCGGCTCGTCGCATCGCTGCCGGAGACGCCGGCCGATGCCTGAGGACGGCTTCATCGAGGCGGATGCCCGCGTGCAGATCCGGCGCTCGGACCTGCCCGAGGCGCACCCGGACTACTACACGCAGGACAACTGCCACCTCCTCGGACTCTCGAAGCGGAAGTTCCTCGAGCTGCTCCGTCGGGACGGGGCGCCGCACGTGTCGAAGCTCGGCAAGACCCGCATGGTCGAGCGCACGGCGCTGATGGCCTACCTCGCCCGGCTGGGCGACGAGTCCGGGGCGTCGCGGCGAGCTCAGCGCGTGCCGAACGCCGCGGAGCTCGACGACGTGGACCGCCTCCTCATGGAGCAGGGCTGCGTGCCCGGGAGCGCGGCCAAGTGAGCCGGCAAGCGACGGGGTCGATCCGCTACTACGGCGGATGCTGGCGCGCGATCGTGACCCTCCGCGGGAGCTCGCGGTGCACGGTCCAGCTCACCACCTGCCCGCGGGAGGTCGAGGACCAGGAGAAGGCCCGCGCCCGGGCGCGCCTGCTCGCCGAGCAGGCCTGCCTCCTCCGCGCCGCCGAGAAGCCCGTCGGCGCGGAGCTCGCGAGGACGCTGCTCCAGCTGATCGGCGGGAGCGATGACCGGCACGAGCGCCCGCTCGAGGCGATCCGCCGTCTCAGCACCGGCGAGGCGGCGCCGCCGCCCGTCGCGTCGATGACCTTCGCGGAGTTCGGCTACGCGTGGACGAGCGGCGAGCTGCGGAGCCGGTACCCGGACCACATCAAGAAGAAGAAGACCGCGACGCAGGACGCGCGGCGCCTGGAGAATCACGTCTACCCGGTCATCGGGACGATCCCTCTCGAGGAGATCACGCTCGACCACGCGCTCGCCGTCATGGAGCGCCTGCCCGCCCACCTCAAGCCCGCGACGCGCCGACACGTCGCGCAGGTGATGGCGCGCGTGTTGACGCTCGCGCACTTCCCCGCGCGCGTGATCACGGCGAACCCGCTGCCCAAGGGGTTCCTGCCGAAGCTCGCCGACGAGAAGGCCTACACGTTCCTCTACCCCGACGAGGACCGCGCGCTCCTCGGCTGCCGCTCGGTCCCGCTGCATTTCCGGCTGCTGTACGGCTTCATGGCGCGGGAGGGCATGCGACGGAGCGAGGCCTCCGACCTGGCCTGGGCGGACGTGGACCTCGAGCGCGGCGCGGTCGCCCTGGTCGAAAACAAGACCCGCGAGCCGCGAGCCTGGGCGCTGCGCCCGGACTGCGCCCGGGCGCTCCGCGCCTGGCGCGCGCGCCGCGGTGGCGACGACCGCGTCTTCGTCGACGAGGCGGGCGAGCCTCTGATCACCCGCGGCGACGGCCGTGCGACGCCGCGCTTCCGCGAGCAGCTCCGGAGCGCCGGGATCGACCGGCCCGAGCTCTACGAGCGGAGCGAGACGCGGCAGCCGATCCGGCTCCACGACCTCCGCGCGACCTACATCACGATCGCACTCGCGAACGAGAAGACCGAGACCTGGGTCGCCGACCGCACCGGCCACCGCTCGAGCGCGATGATCAACCGCTACCGGCGCGCCGCCAGGCTCGTCGCCGAGCTCGGCCTCGGCGACCTGGCCGACATGGACCGCGCCATCCCCGAGCTGTCGGAGGTGACCTCATGAGCTCCCGAACCGAAGCGCTCGCGCACGACGAGCAGGCCGACGAGCCGTTCCTCGACTTCGAGACCCCGTACGCCGAGGACCCTCGCTGTCAGATGCTCCGGTCGAACTGGCCGGACGGGGCGGCCCTCGAGGACGTCGCGGCCGCGTTCGGCGTGACGCGCGAGAGGATCCGGCAGATCGAGACCGACGCGCTCCGGACCTTCGCCCGTCGACTGCGCGTCGCGGTCGGCGAGGACGCGCTCGACGCGCTCGCCGGGCGCTTCGGCCACGCCGAGGGTGATGCGCCCGAGCTCGTGGGTGCCTGGCTCGCTGGGCGCGGCCCCATGCGGCCCGACCACGCTCCGCGCGGCGAGCGCGTCACCCAGCGACGCGAGCCCGGCGAGGCCTCGGCGCTTCCGGAGCGCGCCAGCATCGGCCGCGGCGCGCGCGGCCGTCAGAGTGCGCTCGTCTGGCGCTGGGAGGACGACGAGCTCTACTCGATCGGCCAGCTCGCTCGGCTGCCCGAGGCGCGCGCGGCGGCGAGCACCATCTACGTCCGGCTCGTGAAGTACGGCTGGGAGGTCTCGCGCGCGGTGCGGACGCCGCCGCGGCCGCTTCGTCGGCGGGGGAGCGGCGGATGACGAACGGCAGCCTCAAGGGCCTCGAGGTCGCGGTGCCGTTCGCGATCGGAGTCGAAGCCGAGATGGTCTACCTCTGGGGCCGCGCTCGCGAGTGGGCGATGCGCGCGGCCGTCGATCAGGCGTTCGTGGCCCCGGTCCTCGCGAGCGCGCGACAGCAGGACCACCTCTCCGACGTCCCGGCGAACCTCCCGCCCTTCCTCGAGCGCGCCGCGGCCGCGGAGCTGCCTCGACGGCTCCGCTCGAGGGCGCTGATCCGGAAGGCGGCGGAGCGCCCGGGGAGGGACGGACGGCTGACCCTGGCCGGCGTCCTGGTCGACGCCAGGCTCGCCGCGCACATCGGTGTCGTCGGACAGCTCTCGGGCGATCGGAGCGTCGCGGCTGGGGCGATGGACGCCGGGATGGACCCGCTCCGGGTCCTCGTCGCGCGTGGCGACGGGTGGCTGATGGTCGTCGCGCCGCTGGCCGTCTGCGCCGAGGAGGCGTCGGCGTGACCGGATCAGCGAAGTTGACGGAATCCGGCGCGAGTGATCGGCCGAAATTCGCGCTCGGATCAGGAATGAATTTGAGGGCAACGTTTCGTGATATGCGGTGTAGACGTCGCGGGATTTCAAATCCGCGGCCCCGCGTGTCTTCTGGGCCTGTTTCCGGGGTTTCGACCCTGCTCCGCTCGGACAACACGACGAGATGCAACGCCGCACACGATTTGCGTGCGAATCAGCCGATTTCGGCCGGTCGTATCACTGGCGCCGAGCGAGGGCGCCGAGGAGGGGTTCATGGCGAATGAAGAAGGTGCGCGGGAAGGTGTCACGGAGGCCCCGCCATTCAGGCCGTCGGACGTGGTCCTGATGCCCCACGTCGGGACGCTCCAGGAGCTGCTCGGCAAGCGCACGGTCGAGCTGGCCGAGCGCCTCGTGGCCCCGGGCAGCTTCCCTCAGATCAGCGCCTCCGAGGGTCACGAGCTTTCAGACGCGGTGCTTCATGCAGCTGCGCTGGTGGGCGAGGCGGCCGGCGAGCCGTCGACACGCGTCTACCGCTTCGACGGCATCGAGGTCCCTGGCGCCGGCCGGGGCTGGGCGGCGTTCTACGTGGACGACACCCACGGCACCCTCGCGCTCGTCTCGGACTGGGGGACGTGGTCGCACCGTTGGTGGCGCGGCCCCTGGCTCTGCGAGTCGCAGCACCTCTCGGACGCGCTCGGGATGTGGGTCGGCGCCGACTACGTCGCCCGCAAGCTCTTCGCGGGCGTGCCGGACGAGTTCGACGGGCGGGCGACGGTGAAGGGCTGGCGCGCGGAAGTGCTCGAGGCCCGCCGGAGCGGTGGTCTCACCCGCGACGAGGCGCGCGCCGCGTGGAGAGCCCTCGACGAGCTCGACTCATCGGCGCCGGCCGAGCTCCTCCTCCAGGAGGCTCTCGCCGACGAGGACCTGCACCGGGTCATCGCTGACGACTACTGGGAGAGCGCGGTCTACCGCAAGCCGCACAGCTTCGGCGTGGTGAAAGACGCGCTCCTCCCGCTGCTCTTCGAGGCGCTGCGAAAGGAGCAGGCCGATGCGTGAGGCTTCCGATTCGCTCCGGTTCGCCGAACTCCGCGCGAAGAACGTCGAGCGGTGCGAGCGCTTCTACCACCCCTTCGAGGAGTGGTCCCTGCAGGACTGGCTGATGGCGGTCACCGGCGAGCTCGGCGAGCTGGCGAACGTGCTCAAGCACGCGCGCCGGGGCCAGAACACCGGCCCGATCGCGACCGACGGGATCCTGGACGTCGTGGCGCTGGGGAACGAGGCCGCGGACGTCGTCATCTACCTCGACCTCCTCTGCGCCCGGGCCGGCGTCGACCTCGGCGCGGCGGTCCGCTGGAAGTTCAACACCGTGTCGCGCAAGCGGCTCCGCTGCGACCTCCTCCTGGAGCGCGACGAGGAAGAATGCAGCCGCGGCGGAGCGCCCGAGCACGCCGAGGCGAACCGCCGCGCTGACGACCGGACGGGCCTCGGCTCGACGGCTGCCGCGCTGGAGGCGCTCGCCGACGAGCTGCCGGACCAACTGCGCGCTCTCGCGGCCGAGCTGCGGGGCGGGCCCGACGAGCCGCCGCGCGTCGAGCCGGCCGCCTGGGGCGCCGACGTCCAGGAGCGCATCGAGGCGCTGGCCTCGCTGGCGGAGGACGTCGTCTATGGCGCCGCCGACGAGGTGGGCGCCTGGGCGTTCGATCGCGAGGACCGCGACGAGGACGGCGCCGACGACGACGACTGCCTGCGACGACGAGCCGAGGCCGCGGATGGCGTGCTCGAGCGGCGCCGCCGCGAGACCGACGAGGTGGACCATGCGTGAGGACCACCGCCAGGACGTGCGGGGCATCGCGCTCAAGCTCCTCGAGGAGGACGCCGAGGTCTGGTCCGGCGACGTCGTCGACGCGTGGCCGGAGTCCCCCTACCCGCGCCGTCACGGGGCGGTGACCTTCGTCGGTCACGTGCTCCGCCGCATGGAGGTCGAGGGCGAGCTCGCGTCGCGCCTCGTCCCGCCGAGCGAGCATCGCGGCTCGCAGCTCGCGCGGCGCTACTACCGGAGGCCGGCGTGATCCGCGCGCTTCTCGGGAAGGCGATGCGCCTCGGCCTGCACGCCCGCGCGGCGTGGCGCGACGGCGACTGCCGCACGCGACTGGCGATCCTGTGGGACGCGGCGCGGCACCTGGCGGCGAGCGAGCAGCCTCGAAAGGAGCGAACGATGCGGATCTACAAGCTGGACGACGGGCACGTGAGGCACTGGGTGCACGCCGAGGACGAGGGCGATGCGCTGCGGCTGCTGGACCATCACCTGCGAGATGAGTGCAACCTGGACGACGAGGAAATCCCGACGGCGGGTGACCTCGAGGTCACGCTCATCGACGTGGCCAAGGCCGCCCAGACGACGTTCTGGGAGGACCACAGGCCGGCCGGGTCCCTGTGGGGCGAGTACCTGCGCGACCCCTCGCGCCGCTACGTGGCGTGCTCGGAGTGGTGATGGCGGCGAGCGAGCAGCCGAGAGGAGGGCGCCGTGGTGAGCCTGCGTGGGTGGTGAGCGCGGACGAGTTCTCGTGCATCGTGCGCGCGGCGGCCGAGGCAGAGGCGCGCCGAGCCGGCGGGCTGGAGCTCGACGGTGAGCCCGAGGGGGAAGGCCTCGACGTTCGGCGCGCGCCCGAGTTCGACGCCGGCTGGACGAAGCGCGCGCTCATCCTCGAGCACGGCTGGTGGATCTCGTGCGACGGGTGCAGCGCGCAGGTCGGCGAGGCCGAGCTCGACGACGGCGGCGACGTCGACGACGCCGATCGGGTCTGGTGCTCGGAGTGCGCCCCCGACGCCGCGGACATCGTGGCGGCCCGCAAGGCCGACCGCGCTCGACGCGCCGAGGCCAGGCTACGGGCCCGCGTCGAGGCCGAGCGCCGCTGGCCGGGCGCGACCGTGCGCAGGGTCATCGCCCACCTCGACGGCGTGACGGTCGACCTGACCGCCCCGGGATGTCACTGGCCGGTGCGATGGCTCGCCGACAGCTCGACCGCCTGGGTCGTGCGTGAGGACCTCCCGGCGTGGCGCCGGTTCGAGGCGGAGGTGATCCGCGCGGCGTGCACCTGGGGCGACGACGGGGGAGCGCACCATGGCTGAGCTCGAGCTGTTCCGGTGCGAGCGGCTGGCGACGAAGCTCACGAGGACGAGCTGCACCCAGCGCTTCCGGCGCGCGCGGAAGGAGGCCGGCGGCCGGGGCGCGAAGGGCCAGAGGCACCTCGCCGCCGCCGGCTGCACCGACTGCCCGATCGGCGCGGCTCACGCCCGCGGGGAGACGCCGGACGTCGAGCTCGTGGAGCTCGCCGGCGGGTTCGCCCCCGGCGGTTCGACGCTGCTCGGCGGTGCGGAGCAGCCCACCGACCAGCCCGCCGAGCAGCCCCAGGAGCCCGAGGCGGGCCCCTCCCCGGAGACCGACGAGAGCGCCGATCGGCGCGAGGAGACGAGGATGCCGAAGACGAGAAGGACCTACCCGTACAAGGGCCGCGAGCTCACCGCCGCGGAGCTGCTCGAGCTGCCCGAAGCGAAAGCGCTCGGGCTCACCGAGTCGACCCTCTACTACCGGCTGAAGCGCATGAGCCCCGAGAAGGCGGTGAGCACGCCGAAGAACGTCGGCGGAGCGCGGAAGCGCGCGCGGAAGGCGAAGCCGTCGCGGGCGGCGCCGACCAAGCCTCGGGCGCCGGAGACCAGCAGCATGTCAGCGCTGCGGGTGGTGCTCTACGCCAACGGCGTCGAGGTGGCGGAGAGCAGCGTCGTCACGACCTGGCTCGAGACGATGCAGCGCATCCAGGCCGAGGCGCCCAATGGCTGACCTCGACCACCTGCACAACGGCGTCGTGATCACCGACATGACGACCCTGCGCAAGCTGATCGCCGCTGCCGTCCGGGAGGCGCTCGAGGAGCGCAAGAGCGCGAGCCTTCGGCTGCTCACGGCAGAGGAGGCAGCCGAGCGCATGGGCGTTGGCCGAGAGACCGTGCTGAAGTGGGCCCGGCGTGACGGCCTCCCCCACCGGAAGCTCGGCGGGAAAGAGGTCCGCTTCGTCGAGGCGGAGATCATGGAGTGGGGCAAGGTGGGTTGATGGCGAAGGCGACCGGCATCCGGAAGCGCTCGATCGGCGGCAAGACCGTCTACGAGATCAACTTCTACGACCAGCACGGAGTCCGCCGGTACGAGCCGGCGGGCTCGACGATGCGCGCCGCGAAGCGCCTCCGCGAGAAGCGGCTCGCCGAGGTGAAGGCCGGCACCTACGTGCATGGCGGGCCCCACGCCCGGATGCTCATGGACGAGCTCGCGGACTACTGGACCGCCGAGAAGGAGCGCGAAGGGATGCGCTCGCTCGACGACGCGAGGGCTTGCTACGACAACCACATCCGCCCCCGGCTCGGCCGCGTCCGCGTCGAGGACCTCACGCCGAAGATGGTCGACGCGATGGTCCGGGATCTCCGGGGGGAGTTGGCCGCGAAGACGATCCGCAACGTCCACGGCGTGCTCCGCTCGATGCTCGAGCTCGCCCGATTCGAGGAGGTGATCGTCACGAACCCGGCGAGCCTCCCGCGGGGGAAGCTGCCGCGGGTCGCGAAGAAGCGGAAGCCGCGGTTCAGCCGTGAGGAGCTCTGGCAGCTGCTCACCGACCCGGCGATCCCGGACTGGCGGCGCGTGTTCTACGCGCTCATGGGGCTCGGCGGGCTCCGGCTGGGCGAGGCGTCCGGGCGGCGCTGGCGGGACTACGACACGGACACGTCCGGGCTGGGCGCGCTGCTCGTCCACAGCCAGTACGACGACCAGCCGCTCAAGACGGCCGACGACGGCGAGGACACGCGGGAGCGCCTCGTCCCGGTGCACCCCGCGCTCGCCGACATCCTCGACCGCTGGCGACGCGAGGGCTTCGCCGAGCTCTACGGCCGGCATCCGAGCCCGGACGACTGGCTCTGCCCCGACCCCCGGACCGGGCGGCCGCGGACCCAGAACCAGGCGGTGAAGGCGCTCTACCGCGACCTCCAGCGAGTCGGGATCCCGCACCGCGAGCCAGGCGCCAAGAAGGGACGCGCGTGCCACGCCTTCCGCCACACGTTCATCTCGCTCGCGCGCTCGGACGGCGCGCGGAAGGACGTGCTCGAGCGGGTCACGCACAACGCGCGCGGGGACGTCGTCGACGGGTACACCGACTGGGAGTGGACCGCGCTCTCGGAGGCGGTCGGGTCTCTCCGGCTCGGCCTCGAGCGCGCGCCCGTGGTGGAGCTCGAGGCGGTGCGTGAGGCGACGAGCGGCCAACCGCAGCCCCCGCCGCCCTCCGCCCATGGTGGCGGGAATGGTGGCGAGGGTGCGATTGACCCCTGCATTTCTAGTGGAGGCGGCGGGAGTCGAACCCGCGTCCGAAAGCGTTCCGCTACTCTGGCTTCTACGTGTGTAGCTCTCGTTTTGTTGTCGCATCACGAGGCGCCCGAGAGCGGGCTACACGTGACGCCAACGGTCCTGAAGTCTCGCCCTCACCCCGGACCGTGCGGGATCAGGCCAGTCAGCTCAATGACGCCTCCAGAAGAGCGCTGACGGGCTCTTTCCTTCGACGGCTCCCTAACTGCGACTAAGCAGCGAGAGCAAGCGCGTTGTCGTTCGCACTTATGGGTTCCGAGATGTTTTTGACGCCGTTACTCAGTCCGGCGACACGCCACCAGGGCTTCTTCACCCTCGTCGAAACCGGTACGCCCCCTATTCGGTTGTCAGCCGGCGCCCCCGAGGGGTTGGCCGGATGCCCGTAACATGAGGCTCGGGGGAGAAAAAGCAAGGCTTTCGGTGAGCTACCGTGGCCTCACGCCCCCGCCCAGGCGCTCACGCCGCGTGGCCGAAGGTGGTCGGGTCCTCGCGGTGGGCGGCCTCGAGCATCAGCCGGGCCGCGGCGAGCACGCCGATCCGGACGAGGGCCGGGCGGACGTCCCGGATGCGCTGGTAGCCCCGGCGGGTGGCCGAGTTGGCGGCCTTCAGGAGCAGCGCCTTCATCTCGGGGTGGGCCTCGGCGACCTCGATGAGGATCTCGAACGCGTCGTCCGGCCGCCGCGACGCCTCGAGCAGCGGCTCGAGGAGCGAGGTGGTCTTGATCCCGTGGCGCCCCGTGATTCGGCTTCGCAGCATGTCCCGCATCTCACCCCGTGCATCGGGCGACGGAGGCCGAGCCTTGAGCGCGAAGGTCACTCGTAGTCGACGAGCAGGCCGGCGAGCGCGGTGACGCCTCCCGCCCGGCGGCCGTCGGTGTAGGCGCCGAAGCGCACGAAGGGGAGGATCGAGGAGACGTGGGGGTCGGGGGCGTCGACGTGCAGCATCGCCAGGGGCCCGACCTGGTGGGCGAGGTAGCCGTCGCTCGCGACCCACAGGAGGTCCGAGTAGGCGCCGAGCCGCAGGTGGAGGCGCGGCGTCAGGTCGACCTCCCAGAGGAGCATCGCGGCGTTCGTCAGCGTCCCGTCGCGTCGGCCGAGCGCGGCGTCGTGGCGGGGCGAGAGGTAGCGCTCGGCGGGCCCGATCGTGAGGCTCTCGAGCGCGGTCTGGTTCCAGATCAGGAGGCGCGTGTCGCCGAGCGGCACGAGCCCCTGCAGGATCGCGCTCAGGTGAGCCTCCCACCCGGTCGCCGCGCCCCCCTCGGCCAGGGAGCCGTCCTGGAGCAGCGGGAAGTAGCCCGCGCCCGGCATGCCGATCGACCACATCTGGACGTGACGGAGCTCGGCCCGGAGCACCAGGAACGCGAGCGGGCTCACCTGGAGGTAGGCTCCGTTGCGCGTGTAGATCGGAGACGTGTAGCTGACGACGCCCGCCTCGGCGTGGGCCCCGGTGAAGAGCAGCTCCTCCGGATCCCCGAGCCGCGCGCGCACGCCGAGCGCGAGCATGTGCTCGGCGCCCATCGGCTCGATGACGATCGCCAGCCGCTGATGGGCGACCGGCGCCTGCGCGCGAGCGGGGACGCGCTCGGAGACGACGGCGAGGAGGACGAGCGCGAGGAGGCGGGAAGGTCGCACCTCGCCGGGATGCGCGGTCCGTCCCGGGCGGCTCATGAGCCGCGGACGCGGGGTCCCGCATCCCGTCCCCATGCGAACCCATCTCGTGCTCACGCTGGCCCCGCTGCTCGGGCTGGTCTCCTCGGCGGCTCTCGGGCAGGCGGACGCGTTCAGCCCCGACGAGCGCCGCCGGCTCCTCGCGGGCGAGCTCGTCCGGCGCGACATGACACGCACCGACGGGCGCGCGCGGCTCTTCGGCGGCTCGAGCTGGCAGCGCGTCGACGCGCCCATCGATCGCGTCTGGGCGGTGGTCCGGGATCCCTCCCGCTACACGCGGCTCATCCCCTCGCTCGAGTCGGTCGAGGTCGTGGCGCAGGACGGCGACGCGCGGGTGCTGCGCATGCATCACGCGTTCGGCATCGGCAGCGCCGACTACTTCCTGCGCATGACCGTCGACGACGAGGCGCGCGCGATCCGCTTCGCCCTCGACACCACGCGCCCCCACGACGTGCGGGCCGGGCGCGGCTTCGTGTCGCTCAGCCCGCACCGAGGCGGCACCATCGTCGCCTGGGGCATGCTCGCGGACGTCGGCGGGGGCATGCTGCAGCAGGTGTTCGGCCCGCTGCTGAACGAGTGGCTGCTGAAGCCCCCGCGCTGCGTGCGGGACGAGGTGGAGCCGGGGAGGGTCAACGAGTGCTGAGGGTCCTTCGCGCGCCGGCGCTCTGGATGGTCGTCGGCTTCCTGCTGGCGGCGGTCGGGCTCGAGCGCTGGGTCACGGCGATGGGCGGGCCCGAGGCGCTGATGGAGCGCTACGGCGTCGCCACGCCCGCGGTCCTCGTCCTCGTCCAGGCCGCCCTCGCGGCCGCGCCCTTCCCCTCCGAGCTCTGGGCGCTCGCGACCTCGGCCGCCTACGGCTGGCTCGCGGGCGGCGTCATGACCTGGGCCGGGTGGACGCTCGGCTCGATGATCCAGTACGGCCTCGCGCGTCGCTCGGCGAAGGACGTCGACCTCGACGCGCGGCTCGAGCGCCTGCCCGCGTGGCTGCGGCGCCTCCCGGTGACCCACCCGATGTTCCTCGTCGCGGTGCGCTGGTTCCCGCTCGGCTTCCACGTGGCCAACCTCACCGCGGGCGCGCGGCGCGTGCCGCCCCTGCGCCAGCTCTGGATCGCCGCGCTCGGGTCGATCCCCGGGGCCGCGCTCTGGGCCGGGATCGGGGCCGGCGCCGTGGAGGGCCTGCGGTGGATCTGAGCGGCCGCGTCTACCTCGTCACCGGGGCCAACACCGGGGTCGGCCGGGCCACCGCCGAGGCGCTAGGCCGCCGCGGAGCGCGCGTGATCCTCGCGTGCCGCAGCGAGGCCCGCGCCGCCGACGCGCTGCGCTCCGTGCCGGGGAGCCGCTTCCTCCGCCTCGACCTCGGGGACCTCGACTCCGTGCGCGCCGCCGCCGCGTCGCTCGGCGCGCTCCGCCTGGACGCGCTCGTCAACAACGCCGGCGTCGCCGGCGCGCGCGGCGTGACCCGTCAGGGCTTCGAGCGCGCGTTCGGCGTCAACCACCTCGGCCACTTCCTCCTCACCCGGCTCTGCCGCTTCGACCGCGTGGTGCACCTCGGGAGCGGGTCCCACGAGCGGGCGCGCTCGCTCGGGCTCGAGGCGGCGCGCGCGCCGACGAGGAGCCTGACCGGCTTCCGCGAGTACGCGCGCTCCAAGCTCGCGGTGATGCTCTTCCACCACGCGCTCGTCCGGCGCGGCGTGCGCAGCCTCGTCGCCGATCCGGGCGACGTCGCCTCCGACGCGTGGCGCCATGTGCCCTGGCCGGTCCGCCCGCTGATCACCTGCCGCATGAAGGCGCCCGCCGAGGGCGCCGAGACGCCGGTGTGGTGCGCCACCGAGGCGGTCGCGCCCGGCCTCTACTGCGATCGCGCGCCCCGCGCCCCGGCCCCGCTGGCCCGCGACGACGCGCTGGCCGAGGGCCTCTGGGCGGCGAGCGAGCGCTGGGCCGAGATCACGGCCTGAAGAACGCGAAAACACCGGCGCGCGCCCGGAGGATCCGGACGCGCGTCGGGGTGCGTTGGGTTGGTTTGGAGAGAAAAAGGAGAGGAAGTCTTACTTCCGGGAAGCCAGGCGCCCGGTCTCCGCTTCGGGGGACTCGAACGCGACGAGGGTTCGGTTGGGCGCGACGCGGCTCGCGATGGTCGCGTGGGTGGACCGGATGGCGTCCATGCGGACCGTGTTGAGGGCCTCCTGCTGGGCCGCGAACTCGGGGTGGCGGCGGGCGTAGAGGCGGAGGCCGCGGAAGGTCAGGCCGTAGCGGTCGAGCGCGGCGTGGAGGTGGGCGTCGAAGTGCGACTCGCCGTGCGACATCGAGACCGCTTCGGCCTCGGCGGCCGACGCGTAGGTGCGGCTGGCGGCGAGCTCGACCTCGGCCTCGTAGGCGTCGATGGCCTCGTCGATGGCCTGGCCGTACCACTCGGCGTCGGTCCACTGGTGGCGCGGGAGGCTCGCGCGGTCCTGCTGGGTGGCCGAGGCGGCGCAGCCGGAGGCGAGGGCGACGGCGAGAACGAGGGACGCGTGGATCGGCTTCATGGTGGACTCCTGTTCCTTTCGGGGGGGAGTCAACCGTGCCGTTTCGGCGGCTCTTCAAACCGTAGGACCCAGGGTCCCGTAGGTCAGGAGCTTTGCGTCCGCGCCTTTCGTTCGCGGTTGCCCTTTCGACCGACTCCCAGTCGTTGTTCGCTGCTGAGGGATGAGTACGTCGCCCCCTCGCCGACCTTTAGGATTTTTTTCTTCAGTACCGCGCTTCTCGGTCGACGAGGCCTCGCAGCGGCCGGCCGGCGGCGAAGCGCTCGAGGTTCGCGCGGAAGAACGCGGTCGCCCGCGCGAGGTAGCGCTCGCCGTACCCGGCGACGTGAGGGGTCACGATCAGGTCGGGCGTGTCCCAGAGCGGGCTGTCCGGCGGGAGCGGCTCCTCCTCGAAGACGTCCAGCGCGGCGCCGCCGAGGGTCCCGGCCCGCAGCCGAGCCGCGAGCGCGGCCGCGTCGACCCGCCCTCCCCGGCTCACGTCGACGACCACCGCGTGAGGCGCGAGCGCGTCCACCGGCAGGATGTGATCGGTCTCGGCGGTGCGCGGGAGGGCGATCACGACCGCGTCGCTCTCGGCGACGAGCGCCGGCGTGACCTCGGCCGAGACCTCCACTCCGTCGACCGGCGCGCCGCTCCGCCGCACGCCGCGGACCCGCATCCCGAACGCGATCGCGCGAGCGGCGACGCGCCTCCCGATCTCGCCCAGCCCGAGGACGAGCAGGGTGCGCCCCGCGAGCTTCGGCATCGCGTGCATCTCCCAGCGGTGAGCGCGCTGCTGCTCGACCAGGCGCGGCAGGCGGCGGGTCAGCGCGAGCACCATCATCATCGCGTGATCCGCCGCCTCGTCGGCGAAGACGCCGCGCGCGTTGGTCACGACCACACGCTCGGGCAGGTCGGGCGACGGCAGGAAGTGATCGACCCCGGCGCCGGCGAGCTGCACCCACTCGAGCGATCGGGCGCGCGCCCAGCCCGAGCGGGGCGGCATCGGCGCGAAGAGCACGCGGACCTCCGGCAGGGCGGCGTCGAGCGCCTCTCGGTCCTCGAGCGCGACGACGTGGTGGCCCGCGCCGTCGAGCATGCGGACGACGCGCGCCGCGTGAGGGTGGAAGACGTGAGCCTGCACCGCCGCCGAGAGTAGTCGATACTCCGGCGTCGTGACGCTGCCCCGCCGCCCCTTCCTCGGCGCCGCCGTCCGCCCGGCGGAGGGCGGGCTCGAGATCACCTGGATCGCGCCGGGCTCGATGGCCGCGCAGACGCTCCGCGTCGGCGACCGGCTCGAGGCGATGGACGCGGCGCCGGTTCCAGACGTCGAGGCCCTCCGCCGCGCGCTCGGATCGGAGGGCTGCGTGGCCACGCTCCGGCGCGACGGCGCGCGTCACGAGGTCAGGCTCGCCCCGGTGCCCTTCCCGGACGAGCGAGGCCCGGGCGCGCTGACCTACGGCGCGCTCGACGTGGGCGGCCACCGGGTACGCACGATCCTTCGCCGTCCGTCGCCGGACGCGCCGGTCCTGCTCTTCCTCCCCGGCATCCGCCCCGAGAGCGTCGACTTCGCGCTGGCCGAGCGCCGCCCGGCTGCCCGGCTGGTCCACGGGCTCGTGGAGGCGGGCTTCGCGGTGCTGCGGGTCGACCGCTTCGGGCTGGGCGACAGCGAGGGGCCGCCCTGCGCCGGGATCGACCTCGAGACGGAGCGGACGATCTACGCGGCCGCGCTCGACGCCCTCGGTCAGCCCGCCTTCCTCTTCGGCCACAGCGTCGGGGGCATGCTGGCGCCTCTGCTCGCCCGCGATCGAGAGGTCCTCGGCGTGGCGACCTTCGGCACCTCGGCGCGGCGCTGGACGCGATGTCTCCGCGACGGGATCGCGCGCCAGCTCCGGCTGCGCGGGCGAGACGAGGCGACGGTGCGGCGCGAGCTCGAGGCCTTCGACGCCGATCCCCTGCGGGACGGTCGCTACGATCGCACCCGCGCCTTCCACGCCCAGCTCGACGCCGCGCCCCTCGAGGAGGCCTGGCGCGCCCTCGACGCGCCCTGCCTCTTCCTCGTCGGCGAGCACGACTGGGTGGTGAGCGACGAGGAACAGCGCGAGGCCGCTTCGTTCGCGGGGGGTGAGGTGCGCGTGCTCCCCGGCGTCGACCACGCCTTCACCCGGCACGAGACCCTCGCCGAGAGCCTGGAGCGCTACGGCGAAGGCGCGTTCGCGGCGGAGCTCGTCCACCACGTCGCCGCCTGGCGCGGGTGAGCCGCGCGCTCGCCCCGATGGCAGCGGTGGGGGGCGCGTGAATGACAAGCTGGCAGGGAGGCGCGCCCGGAGGCTCCACGCGCCCGCCCGCGGCCGTGGCACGGCGGTTGCCGATACCCCGGTCATGCTGGAGACATCGCAGACGACACAGAGCGCCTTCGGGCGCGGGCACGACCGGGTCGGCGTGTTCGGGGATCGCGAGCACGCGCTGCTCGTGGTGGCCGACGGCGCCGGAGGTCAGACGGGGGCGGCGCTCGCCGCCTCGCTCGTGGTGGACACGGTGCGGGAGATCGCGGCGGCGAAGCACGGGCCGATCGGCGCGCGCGGCGTGGTGCAGCTCCTCGAGCGGCTCGACCGCGCGGTGCTCGGGGCCCGCGACGCCGGCCAGGCCACCGCGGTGATCGCCGAGGTGTTCCAGGACCGCTTCTGGGGCGCGTCGGTCGGCGACTCGGGGGCGTGGCTCGTGCACGACCGCCATCACCTCGACCTCACCGCGTCGCAGCATCGCAAGTGGCGCGTCGGCAGCGGCATGGCGCGCCCGGTGCCGTTCGGCCCGCTCCCCCTGGTGGGCACCCTGCTGCTCGCGAGCGACGGGCTCCTGGACTGCGCGACGCCCGGGCGGCTGCTCGACGCGTTCTCACCGCGCGCCACCCTCGCCGACGTCACCGGCGACCTGGTCGGGGCGGTCCGGCTGCCGGACGGAGGCCTGCGCGACGACGTGGGGCTGGCCCTCTGTCGGCTCTCCGCCGCGCGAGCGCACGCCGCCGCCTGAGCCGGCGCTCTAGCCGCGCGCCATCTCCCCTTCCACCGGTCGGACCTCTGCACTAGCGTCGGCGATCGTGCGCGCGCTGACCCTCTCTCTCCTCGTTCTCTCGGTGGGCTGTGAAGGCCCGGCCGTCCCCGCCGACGCTGGGCCGATCGACGCGGCGTCAGGGCCGACCGACGCCGGGCCGCCGCCCGATCCGGAGGCGGTGCTCGAAGAAGGCGAGGCGCTCTTCTTCCGCGCCCTCGCGGGCGAGAAGGAGCTGCGGGGCGAGGCCATCGCGACCCTCGAGTACGGCCTGACGCTGGCTCCCGACCACCCGCGCGGCAGCCTGATGTACGCGATGGCGCTCCTGAGCGCGCTCGCCGAGGACGAGGACTTCCGGGTGGTCGGCGACGTGGAGCCGGCGCTCCTGCACGCCATCGAGGTCAACCCGGACGACGCCCGCATCCCCGGCTGGCTCGGCACGGTGCGGGTCGCGATGGCGCGGGTCCTCGGGGACGAGGCGCGCCTCGAGGCGGCCATCGCGTACATGATCGAGGCCGCCGATCGCTGGCCCGACTTCAACAACTTCAGCCTCGCGATCGCCTTCGCCCCGCTGCCGCTCGAGACGCCCTACCCCGCGATGGCCCTCGAGCGCCTCGACGCGATCGCCGACTGCGGCGCGCGCACCGACGTCTGCACCAACGACAACGTCCCGCACAACGAGGAGGGCTCCCTGATGACCTTCGGGGACATCCACGCGCGGCTCGGGAACGTCGAGGAGGCCCGCCGCTACTACACGCTGGCCGTCGAGCACCCGAACGCCGCGAGCTGGGCCTACCGGCCGCAGGCGCAGACCTTCCTGGACGAGGTCGACGAACGGGTCGCCCGCTTCACCAACGCCGACCCGATGGACGACCCGCGCTTCTTCAGCGCGGGCGAGACGAGCTGCGTCGGCTGTCACGCCCCGTGACGGGTCGGTAGCCCCTTCGCGTTCCAGGCGATCATGCCGCCGGTGAGGTTGGCGACGTCGGTCCAGCCCGCCTTGGCGAGGATCACCGTGGCCTGACCGCTGCGGCGCCCGGAGCGGCAGACGCTCACCACCGGCTTGTCCTTCGGCACCTCGCTCAGCCGCTCGCGGAGCTGACCGAGGGGGATGTTCTGAACGCCCTCGACGTGGCCGAGCTCGGGGTCGGTCAGCTCGTCGGGCTCGCGAACGTCGAGCAGATGGACCTCGTCTCGGTGCTGCGCGACCCACTCGGCGTCGATCTCCGGCATACCGGCGTAGGTTTGCACGAGCGGGGCCCAGGCGCTGTCCGCGGGCACCACCTCGGGCTCCCCGCACTTGAGGTTGGCCGGCACCGCGACGTCGATCTGCTTGGGGTGCGGCAGGCCCAGGTTGTCCATGAAGCCGACGAAGTCGCCCTCGCTGGCGTCGCCCCCGACCCGCGGGTTGTGCGCGCGCTCCTCGGCGACGGTGGTGACGGTGCGCCCCTGGTAGTCGTGCGCCGGGTAGAGCAGGCAGTCGTCCGGGAGCGCGAAGAGGCGGTCGCGGATGGAGTGGAACATCGCGTGGGCGTCGCCCTGCTGGAAGTCGGTCCGGCCCGCGCCGCGGATCATCAGGCAGTCGCCGGTGAAGGCCATGCTCTCGTCGTCGAGCACGTAGGTGAAGCAGCCGCTCGTGTGCCCGGGCGTCGCCATCGCGCGCAGGCGCCGGCCCCCGAAGGCGATCTCGTCGCCGTCCTGCACGTAGCGGTCGGCCCCCTGCGCCCCGCTCGGCGCCGAGACCACGATGGCGCTCCCGAGGGCGCGCTTCATCCGCCAGGCCCCGGTGACGTGGTCGGCGTGCACATGGGTGTCGAGGGTGGCGACCAGCGTCAGCCCCAGCTCCCTCAGGAGCGCCGCGTCGCGCGCGTGCTGCTCGAAGACGCTGTCGATCAAGACCGCCCGGCCCTCGTCGGCGAGGAGATACGTGTAGGTCGAGGAGGCGGAGTCGAAGAGCTGGCGGAAGAGCATGAGCCCCAAGATACGCACCCCGGTCGGGGGTGACGAGAGGAGACGCCGCGTCGGCCCACCAACCGGCCAGTCGGCTGGCCAGTCCGTGGGGCCCGAGCCCACGGAGACGCCTGGCACGGCCATCGCAGTCCCGCCGGTCATGTCCCGCCTCCTCGCCGCCGCCGCCTCGCTCCTGCTCGCCTGCGCGCCCGAAGGCGTCGCGCCCGACGAAGGCGGAGCCGTCCCCGGCCAGGCCCGCGTCGAGGTGGTCGGCGCCGCCGTGGCCCAGGTCGAGGCCGGCGGCGAGCTCGAGCTGGCCTTCCGCTTCGTCGACGCCGACGGCGCGACGCGGGCCGGGGCGCTCCTCGACTTCGCGCTCGAGGGCGAGGCCCACGGCGGCAGCCTCTCGGCGCGGGCGAGCGCGACCGGCGACGAGGGGGTCGCCACCGTCCGGGTGCGCGCGGGCGACGACGGGCGCTTCACGGTGAGCGCGACGGCGGCGGGGGCCACGCCGGCGCGCGTCGACGTCGAGGTCCGGCCGATGCGCTACGGCGCGCTCGGCTTCCGGGTGGGCTACGACGGCGAGCGCGGCGTGCGAGAGGCCCGCGCCGGCCTCTTCGCGAACGCCTCCTGCGAGGACGTCGGCCGCGCGGTGCCGGCGCCGATCGCCGCCCGCTCGCTCGCCATCGACGCGGCGGACGAGGTCGAGGCCCTGCCCCTCGACGTGCCGATGGCGCTCTACGTGCTCGGCCTGGACGGCGCCGGCGTCGTCGCCGCCGAGACCTGCACCGACGTGACCCTCTCGGGCGACCGCGCGGACCTCGACGTCCTGCTCGCCGACACCGCGATCGGGCTCGCCGGGCCCTACGCCACCGTCGAGACCTTCGACGTGACCGGCGGCTTCGCCAACCCGCTCGACGCGGTGCTCGACGTCGCGGGCGGGCTCTCGAGCGAGTCGCCGGCGCGCTGGCTGGTCGACGAGGTGGCCGAGAGCCCCCACGCCCCGGGCTGGGTGCGCTCGGGCCTGAGCAGCGGCTTCATGCGCGCCATCGTCGCGGACCTGCTGCAGGCCGAGCTCGACCGGATCCACACCCCGCGCCAGGTCGCGGACATGGCCCGCTTCGGCGCCGACGTGGACGCCGCGTTCTCGGGCCTGACCTTCGAGGGGGAGCTCTCCTTCCCGGCCCCCGACGAGTACGGCGTGGCGATGGGCGCGCACCGGCTGACCGCGATGACCGTCACCCTCTCGGACGGCGTCCCGCACCGCCGCCCCTTCGAGTCGCTCGAGGCCGAGACGGTCGTGACCTTCGGCGAGCGCGTCGACGTCGACGAGCACGCCTTCGCCCTCCCCTTCGGCGAGCTGGTCGACACCGTGCTCTACCACGCGATCCTCAGCCGGATGAGCGGCGGCCACCACACGGTGGAGGAGCTGATCGGCGACTACGTCGACTGCCGCGCCATCGCCGCCCGGATCGGCGCCGGCACCACCGGGACGCTCGCGAACGCCGCCTGCGAGGCCGGCGTCGCGATGCTGCAGAGCCGGGTCCGCACCGCGCTCAGCGACCTCCACGACTACGACACGCTGCGCCTCTCGGGCAGCGCGGGGCTCGCCGACGTGGACGGCGACTACGACCTCGAGACGATCGAGGCGGGCGACGCGCACGCGCGCTGGACCGGGGCGAGCGGGGAGCTCGCGTTCGACGGCGTCTTCGAGGGCCGCGCGGTGAGCGACGCGCCGGCCACCCATCCGGTGCTCGCGCGGCTCGCCGGGCTGGAGTGAGCGGCCTACCCTGCGCGGGTGACCGACTCCTCGAACCCGCTGATCGATGACCGCGTCGTCGATCTGATCCTGAGCCGCGTGGTCGACGCGCAGGCCCTGACCGCGCTGCCGGCCTTCTCCGACCACTCGGCCGAGACGTTCGCGCTCTACCTCGCGACCTGCCGCCGCGTCGCGCGCGAGGTGCTCTATCCGGCCTACCGGCCGATGGACCAGGAGCCGCCGCGCCTGGAGGACGGCCGGGTGAAGCTGCACCCGCGCATGAAGCAGGTGTGGCCGGCGCTCCGCGAGCTCGGCGCGATCGCGGCCACGCGCCCGTTCGACGTCGGCGGCCAGCAGCTCCCGCTCACCGTCGGCACGCTCGCGCACGCCTACCTCATGGCCGGCAACCTCGCGGCGGCCGGCCTCGCGTGGCTGACCACCGGCGCGGCGCACCTGATCGAGGCGTTCGGAGACGAGGCGGTGAAGGCCCGCTTCCTGACCCCGATGTACGAGGGCGAGTGGACCGGCACGATGGCGCTCACCGAGCCGCACGCCGGCTCGAGCCTCGCGGACATCACCACCACCGCGACGCCGGCCGACGACGGCACCTACCGGATCCGCGGCGCGAAGATCTTCATCAGCGGCGGCGACCACGACCTCGCCGAGAACGTCGTGCACCTCGTCCTGGCCCGCATCGACGGCGCGCCCGAGGGCACCAAGGGCATCAGCCTGTTCGCGGTCCCGCGGCGACGGCCCGAGGGCGACGGGCTGGTGCTCAACGACGTGCACGTCACCGGCGTCATCCACAAGATCGGCTGGCGCGGCCTGCCCAGCCTCGCGCTCGGCTTCGGCGACGAGGGCGACTGCCACGGCTGGCTGGTCGGCGAGCCGCACCGAGGCCTCGCCCACATGTTCCAGATGATGAACGAGGCGCGCATCCAGGTCGGGGTCAACGGGGTGGCCACCGCCTCGGTCGCCTTCCACGAGTCGCTCGCCTACGCGAAGGAGCGCAAGCAGGGTCGCGCGCTCGGCGCCAAGGGTGGCGCGCCGGTGCCCCTGATCGCCCACGCCGACGTGCGCCGCATGCTGCTCCGGCAGAAGGCGATCGTCGACGGCGGCCTCTGCCTCTGCGCGGTGACCGCGCGCTACGCCGACGCCTCCCACGACGACGCGCACGCCCGCCTGATGCTCGACCTGCTGACGCCGGTGACCAAGAGCTTCCCGGCCGAGGCCGGCTTCGAGGCCAACGTTCTCGCGGTCCAGGTCCTCGGCGGCTACGGCTACACGAGCGAGTACCTGCCCGAGGCCTGGATGCGCGACCAGAAGCTCAACAGCATCCACGAGGGCACCACCGGCATCCAGAGCCTCGACCTGCTCGGGCGCAAGGTGGTGGCCAAGGGCGGCGCGGCGCTCCAGGCCTTCGCCGAGGCGGTGCGCGCCGACGCGACCGGCGATCTCGGCGCCCCCGTCCAGGCCGCCCTCGGCCGCGTCCTCGCGCTCACCGCCAGCCTCGGCGCGCGCGGCATGCAGGGTGACGTCGAGGGCATGCTCGGCCACAGCGCCGACTACCTCGAGCTCTTCTCGATCCTCGTCATCGCGTGGATGCACCTTAAGCTGTCGAACGCGGTCGACGGACGAGACGACGACTTCGCCGAAGGCATGCGCCGCAGCGCCCAGTACTGGATCGCCACCGAGGTCCCCCGCATCGAAGCCCTCGCCGCCCGCTGCGAGTCCGCCGAGCGCAGCTACCTCGACATCCGCCCCGAGCAGTTCTGAGCCAAAGAACCGCGCCGGGGCCCCCCACGCCCGGGGGCCTCCACCCGCCTCCACACGACTGACCCGAGACGACCGCAGGCGACGACCACCGCGAGGTCGCCGACGCCCGGGGGGCCTCACACCCGCTTCCACGACCACTGACCCGAGACGACCGCAGGCGACGAGCGCAGCGAGGTCGCCGACGCCCGGGGGGCCTCACACCCGC
>JAYZQJ010000056.1:0-9325 GCA_036149055.1 Myxococcota bacterium | reverse complement strand
GGGAGGGACTGAGGGGGGAGGGGGGAGGGGAAAACGAAGAGAGCCCGCTCACCGAAGCGAGCGGGCTCTCGAACCGAACCAAGGAGGGTCGGTCGAGGGGTCAGCGGAGGGCCTTGAGGAGGGCCCGGCCCTGGGCGCCGGCGCGGCGGGCGGCCGCGTCCTGCACGGGGCGACCGATCTTGGCGAAGGCGGACCGCTCGGACGCGCTCGGGCGGTGCACGGTGATGCCGTAGCGCTCGAGGTTGCGGACGAGGATCGGGTCCATGCGGCGCACCTGGGTGCGGCCGTCGGTGGTGATGTCCTGCGGGATGCTGGTGAGCACCGCCTGCAGGTCGTCCGGGAGGTCGTCGAACCAGCTCTTGGAGTAGACGACGATGCCGGGCTGGTAGCTGTGCTCGCTCAGGTTCAGGTGGCGCGCCGCCTGGTACCAGCTGGTGGCGAAGGCGAACAGCGGGGTGTTGTCGAAGCCGTCGACGACGCCGGTCTGCAGGCTGGTCAGCACGTTGGTGACGTCGATCGCCTGGGGGCTGGCGCCGAAGGCGCGGTAGGTGGCGAGGTGGACCTCGGACTCCTGGGAGCGCATGCGCAGGCCCTGGAGGTCACCGGGGTTCCGGATGGGTCGCTCCTTGGTGAACCAGGAGCGGAAGCCGTTCTCGGCCCAAAGCCCGAACACGAAGCCGCGGCGCTGGAGCGCGCCGGCGACGATGCCCTTGGCGCTGCCGTCGAGCGCGCGATCCGCCTGCTGCGCGCTGTCGAAGAGGTAGGGCGCCTCGATGACGTTGAGCTCGCGGACGAGCGTGCCGAGCGCCGCGGTCGAGCCCGCGAACGCCTGGATGCTGCCCTGCGCGGTGCGGCGCACGAGCGCCTTCTCACCGCCGAGCGAGCCGCCCATGAACGACTGGACGCGGATGCGCCCGCCGCTCTCTTCTTCGATGTGCCGCTTGAGGCTGCGGAGCTGCTTCTCCCACGGCGTCCCCTCGGGGGCGACGGTGGCGAGGCGCATCCGGATCTGTTCCTGCGCGGCGGCCGGCTCCTGCGAGGGCAGGGTCAGCACGAGCGCGGACACGAGGCCCGACACGAAGGTCAGGGAGAGTAGGAGTCGGTTTCTCGACATGGGTCCTCGGAGATGAGCTCGGGGGTTGGGTGATCCAGCGACGTGCGGCGACGCGCCCTATTCAAAGAACTCGTCGATCCGAGCGAGGAGGTCGCGGGCCTTCCGCTGCTCGATCCGGTTCTCCGGCGCCGCGCCCTCGAGGGCGTCCGGGTCGCCGTCGATGACGAGCTGGAGCTGGGTCTGGAACATCTCCCGGTCCTGCAGCTTCACCGCGAGGTTCTCGGCCATCAGGACGCGGGTCCCGAAGTAGTTCGGCTGCTGCGAGATCGAGTACTCGAAGTGCTGGCGCGAGCGGTCGAGGTCGCCGCCGGCGTAGGCGGGCGCGATGGCGAAGAACGCGCCGAAGTAGCGGTCGGGGCCGCTGAAGAAGTAGTCGCGGCCGTTCTCGAGGCAGTGCGTCATGACCGCGCGGATCTCGTCCTTGAAGGAGAGCACCGTCGCGAAGCCGTCGGCGCGGGCCCACTTGCCGAGGTTGGAGGCGCGCCAGTAGAGCGCCGGGACCGCGTCGGCCCCGAGCACCGAGACCGCGTCCTCGACCCGGTCGCCGGCCTGCATGCGCTGCGCGAACTCGGGGCTGATGATGCGGAGCGCGCGCTCGGCGGCGCGGATGCCCTGCTGCCACTCCTCACCCGCGGCGGCCATGTCGTCGAACGAGAGGTGGCCGTCGGCGAGGAAGTAGCGGGCTCGGGAGACCTTCACCCAGAGATCGGCGTCGCCGCCGTCCATCTCGAGCGCCTGCTCCCACGCCGCGATCGCGGCGCGCAGCTGCTCGACGTCGCCCCGGTTCTCCCAGGCCGCGTCACCCTGCGCGATGAGCTCGGCGCGCGCGTTCGCGTCTCCCGTCTGCTCGCCGCCGCCGGTGCCCGTGGTCGTGGTGTCGTCGTCTTCCCACGCGGACTCGTAGCTGCCACCGCAGCCCACCAGTGCCAGCGCGGCCGCCAGCGCGATCGATCGCTTCATCGTCTGTCCCTCCTGCCCCACACGGGCCGATTGCTGCGAAGTAGCAGAGCCGTTTCCAGGGTGTCAACGGGGCCCGCCTCAGGGCCGTGAGGTGCCCGCCCCGTGGTTGTGAGGTGCGGCGGTCGCGCGTACCCTGGCCTCGTGCGCCACTTCTCTCTCGCTCTCCTCTGCGCGCTCGCGTCGGTCCTCCCGGGGCTGACGTCCCCGGTCGCGGCGCAGGGCCACACCTTCCGGGGCCCGCACCCGATCGATCTCGAGGGGCACTGGCACCTCGAGGAGACCGACCACGTGCACGGCGCCCTGTCGAGCGTCGCCGGCGCCTTCGGAGAGGTGGACGGCGTGCACGTCTTCCTCGGCGATCCCATCGCCTTCGGCTGGACGGGGGACGTCTGGACCTACGCGGGCGTCCACCCGCTCCCCGGCGCGCTGGCGGGCTACTGCGGCATCGGCGGCGAGCATCGCCACGTGTTCGCGCCCGAGGGCGCCTTCCGCGTCGACGACGGAGTCTACGCCTACGTGGGCGGCCTTCGCGGCGGGCTGCCGATGGTCCGGCCGCGCCGGGTGCAGCCGCGCTCGCCGGTCGTCGTCGCGCCGGAGGGGCCGCCGCCCGGCGTCTCCACCACGCCCGGGGTCGCGCCCTACTGGTTCGCCGGCTGCATGCATCGCCTGGTGTGGGGCGCCGACGGCCCGGTCCCGGTGCCGCTCCACGGCTGCGTCCCGCGCGTCGGCCGAGGGCGCGGGCGCGCGGCGGATCGGGCCCCGAGCGCGGCGCCGAGCCGCCCGCCCGTCTACCGACCGACCTTCCAGACCCGGCCACAAGGGCCGCGGGGCCCACGGGGCCGCCCGCAGCCGAGCCAGCGTTGAATCCGGCGCCGCCCGGCCGGGTTTTCGGGTAGGATGGGCGCTCCGTGGGCAGCAAGCTTCAGCTCGACGGCCAGTCCCTCCGGGCGTTGCTCGAGGAGGGCGGCTGGCCTTGCGATCAGATCTCCGACGACACGTGGCGGAGCCACTTCCGTGGTCGGCAGGCGTCGTTCCCCTTCTTCGTCCGGCTCGATCCGGCGGGCTACGTCTGCTTCGCGATCGTCCCGTTCGTGAAGAGCCCCGAGGCGCAGGACAAGTCGGGGCGCCTCTATCAGCGCCTGCTGGAGCTGAATCAGACGCTCCTCATGGCCAAGTTCTCGATCGACGACGACCTCGACGTCGTCCTGTCGGTCGAATATCCGTCCGAGGAGCTGGATCGCAGCGAGTTCGACGACGCGCTCGACGTCCTCTCGTACTACGCGGACCGCCACTACGACGAGCTGCGGGCGCTCATCGCCTGACGAGACGACTGACCGCAAGCGCCGCTTGCCCGAGGTCTGGGCACGTGGTACACCGCGCCTCGCGAGCTGACTGGGCGTTGCCTGGGTGGGCCTCCGCTACGGGGTCCGCCTTTTTTCGTCCCTGCCACTTCGATCGACGTTCGTTCGACGAGGGGAGGGACAGCAGGCCGGCCGGGACGCTCGTGGTCCGAGAGGACCGGACGTCACCGAGCGCGATTTCACCGATCTCATGCCCAAGACCGTAGACCCCCAGCTGGAAGCCATCGTGGAGCCCGTATGTCGGGCCCATGGGCTCGAGCTCGTGCAGATCCAGAGGGTCACCGAGCACGGGCAGGCGGTGCTGCGGATCATGATCGATCGGCAGGGCAGCGAAGAAGGCGCGGGCGCCGGCGTGTCCCTCGCGGACTGCCAGGCGGTGAGCCGAGATCTCGGCCCCGCGCTGGAGGCGGACGAGCCGGTGGGCGGCGCCTACCGCCTCGAGGTGAGCTCGCCGGGGGTCGATCGGCCGCTGGTGAAGTTGAAGGATTTCGAGCGGTTCGCGGGCCGCACTGTGAAGGTTCAGCTGGAGAGGCCTCTCGACGAGGGGCGACGAAAGCTGACGGGTACTCTGATGGGGGTCGACGGCGAGCTGGTTCGACTCGAGGTCGACGGGAGCGAGCTCCAGCTCCCGCACGCGGACATCGCGAAGGCCAACGTCGTCTACGAATTCGATTGAGCGTTCCGAGGGGTCTGGAGCGGCCCCGAGGAAGCGGAGGTGTCGATCATGCAGCAGGGCATGTCGCTGCAGAACATCATCGAGCAGGTCAGCAAGGAGAAGGGTATCGACCCTCAGGTGCTGATCGAGACGATGGAACAGGCCATCCTGACCGCCGCCAAGCGGACCTTCGGGGTGAACCGGGAGCTCGAAGCGCGTTTCAACGATGAGACGGGCAACGTCGACCTCTACCAGTTCATGACCGTCGTCGAGGAGGTCGAGGACGACGAGCGCGAGATCTCGATCGTCGACGCCCGCCGCTACGAGTTCGAGGACGCGGAGGTCGGCGAGGATCTGGGCTTCCAGATCTTCTACCTCCAGGAGGACGCGGAGGCCGCGAAGCAGCAGGACCGCCAGTACGGCGATCTCCTCCAGCTGCAGCAGCACCGCCGCGGGTTCGGCCGGATCGCCGCGCAGACCGCCAAGCAGGTCATCATCCAGCGCGTCCGCGACGCCGAGCGCGAGCTCATCTTCAACGAGTACAAGGACCGCAAGGGCGAGCTGATCACCGGCATCGTCCGCCGCTTCGAGCGCGGCTCCAACATCATCGTCGACCTCGGGCACACCGAGGCGATCCTCCCGACGCGCGAGCAGACGCCGCGCGAGAGCTACCGCCCGGGCGACCGGATCGTGGCGTTCCTCAAGGACATCGATCGCGAGGCCCGCGGCCCGCAGATCATCCTGAGCCGCACCGACGTCGGCCTCCTGGTGAAGCTCTTCGAGATGGAGGTCCCGGAGATCTACGAGGGCATCGTGCGCATCGTCGCCGCGGCCCGCGAGCCGGGCGCCCGCAGCAAGATCGCGGTCACCAGCCGCGACAGCGACGTCGATCCCGTGGGCGCGTGCGTGGGCATGAAGGGCTCGCGCGTGCAGGCGGTCGTGCAGGAGCTGCGCGGCGAGAAGATCGACATCGTGCCGTGGGACCGCGATCCGGCGCGCTTCGTGTGCAACGCGATCGCCCCCGCCGAGGTCAGCCGCGTCATCATCGACGAGGCGCACGGCGGCATGGAGCTCGTCGTCCCCGACGCGAAGCTCTCGCTCGCGATCGGCCGGCGCGGCCAGAACGTCCGCCTCGCGTCGCAGCTCAGCGGCTGGAAGCTCGACATCGTCAGCGAGTCGCGCTTCCGCCAGATGGAGGAGCAGGCCCTGTCCGAGATCGGTCGCATCAGCGGGACCGACGAGGAGATGGTCAAGAGCTTCTACCGGATGGGCTTCCGCAGCCTCGACGAGATCGCCGAGGCGCCCGACGCGGAGCTGCAGACCATCGACGGAATCGCCACGCCCGAAGAGGCGGCGAAGATCCGCGCGCAGGCCGCCAAGGCGATGGAGGGCCACCGCCTCGAGCGCGTGGCCGACGCCAAGCAGAGCGTCGAGAACCTCACCGATCGCGACCACCTGCTGCTCGCGCCGAACCTCACCGAGCGCATCGTGGACGCGCTCGAGTCCTCGGGCTATCGCAGCCCGCAGGACGTGTTGAACGAGGCCGACGTCGATCGACTGGCGATCCGCACCGGACTGGGTATTCAGAAGGCCCAGGAGGTCAAAGAGGGCGTCGCCCACTACGTCGACAACGAGATGGAGGGCGTGGTCGCCGCTCAGCGCGCGGCTCGCGAGAAGCACGAGGCCGAGATGGCGGCGGCCGCCGCCGCCGAGGCCGAGGCTGCCTCCGAGGAGACGCCCGAGACCCCCACCGACGATGCTTCGGCGCAGGAGCGCCAGGAGGCCTGAACGGAGAGACCATGCTCGCCCCTCGTGAGACAGAGTCGGAGACGACGCCGGAGCGCACGTGCGCCGGGTGCCGTCGGCGGGACGCCCGGAGCGCCCTGCTGCGGTTCGCGGTGCGCGACGTGGACCCGCGCCTCGTGCCCGATCCGCGCCGGCGGCTGCCGGGGCGGGGGGTGAGCGTGCACCCGACGCGAGCGTGCGTGACGAAGGCGGTGGAGAAGGGCGGCTTCGCGCGCGCCCTGAAGTCCAAGCTCGCCCTCGACACCGACACGCTCTGCGCGATGGCCATCGGCCAGTACGAGCGCAGGGTGCAGGGCCTCCTCATGGCCGCGTCCCGGACCAAGGTCGCCGTCGTCGGCACCGACGCGGTCCGGCGCGCGCTGGGGGCGGGACAGGTGCACACGCTGCTGGTGGCGCAGGACGCCGCCGGCCGCCGCGACGAGATCGTCGCGCAAGCGACGCGGATCGGGAGCCGCGCCGTGGTGTTTGGAACGAAGTCCGAGCTCGGCCGCCTCTTCGGTCGGCCCGAGGTCGGCGTCATTGCGATCCTCGACTCGAGGATCGGTAAAGAACTGGCGGCTACGGCCGCATGTGCTGCGCAGCTGGAGAAGGACGACCCCGCCCGCTCCAGGTACGAAGAGTCGGAGGCTGAATGAGCAAGGTGCGCGTGTACGAGGTCGCTCGCGAGCTCGGCATGAACAACCGCGAGTTGCTCGGGCGGATCCAGTCCCTCGGGATCCAGGTGCGCAATCACATGAGCGCGCTCGAGCCCGCTGAGGTCGAGCGCGTCAGGCGCGCGCTGGACAAGGACAAGGCGGAGAACACCGTGGAGACGCGGATTCGCAAGACGGTGATCCGCCGTCGCACGAAGAAGAAGCCGAAGCCGGAGGTCGCCGAGGCGCCCGCGGCCGAGGCGAAGGCGCCCTCTTCGGAGGCGAGCCCGCCCCCCGAGCCGGAGCCCCGGCCCGAGGTGCGCGCGCCCGAGCCGCCGAAGCCCGCGCCCGAGCCGCCGAAGCCGGCGGCCGAGCCGGCCGTGGCCAAGGCGGAGGAGCCGCCCGCGCCGAAGGCGGAGGAGCCGAAGGCGGCCCCCGAGCCGAAGCCGGAGCCCAAGCCCGAGCCCGTGGCCGAGAAGCCGGCGGCGAAGGCCGAGCCCGAGCCGAAGCCGGAGCCGGTGAAGGCGCCGGAGCCGGAGCGCATCCAGCCGCCGCCCCCGCCCGCCACGGGTGGGCCGGAGCCGACGCGCATCCCCGCGCAGCCCCCGGCGACCGCGACCGGTCCGGCGGTGCCCCCGCATCGTCCGTCGCAGCCGGCCCCGGCCGCGCAGCGTCTCGGTCACGCCAACCTGCCGCCGGGCGTCCTGTCCCGTGGCAACCAGACCGCGCCGTCGGCCGGTGGGATCTCCGAGGCGGCCCGTAACCGGATCGTCTCGCAGCACGCCCAGAGCCGTGGCCCGCGTCGTCGCGAGGTCGGCCGCCGCGAGCTCGGTCAGCCCGGTCGCCCGACCGGCGGTCGCCGCAAGCAGCGCATCAGCAGCAACCGCAAGGGCATGAAGACCGAGATCACGGTCCCGAGCGCCCAGAAGCGGATCATCAAGATCGAGGACAACATCGCGCTCCAGACCCTCGCGGGTCGCATGAGCCTGAAGGCGACCGACGTCCTGATGAAGCTCATGCAGATGGGCATGACGAGCGTCACCATCAACTCGACCCTCGACTCCGACACCGCGAAGATCATCGCGTCGGAGTTCAACTACGAGGTCGAGAACGTCGCGAAGAGCGAGGACGAGCTCATCAACGAGATGCGCGGCGCCTTCGCGGACGAGGCCTCGGATCGTCTCTCGCGCGCCCCGATCATCACGGTCATGGGTCACGTCGACCACGGCAAGACGTCGCTGCTCGACAAGATCCGTCAGGCCGACGTGGCCGGCGGCGAGGCGGGTGGCATCACCCAGCACATCGGCGCCTACCGCGTCGAGACCGAGAAGGGCCCGATCGTCTTCCTCGACACGCCGGGCCACGAGGCCTTCACGGCGATGCGCGCCCGCGGCGCTCAGGCGACCGACGTGGTCGTCCTGGTGGTCGCGGCCGACGACGGCGTGATGCCGCAGACGAAGGAAGCCATCAACCACGCGAAGGCGGCCGACGTGCCGATCGTCGTGGCGGTGAACAAGATCGACAAGCCCGACGCGCAGCCGCAGCAGATCCGCCAGGAGCTGGTCGGCTACGGCCTCCAGCCGGAGGAGTGGGGCGGCACGACGCTCTTCGTCGACGTCAGCGCGATCAGCGGTCAGGGCGTCGACGTGCTCCTCGAGAGCCTGTCGCTCCAGGCCGAGCTGCTCGAGCTCGAGGCCAACCCGAACATCCCCGCCGAGGCGGTGGTGCTCGAGGCGTACCTCGATCGCGGTCGCGGCGCGGTGGCGAACGTCCTCGTCCGGAACGGCACCCTCCGTCAGGGCGACACGGTCGTGGCCGGCCCGGCGATGGGCAAGGTCCGCGCCCTGACCGACGAGCACGGTGAGCGCCTCCAGGAGGCGGGCCCGGCGACCCCGGTCGAGGTGCTCGGCCTCGGCGAGGTCCCCTCCGCCGGCGACATGCTCTACGTCGTCGAGAACGAGGAGCGCGCCCGGGAGCTGGTCGACCAGCGCCAGAAGGAGGCGTCCATCAAGGCGAAGACCGTCGCGAAGTCGGCGATGGAGCGCCTGCAGGACATGGTGCGCGCGGGCGAGCAGCAGGAGCTCAACCTCGTCATCAAGTCGGACGTGCACGGCTCGCTCGAGGCGCTCACCAAGGCGCTCACCGAGCTGACCACCGAGAAGGTGAAGGTCAGCGTCATCCACACCGGCGTCGGTGGCATCACCGAGCAGGACGTGATGCTCGCCAGCGCCTCCGAGGGCCTCATCATCGGCTTCAACGTCCGACCGGCCGGCAAGGCGGGTCAGGTGGCGAAGGCCGAGAACGTCGAGATGCGCTTCTACAAGGTCATCTACGAGGCCGTCGACGAGGTGAAGAAGGCCATGGCCGGCCTCCTCGCCCCCGAGTTCCGCGAGAAGGACCTCGGCAAGGCGGAGGTCCGCGCGACCTTCGGCATCCCGAAGGTGGGCACCATCGCGGGCTGCTACGTCACGGAGGGCAAGATCCTCCGCAACGGCAAGGCGCGCCTCGTCCGCGACGCGGTCGTGGTGTGGGAGGGCGACATCGGCTCGCTCCGCCGCGTGAAGGACGACGTCCGCGAGGTCGCGTCCGGCTACGAGTGCGGCATCGGCCTGGCCGGCTTCAACGACATCAAGGAAGGCGACGTCATCGAGTGCTTCGAGATGGAGGAGATCGAGGCGACGCTGTAGTTGGCCAGGGAGGGGCTTTCAGCCCCTCCCCCCCACTGCGCCGTCAGACCCGTCCCCGCTCCGGGTGCTCCGCACCCTCCGCAGTGACGGGTCAGCCGGCTCCGTGGGGC
>JAYZQJ010000055.1:0-55839 GCA_036149055.1 Myxococcota bacterium | reverse complement strand
GCTGCTTCGCAGCCTACGCGGTGACCGCTGCACCGGCTCCGCGGGGCCCCCCCTACCCACTCCGGGACCTCGCTCCGCTCGGCCCCGACCCCAGCGTCGGGGCGCTGGGGGCCCTGCGGCTCGCGCTCGCGCTGCGCGCGAGCTGGCCGCCCGCTGCCGCGGGATCGAACCTGGGGGATGGTTCATGCGGCGACCTCGCTTCGCTCGTCGCCTGCGTCGCCTCGGGTCAGTCGTCGTGGAAGCGGACGTGGTCTGCCCCGGCGCCATTGCGTGCCACCTCTCGAGCGGATCGCTCCTCTCGAGAGCTCAGCTGCCAACCCTGGTCAGCCCGGGCCGCCAGCGGCTGCGGCGGCCCAGCCTCCGCAGCGAGCGCGTCGCAGAGGCCGCTAGCGAAACCACGATCCCTGGAATCCTCCTCGCCTCCCCCCGGAGGACGGCGGAGACAGCGGAATCGGAGTCTCGGCAGTGGGCCCGGGGGGCAAACTCCTGCTCGCCCCGAGCTCGGGGGAGATCGATGAAACGAATAGGATCGTCCCCGCCCTCCGCGGCTGCGCGCCCGTCCTCCGCGGCTGCGCGCTGCAGCGGAGGCGGAGGCGGAGGCGGAGGCGGCAGCGGCAACGGAGGCGGAGGCGGCAGCGGAGGCGGCAGCGGAGGCGGCAGCGGAGGCGGCAGCGGAGGCGGCAGCGGAGGCGGCAGCGGAGGCGGCAGCGCGGCCGCGCGGCGGCAGCGGGGCCCGGGCGTCGGCTCGGCGCTGGCTCACCTGCGAGCGCTAGCTGTTCCTCCTCGCCTCCCAAGGCCCACCTCCCAGGACCTGCGTCGACACCGAGGGCGTCGGACTCGGTTTCGGAGTCGGAGTCGGACTCGGTCTCGGACTCGGTCTCGGACTCGGACTCGGTTTCGGACTCGGTTTCGGACTCGGACTCGGTTTCGGACTCGGTTTCGGACTCGGTTTCGGACTCGGTCTCGGTCTCGGACTCGGTCTCGGTCTCGGTCTCGGTCTCGGACTCGGTCTCGGTCTCGGACTCGGCCTCGGTGTCGGCCTCGGTCGCCGAGATCGAGGATGCTCGAGCGTTCGATGAGGCGAATGGGATCGTGCCCGCTCTCGGACGCGCTTCCGAGAAGGAGCCGGCGGCTCCGACCGAAGCCGGAGCCGCCGCCGGTTCGTCAGTGCATCATCTTCCAGGTCACCGCCCGGACCTTGTCCGCCCAGTCCGCGAGCGGCGCCACCGTCTCCGGGCTCACGTAACCGAGCCCAGCGGCCGCGAGCAGCCACACCCGCGCCTCGCCGGCCGAGCCGTAGGCCGTCTCGAACCGCTCCCGCTGGTGTCCGCCGCGCCGGTTCTCGCCCTCGCCGAGGTTGCCGACCACGCTCGACGCGCTGTCCCGCAGCTGCCGAGCGAGATTGCGGTCCTGCTTCGCGATGGCCTCCCAGACCGGCCGAACCCGCGTGAGCCAGTCGATCGCTTCCGAGGTGATGTTGAGCATCGTTCTCTCCGAGAAGGCGGCCCGCGCGAGGGTGTGTCGCGCCGCGTCCGCCGCCTCCGCTCTGGCGGGGCGGGGCGGGGCTTGTCTGGCACACGGCCCCGCGGGGCCCGCAGCGGGCGACGCCGGCGCCGCAGGCGTCCTTTGCTCGCCCGGCCGCGTCCGGCACCGTCGGAGAGGGAGGACGAGGCGCCAAGACGTCTGCCTCTCGTACGGGCGAGACGCGACGAGCAGGGCGAGAGCGGCAGCGGAGCGGGACCGGCAGCGGCAGCGGGACCGGCAGCGGCAGCGGGACCGGCAGCGGGACCGGCAGCGGCAGCGGGACCGGCAGCGGCAGCGGGACCGGCAGCGGCAGCGGGACCGGCAGCGGGACCGGCAGCGCTGCCGGCCGCGGCAGCGGACTCGGCTGCGGACTCGGACTCGGAAGCGGACTCGGAAGCGGACTCGGCTGCGGACTCGGCTGCGGACTCGGACTCGGACTCGGCTGCGGACTCGGCTGCGGACTCGGACTCGGAAGCGGACTCGGAAGCGGACTCGGCTGCGGACTCGGACTCGGAAGCGGGCCCGGGCTGGGAAGGGGGCTCGGCTCGCGATCGGTGAAGACTTCGCCGAGTCCGTGACCGACGACGAGTCCGAGACCGACGCCGAGTCCGTGACCGACGCCGAGACCGACGCCGAGTCAGAGACCGACGCCGAGTCCGAGACCGACGCCGAGTCCGTGACCGACGCCGAATCCGAGACCGACGCCGAGTCCGAGACCGACGCCGAATCCGAGACCGACGCCGAGTCCGAGAACGACGCCGAGTCCGTGACCGACGCCGAGTCCGAGCACGACGCCGAGTCCGAGAACGATGCGCCGATGCCGGCGGCGCGCGAGCTGGCCGCCGCCGCGGCGGAGGTCAGGGGGTCTCGAGTCTCGCGATCAGGCTCTTCAGCTGGTCGCGGAGCGCGAAGAGGTCGCGGGGCGGTTGGTCGTAGGCGCAGGCGAGCGCTTCGGGGATCTTCTTCGCTCTGCGATGGAGCGATCGGCCCTCCTTCGTGAGCACGACGTGGACTTCGCGCTCGTCGGCGGTCGAGCGCTCGCGGGTGACGAGGCCGCGGGCCTCGAGGCGCTTCAGGAGCGGGGTGAGCGTGCCGGAGTCGAGGTAGAGCTTCTCTCCGAGCCCGCGCACGGTGGGCGCGGGGGCGCCCTCTCGATGGGCCTGCCAGAGCACGAGCAGCACCAGGTACTGCGGGTAGGTGATCGACAGCTCTTCGAGCAGCGGCCGGTAGGCCCGCACGGTCAAGCGGGAGGCCGTGTAGAGCGCGAAGCAGAGCTGCTGCTCGAGGTCCAGCGGGTGGGTCATGCGCCGATCATGGAGCCGCCGGGACGTGGACACAATCCAAGGGCGGACCATTCGATTGCGCACAATCCAGTTGCGCGCCGCCAGAACGCGCCTTAGATGAGGGTCGAACCCGAAACCCGAGGAGGACGCGATGCAGAAGCTCTACGAAACCCAGGCTCACGTGACCGGCGGCCGCGACGGACAGGCGCGCTCGGAGGATCCGCCGCTCTCGCTCGACCTGCGCATGCCGAAGGCGCTCGGCGGCCCGGGCGGGGGCACCAACCCGGAGCAGCTCTTCGCCGCCGGCTACGGCTCCTGCTTCGAGAGCGCGCTCCGGCTGGTCGCGCGCACCCAGGGCGTGAAGCTGCCGGACGGCTCGGGCATCCGCTCGACGGTCACCCTGTCGAAGGACGAGACGGGCTACGTGCTCGGCGTGCGGCTCGAGGGCCACTTCCCCGGGCTCGAGAGGAGCGCCGCCGAGGGGCTGATGAAGGCCGCACACGAGGTCTGCCCGTACTCCCGCGCGACCCGAGGCAACATCGACGTCGAGCTCGCCGTCGCCTGACCCTCTTCGCCGGCGCCGGGCCCGACCGCCCGGCGCTCACGGCGACGACTCGACCTCGCGAACGATGGCCTCGAGCCCCCGGGCGAAGTCGGCCTCGGGCGTGAGCAGGCCGAGCACCAGCCACGCCTGGTCGGCCGGGAAGTCGTAGAGGAACCCGGGGTGTACGTGCACGCCGCGATCGAGCAGCGCGAGCGCCCACGCCTCGTCGGTCCGGGTCGAGGGGAGCCGGACCGGCGCGTACCAGCCGCCCTCGACCCGGGGGGCGGTCAGCGCCGTGCCGCTCACCCGGGCGCGGAGCGTGTCCAGGTTCGCCCGCGCGCGAGCCCGGATCGCGTCCGGCGCGGCGCGCAGGGACAGCAGCTCCGGCAGCGCGCGCTGCGCCGGCGCGGCGACCGAGAGGAAGGCGTCGGCGATCGGCTCGAGGCGCGCGAGGGCCTCGTGCGCCCCGGGCCCGGTCACCGTCGCCCAGGCGAGCTTGAGCTGCGGCAGCGCCGCGCGCTTGCTCAGGCCGTCGAGGGCGAAGACGAGCGTGTCCTCGAGCGTCGCGGCGCGGGCGCGCTCCCCCGGCGCGTCGAGCGGGTACTCGAAGAAGACCTCGTCCACGATCAGCGGCAGCCCGAAGGCGCCGAGGCCGTCGAGCGACTCGCGGGTGAGGTACTGGCCGGTCGGGTTGTTCGGGCTGATCGCGACGATCGCGCGGGTGCGCGGGCCGATGCTCTCGTAGAGCCCGGCGAGGTCGACGGCCCAGCCGTCCGGATCGAGCGGGTAGCCCGCGAGCTGCACGCCGGTGAAGTGCGCGAGGTGCGAGAGCAGCGGGTAGCTCGGCTCGGGCACCAGGATCTCGTCGCCCGGATCGCAGAGCACGCTGAGGATCCACGCGTAGAGCTCGGAGGTGCTCGCGCCCATCACCACGTGGCCGGGGGGGACCCGCGCTCCGTCCGCGGCGAGCGCGTCCGAGACCGCCTCGCGGGTGACCCGTTCTCCGAAGGGCGCGGGCGCGTACGGGTGAGTCCGCCGGAGCGCCGCGTGCACGGCCGCCTCCTCCGCGGGCAGGCCGACCGTGGTGGGGTTGCCGGGGGTCAGCGTGAGGATCGGCTCCCCCGCCGCCTCGCGCGCCGCCTTCGCCGCTGCGAGCGGGTTCGGGCCGGGTCCTGGATCGCTTCGTTCGGAGAACATCGCGCCCAGATTCAACTATCCTCGAGCCGAATGCCCAAGAAGAAGAAGAGCGCCCACGACGAGGCCCTGCTGCACCTCCGCGCCGTCGGGCTGGCGTACCCGGGCGCGCACAAGAAGGCGCCGTGGCCGGATCACTGGGATCTGGCCGTCAACGACAAGACCTTCGCCTACCTCAGCCAGGAGGGCGAGCCGCTGAGCCTCTCGGTCCGGCTGCCCGAATCGGGCGAGGAGGCGCTGATGCTCCCGGGCACCAGCCCCACCGGCTACGGGCTCGGCAAGTGGGGTTGGGTCACCATCACCTTCGAAGCCGACGCCGACCTCCCCGTCGAGATGCTCGAGTCCTGGCTCGAGGAGAGCTATCGCAAGCAGGCGCCGAAGAAGCTGGTCGAGGAGCTGGACGCGCGGATGGACCGCTGACCCCATCCTCCCCGGTCACGGACTGGAGTAGAATGGGGGCGTGACCCGTCGGTGGGCAGCGTGTGTCCTCTTGCTCGTCGGTTGCTCGCTCGACCGCACGGGGCTCCGAGCGCCCGGCCCCGACGCCGACCGGCCCCCGACCCCGGACGCCGCGATCGTGGATGCCGACGCAGGACGGTCGGACGCGGGGCCGTTCGACGGGAGCGTGCCCGACGCGGCGCCGATGGACGCGGCCCGGCCCGACGGGGGTCTGCCCGACGCTGGGCTGCCCGACGCTGGGGTGCCCGACGCTGGGCTGCCGGACGCTGGGCTGCCCGACACTGGGCTGCCCGACACCGGCGTCTGTCTCGTCGAGACCTGCAACGGGGTCGACGACGACTGCGACGGGCAGATCGACGAGATGTCGGTGTGTGGGTGCCCCGCCGAGACGCGCGGCGGCAGCACCTACCTCTTCTGCACCTCGCCGGAGCGCCGCTGGGACGACGCGCGCACGTACTGCATGACGCGCGGCTACGACCTGGCGATCCTGAACGACATGGCGGAGGACCGCTGGGTGTGGGCCCGGACCACCGGCGACGACACCTGGATCGGCCTCCACGACATGCGCGCCGAGGCCGAATACGAGTGGGTCGACGGCACCGTCATCTGGGCGGGCGGAGCGGCCCGCGGCTTCACGAACTGGCGCGGCGGGGTTCCCGAGGACACCGCCAGCCAGGACTGCGCGCAGATGGACGGCGACAGCTCCCCCGGCCAGTGGGCCGACCACCCCTGCAGCGACCCGCTCCCGTTCGTGTGCGAGACGCGGTGAGACCTGCCGCGCTCGGCCAGCTCACCGCCGCGGCTCGGTCGGGAGCACGACGCGCTGAACGTCGGGCTCGGTGGGCCAGGTGGCGAGGGCGGCGCTCAGGCCGACCACGAGGAGCACCAGCGCGAGCCACGCCCACTGGCGGCGGCGGGGCACGTGGTGGCGGGCGTCGCCTCGCACGTTCCAGGTCGAGTCTCGCAGCGCGGGCTCGGGACGCTCGCGCGGCGGCGCCCCGGCGGAGGCGCCGCGCAGCCAGGTCTGGACCTCCCGCGCCACGTCCCAGAGGTCGCCGGTCCACGTCGCGACGCGGGCCTGCCGCGGCGCGACCCGGCCCGGGCGTTCCGGCGCCTCGATCACCAGCGTCTCGGTCGGGCTGGGCGCGGGACCGAGCACGCCGATCAGCTCGGCGTCTGGCAGCGCGGTCGCCCACACGACGCGCTTCACGCGGGCCATCGGCCAGCGAAGCCACATCTCCGGGGTGAAGCAGATGGGGGACAGCCCGGCGCGGACGAGCAGGCGGGCGAGCTCCTGGTTGCGGCTCGCGTCGAGGCCGATGACGGCCACCTGCTGCCGCGGCCCCATGGTCAGTCCGCGAAGACCTGCGTCCAGTAGGGGCGGCCGCCGCAGTTCACATAGCCCACGCCGATGCGGCCGTAGGCGTCGTTCATGATGTTCCGGCGGTGTCCCGGGCTGTTCATCCAGGCGGTGTGCACCGCCGACGGCGTGCGCTGACCCATCGCGATGTTCTCGCCCGCCGTCCGGTAGCTCACGCCCTGGTCGCGCATGCGGTCGAAGGGGCTGCGGCCGTCGAGGCCGGTGTGACTGAAGTAGTCCTGGTCGCACATGTCCTGGCTGTGCAGGCGGGCCGCCCGGGCCATGTCGTCGTCGCACACGAGGGTGGGCCGGGACGCGCCGCGCGCCTCGTTCGCCAGCCGGATCACCTCCGCCTCCTCCGGCCCGGCGCACGCGGTCGGCGGCGGGGGCGGGGGCGGCGCGGGCTCGACGCACGCGTGCCGGCCGAGGCCGTCGTCCAGCTCACAGCGGCGGTCCCCGGTGCAGGTCTCCTCGCGGATCGTGTCCCCCTCGCACCAGCGCGCGGTGTCGCCCTGGCACTCCCCCTGGGCCGGGAGCGTGCAGCCCGGCGGGGGCGGCGGCGTCCCCGCGTCGTCGCCCGGAGGCGGTGTGCCCGCGTCCCCGCCCGAGGGCGGGGGCGGCGGCGGCATCGTCGGCGGCCCGTCGCCGGCGTCGAGCATGACCCGAGGGACCGACGGGCCTTCCGGCCCCTCGATCACCAGCCGCCCTTCACAAGCGGTGAGCGCGAGCACGAGAGAGGGGACGAGGAGTCGACGCATGCCGGCACTCTACCAACCAAGGGCCGTGCCAGTCGCGGGTGCGGCTCCGGAGCGGGCCACCGCCTCCATCGAGGGACACCCAGGCGACAGAAGCGGAGCACGCGGTGAGCCGCCGGAGCGCATTCGGCGCCACTCGCCCGCCGCGTCCGCTCAGAGCATCGAGACCGGGTCGACGTCGACGAAGGCGCGGGCGCTCGGGAGGCCCTCGTCGATGACGTTCGCGAGGAACCGCGCCACGGCGCGGAGGGCGCGGCGATCGGCGGCGCGGAGCATGAGCCGGAAACGGTAGCGGTTGCGGATGCGGGCGATCGGCGCCGGCGCCGGCCCGAGCAGCATGACCCGGCGATCTCGCACCGCCGGGTGCCGGTTGGCCTGCTCGGCCAGGTGATCGGCGGCCTGGCGCGCGCGGGTCTCGTCGGTGGCGTCGACCTTGACCGCGACCATGCGCCCGAAGGGCGCGTACCCGAGCTCCCGGCGCTCCTCGAGCTCCGTACGGAAGAACGCCTCGTAGTCATGGCGCTGGGCCTGCACGATCGCGGCGTGCTCCGGCTGGAAGGCCTGGAGGACCACCTTCCCGGGCTTCTCGCCCCGCCCGGCGCGGCCGGCGACCTGGCTGAGGAGCTGAAAGGTGCGCTCGGCGGCGCGGAAGTCCGGGAACGCGAGCGACTGATCGGCCAGGACCACGCCGACGAGGGTGACGCCGGGCACGTCGTGGCCCTTGGTCACCATCTGGGTGCCCACCAGGATGTCGATCTCGCGACGACGGAGCCGGTCGAGCACCGCCTCGACCGCGCGCCCCCCGGCCGCGGTGTCCCGATCGAGCCGCGCCACCCGCGCGGGGGCGAAGGCGCCGGCGAGCGTGTCCTCGAGCTTCTCCGTGCCCACGCCGAGCTGGGCGAGCGCGTTGCGGCCGCAGCTCCCGCAGTGGTTGGTGACCGCGATCGCGTAGTCGCAGTAGTGGCAGCGCATCAGCCCGGCGCGGCGGTGCTCGGTGAGGCCGACCGAGCAGGACGGGCACTGCGCCACCTCGCCGCACGCGCCGCAGCGGAGGGTCGGCGAGAAGCCGCGGCGGTTGAGGAAGAGGATGGCCTGCCCCTCGTCCGCGAGGCACGCCTCGAGCGCGCGGTGCATCGGGCCGGTGATCAACGGATGCCCGCTCGGCCCGGGCCCGTGGCGCCGGAGGTCGACGACCTCGACCGCGGGGAGCGTCTGCGCGGTCGCGCGCTGCGGGAGGCTGAGCAGCCCGGTCTGCCCGCGCTCGGCGCGGTGAAAGCTCTCGATGCTCGGCGTGGCGCTGCCGAGGATGCAGAGCGCGCCGGCCCGGTGCGCGCGCAGGATCGCCATGTCGCGCGCGTGGTATCGGAAGTTGTCTTCCTGCTTGTACGAGGGGTCGTGCTCCTCGTCGACCACGATCACCCCGAGGTTGGGGACCGGGGCGAAGAGCGCCGAGCGCGCGCCGACCGCGAGGGTCAGCTCGCCCCTCCGCAGGCCGCGCCAGGCCGCGTGCCGCTGCGCGGGCGTCAGGCCGCTGTGCAGCACCGCGATGCCGTCTCCGAAGCGCGCCCGGAAGCGGCCGACCAGCTGGGGCGTGAGCGCGATCTCCGGGACCAGGAGCAGGGCCCCTTTTCCGCGCGCCCGGGCCTCGGCGATGACCCGAAGGTAGACCTCGGTCTTGCCCGAGCCGGTCACGCCGTGGAGGAGCTGGGTGCTCGCGCCCTCGTCGAGGATGCCCACGAGCCGGTCGACCGCGTGCTGCTGCGCCGGGTTCAGGGCGGGCGGGCTGTCCGGCTCGGCCGGGCTGCTGAAGAAGGGGTCGGCGGCGACCTCGCGCTCCTCGGCCACGACGAGCCCGCGCTCCTCGAGGCGACGCACCACGCTGCGCGGGTTCTTGACGTGCGCGCGCAGCTCGTCGAGGGGCAGCTCCACCCGCTCCTCGAGGAGCGCGATCACCGCCTGCTGGCTCGCGCCGAGCCGCTGCTCGGGCTCCGCGTCCGTGCGACGGAGAAAGAGCGTCTTGCGGGTCGCCACCGCCGCGCCGGGGAGCGACTCGCCCTCCTCGAGGAAGCCGCCGCGGCGCAGCTTGCGCATCGCCTCGCTGGGCAGGGCCGGGGCCGCCGCCCGCAGGACCTCGCCGATGGGGTGGAGGTAGTAGTCCGCCGCCTCGAGCAGGAAGCGCAGCAGCTCCTCGGGGAACACCGGCTCCTTCTCGATCCGGCCGGCGACGCGCTTGATGGCCACGCCCTCCGGCGGATCCTTGGTGTAGCCGAGCACGAAGCCCGCGAGCTTGCGGCCCGAGAACGGCACCGCCACCCGCGCCCCCACCAGGAGCGACTCCATCTCGGGCGGGAGCCGGTAGGTGAAGCGCCGACGGAGCGGTACCGGGATCGCCACCTCCACGAAGCGCTCGCGCGAGCGCACCACCTCCTCGCCGAAGAGCGCCGGCTGCCCGCTCACGGGACCTCCCGGAGAGCGGCGAGATGAGGCGCGAGGCGCGCGAAGAAGCGCCTCGGGACCGAGGCCCCGACGCCGAGCCGGGCGAGCTCCACCGCCAGCGCCTCGTCGAACGCGCCCGGCGTCTCGCGGGCCGCCGCGTCCGCCGCCGCGCCCCGGGCGACGAACGTCACCGTCGGCGGGAGCGCGCGATCGGGCCACGCGAGCAGGACGCACAGCGAGGCGCCGCGCAGCGCGATCGTCGCCTCGCGCTGCGCCTCCTCGAGGCTCGGCCCGAGGGCGCGCTCCCGATGGAGCCGCGCGCGGCGGCGGCGGGCGGTCGGGTCTCCCTCGGTGCGTCGCTCTTCTTCCCGCATCTCCCGACGGGTCATGTGCTGATCGCGCCACCAGCGCCAGCGCCGGTAGACGACGGCCACGGCCCCGGCGAGCGCGAAGAGCCCCGCCGCGCGCCAGAGCACCGCCCCGAGCACCCCCGCCGCGGCCGAGGTGGCCTCCGCGGGCGACAGCAGCGGGCGCCCGGCGAGCCCGTGGAGCGACGCGCCGATGGCCCAGAGCCCCAGCGCGGCGAGCAGCGCCAGGAGCGGGAGCGACGCCAGCCGCTCGGCCACGCCCCGCGGAGAGAAGGCGCGACCGAGGCCCTCCCCGAGGCGGGTCAGGTCGAGGCGCATCGGCTCGGCGGTGAAGAGCGGCCCGACCTGGAGGAAGGCGGCCAGCGCCGCCGCGACCGCGGCCACCGCGAGCACCGGGGCCACCATCCATGCGGCGGCGAGCGCGGAGGCGGCGAGCGCGTCCGGCGGCGAGAGCGAGAGCACGTCGGCGAAGAGGCGCCGCCACGCGGCCAGCGCCGTGGGCGCGCCCCACACCACCGTGGCCGTCACCGCGAGGAGGACGAGCGCGCCGGAGGCCAGCTCGCTGCGCGGCACGTCACCGCGGCGGCGCGCCTCGCGGAGCTTCCGGGCGCTCGGGGGATGAGGACGTTCGGCCATCGCCGCCGTGGACCATACCAGCGTCACCCCGCCGAGGACGCGGGGCGAGCGAGGCGACTGACGGAACCCGGCGACACGCGACGGCCTCGCCGGGGCTCCTCAGCGGCGTCGGAGCACGAGGCCGAGCGCGACGAGCGAGAAGAGCGCGAGCCACATCAGCGCGCCGCGCCCGGAGGCGGGCGCCGAGACCGCGCAGCCCCCGCCGCTGGTCGCCGCCGGCGCGGCCGGGATGCAGACCGCCGCGGCCGACGATCCGGTGCGGGTGCACTCGAAGCCGGGCGCGCAGCTGTTCGCCGCGTCGCAGACGCTCGTGCAGATCGCCTCGCCGCCGCCGAGGACCGCGCACAGGTTGGTGACGCAGTCCGCGTTCTCGGTGCAGCTCTCGCCCTCGAGCGCGCGCTCGGGGGCGCAGACCATCGCGGCGCCCGCGGCCGCGCACTCGAACCCATCCGGGCACTCGTCGGCGCTCGAGCAGGGCGCGGTGCACCAGCGGCGCCCGCCGGCCGCGGCGCAGATGCCGCCGCCGCAGTCCTCGTTGACCACGCACGCCCCGCCCACGCCCTGGCGGCGATCGCGGATGCAGAGCGCGTCCCGACACTCGAAGCCGTCGCCGCACTCGTCGTCGGTGCTGCACGCCGAGGCGCACTCGGAGATGCCGGCCGACTCGTGGCAGACGAAGTCGCCGCGACACTCGTCGTCCTCGTCGCAGGGCTCGCCGAGCCCGCGCGCGCCGACCACCAGGCCGCGAGGCACGCAGGCGCCGCACTGCCCGGCCGCCGCGGCGCAGACCTCGCCCGCGAGGCACACGCCGGCGTCGGCGCGGCAGGGATCGAGGCAGCGCGCCCGGCCGTCGCCGGGATCGACGCAGTGGAGCGACGCGCAGTCCGTGTCGCTCGCGCACGTGTCGTCGTTCAGGCCCTCGCCGGCCTCACCGGGCACGCAGAAGCCTTCGCAGCCGGCCCGGGCGCAGTAGTTGCCCGGCGCGCAGCCCTGCGCGGGGCGGAGAGGATCGCAGACCGACGTGCAGACCCGGCCGGCCGGCGTGTCGTCGCAGAGCCCGCCCACGCACTCGTCGCTGGTGGCGCAGGGCTCACCGAGCGGGGTGCAGGTCTCGTCGACCGCGTCGTCGCAGTCGTTGTCGGCGCCGTCGCAGACCTCGATCGCGTCGGGCACGCAGGTGCCGGTCTCCGCGAGCACTCCGTCGATGAAGTCGATGAAGCGGTAGATCTCGTTGTACGCGCCAGGGGCGGTGCCGCAGCGCGGCTCGGTGCGCCCGTCGGGGCTGAAGATGAAGGAGGCGACGCCGTAGATCTTGTTGTCCGGGCCGAGGAGCGGGCCGCCCGAGTCACCCGAGCAGACGCTCGGCGGCACGAAGATGAAGCCGCCCATGTATCCGTCGATCGAGGTCTCGGTCCAGTACTTCGTGCCCGACTGGTTGGCCGGGGTCTGGCCATAGCCGACCGCGGTGACCGTCTGGCCGAAGAGCCGAGACGGCGTCTCCCGCGCGATCTCGAGGGGCGTCTCGCGCGCCGCGCTCGACAGGACGAGGAGCGCGACGTCGTTGGGCTGCCGCCCGCTGAGCCCCGCGTTGGGCACCGGCCGGACCTCGGCCACCCGGTACTCGGCCGTCAGCGAGCCGGTGGAGGAGCCGACGTAGACGCGGAAGTTGCTGGCCGGATAGGTCGCGCCGCTGTTCGAGGCGACGCAGTGATGCGCGGTGAGCACCACGCGCGGCGCGATGATCGACGCGGTGCAGGCGGCGCCTCTGACGTTGTAGAGGAAGACGACCTCGTCGCGGCCCCGCTCGAACGTCCCGTTGACGATCGGCGCCTGGGTCTCACCGACCATCTCCGGGCCCACGGGCGCGCACGCGGAGAGGGTGAGGGTGATGGCGAACAATCTGGCGATCCACTTCATCGTCAGCTCCCTACGGCCGCGAGCGGCGAACGTTGCGCAGGGTCACGATGACGGCGAAGGCCAGACCCAGCAAGAAGAAGGGCGCGCGAGGCGCGTTCGGAGCCGCGGCGCAGCCCCCGCCCGAGGTGGGCGGCTCGGGGGCCACGCAGACCGCGGTGACGCCGTCCGACGTGCGACGACACTCGAAGCCGGCCGCGCAGGGCGCCTCGGCGCTGCACATCCGGGTGCAGGTGCCGCCGTCGTCGCCGCGGGTGGCGCAGACGCCGCTGAGGCACTCGTCGCTGCTGTCGCAGGACTCGCCCACCAGCCCGAGGGTCGGCGCGCAGACCGAGGCCGCGCCGGCGGCGACGCAGTCGAAGCCGCCCGGGCACTCCTCGAAGCCCTCGCCGCAGACCCGCGTGCACCAGGACTCCTCGCCGCGAGACGCGCAGAAGGTTCCGTCGGCGCAGTCCTCGTTGGCCACGCAGGGCTCGCCGAGCTCGCCGCGCGGGCCCGACACGCAGCTGTCGCCGCGGCAGTGGTAGCCCCCGGGGCAGTCCGAGTCCGCGGCGCAGGCGCGGGTGCAGTAGGTCCGGCCGGCGTCGTCGTAGCAGTCGCCGGAGCCGCACTCGGCGTCTTCGGCGCAGGCCTCGCCGAGGCCGCGCGCGCCGATGAGGATGTCCTCGTCGACGCAGCCGCCGCAGGCGCCCGGGTTCGCCGCGCAGGCCTCGCCCGCGAGGCACATGCCCTCGTCACCGCGGCATGGCGACAGGCAGCGGGTGTTCCCGTCGCCGGGATCGGTGCAGAAGAGCGAGGCGCACTCGTCGTCGCGAGTGCAGGCGGTGCCATCGGGCGCGCCGCCCTCGCCGTCGCGCGGGACGCAGAAGCCCTCGCAGCCGGTGGCGAAGGCGCAGTAGAAGTCCGCCTCGCAGCCGAACGACGGGCGGAGCGGGTCGCAGGGCGCGGTGCAGATGCGGCCCGCCGAGGTGTCGCGGCAGGTCTGGCCGACGCACTCGGCGTCGAGGCTGCAGGGCGAGCCGATCGGCGAGCAGGTCTCGTCGACCAGGTCGTCGCAGTCGTTGTCCGAGCCGTCGCAGACCTCTTCGCCGTCGTTCAGGCAGGCCCCGGCCTCGGCGAGGGCGTCGTCGATCATGTCGAGGAACGGGAAGATGGCGTTGTACGCGCCGTAGCCGCTGCCGCAGCCGCCGGCGCCGAAGCTGACCACGCCCGCGACCTCGTCGGCCTCGGTGATCGCGGGCCCGCCGCTGTCGCCCTGACAGGTGAGCGGGCCGACGTAGATGAGGTTGGCGTCGGTGCCCTGCACGCGGCCCTCGGCCGTGTACTTGATGCCGACCTCGCCGCGCGGAGTCTGGCCGTAGCCGACCGCGGTGATGATCTGACCGCCGAGCGAGCGGTGGCTCTCGCGCATGATCGGCAGCGGCTCGACGCCGGCCGCGCCCGTCTGCAGGACCATCACCGCGACGTCCACGCCGATGAGGTCGCGCCCGACGCCGCCGGAGGAGCTGGTGGTGTAGCGCCCGGGGGTGGTGTCGATGGACTGCACCCGCAGCGCCGCGCTCAGCCCGCGGGCCGTGTCGCCGATGCCGACGATGAAGTCGCTCGGGCTCCCCGGGCCGTCGGCGAACGCCTCCTGGACGCAGTGCTTCGCGGTCAGGACGACGCGCTGCGCGATGAGGCTGCCGGTGCAGAGACCGCCGCGCCGGATGTTCTGGACGGAGACGACCGAGTCGAGCCCGCCGCGCTCTCCGTTGACGATCGGCTGAGGTAGCGCGCCGAGATCCGACGCGTCGCCCTCCGCCCCTCCGACGGGAGCAGCACAGCCCAGCGCCAGCGCCGCGAACGCAGCGGCGCACACCGAGAAACGGTTCATTCGATCCTCCGATCCACCAACCAACACCAGCCCGGCCGCCTGGAGTCGCGCTTCCTCCGATCGTCCGCCAACGTTCGGGTCCGCTCGCCTCCCGCTGCGCCGAGGCGCGCGGAAGGTAGCAACACGCCGAGCGAGCGCGCAACCGGCGGACACTCCCGAGCGGGGCGCGCGGCCACGATCGCCGGGCGTGAGGAGGATCACCGGCGCGAGGCTCGGTGAGACACCTCACCCCGCGCGGCGGGCTTCGGAGATCCGGCCCTTGCGGTGCCAGTCGCGCGCGCCCTCGGCGTCGCCCGCTTCGGCCGCCAGCCGGCCGGCCTCGCGGTAGTGCTCGGTCGCGCGCTCGGGGTCGTCGGGCTCGACGATCGCCGCCAGGATGGCGAGCACCTGCGCGCGCTGCGCCGGCGGACGGCTCTCGGCGGCCTTGGAGGCGCGCTCGAGCTGGGCGAGCGCCTCGTCGCGGTCGTCGAGGCTCCGGAGGGCCTCCGCGCGGGCGACCGCGCCCTCGATGAAGAGGTCCTCGGCGCCCCGCTGTCCGCGGAGGATGTCGAGGCCCTTCTGCAGCGTGTTGGCCGCGGTGAACGCGTCGCCGTCGGACAGCCGGAGGCGACCCAGCGCGATGTGCGCCTCGGCCTCGCCGGTCCGATCGCCGTTCCGCGCGCAGAGCTCCAGGGCCTGCCCGAGGAAGCGGGTGGCGTCGCGCTGCCGGTTGCGGCGAAGCGCGACCCGGGAGAGGAGGAGCAGCATGCGCGGGCGCTCCCGGCTCGCGGGGCCCGCCAGCTCCAGCGCCTCGCGCAGCACGCCGTCGGCGCCGGCCGGGTCGCCGGCCAGGTCCATCGCGTCGCCCAGCTTGCGGCTGAAGCTGACGATGGCGCGGTCGAGCGAGGTCTCTCCGGTGAGCAGCAGCTCGCGTCGCGCCAGCTCGAGGCCCCGGCGGAAGGCGAGCACCGCGGCCCGTCCGTCCCCGCGGCGGATCGCCGAGTCGCCCATGCGCTCGAGCAGGACGAGCGCGCTCATCGGCTCGGCCGCGCGCCACGCGTGCTCGGCGCGGACCTCGAGCGGCGCACCGTGCCCGGCGGCCACCTGGAGCGCCGCCGTGTGGAGCTCCTTGCGGTGCTCGGCCGGGATCGAGGTCTCGACCAGGTCGCGCACGAAGGGGTGACAGATGACGATGGTCTCGCCCTGCACGTCGACCAGGCCGTCGTGCCGCAGCGCGTCCAGCGATCCCATGTCGCTGCCCCGGGAGAGCTCGCGCACCCACTCGAGCGGCGCGCTGTCACCCAGCACCGCGATGGCCTGCAGCAGCCGACGCGCGGAGATGTCGAGCCGCTCGAAGCGCGCGAGCACCGCGTCGGCGAGGCGCACCGGGGCGCCCTCCTCGTCGAGCTCGCCCACGCCGAGCGCCACCAGCTGCTCCAGGAAGAGCGGCGTGCGCAGCCGGCCCGCGGGCGCGGTGTCCTCGTCGCGGTCGATCGCCTGCTCTTCGGGGTCCGGGCGGTCCTGGAGCAGCGCTTCGGCCTCGGCGTCCTCGAGGCCCCGCACGGTCAGCCGCACCGAGTCGTCGCCCGCGTCCACGTCGCTCTGCGGCTGCGAGGCGCTGACGAGGTAGAGCGGCCCCTCGGGCATGCGCTGGGTCAACAGCTCCAGCGCCCGGGCGCTCAGCGAGTCGCAGCGCCAGAGATCGTCCACCAGGAGCGCGACCCGGCCGCTCGTCGAGCGCCCGGCGGCGACCCGCACCGCGGCGGCCAGCGCGACCGCCACCGCCTCGGCCCGCCCGCGCCCCCGACGCCCCTCGAGGCCCTTCGGGTCGAGCACCTCCGAGATGCCCGCGCGCGCGATCGGATCGCCCACCGCGTCGTTCTCGGCGATCTCCCGGAGCCGCGCCTCGTCGACGTCGAGCAGCGTGCAGAGCAGCTGCCGCACCGGCCAGTAGGGGACGACGGCGCCGCTCGGGTGCGGTCCGGCCGCGGCCAGCGCGTCTCCGTCGCTCACCAGCTGCTCGCCCAGCTCGTTCATCAGGCGCGTCTTGCCGACGCCCGCCTCGCCCACCAGGCGCACCCAGATGGCCGCGCGCTCGGCGCGATCGCGCAGCTCCACCAGGCGCTCGAGCTCGGCGCGCCGGCCGATGAGCCGCGTCTCGGTCGGCCCCGGCAGCAGCGAGGTGCGCGGCGGCGGCGCGGCCGAGCGGAAGCTCGGAGGGATCGTGAAGCGGTCGGTGAGCCGGGCGCCGCAGGTGCCACAGAAGCGCTGCTCCGCCGGGTTCTTGCCGCCGCAGCTCGGGCAGGTGGTGACCGACGCGCTCTTGGCGGCCTCGAGGCGCTCCTCGACCTTCCGGATCGCTTCGTACATCTCGTCGGCCGACTGGAAGCGCTCGGCCGCCTTCTTGCGCAGCGCCTTGAGGCAGATGTCGGCGAGGTCGTCGGGGATGGCCCGGTGTGGCGCGGTCTCGCGCGGATCCGGCGTCGGATCGTGGATGTGCTTGAAGACGACCTTGGTCGGCGTGTCGTCCTCGTAGGGCAGCCGGTCGGTCAGCATCTCGAAGAGCACGACGCCGACGCTGTAGAGATCGCCGCGGCCGTCCACGGTCTCGCCCTTGCCCTGCTCGGGCGACATGTAGTCCGGCGTGCCGCAGACCAGCCCGGGCGTGGTGATCGAGGTGCCCCCGGGCCCGACGATGTGGGCGAGCCCGAAGTCCACGACCTTGATCTGCTCGGCCCCGCGGCGGACCGTCCGGCAGATCACGTTCTCCGGCTTGAGGTCGCGGTGCACGACCCCGAGCGCGTGCGCCTCGCCGAGCGCGCTGAGCACGTGGCGGGTGACCCGGCAGATGCGTCCGAAGGGGAGCGGGCCCTCCTCGGCGAGGATGTGGGCGAGGTCCTTGCCCGCCAGGTACTCCATGACGAGGTAGAGGATCCCGTCCTCGGTGCGCCCGAAGTCGATGATCGAGACGCTGTCCGGGTGGTTCAGCCGGCTCGCCGCGCGGGCCTCGTTGTAGAAGCGCGCGACGGTCTGGTCGTCGCCCAGCAGGTGCGGGTGGATGACCTTGACCGCGACGGTGCGGCCCAACATGTTCTGTTCGGCGCGATAGACCCGGCCCATGCCGCCCACGCCGACGAGCTCCTGGAGCAGATACGCTCCGCCGACCGTGCGCCCGATCAACGGATCGGGGCGCGCCTCGTCCGTCCCCGCCCCGCAGTGCGCGCAGAACCGCGCGTCGTCGTCGTTGGGCGTACTGCACTGGGGGCACAGCTTCACGCGCGTAGTCTAGCTCATGAGCGCCGATCCCCATACCGCTTCCTCGGAGGCCCCCGATCCGGCGCGGAGCGCCGACGCCGCCGACGCCTGGCGCGTGGGTCTGCTGGGCTTGAACGCCTGGGTGGTGATCGTGCTCTTCCCGAGCGTGCGCATGGGCGCGGAGGGCCCGCTCGAGGTGGCGCTCGCCGCGCTCGCGCTGGCGGTCCTGGCCGGCGGTCTGTGGCTGCTCGTCCGCGGGCGGCGCGAGCTGGCGCGTTGGATCCTGCTCGGGGCCACGCCCCCGGCGCTGGCCCTCCCGATCGCGCTCCGCCCGGAGCTGGTCGAGCGCGAGGTCCTCGATCCGCCGACCCTGCTGCTCGCGGTGGTGTCGATGATCGCCTGGCTGGCCGCGACCACCCACGCCGTCGCCCGCCCCACCCGCGTGAAGCCCGCGCTCGCCCAGGTGCTGGTCGGCAAGGAGCCGGTGTCGGAGCCGGCGGCCCGGCGCTGGACCCGGCGCGCCCTGCTCGCGATCACCTCGCTCGGCGCCTTCGCGATCGCGGTGCTCGCGCCGGCCTGGACCGACCGGAGCGCGCGGCTCGAGGCGTGGGGCGAGGCCGCCGACGACGGCGCCGTGCTGACCAGCGTGGCCGCCGCGATCGCCGGCGCCCTCGTCCTCGGCGTCGTGGTCGGTCCCGGGCTGCGCGCGGAGCGAGCCCGCTCCCGAGACGCCGCGCGCCGGCGACGGCGCCTCGCGCTCGCGCTCCTCGTCGCGTCCCTGGCCGCCGCCGCCTGGCTGACGCTGCGCCACTCCGAGAGTTGAGCCAGGTCGAAAAAAACCGCGGGCTCGGGTCGGCGCCGGCCTGCTAAGCTCCCGGGGTGCGTGGCGGCTCTCGTGCCCTCGGAGCAGATCGCCCACGGGGCATGCACGTGCTCTCGTGGCTGAAAGAGACCGGCGTCTTGACGCCGGCTCAGTACGAGGGCGCCCTGCATCAGGCCCAGCGCACCGGCGAGCGGGTCGAGGAGGCCCTGCTCGAGGTCGGCGCGATGCGCGAGGCGGAGCTGCTCAAGCTGCTCGCCTCCCGCTACCAGACCCGCTTCGTCTCCACCGAGCGGCTCTCGAAGGCGAACATCGACCGGAAGACCCTCGAGCGCATCCCGCGCAAGCTGGCCGAGCGCCTGCAGGTCTTCCCGGTGGTCTTCGACAAGCGCGCGCAGCAGCTCTCGGTCGTGGTGGCCGCGCCGGGCGAGGACGACTGCGAGAAGCAGGTGCAGGTGGTCAGCGGCGTGCGCGAGGTCCGCTCGCTGGTGGCCCGCCCCGCCGCCATCGCGGCCGCGATCGAGAAGTTCTACGCCGGGCACGCCCGCGCCTTCGAGGAGCTGTTCGCCCGGGAGATGCCGGACTTCGGGTTCGACGCCCCGCGCGTGGGCGGGCCGAGCACCCCGGCGCAGGGCGAGCCCCGGGTGACCTCGAGCGGCGCCGACGACTTCGCGGACCCGTTCGCGTTCATGGGGCCGGCCATCGACCCGCCGCCGGTCGACGCGCCGCCCGCCCCCGTGCGCATCGCCGAGCCCGCGCCCCGCAAGCCGCCGCCGCCGGCGCCGGTCCCCCTCGAGGGCACGATCCCCGGCGACTCGCCGCTCTCGGGCTCGGCCGACGAGCCGCGCGTGTCGCTCGAGGACTACCGCGAGACCCTCAACGTCTTCGTCTCGCTCCTCGACCGCGAGCGCGGGGAGCTGCGCGGTCACAGCGGGCAGGTCGCGCGCCTCTGCCGGATGGTCGCCGAGCGCGTGGGGCTCGGCGCCGCCGATCGCCACGCGCTGCTCGTCGCCGCCTACATCCACGACCTCGGCAAGACGGCCGGCGGCTTCCACCTCACCGCGCTCAACGTGGCGCGTCACGAGGGGCACCGGACGCAGGCCACGAAGGCGCGGCTCTCGCCGGTGAAGCTCTTCGCGTCGGCGCAGCTCCCGGCGGACACCAAGAAGATCCTCGCTCACCTCTACGAGCGCTTCGACGGCAAGGGCCTCCCCGATCGGCTCGCGGGCAAGGACATCCCCTACGGCGCGCGCGTGATCGCGATCGTCGAGACCTACTCCGATCTGACGACCAACTCGAAGAACCCCTACCGGCGGGTGCTCTCCCCCGCGCAGGCGCTCAGCGTGCTCAAGGAGCTGGCCGGCGAGCTCTTCGATCCGACGCTGGTCGATCTCCTCCGGCACGTCGTGCTCGGCGACCAGGGCAACGAGCGGGTGGGCGCGCGGCCGCGGGTGCTGATCGTCGACCCGGATCCGGAGGAGACGACGGTGCTCGAGATGCGGCTGATCGAGCACGGCTTCGCGGTCGACGTGGCCCGCGAGCTGCCGACGGCGCTCGAGCGGCTCGAGGAGCGTCCGCCCGAGGTGATCGTGACCGAGGTCGATCTCTCCGGCGGCGGCGAGGGCTTCACGCTGATGGAGAAGGTGCGCGCCATGGCCGAGGCCGATCGGCCGGCGGTGCTCTTCCTGACCGGCCGCGCCGACCGGGACTCGGTCACCAAGGGCTTCGAGCTCGGCGCGACCGACTACGTGGTGAAGCCGGCCTCGCCCGAGGTGGTCGCGACGAAGGCAGGGCAGGCGGTGGAGGGCGCGGCGCGCTCGTCGACCTCGAGCGGCGTGAGCGGATCGCTCGAGGAGATGTCGCTGCCGGACGTCGTGCAGATCCTCTCCAACGGCCGCCGCGGCGGCCGCCGCGAGATCGTCTCGGGCGCGAAGCCCCGCGAGATCCACTCCGTCGAGGGCCGCATCGTGCACGCCCACCGCGGCGAGCACGACGGCGAGGATGCGTTCTACGCGCTCCTCAAGCTCGACCGCGGCCGCTTCTCGCTCGACCCCCGCTTCGACCCGCCCGAGCGCGTGATCACGACCTCTCCCGAGGGGCTGCTGCTCGAGGGGATGAGGCGGATCGACGAAGGTCTCGTCTAGCCAGCCGCCGCCGGCGGCTGGCTCCCGTGCCCCTGCCCGTGCCCGTGCCCCTGCCCGAGCCCCCCTGAAATCCGGCGGCTCGACGACCGCCGACGTCGCGGCCGAGGGCGCGGGGCGCGACCTGCTATGTTGGTGGGGGAGGAGCTTCCGGGGGGATGGGCGTACGGGTCGAAGAACGCAGCATCGACACGACGGCGGGGGAGCGAAAGACCTGGATCATCTCTCCGGAGGGGCACTTCCGGGTGGGGCGGGAGCGGCTCGAGCGGTACCGCACCGTGGGACCGACCGGCGCGGAGCTCGATCGCGAGATGCTGGCCGCGATCCGGACCCTGACCGACGACCCGCAGGTGGTCGTCTTTCGCGCGGGCGCCGGCGACGACCGCGGGAGCTGGGCCTTCGAGGAGGACCTGAGCCGCGAAGAGGCCCACGAGCTCGGCTATCACCTCGCGCGCGACCAGCTCCCGATCTACCGCCGCCTCGTGGCCGCCGGGGTCTTCGCGCTGCTCCACGTGGAGTTCGGCCCGGTCGAGGTCGACGCCTATCAGCACGGCACGCGGCGCCTCCTCGAGGAGCTCGAGGCGGGCTCGATCCCCGAGGTCGCCACCGACCCCGGAGGGCTCGCGATCCTCCAGGCGGACCGCTGGATCCTCCACAACCTCACGTTCTTCTTCACGCTCTCGCTGGAGGACGTCGTGCAGACCGTGCTCCGGCGACAGCTCCCGCTGCTCGAGGAGCGGGTGCCTCACCTGCGGCAGCTCACCGCGTCGTTGCCCGCGTCGTCGATCGATTGATCGGCGCACCGATTGCGCCTCGGGGGGGCCCCGCCTATATCCGTGCCGATGCGACGGCTCCCGCTGGCGGTCTCGTTCTCGCTCTGGCTCGCCGCGTGCGGCGGAGGCGCGACGCTGACCGGGGGCGTGTACGCCGACGGCGAGGCGCGCTACCGGATCGGAGATCTCGGCGACGGCTGGGATCGGATCGGCGTCGACCAGAACGACCTCGCCTGGCACCACGACACGCTCGGGGCGATCGTCCAGGTCAACGCGACGTGCGACCCGTTCCAGGACGTGCCCCTGACCTCGCTGACCGGCCACCTGCTCATCGGCTTCACCGATCGCGAGTGGGTGAGCAGCGATCGGGTGCCGATGGACGGGCGCGAGGCGCTGCGGTCGCACATCCGCGCGAAGCTCGACGGCGTGCCGCGCGAGCTGCTGCTCTACGTGATGAAGAAGGACGAGTGCACCTACGACTTCGCGCTCGTCACGCCCCCCGGCGACGCGTTCGAGGAGGCGGCGCGGATCTTCGAGCGCTTCGTCGGCGAGTTCAGCACGGACGTGGCCGAGGAGTCGCGGTGAGCGCGGACACACGCGAGGCCCGCCCCGGCTTCGCCGGCCGCGTGTTCCGTGGCCAGGGCCGACGGGTGCTCACCTTCGTCCGGCAGGCGGGCGCGGTCTCCACCCTCGCCTTCCGCGCCAGCCGCGCGCTCTTCACCACCCGCTTCGAGCCGCGCGCCTTCATCTACCAGATGGAGCAGCTCGGCGTGAAGAGCTTCGGGATCGCGGCCGCGACCGCGATCTTCGTCGGCATCGTCATGGCGATCCAGTTCGCCTACTCCCTCGAGCGCTTCGGCGCGAAGGACAGCGTCGGGCGCATCGTCGGCCTGAGCATGACCCGCGAGCTGGCGCCGTCCCTCACCTCGCTCGTCGTCGGGAGCCGGATCGCGGCCGGCATCGCGGCCGAGCTGGGCTCGATGGCGGTGACCGAGCAGATCGACGCCATCCGCGCCCTCGGGGCCGACCCCATCCGGAAGCTCGTCGTGCCGCGCGTCCTCGCCGGCACCCTCCTGATGCCGCTGCTCGCGAGCTTCGCCATCGTGCTCGGCATCGGCAGCGCGATGATCGTGTGCCGCGTCACCTTCGGCATCTCGATGCCGTTCTTCCTCTCGACCGCGATCGACACCATCGATCTCTCGGACCTGCTCAGCGGCGTCGCGAAGACGCCGGTGTTCGGGTTCCTGGTCTGCCTCCTCGGCTGCCACTTCGGCATGCGTACCCGCGGCGGCACCGAGGGCGTCGGGCGCTCCACCACCACCGCCGTGGTCGCGGTCTCGATCGCGGTGCTGGTCGCCAACGCGATCCTCACCCAGGTCCTCCTGAGCGTGCTCGGCGCATGACCCCTCGCCTCCGCGCGCTCGCCGGCGGGCTCGTCCTGCTGGCCGCCCTCGTCGCCGTCGCGCTCGTCGACGCCGGCCGGCGCCGCCCCCGGTCCGGCCCCGACCACGAGGCCGCCGTCTCGCTCGGCCTCCCGGACCTCGTGCTGAGCAGCGCCGAGCGCTGGCTCCGGCACCCCTCGCAGGCCGAGCCGGGGGCCGCGGTGAGCGACCTGCCCGGGGCGCCCGACGTCGATCCGGCGGGCGCGCTGATCGGCCCGCCGCGCGCGGTCCTGCGGGTCGGCGGCGTGGAGCCGAGGCGGCGATGAAGCGTCAGCTCGCGTTGATCGACTTCGCCCTCGGCGGCCTCCGGCGCCGGCTCGGCAAGAGCCTCGCGCTGACGCTCGGGCTCGCCTTCGTGGTCGCGCTCTTCGGCGCCGCGCTGCTGCTGACCGACGCGCTGCGCGCCGAGTACGCCCGGGGCACCGGCGGCATGCCCGACCTGACGGTGCAGCGCCTCGTGGCCGGGCGCCCGGCGCTGATCGACGTCGCCGTCGCCGACGAGCTCGCCGCCCTCCCCGCCGTGCGCCGCGTGGAGCCGCGCGTGTGGGGCTACTACTTCTTCGTCGCGCTCGAGGCGAACGTCACCGTGGTCGGCGCCACCGAGGCGCGGACGCTGGCCGACGGTCGCCTCCCCGCCGCCGACGGGGAGGTCGCGGTCGGCGCCTCGATCGCGGATCTGCTCGGCCTCCGGGTCGGCGACGAGATCGGGATCCCGGTGGAGGGCGAGGTGCGCTTCAGCGACGTCGTCGGCGTGTTCGGCGAGGACGCGGCCATCCGCACCGCGGACCTCATCGTCGCCACGCCGCCCCACGCCCGGCGCCTGCTCGGCATGCCGGAGGGGAGCGCCACCGACCTCGCGATCGACCTGACGACCCAGGACGAGGCGGGCGTGCTCACCGAGCGCATCGGCGCGCTGGTCCCCGGCGCGCGCGTGCTCGACGCGCGGCTGCTCGAGCGGACCTACGAGCTGACCTTCGACACCCGCGGCGGGCTGCTCGCGCTCCTGCTCCTGCCCGCGCTCGCCGCCTTCCTGCTGCTCGCGTGGGAGCGCCTCACGGGGCTCGGTCCGGGCGAGCGCCGGGAGATCGGCGTGCTGAAGGCGGTGGGCTGGGGCACCGCCGACGTGCTCGCGGCCCGCATGTGGGAGTCGGCGATCGTCGCGACCTTCGGGGCCACGCTCGGGGCCGTGCTCGCCTACGCCTACGTCTTCTGGCTCGACGCGCCGGGCCTGCTCGACGCGCTGCTCGGCTGGAGCGCGCTGCGGCCGCCGATGCGGCTCGTGCCCGCGTTCGACCCGGTGCAGGGCTTCGCGCTCGTCGCGGCGGTGGTGATCCCCTTCGTCGCCATCAGCGTCGTCCCCGCGTGGCGGGCGGCGATGATCGACCCCGACCAGGCCCTGCGAGGCGGCGAGTGAGCGCGATCGCGCTGGAAGACGTGCGCAAGCGCTACCGCGACGGGGCCACCCGGGTCGAGGCGGTGGCGGGCGTGACCCTCGAGGTGCCGGAGGGCGCGCTGTGGGTGCTCCGCGGACCGAGCGGCTCCGGCAAGACGACCCTGCTCGGCGTGATGGGCGGCATGGTCACGCCGACGTCGGGCGCGGTGCGCGTGCTCGGCGAGGAGCTGACCCACCTCCGGGATCACCACCGCACCGAGGTGCGGCGCCGCAAGGTCGGCTTCGTGTTCCAGGATCTCTCGCTGATCGACGGGATGAGCGTGCGCGAGAACGTGCTGCTGCCCCTGGTCCCGCTCGGCGGCGCGACCCGCGATCAGGTGGCCCGCGCGGAGGCCCTGCTCGGACGGGTCGGCCTCGGCGACCGGATCGACGCGCGCGCCTCCCGGCTCAGCGGCGGCCAGCGTCAGCGCGCCGCGATCGTCCGGGCCCTCGTGCCCTCCCCGCCGGTGCTGCTGCTCGACGAGCCCACCGCGCACCTCGACACGGACAACGCGAGGGAGATCGTCGACCTGCTCGCGTCGCTCCGTGACGAGGGCACCACCGTCGTCGCGGCCACCCACGACCCGCGCCTCCACGACGACCCGCGGGTCGACCGCGCCGTCCTCATGCGCGACGGCTCGCTGGTCGAGTAGCGCGATCAGCGCAGGCGCGAGAGGAGCTGGCGCCGGAGCTTCGGGTCGCGTCGGAGCGCGGCGGCCAGGATCCGCTCCACCACCTCCGCCGTCGCCTCGCGCGCCTCCGGCGACGCGAGGTGATCGCGGGTCGGCGCGCCCCAGCTCGGGGCGTAGAGGCCGACGTGCACCGCCCCGATCAGGCCGCGCCCGAGCCGCTCCCGGACGACCGAGGCCTCGGGCGAGACGCCCAGCCCCGCCCGCAGTCCGTCCCACAGGCCCTCGAGCTGGGTCCCGGTGCGATGCCGCAGCTGGTTGACGAAGCCGACGAGCGAGGGCGGGCCCTCGTCGAGCCAGCCGAACGCCGCGTCGACGAGCACCTCCTTCGCCCGGCCGGTGCCGCGCAGGATCGGCATCTCCGGCGACGCGCCGCGCTTCGCCGCCGTCGCCCAGACGAGCGAACGGATGCCCTCGCGCTCCCGGAACCGCTCGCCCTGGAAGCCGACGGTCATCAGGGGGTTCAGGTACGCCAGCTCGTGGAGGCGCGCGCGGACCTGCGACTCGTCGAACCGGAGGTCGGTGAAGATGCTCGGATCCGGCCGGAACCGGACCCTCGCGCCGCTGGTCGCCGAGGGGCCGCCCCGCTCGAGCGCGGTCACCGGCCGCCCCTGCTGGTAGCGCTGCCGGTAGACGTGCCCCCGGGTCCGCGTCTCGACCTCGAGCTCGGCCGACAGCGCGCACACCGGGCCGAGGCCCACGCCGCGCATCGAGCTCGTGAGGTGCACGTGCGGGAAGTGCCCGTCCCAGGTCGCCGCCGCGTGCAGGGTGGTGAAGATGCGCTCCACCGCGCTCCGGTCCCCGTGCTGCGTGACCGGGAACCCCGGGCCGTCGTCGAGGACCTCCACCCAGCCGTCCCGCACCGTGACGTCGAGCTGCGTCGCCTTCCCCGCGAGGTGCAGGTCGATCACGTTGCCCACCACCTCCCAGATCAGGTGGTGCAGCCCCGAGCCGTCGTGCACGTCGCCGACGTACATGCCCGGCCGCCTCCGGACGACCTCCATGTCCTGCAGCACCTCGATCGAATCCGCCCCGTGGCCCTCCGCCATCCGGCCTCCTCCCGCGCTCCACGTCGCAACGAACGGCGACGCCATGAGCACCCTCGCATTCTATCGAGGCGGGGCCTCCGAGGCCAGCCACGCGCACGACAACATGACAGAACGAACCCAACGATTCCAATCACATACACCGGCCCCCAAAGTTTCTCGGGCGGGCTCGCGGACGTGCTCGCGTCGACTCGCCGAGGGACGCCTTCCGGACGCTGTGATCGCGAACCCGCAGGTCGTGCTTCGTGGCGATCCTCGCGGGACCGGGTACGGTGTCGGGGTGCCCCCCGAGGTCCTCGACGCGCTGATCGACAAGTACCGGCGCATGCGGGAGATGCGGGCGGCTCACGCGCGCGGAGGCGACGACGAGGCGCCGGCTCGGATGCGCGCGCTCGCGGCCGATTTCCCCGGCGCCCTGCGCGAGATCGACCGGCTGCCGATGGCGACGATCGAGGCGCGGCTCGACGCGCTCGACGCGGCGCGCGCCGGCGGTGCGGTCCCCGGGTGGGCCCCACCCCTCGCCGCCTTCCACGGCTGGATGCGCGCGCTCCTGCGGCTCAAGCGTGTGGTGCGGCGCAACCGCGATCTCGAGGTGGCGCGGGCCTGGCTGCGGGCGCACCACGACTCTACGAACCACGCCTCCACGCACCAGAGCTCGGCGCACCACGAGTCGGCGCACCACGACTCGGCGCACCAGGGCTCGGCGGCGCGGAGCGCGCTGGAGCCGCCGCTCGACGAGCTCGAGGCGAGCTTGCCGGCGCTGCTCTTCCCGGCGGACGGGCGCATGGCGAGGGCGGTGCTCGCGAGGCTGGGCGGGGGTGACGCGGCGTCCCTCGAGCGGCGGCTGTTCGACGGCGTCGACGATTGATGGCGCGCGCGGCGCCGGAGCTGATAGCGTGCGCGCATGGATCAGGGGGCGATGAGCGGCCTGGCGTCGCTCGATGGGTGCATCGGCTGGCTCACCGCGGTCGCGTTGATCGTGGTGGGGCTGCTGCCGGTGCGAAAGGTCTACGCGACCGCGGGCTACCTCATCGCCGGCGGCGGCCTGCTGCGGTGGGCGTTCTTCTGCTGCGAGAGCCTGCCGACGGCCCTCCTCCAGGCGGAGCAGTACGAGCTGTACGACACGCTCGGGGTCTTCCCGAGCCTGCTCGGTCTCCTCTTCTGGCTGCTGTCGACCGGCGCGGTGCTGGCGGGCTTCGTGGTCCTGGCGCGGCACGCCAAGACGCGGCTCGCCGAGGCGGGAGGTGCGGCGTGAGCTTCCTCCCCTGGGTCTTCACCTTCTTCGGCGTCCTCATCGGCGCCGCCTACGTCGGCGTCGGCGCGACCGTGGTGCGCGCCGCGAAGCCGCAGGCCGGCTACCTCCTCATCGCCGCCGGCGCGCTCGAGATCGTGCTGGTCTGCTGCACCGCCGTCGCGTTCCGGGTCGTCGAGGTCGAGTTCGGCGGCGCGGCCGGGATGGCGCTGATGCTCCTGAGCACGCTCGAGAAGGCGGTCTTCGGCGTCCTGCTCGCCGTCGCGGCGGTGATGCTCGCCAACTCGATCCGCGAGGACGCGCCGCCCAGCTGACGCCGATTGCCGTCCCGGGCCAGGGGCGTACGTGACGGCTCAGATGCGGGTGCTGCCGAGCCTTCTCTTCTCGCTCCTCCTCGCCTGCGGAGGAGCCCCGTCGTCGAGCGGATCCGCGCCGAGCGCGCTCGCGCTGCCCAACCAGGCGGAGGCGGAGCCGGGCGTGATCACCGGCGGGCCTCCGAGCGAGGCCGACCTCGAGGCCGCCGCCGCCGCGGGCTTCACGCTGGTGATCTCGCTGCGCACCCACACCGAGGGCGGGCTGCCCGAGGAGCGCGAGACGGTCGAGCGGCTGGGCATGCGGTTCGCGCACGTGCCGATCGACGGGCCGGACGATCTCACCGTCGAGAACGCGCGGCGGGTGGACTCGCTGCTCGTGGCGGCCGACGGGCCGGCGATCGTGCACTGCGGCTCCGGCAACCGGGCCGGCGCGATCATGGCGCTGCGGGCGTTCCTGCGCGGCGACAGCATCGACGCCGCGATGGAGCACGGCGTGGCCGCCGGTCTCCGCGGGCTCGAGGACGCGACGCGCGCGCGGCTCACCCGGATCTGCGAAGAGGACCCCGAGCGTCGGTGCTGAAGCCGGTCACGCGCGCGGCGTGAACAGCGCCTCGACGACCTCGGACGTCACCTCGTCGTAGGAGAGCACCGCCTCGCCGTGGTGGTCGTCCCGCAGCCGCTCGGCCTCGTCGCGGCCGCGGACCGGCACCAGGTCGCGGCCCATCGGGCTCTCGAGGTCGGAGCCGATCACGTAGAACAGCTCCCGCGCCGGCGCGCGCTCCTGGCTGTAGTACTCGATGACCCAGCCGCCCTCGACCGGGCCCTCGCGGTGCACGCGCCGGAAGAGGCACTTCGGCGCGTCGAAGGCGAGGGTCTCGCCGTCCGCGGTCGCGCCCGCGCGCCAGCCGCTCTCGGCGTCCACGACCATGCCGCAGGTCGCGCAGCGCGCGCGGGCGTCCTCGGTCTCGCCGCCGCAGGCGGTCAGGAGGAGAGAGAAGATGAGAGCGAACCGCATCACGCGCCTCCGAAGAGCGAGGCGCCCCCGGTGACCCACGCGTAGCGGACGACCGGCAGGGCGCCGAGGAAGAGAGTCAGGGCCCAGCCCGCGAGCGCCCAGCCCCCGAGGCGCCGCGACAGCGACGCGGTGGCGTCCGCCTCGCTCGCGCCCCGCTGCGACTCGACCAGCCCGAGCGCGGCGCCGCACACCGCCGCGCCGAAGAGCGCGCCGAAGAGCGGCCAGCCGATCCCGCCGACGTCGGCGTGCAGGAGGCAGAACGGGCAGAGGTGGTGCGGCGTCTCGTAGGCGTGGGGAGCCACGAACCAGAGGATGGCCGGGATGGCCGCGGCCGCGGCCGTGACGCTGAGCGCGGCGGCGAGCCACGCGGTGAAGCGAGTCGGCCTCCGCCACGCGAGCCCCGACGCCACCGCGGCGCCGAGGCCGGTGCCGAGCGCGAGCCAGGCGGCGAGCACGCGATCTCCGCCCGCGCTCCCGCGCGCGCCGCCGAGCGCGTCGTCGAGCCCGAGCGAGCAGCAGGTGGCGACGACCTCCATGTCGAGGTCGAGCGCCCAGCGCGCGGTGACCCAGAGATCCAGCGCGAGCACCGGCGCGAGCCCGAAGAGCGCGGCGAACTTGCGGCGGGTCAGCGTCGGCCGCGCGAGCTTCAGGTCCAGGCGGTGCAGCACCACCCACAGCGCGCACAGCGCGGCCCCGAGGGCGCTGGTCGCGAGCGCCACGAAGCCGTAGGGGCTCGCGTCGAACACGCCCCACGCGCACATCGCGCCGCGGATGGAGTGCGTCAGCCGGTCGGCGGTGAGCACGGTGAGCGCGAGGTTCATCACCGCGAAGACCAGCGCGATCTGCACCACCGCCGCCACCAGCTCCGCCCGCCGCTCGAGCGCCAGCTGCCCCTCCGAGGTGGCGCCGATCCGCCAGCGACGGAGCACGCGCCAGGCCACCACCGCGCCGAAGAGCGCGAGCAGAGCCACCGCGCCGCCGCTCAGCAGCCGCGCGACGATCCAGGGCCGGAGGAGGTTCTCGAGCACGCCCTGTACGTGGCGCCTGCGGCGACCGCGAGCAAGTGCGCGGGCCCCGGTGCGACGCGATGCCGCAGCTTCAGGCGCCCCGGACGCGGGCCACGCGGGCGAGGTGCTCGAGCAGGCCGTCGAGGGTGTGGAAGCGGAACGCGTAGGGCCCGAGCATCAGCTCCGCGCCGTCGGTGATGGGGACCGCGATCAGCGGCTCGAGGGTCACCCCGTCCACCTGGGTGCCGAAGGTCGAGCGCGCGTCGGCGACCTGCCAGCCTTCATCCGCGGCGGTCAGGAACGCGTGGTACTTCGAGATGCGCGGGAGCGGGATGCACGCGTCCATGTTGGCGGTGCGGCCGATGCCGACGCGCTCCTGGAAGGTCGTGGCCCCGGCCCGCTTCTTCAGCGCGATGACCGCGCCGACCTTCACCTCGTCCACGTCGGCGCCCTCGCGAGGCCGCATCAGCCCGGTTCCCGCGCGCCCCGCTCGGCGCATGGCCTCCTCGGCGAGCGCGATCGAGGCGGCGCCGCGGGTGTGGAAGGACCGGCCGTCTTCGACCACCTCCGTCGGATCCGGCCGGCGGATCAGGACCGGCGCGTCGATCTCGTAGCGGAGGACGTCGGCCCCCTCGGCCTGGAGGCGGAGGGTGAGCTCGTCGAGCGTCGGGAACTGCGGGGCGCCGGACACGCGTCCGAAACCATACGCCGCTTCGCTCGAGAGTCGAAGAAGGTCTCAAATTGGAACGGTCTGACAGCCGAACTGCACGTCCACCGAGGTGGTGACGCCTTCGCTGGGCTGCACCGCCGCGCAGGAGTCCGGGCAGAGGATGACCGCGCCCGGCGCGTCGTCGTCGTCGTAGTACCAGCCGCCCCGCGCGTCGCAGGCGCCGGCCGAGGGCACCTTGCCGAGCCGCTCGCTGCCGCCGCCGTCGTCCAGGAAGACGTTGATGCGGTCGCGCTGGAAGAACATGCCCATCGGCGGCTCCGGGATCGGGATCTCGCAGTCGATCCGGCTCCGGCGCTCGACCGCGCTGGCGACGGCGTCGAAGAAGGGCGCCCAGGCCGCCGGCCCGTCGCAGATCTTCGCGCGCACGCCGCCGGTGCGCCGCACGAGCTCGCTGTAGGTCCGGCCGCTCGCCGGCGGAGAGCCGCCCGCGGGGTAGTCGCAGCGCACCGTGTCGTCGGCCTCGGAGCCCCACCCGTAGAGCCCGGCGAAGGTGTAGCCCTCGAAGATCCCGCCCCAGCGGGCGTGCAGGATGCCCTCCGGGAGGCTGCGCGAGCTGAACGGGTTGCTGCCGCCGGCGAACGTCTCGAACCAGTCGGCGGTCGCGACCGGATCGCCCTCGCTGCGCCCTCCCCCCGGCCCCGGCGCGTAGCCGCCGCCGCTCCGCACGACCATGCGCGCGTTGTCGTCGGTCACGACCACGATGGTCTTGGTGGCCTCGGGCCGCATCAGGGACTGCCACGGCTCGCTGCCGCGGTCGTCGCTGGAGGTGTACCCGGACGTCTGGCCGAGGGTGCCGAGGAACTGCTCGAGCGGCTGGGTGCTGCGCACGTCGAGGCTGACCTGGAAGAAGCGCGGGCCGTCGCCGCAGCTCGCGTCGCCCGACAGCGGCTGCGGGATGCAGACCTGGTAGCGACGCGAGCCGCCGACCGTCGTCTCGCCGCGCCCGCGGAGGCTCAGCATGATCACCCGGTAGTCGAGGTCGCGCGCCCCGATCAGCGCGGCGAAGTCGTTCAAGCCGCGCTGCACCTCCTCGATCGCCGGCTGCATGCTCGAGGAGTTGTCGACCATCCAGATGATGTCGACCGGCAGGCGCTCCACCTCGGCGCGGGTCGTGGCGGACGTGCAGGCCGCGTCGGGGTCGAGGGGCCCGGCGTCGACCGGCGTCATCGGCGCGTCGGGCGGCGGCCCGGCGTCGGGGAGCCCGGCGTCGAAGCCCGCGTCGTCGTCGCCGCCGTCGGGCGAGGGGATCGGGGGCGGGGTCTGGACGCTGCATCCCGCGAGGACCGCGGACAAGGCGAAGAAGGCGCGCACGAGCGCAGCGTACACCCGGCCGGGAGCGCCGGCTCGCGCCGTCACCACCTGGCTACCACCTGGCCACCATCTGGCCACGACCTGGCTACGAGGCCGCCCCCTGATATCCTCGGACCGTGCTGCGCTCGCTCCTCTTGCTCGCGCTCGCCCTGCCTCTCTTGCCGACCACGGCGCGAGCGCAGGAGGGCGGCTGGTCGGAGGTGTTCGATCCGGCGGAGCGGCTCGGGCGCCGGCGGATGCGGCAGGGCCTCACCAAGCTGGTGCACGGGCTGACCCCCGGGGACCCGGCGCTCGGCGCGGCGCCGCGGTGGGTGCTGCTCGAGCAGGCCCTGGTGCGCTTCGAGCGCGCGCGGCGGGTGCTGCCCGACGACCCGGAGCTGGCCTACTACACCGCCTACGCGCTGACGCGCTGGGAGCGCCCGGCCCGGGACGGCGGCACCGAGCACCGCGCGGACGAGGCGATCGAGCAGTGGCGCCGGGTGCGGGCCCTCGATCCCGCCTTCTTCCCGGACCGCGTGGCCTACGAGCTGGCGATGCTCCACATGCGCCGCCAGGAATTCGCCGAGGCGCGGGCCGAGTACGAGGCGGCGCTCCGGAGCGCGCTGCCGCCGACCGTCGCGCTCGAGGATCGCTTCTACATGCCCGCCGCCACCGAGCGGGCGCTCGCCTTCCTCTTCAGCGGGCTCGATCGCGCGAACGTGCACGGCAACCTGGCCGAGGTGACGATGCTGACCGGCGATCTGCGCGCCGCGATCGAACACTACGAGGCGGCGATCGAGCAGACGGAGGATCCCTTCACCCGGGCGCTCGCGCAGTGGGGGCTGGCGCTCGCGCTCGACCGCAGCGGCGATCGGGACGCGGCCCTCGAGGTGGCGACGCGCGCGCTCCGCGCCGACCCCATCGACCCGAACGATCCGCGCTTCGCCACGCTGCACCGCCGGCACGGGGCGATGAGCGTGCTGCACCTGGACTTCGTCTTCTTCGAGCCGATCTACGAGCTGCACGCCTACGAGGCGCTCGGGCACGAGGCCACGGCGCGCATGGACGGCGCCGCGGACCGCCCCGGGCTCGAGCGCGCGCTGCGGAGCTGGCGCCTCTTCCTCGCCGAGGGCGGCACCAGCTCCCGCTTCGCGTCGGTCGCCCGCCGCCACCTCGCTCGCCTCGAGGCCGAGCTCGGCGTGGCCGGCGAGGCGGTCAGTCCAGCTCCATCGGGCCGAGGTCTTCTCCGCTGAGCACGAAGAACGCCTCGCCGTACATCTCGAGCAGCTCGAGCGCCTTGTCCATGTCCTCGCGGGTGTGCCCGCGGGTGATGTTCACCCGGAGGCGCTCCTCGCCCTTCTTCACGCCCGGGTAGGTGATCGGCACCATCATCACGCCGTTCTCGAGCAGGGCGACGTGCATGAAGAGCGCCTTGCGCTCGTCGTTGCACATCACCGGCATGATGTGGGTGTCGCTCTTGCCGAGGTCGAAGCCGATCTCGGTCAGCCGCCCGCGGAAGTACTGCGCCTTCTCGTGAAGCTCGCTGACGAGCGCCGGGCCCTCCTCCTCGAGCATGGTGAGGATGGTCGAGGCGCCCTCGACGATCGGCACCGGGAGCGACGCGCTGAACAGGAAGGAGCGCGCGCGGTGCTTCACGTGGTCGACCACGTCACGGTCGCCCCAGAGGATGCCGCCGATGCCGCCGAAGACCTTGCTGAAGGTGCTGACGACGAGCGGCGCCTTCCCCTCGAGCCCCTGCTCCTCGAGGATGCCGCGCCCATGCGTGCCGAGGGTGCCGGTGCCGTGCGCGTCGTCGAGGCAGAGGACGGCGTCGTACTTCTCGCAGACGTCGATGATGTCCTTGATGACCGCCTTGTCGCCGTCGAGCGAGTAGATGCCCTCGACGAGCACCATGGCCTTCTCGCGCTGCTTGGTCTTCAGCACGCGCTCGAGCGAGCGGACCGAGTTGTGGTTGAAGAACCGGACCTCGGGCTGGTTCGCCGGCGTGCCCGCGGCGAGGAAGGTGCCGTCGAGGATGCAAGCGTGGGCGAGGTTGTCGAGGATGAGCGTGGTGTCCTTGTCGGCGAAGGACATGATGGTGCCGACCATCGCCTGGTAGCCGGTCGTGAAGAGGAGGCACGCCTCGGCGCCGAACCACTTGGCCAGCCGCTCTTCGAGCTCGACGTGGGCGACGGTGGTCGCCTGCACCCGGGAGCTCGACAGGCCCACCGCGTACTTGTCGACGGCGGCCTTGGCGGCCTCCTTCACCTTCGGGTGGTTGGTCAGGCCCAGGTAGTCGTTGCTGCTGAAATTGACGATCGGGTGGCCGTCGATCGTCGTGTGCAGGCCGCCCGACTCGAAGGGCTTGAAGAAGGGGTAGACCTGCTTCTCCTTGGCCTCGCGAATCCGGGCGAGCTCGGCGTGCGCCTTTTCGTGAATCCAGCTCATGATGCGGCGGAACCATGACGGCTTCGGGGCCCGTCGGCCAGTGGACGGATTTTTCCCGCCGGTCGCCCGAGCCGATACGATGGGCGCGGGAGACCACACATGTCAGCACACTCGAGCACCCGCGCCGCGGTCGCCGCCCTGGGCGCCGCGATCCTCCTCGCCTTCGCCGCCCCCGCCTCGGCCCAGCCGAGCGAGGGGCAGTTCCGGCTCCACAACGACAACACCGTCGTCGGGATCAGCTTCTTCCCCGACGTCGTCGGCGTCTACCAGGTCGGGCTCACGCCCTCGCAGCTCGGCTTCGGCGCCAGCTACATGGTGCTCGAGAACCTGGCCATCGGCGCCCGCACGAGCTTCGGCTTCGTCCTCGTCGATCCCGCGGCCCCCGGCGACTCCATCGCCGGCCAGATCTCGCTGCTCCCCTTCGTGGAGGCGGTGCTCCCGATGGGCGAGACGATGGCGGCCTTCGTCGGCGGCCAGCTGGGCTTCGTGGCCGACTTCCCCGACGTGCGCGACCCCTACGCGTCGCTCACCGCGGGCGCCTTCGGCGGCATCCACATCTTCGCGTCGGACTCGTTCAGCATCAGCCCCTTCGGCCAGCTGAACTTCCTCTACCGCGGCGACGCGGAGCGGGCCGGCTTCCAGATCGTGCTCGGCTTCTCGCTCGTCGGCTGGATCGGCGGCGGAGAGTCCCCCGGCGGCGGCGCGCAGCCGGCCGCCGAGCCGACCTGGCAGCCCAGCGGCGGCGCCGCGCCCCCGCCCGCGACCGACCCGGTCTACGATCCCGAGGGCGGCCTGCAGTAGGTCAGCTCGAGAGCACGACCGCGGAGACGTTGCCGTAGTAGCCGACGCTGGTCACCACGACCGTCTCCACCTTCGAGGGCGCCTCGCCGACGACCACCGGTCCCGGCGTCGCGCCCTCGATCCACGTCACGGCCGAGGCCATGCCGAGCGCGGCAGCGCCGCTGAAGCTCTCACCCCAGAGCGCCTTGGGGGCCGCGATGGCGGTGCCGTCGAAGACCTCGGCCAGGCCGGAGAGCTCCGCGCCGTCGAAGGGGCGCAGCCCGGACGCGGCCGAGCAGACGACGTCGACGTCCTTCGCCTCGATCCCGGCGTCGCTCAGGGCGCCGCGGACCGCGCGGGCCACCGCGGAGCTCGACGCGTGGAGCAGCCGCGCCTGCCGCTTGGGCGGGTCGAAGGCGGTGCCGTAGCCGCGCAGGCGCGCCCGGACGCGGGCGCCCCGCGCCTTCGCCTCCGCCTCGCGCTCGACCAAGAGGTAGGCCGCCCCCTCGCCGAGGTGCAGGCCCTGGCTGTCGCGCGCGCCGGGCGCCGACTTCGCCGAGCCGCCGGCGATCGCGCCGAGGCGCCGCAGCGCCAGGTAGAGGACCTCGGTGATCACGTCGCCGCCGCCCACGAGGAACGCGTCGGCGCGGCGGTGCGCGAGGTGCGTCTCGCAGCTCAGCACCGCGTCGAGCGCGCCGCAGTTGCCGTCGACGATGGTCGCGTTGGGGGCCCGCAGGTCCTCCCAGATGCTCACGTAGCCGGCGGCCGCGTTGATCACCGTGTTCGGGAAGCGCGCCGGGTTGATGTAGCGGGGGTCCTCGAGCTCGGCGACGAGGTTGAGCTCGGTGATCGAGTCGAGGGAGCCGTAGGCGGTCGAGCTGCAGATGCCGACCTGCTCCGGCGTCAGCGCGCCGAGGAACTTGCCGTCCTTCTTCACCCCCGCGTCCTCGAGCGCGAGCTTGGCCGCGACGATGAGGTACTTGGTGAGGCGGTCGAAGTTGCGGTGCCCCTTGTCGCCCAGGTGCGCGTTCGGGTCGAAGCCCCAGACCTCGGCCGAGTGAGCCTCGGGGAACTTCTCGCGGGTGAGCACCTCGGGCTCGCCCGCGAACGCCCGCTTCGCGGCCGCCTCGGGATCGGCGAACGCCTCGCGCAGCGCCTCGACGCCGAGGCCGAGCGGAGAGACCTGGCCGACGCCGGTGATCGCGAGCGGCCTCACCCCGCACCCCCGGCGGCCAGAGCTTCTCCCGTGCCCTCGGGCAGCCGCCCGGGGTTCGCGAAGCAGACGACCGCGTCGTAGCCGCCGAACGCGAGGGCGTTGTTGAGGACGACGTCCACTTTGGCCTCGCGCTTCTCGTTCGCGACCACGTGCACCGGGCAGTCCGGGTCGGGCGTCTCGTAGTTGATGGTCGGCGGGATGATCCCGGTCTGGAGCGTCATCACGCAGGCGACCGACTCCATCGCGCTCGAGGCGCCCATGCAGTGGCCGATCATGCTCTTGATCGAGGTCACGGGGAGCTCGCGGTCGCCGAAGATCTCGCGGATGACCTTGGCCTCGATCGCGTCGTTCGCCGCGGTGCCGGTGCCGTGGGCGTTGATGTGATCGACGTCGTCGGGGGTCAGCCCGCTGGACTGGATCGCCTGCCGCATCGCCGAGATGCTGCCCTCGCCCTCCGGGTGCGGCCGCGTGATGTGGTGCGCGTCGCACGCGAGGCCGTAGCCGCCGACCTCGGCGAGCGGGGTCGCGCCGCGGCGCACCACCCGCTCCTCGCTCTCGAGGATCAGCATCGTGGAGCCCTCGCCGAGGATGAGGCCCTTCCGGTTCTGGTCGAAGGGCTGGCAGAGATCGGGGCTCATCGCGCCGAGGCGGACGAAGCCCGCGTACTCGAGCTTCTCGATGATCTCGACCGCGCCGGTGATGGCGACGTCGGCCCGGCCGCTGCGGATCTGATCGGCGGCGAAGCCGATGGCGTAGTTGCCGGCCGCGCAGGCCGCCGGGAGCGTCTGCACCATGCCGCTCGCGCCGAACGCGCGCGCCACGTGAATGGGGAGCAGCGTGGTCCCGTAGCGCGGCAGCTTCGCCGGCCGGACCGCCTCGGTGCCCTCGTGGATCCAGGCCTGCTGGAGCTCCCCGAGCACGTTGGCCTCGCCCATCGTGGTGCCGACCACGACCGCGGTCCGCTCGCCGGCGAGGTCCTTCTCGGTGAGCCCCGCGTCCTCGGCGGCCATGCGCGCCGCGGCGACGCTGAACGCCGAGCAGCGGCCCATGCGGCGCGCCTCCTGCTCCGACATGAAGTCGGTGGCGACGAAGCCCTTGACCTCGCCCCCCAGGTTGCGCGGCAGGTTCGAGGTGTCGAAGAGGCTCACCTCGCTGATGCCGGACCGGCCCTCGACGAGCGCCTCCCAGTACGGCTTCCGACCGAAGCCCAGCGAGCTGACGACCCCCATCCCGGTGATGAAGACGCGGCCCATGAATCGCGGTGCCTATAGCTCGGCCGGTCGGGGCGCTGCAAGGGCGCGAAACAGGCCGCGTGGCCGGTTTTGGTGGGCTTGACAGCACATCGGGGACCCCATAGAAACCGCGCGCCCATGGCTCCCGAGCCCCAGACCCTGGTGGAGGCGCTCTACCGCCTCCCCGACGGGGAGGAGCGCGGCTTCCGGTTCCTCGGATTGGACCGGAAGGAGCGCTACTACCCGTACGCCGCGATGCGCGCGGAGGCGGAGCGTCGCGCCGCCTTCCTCGCCGCGGCCGGCCTCGAGAAGGGCGACCGCGTCGCGCTCCTGCTCCCGGAGAACCACGAGTTCGTCCTGAGCTTCCTGGGCGCGTCGGTCGGCGGCTTCGTGCCGGTCCCGATGTACCCCCAGGCGACCTTCAAGGCGGTCGACGCCTACCTCGACATCCTCGCGCACATCGTCGAGGCCTCGGACGCGCGGGCGCTGGTCTGCATGGAGCAGAACCGCGACGTGGTCGAGAAGCTCGCCGGCCGCCCGGAGCTCGAGGGTCGCGAGATCCTCTTCGCCCCCGAGTGCTTCGAGGGCGCGCCGCCCCCGTTCGAGCGCCCGGCGATCGGGCCGGACGACCTCTGCTTCCTCCAGTTCACCAGCGGCAGCACCAGCAAGCCCAAGGGCGTGATGGTCACGCACGGCAACCTGGTGGCGAACGCGACCGCGTTCCTCGGCCCGCACGGCCTGAACCGCACGCCCGACGACGTCGGGGTGAGCTGGCTCCCGCTCTTCCACGACATGGGCCTGATCGGCTTCGTGCTCGGCACGCTGATCGTGGACCTGCCGGTGGTGCTGATGCCGACCGCCCACTTCGCTCGCATGCCGCGCATGTGGCTCGAGCTCATCACCAAGCACCGCGGCACCATCACCTACGCGCCGAACTTCGCCTACCAGCTCGTGACCAAGCGGGTGCGCGACAAGGACCTCGCCGAGCTCGACCTGAGCACGCTGCGGGTCGCCGGCTGCGGCGCCGAGCCCATCCGGGCCAAGACGCTGCTCGAGTTCGCCGATCGCTTCTCCGCCTGCGGCTTCTCGCCGAAGGCGCTCCTGCCGAGCTACGGCATGGCCGAGAGCTGCCTCGCCATCACCTTCCACCCCCGCGAGGAGGAGATGGTGGTGGACCGGGTCGACCCGGCGGCGATGCGCGACGGGATCGCGGCCCCGGCCGCCGAGGGCGCGACCGACGCGCTCGAGATCGTCGGCTGCGGCGTGCCCTTCCCGGGGCACGAGCTGCGCATCGTCGACGAGCAGGGCGAGACGCTCGAGGACCGCCGGGTCGGCGAGATCGTGGCCCGCGGCCCCTCGGTCACCCCCGGCTACTTCCGCAACCCCGAGGCCACCGCGGCCGGCCTCCGTGACGGCTGGCTTCACACCGGTGACCTCGGGTACACGGTCGACGGCAGCGTCTACATCTGCGGACGGATCAAGGACCTGATCATCATCAAGGGCGCCAACCACTACCCCCAGGACCTGGAGTGGGCGGTCGGCGAGCTCGAGGGTGTCCGTCGTGGCAACGTCTGTGCATTCAGCGTCGTCCGCGATGGCACCGAGGAGCTGGTGGTGATGGCGGAGGCGAACCGCGCCGACGCGGAGCGGCTGCGGAAGCAGATCGCCGAGACGATCTTCGCGGACTTCGGCCTGCAGGTCGCCGACGTGGTGATCTCGCCGGTCGGCACCCTGCCGAAGACCTCCAGCGGCAAGCACCAGCGGCGCAAGACGCAGCAGCTCTACGAGCGCGGCGAGCTGGCCTCACACACGGCTGTCGGGAGCGCCTGAGCCTTTACGGCCCACGCCCCCAGAAGTAGATTCGGCCCGCGATCGGTGGGCCAACGGACCACTAGGTTGACGGAGCGAACGATGCAGCGGTCGGAACTGTTCGAGATGTTTCAGCGGATGGCCACGGAGATCGCGGAGAAGGACTTCTCCGGGGTGACCCAGGACTCCAACATTCAGGAGCTCGGCCTCGACTCGCTCAGCACCCTGGAGCTGGTGGGCGCCATGGAGCGCGAGCTCGGCGTCCAGATCCCCGACGAGCAGCTCGTCGGGATCCAGACCGTCCGCCAGCTCCTCGAGCTGGTCGAGAAGCGGATGGCCTGAACCGATCGCCGCCGACGCCCGTAGGGAGTCGGCACGGTCCGTGCCTGACAGACGAGAGGGGGGGTCCATCGATCCCCTCAGCAGGAAGAGGAAGCCATGTCGGACGACGCACTCAGGGACAAGCTTCGCGAGATCATCTCGGAGGTGAGCGAGGTCGACGAGATCCCGGACGAAACGCCGTTCGAGGAGCTCGGCATCGACTCGATGATGGCCATCGAGATCGTCGCGGAGGTGGAGCGCACCTACAAGCTCTCCATCCCCGAGGACGAGCTGACCGAGATGACCGACTTCACGCGGGTGTACAACCTCGTCGCCCGCAAGCTCGCCGCCGCCGACGCGGCGGAGTAGCTCCCGCGTGGGCTCCGAGCCCTTCCGATACCGGGTCCGCGTCCAGTACGTGGACACCGACCAAGGCGGCGTGGTCCACCACGCCGCCTACTTGCGTTTTCTGGAGCAGGCCCGGGTGGAGCTGCTCCGCCAGCGCGGCGTCGACTACCGTCGCTTCGAGCGCGAGGTGGGCAAGGGGCTGCCGGTCGCCGAGGTCCGGATCCGCTACGAGCGCCCGGCCCGGTTCGACGACGAGCTCGAGGTGGAGGCCTGGGTCGGCGTGATCAACCGCGCGAAGATCCGCTTCGACTACCGCATCTGGCGCGGCGACGAGCGCCTCACGAGCGCCGAGATCACCTGCGCCTGCGTCGACCTGGCCAAGGAGCGCATCTGCTCGATGGACCCGTCCCTGCGCGAGGCGTTCGAGTGAGCCGGGGTCGGTGGTGGGTCGCCGGAGCCCTGCTCCTCTCCGCCGCGGGCTGCACGTGCGCGGAGCCCCGCACCGACCTGCCGCGCTACGAGGCCGTCCGGGCGTCCGCCGCCGTGACCATCGACGGGCGGCTCGACGACGCGGTCTGGGACGACGCGCCCTGGACCGAGCCGTTCGTGAACACGATGACCGGCGCCCCGGCGCACCCCCGCAGCCGGGCGAAGCTCGCCTGGGACGCGGACTACCTCTACGCCGCCTTCGAGGTCGAGGACGACTACCTCCGGGCCGACCTGACCGGGCACGACCCGCACCTCTGGACCCAGGACACGGTCGAGCTGATGATCGACCCCGACGGCGACGGGCTGAACTACTTCGAGCTCCAGCTCGCGCCGAGCGGACAGACCTTCGACACCCGCTACGACAGCCGCCGGATCCCGCAGCCCTTCGGGCACGTCGGCTGGGACAGCGAGCTGCACGGCGAGGTCGCGGTGCGCGGCACCCTGAACGACGAGGACGGCGACGAGGGCTACACCGCCGAGCTGCGCATCCCGTGGGAGGCCTTCGCCGCCGGGCAGACGCCCGCCGAGCCGCCGTCGGCCGGAGACACGTGGCGCTTGGCCCTCTACGTGCTGGACATCCACCCCGAGGGGCAAGGCGGGGTCGGCTGGTCCCCTCCTCTGATCGGCGATTTCCACGTCCCCGAGCGCTTCGGACACCTCGTCTTCGCGGGGCCCTGAACGCGTAGCCAGCTACGCACCTGCGTAGCCGTGTACCCGAAAAGCGCGAAGGACCTTTCGCGGTCGGCGCGCCGGGACCTACCCTCGGGACATGACCGAGCTCGTCCTGCACCAGTTCGAGTCCTCGCCCTTCTGCGACAAGGTGAGGCGGCTGCTCCACTACAAACGGAGGGCCTATCGGACGCACGAGGTGCCGCCGACCGAGACCCTGGTGCGGCTCCGACGCCTGAACCCGGCCGGCAAAGTTCCGGTGCTTGAGCACGGCGAGGCGGTGGTGAGCGACTCGACCGAGATCGCCCGCTACCTCGAGGTGACCTTCCCCGACCCGCCGATCTACCCGCGCGATCCGAAGGCCCGGGCGCTCTGTCACATCCTCGAGGACTGGGCGGACGAGAGCCTCTACTTCTACGAGGCCTGGTTCCGCTTCGGCCTCAGCGAGAACGCGGGCGAGTTCTCCCGACGCTCGAGCCAGTCGGAGCCTCCGCTGCTGCGCCGCGCGACCGAGCGCGCCCTCCCGACCCTGATGCGCAACGTGCTCCGCCTCCAGGGCATCGGCCGCAAGCCCCCCGAGCGCGTGCTCGCCGACTTCGATCGCCACCTCGACGCGCTCGAGGGCTGGCTCGGCGGCGGCGACTGGCTGGTCACCGACCACCTCACCGTCGCCGACGTCGCCGTCTACGCCCAGGTCAGCTGCGCCGCCGAGACCGCCGAAGCCCAGGGCGTGGTCGCCGACCACCCGCGGGCCCTCGCCTGGATGGAGCGCGTCAACGCCGCCACTTCTCCCCCCGTCTGAGCGAGTACCTCGCCGCTCGCAGGAACCGGCCGCTCTAGCGGCGGCCGACGCGCTCGTCGTGGAGATCGATGAGGGCGACGAGATCGCCGTGGCCGGGGCGGATGATGGCCTGCACGATCGCGCCGACGAGCAGGAGGCCGGCGCTGCCGAGGGCGACCCCGAGGGCCGCCTCCTCGCCGGCGAATTCGTACGCCGGGATCGTGCCGAAGGCGCCGGCGATCGAGAGCCCGAGGCTCACGCCGAAGACGACGTCGGCGACGGTGCTCCGCTCCTCCAGATCGGAGAGCCGCGGATCGAGCAGCCGATGGAGCTGCGGGTCGCTCTCCTCGATGCGCTGCAGGTAGCGCCGGAACCCGCCGAGGCTCAGCTGCGCTTCGTCGTCGGCGGTGAGCGCGGCGTAGCTCGTCGGATCGAGCGCGCCCCCCGCCGCCTCCTGCGCGCAGGCCGGCGCGGTGACGAGCAGGACCAGGAGGCAGATCGCGAACCGCATGTACGCAGGGTGCCACGAGGTGGGCGGGTGTGGCCGAGTTTCGGGTCGCTCCGCCGAACTCCGCCCGTCATACTGCGGGAGATCGTGGATTTCCTCTCGCCGCTCGGCCCCGGCGACCGACTGGGGGCCTACACCATCGTCCGGAAGCTCGGCGAAGGCGGCATGGGCGTCGTCTTCGAGGCCCGCCACGATCGGCTCTCTCGACCGGCGGCCCTCAAGGTCCTGTCGAGCTGGCTCATCTCGGAGCTCGGCCGAGCGCGCTTCGAGCGCGAGGTCCAGGCCTGCGCTCGGCTGACCCACCCGAACACCGTCGAGATCTACGACTACGGCGAGTCCGAGGACGGCACGCTCTTCTACGCGATGGAGTACCTGGAGGGCTACGACCTCCGCCGCCTGGTCGAGCTCGACGGGCCCCAGCCGGCCGCCCGGGTGATCCGCATCCTCGACCAGATCGCGGGCGCGCTGGGCGAGGCCCACGACCTCGGGCTCATCCACCGCGACATCAAGCCGCCGAACATCCTGCTCTGCGAGGCGGGCGGGGTCCCGGACGTCGCCAAGCTGGTCGACTTCGGGCTCGTCGCGCCCATCCGCCCCACCCGCGATCGACTCACAGTCGAGGGCTTCGTGCTCGGCACCCCGCGCTACGTCGCGCCGGAGATGCTCCGGCCGCAGATCGAGCTCAGCGCGGCCTCGGACTTCTACGCGCTCGGGCTCGTCGCCTACTACCTGCTCAGCGGGCGGCACGCCTTCGACGGCGAGGCCGGCGCCGACATCCTCAAGAAGCAGCGCGACGAGGCGCCCCCGCCGCTCACCGAGGCGCCCGGCGATCTCGCGAGCGTGATCGACTGGTGCCTGGAGAAGGATCCGGCCAAGCGCCCCGGCAGCGCCGCGATCCTCCGCGAGTCGCTCTCGCGCTGTCGCGACGCCGACGGCTGGGACGACGAGGCCGCGCGCGTGTGGTGGGACCGATGGCGGGAGACGCCCAGGGCGGACGCGCCGGCCGCGATCCCCTCGAGCCCGTCGATCACCGTCCCCGAGCGCCCGAGCGCCAAAGAAGAGCGCTGAACGCTACACGGCCTCGAGCGCGAGGAGCGTGGCCTCGCTCGGCCCGCCGCGCGAGTGGGCGAAGGCGCGGTAGTCCTCGAGCGCCCGGCCGGGCCGCCCGATCTTCGCCGAGAGGCCGACGAGCTGGCGCGCGGTCTCTCCGTCCAGCAGGCGCGTCGCCGCCACGTGCAGCTCGAGGAGGCGCTCGAGCCACGCCCGCTCCTGGGTGCGCTCGGCGAGCTCGAGCAGGAGCCCGACCGCGGCCGAGAACGTGTCGCCCTCGATCGGCGCCCCGCGCGCGACGACGCCGCGGAGCGCGACCACGAGGTTCCGCACCGATCGCTCGGCGACCTCGAGCTCTCCGTCGTCGAGCGCGAGGCGGGCGGAGCCGGCGAGGATCTCGGCGACGCTCCCGGTCGAGGTCATCTCCTCGGAGGGGGCGCGGCGCGGCGCGGGCGCGATCTCCCCGGACGGCTTGGGCGCGTGGGCGCGACGGGACACCACGAGCACGCTGCGGCCGGCGGTGACCTGGTCGCCGTGGTGCAGACGCTGGCGCTCCTCGAGGGGCAGACCGTTCACGAGCACGCCGTTCCGGCTGCCGAGATCCTCGACGAACACGGCGCCGCCTTCGAACGCGATGCGGCAGTGCTCGCGGCTCGCGAGGTCGTCGTCCAGCACGAGATCGCAGCGCGCGGAGCGCCCTACGAGGATCGTCTCTCCCGGGGTGAGCTCGACGGTCTTCGACCCGGACTGGACGAACGTTCGAACACGTCGGACCACGCCCTCAGCGTAGCAGCTCAGCCCGCTTCCCCCTCAAGTGGATCGTCGATCCGACCGATGTGGAGACGGAGCCTCATGCGACCGCGAACCGATCTCCTCGGCCCTCCGACCCCCGTGCGCCTGCAGCGCGCGGACGGCCGGTGGGTGCTCGAGCTCGAGGAGCTGGTGCGCGTGGGACCGACCCGCTACCGCCCGACCCCGCGCTTCATCGAAGGCGAGGGCCCGATCCTCCGGCGCCTCGCCGCGCTCCCCACCGCGACCGAGCTGGTGACGCAGACCGACGCGCTGCTCAGCGAGCTCGAGGCGACGCCTGGCGACTGCGCGTTCCGGGTGGTGGACGATGGATGGGAGCGGGAGGAGGAGCGGTCGGAGCTGCCGACGGCGGAGAGCTTCCACGCGCTCCAGAGCCGGGTGGTGGAGCTCGAGGGGCAGATTCAGAAGCTGCTGTCGGTGATGACCGCCGGCCTTCCTGCGGGGGCTCCGGCGGCGCAACACGGAGCGGCCGCCGCGTCCTCTGCGGCGGGGATGGCAGCGGCGGCGGAACCGGCTGCGGCGGCGGCAGCGGGACCGGCGGCGGCAGCGGATCCGGCAGCGGCAGCGGGACCGGCAGCGGGACCGGCGGCGGCAGCGGATCCGGCAGCGAATCCGGCAGCGGGACCGGCAGCGGATCCGGCGGCGGCAGCGGGACCGGCAGCGGCGGCGGCAGCGGGACCGGCAGCGGATCCGGCAGCGGCGGCGGGACCGGCAGCGGCGGCGGCAGCGGGACCGGCAGCGGCGGCGGCGGCGGATCCGGGAGCGGCGGCGGCAGCGGGACCGGCAGCGGCGGTGGCAGCGGGGGCGGCTGCGGAAGCGGGGGCGGCGGCGGAGGCGGAAGCGGTCTCCGACCCGGAGCCGGTTTCGGACCCGGCTGCGGTCTCGGATTCGGGCTCGGGCTCGGACTCGGATTCGGGCTCGGACTCGGTTTCGGGCTCGGATTCGGGCTCGGTCTCGGACTCGGATTCGGGCTCGGTGTCGGCTGCGGATTGGGATTCGGCCGCGGCCCCGGCTGCGGACTCGGCTGCGGACTCGGCCCCGACCGCAGACTCGCCTTCGGATGCGGAACCGACGAACGGCGCAGCGTCACCCCCCGAAGAAGCGACGAGCGACGAGGAGGGTCCTGCGTTCCCGGCCCTCCCCATGCCGGAGGCGGTCGTCTGGGAGCGTGGCTTGACCTCGCTGCTCGGCGATCGTGTCCGGGTCGAAGCGGACTCCTACGACGGCGACGTCGCGTCGCTCGGGTACATCACGCGCCTCGTCGACGACGAGGGCCAGGTGCGTGGGGCGTTCCTGGTGGACGCGGTCGCGGCGATCGAGCTCGGCGGGCGGCTGCTCATGCTCCCGGAGGGCGCGCGCGAGGACATGCGCGCGACCGAGCCGACCGAAGACGTCATCGAGGGCATGAGCGAGGTGCTCAACGTGATGAGCCGGCACGTCAACGAGCTCGACGGCGCGGACCACATCCGGGCCACGCCGCTCGTCCCGGTCGCGCTCGGCATCGACGACTGGCTCGACCGGGCCCGCTCCCGCCGCGACCTCGTCGACGAGTACGGCGGCCGCACCATCCTCCTCGGAGTTTGAAGGTGCGGCTCCGAAGAACACAGCAGGCCGCCGAGCGGCCTGCTGAAGAGCGGAGCGAGCGTCAGCGCCCCACGGTGCCGGTCACCCGCTCGAGCCGCTGCTCGCGGCGCACCCGGACCCGGGCGACCGCCTCGCGCTCGCCGCGGAGCGTGAAGGGCACGCGCTGGCGCTGGCCGAGGACGCGCACGTCGAGGTGACCGCGGATCTCGCGGGTGTCGCTCGGGTCGGTCCGGCTCACCTCGATCAGGTAGGTGCCGGGCGCCGTCCAGCGCAGGCCGAGGCGCTCTCGACCGCGGCCGTTGGCGTCGGCGCCGACCACCGTGGTGCGGCCGCCCATCCAGCTCAGGCGCGTGCCCTGGCGGGTGAGGATGGAGACGTCGACGTCGTCGTCCCCGCTCCACTCCGCCTCGACCGTGAAGTCGCCCCGGAAGCGGCGGCCCTCGTCCTCGTCCCGGGCGAGGCGCTCGGCGCGGGTGCGCACGCTCGCCTCGCGGACCGAGGTGAGCAGCCGCTCCGCCGCGGCCTCCCGGCCGAGCGCCCGCTCGCAGCGCATCGCGTCGGCGAGGGCGCTGGCGTCGCTCTCGTCGATCTCGGCGAGGGCGATGCGGTGGGCGCAGGCGCGCTCCTCGCGGCCGATGCGCTCGAAGGCGCGCGCCAGCCGCTGGTGCAGGGTCTCGCCGTCCGGCGAGAGATCGACGGTCCCGGTCAGCAGGCGCAGCGCCTCGTCGCGCCGGCCCATGCGACCGAGCACGTCGGCCTTGGCGGTGAGCGCCTCGGGGTCGAGGCGATCGCGCTCGATCCACGCGTCGACCACCTCGAGGGCCCGGTCGAGGCGCCCGGCGCGCGCGAGGGCGCGGTAGGCGTCGCGGTGGCGGTCCCGGCTGTCCGGGTTCTCCCGCAGCGCGCCCTCCGCCTCGTCGGCGCGGGTCCGGTCACGGGCGCTCGGCTCTCCGCCGCCGCGCACCTCGCCGGTGCGCACCCAGACCCGGCGCATCCACTGGCCCGGGCCCCGACGACGCCGGGGACGCGGCGCCTCCCGCTGCTGCTCCACCGCCGGCATGCTCGACGCCTCGGCCTCGCTCGCCGCGCGGTCCATGTCGTCGTTGCTGTTGCGGCGCTCGTCACGCAGGGCGTCCACCGGCGCGGCGCCTCCGCCGAAGACCGAGTCGGCGCCGGCGATCGAGCCGCGCCCGGCGGTCCCTCCCCCGGACGACCAGCCGTTGATCACGGGCGCCTGCGCAGGCGCCGCGCGCGACCTGGAGGCGCGCGCGCTGGGCCCGCCAGCGCCGCGGCCGTAGCCGGTGGCGCCGAGGAGCCCGGCCGTCGCCTGGGCCTGTCCGTCCGCGTTCAGGACCCCGCTGCTCTCTCCCGCCTCGGCGTCCTCGTCGCCGGTCCAGTGCGGCACCGAGCTGCGTCGATCGACGCGGAAGGCGCGGAACATGGCCTCGCTCTCGAGCACCAGCAGCGACGTGTGGCGGCTCATGACGCCGAAGCCCTTGCTCAGCGCGATGATCCGGCCGCGATCGGAGCCGTCGCCCTCGAGCTGCAGCTGCTCGATCTGCTTGGCCGCCCAGAGCTGCGGCACGAAGCGGTTGCCCTCGGCGTCGCTCGCGGTGAGCTCCACCGGGTAGCGCTCCTCGAAGGGCTGCCCGGCGACGCTCCCGCGCAGACGCACGTCTCCCTGCACCCCGTCGCGGTCCATGCGAGCCACGACGACGACCTCCTGACCGGCGCGGATCGTCGGCAGGGTGGTCGGCGCCACGTCGCTGAGGCCGTCGGGGAGCTCGAGCCGCGGGGCCTCGAGCGAGGCGCCGTAGCTGGTCTCGAGCACCGCCAGCGCGGCCGCGCTCACCCGCTGACCGGGCACGTACGGCACGTAGTGGCCGCCGCCGGCGCGGGCGATGGCGCCGAGCACCATGGTGTCCGCGTCGCCGCCGATCCCGACGGTGCTGATGGCCACGCGCTCGCGCTCCACCAGGCCCCGCGTCTCGGCCGCGATCGAGGCCGCGCGGCGGTAGCCCACCGACGAGGTCCCGTCGCCCACGTACATGACGTGCAGCTCGCGTCCGTCCCGCCGCTCCCCGGCCGCGGTCGCGACCGCCTCGCCGAGCACCGCCACGAGGTCGGACGCGCCGGCCGGCTCGACCGACTCGAGCCACTCCTCCGCCGCCGCGGCCGCCTGCGCGCTCGGCGCCTGCACCCCGCCCGGCAGCGCCCGGCACTGGTAGTCGCACGCGAGCACGGTGAAGCGATCGCGCCGGTCCATCTCGCGAAGGACGCGCCCGGTCAGCGCCACCGCCCGGTCGTAGCGCTCGCCGACCATCGACTGGCTCGCGTCCACCACCATCACGTAGTCGCGGGCCCGGCGCTCGGACGCGCGCGGCAGCTCGGGCCGCAGCGTGAACGCCACGTAGGGGCGGTCGTCCTCGGCCATCCGCCGCTGGAGGTCGTTCACCTCGCGGTCGCGCTCGCGGCTGTCCTCGGGCGGCGCCTCCGCGGCCTGCCCCCGGAACGTCCACCAGCGCAGCTCGCGCTCGCCGCCCGGGAGCGCGTAGTCGATGACCAGGTCGCCCTTCGGGAGGAAGTCGGTCTCGGTCATCGCGAGGCGCGTCGCGTCGCCCTCCGCTCGCCGCGAGAGCTCGTAGCCGCGCGGCGCGACTCCGTCGGCGCCGGCCACCCGCACGTCGACCTCGAAGCGGCCGACCTGGGTGGAGGCGTCGTTCGAGTGCGCCAGCGGGTAGACGTAGCGCCGCCGCGCGCCCTGGGGCTGCACCGTCTGGGTGTAGGCGAGGGTCACCCGCCGCTCCCCGTGGGCCGGGATGGGGAAGACCCGCAGCTCGAACTGCCCGCCGCGCTGCCACTCCAGGAGCGCCGGGTCGTGCCAGGGGCCGGGGACCCAGATGAACTCCTCGCTGTCGTCACGCCGGGCCACCGGCGTCGCGTTGCGGATCACTCCGCGCCAGATCTGGGCCGCGCGATCGCGCTCGACGAACGAGCCCTCCTCCATGCGCCCCTCGACGTCGAGCGCGAGGCTCGCGATCTGCGCGTCCGGCGGCAGCGGGAAGCGGTAGATGCCCTCCAGCGTGTGGTCGCCGTCGTTGCGGAACACCTCGGTGATCTCGGTGCGCGCGACGTTGCCGACGATGCGCACCTTCACCTCGTGGCTGGCGAGGTGGAGCGGGCGCTCCTGGTCGCCGCGCTGCCCCGGGCGACGGGCCCGGAGCGAGCCGATGCCGGCGAGGCTCTCGGCGCGCTCCTCCTCGGCCTCGCTGCCGAGCTCGGACCAGGCGACCGAGCTCGAGAGATCGGTCACCGGCGCGACGCTCGGCGCGGCGCTCGGGCGGAGCAGGCCCTCCTCGCCCGCGCGGACCTCGGCCCGCGCGCCGTCGTGCCCGCGCACCGCGACCACCCCGCGGGTGACGCGCACGCTGGTCATCTCCTCGGTCGCGCTCACGACGAGCTCGGTGCCGAGCACCTCGACCGCGCCGCTCGGCGTGGTGACGCTGAGGTTCGGGCCGTCGTCGAGGTGCGCGACGTCGAGCACGACCTCGCCGCTCCGCAGGTCGAGCGCGCGGGCGCCCTCCCCGGCGAGCGCGACCTCGGTCGCGTGGTTGAGCACCAGGGTGGAGCCGTCGGCGAGCGGCACCCGGGCCCGCGTCCGCGCGTCGGTGCGGAGCACGGCGCCGGTCGGGATCGCCTCGCCCGCGCCGAGCGCCACGAAGCCCGCGCCCTCGCTCCGCTGCACCGTCACGCCGCTCTGCCCGTCGTTCGCGGCGCGCTCGAACGCGGCCAGCGTCCCCTCGAGCCCGGCGCGGTCGGCCACCGGGGGCGCGTCGACGGTCTCGCCGCCTCCCCAGATGGCCAGCCCCACCGCGGCCGCGGCGGCGACGGCGATCAGGCCGGCGACCGGAAAGAACAGCAGCTTGCCCATGGGGCGCTCGCGCTTCTCGACCTTGGCCTCGTCCGCCTCAGCCTTCTGGGAGGCGGGCGCGTCGGGCGAGCGGGCGGGCATCGCCTCGGTCTTCGCCACCGCTCGGGTCTCGGCCGCTCGGGTCTCGGCCGCTCGCGTCTCGGCCGCTCGCGTCTCGGCCGCGCCCCCGTCGGGCGCCTCGTCGGCGGTCCGGACGCCGCTGGTCGCCGGGCTCTCGGGGCTCGCGAAGCCCGGGTTGGTGGTCCGGCCCGCGTCTTCGGCGTCCTCGGCCCGATCGAGGGCGTCCATCAGGCGCGCCTCGAAGTCGACCGGCATGACGAAGTCCGCGCCGGCGTCCTTCATGCGCTCGGCCGCGCTCGCCGCCTCGTGCCGGAGATCGCGCGCCTCGTCGTCGTCCACGAGGAAGTCCGCGTGGCGCTCGATCGCGTCGGGATCGCCGTCGACGATCGGGGCCAGGTCGTCCAGGAAGGCCTCGTACTTCTCAGCTCGCTCGGTCATCGTCCGGCCTCGTCCTTCAGCAGCGTCCTCATCTTCGCGAGGGCCCGGCTGACGCGCTTGCGCGCCGCCGCCTCGTCGATCCCGCAGGCCTCGCCGATCTCCCGGTAGGCGAGCCCGCTCTCGTAGCGGAGCGTCACCGCGTCGCGCTCCGACGGCTTCAGCGTCTCGAGCGCCGCCCGCACCACCTCGGCCCGCCGGCGCTTCTGCAGCGCCTCGTCGGGCAGCTCCGCGTCGGCGGCGGCGTCGTGCACGAGCTTCAGCTTCCGCTCGCGCCTCACCCGGGTCTCGACCTTGCGCGCGCACTTGCGGCGGGCGATGCCGTAGAGCCAGGCGCGGATGGAGCCGTCGCCGCGATACTTGCCCATCGCGCGGTGCGCGGCGATGAGGACCTCCTGCGCCGTCTCCTCGGCCTCCGCCTGGCTGCCGAGCAGCGCCATGCATAGTCTGCCCACCGCCTCACCGTGCGCCCGGGCGCAGGCCGCCACCGCTTCTCGGTGCTGCCCCTCCCGTATGAGCACGGCGATGGGATCCGACGGATCCCCGCCCGCTTCCGCGTGTGCCTGCATTTCACTCCCCATGTGCCTGCGACCCCGAGGTTCGTGACCGAGCTTGGGCTGGAATCGACAAAGACCAGCGATTCCGGGGGCTCCCTCCGCGGGCACCCGGCGTGCTAGCGTGATCGCGGGGGAGTGAGGCGAGATGGCCGGGGCGGTGTGAGACCGCGCCCCACCCGGCCTTGAACTCTCCCCCCCTGCTGCCTAAGTGCCACGTACGTCTTTCGACCGAGGAGCCACATGACCAAGCTCGCGCCCCCGCAGAAGCGCATCGCCATCGGCCGCAACCACGACGGCCGCCTCGAGGCGTTCTACATCAAGCCGGACGGCGTGCTCCGGCACAACTGGCAGAACCGCCCGAACTCGCTCTGGAAGGGCGAAGAGAGCCTCGAGGTGAGCGCCGCCCAGGTGGCGGTCGGCGTCAACGCCGACGGCCGGCTCGAGATCTTCTACCTCTCGCCCGACGGCGACGTCTGCCACGACTGGCAGACCGAGCCGGGCGGCGACTGGCACGGCGCGGAGAACCTCGGCGCCAAGGGCCGCGCGCTCGACGTCTCGAGCAACGCCGACGGCCGCCTCGAGCTCTTCTGGGTGGGCGACGACGGCGCCCTCTGGCACGACTGGCAGCTCACGCCCAACGGCGACTGGAGCGGCAAGGAGAAGCTCGGCGCCCAGGCGATCGACGTCGCGGTCGGCCGCAACGAAGATGGCCGACTCGAGGTCTTCTACCTCGGCGACCAGGGCCAGCTCTGGCACGACTGGCAGACCGAGGCGAACGGCGACTGGCACGGCCCCGAGCAGCTCGACGGCACCGGCAAGCAGGTGGTCGTGAGCAGCAACGCCGACGGCCGCCTCGAGGTCTTCTGGACCGACAACGACGGCCACGTCTGGCACGACTGGCAGACCGAGGCGAACGGCGACTGGCACGGCCAGGAGAACCTGAACGTCATCGCCGCGCGCATCGCGATCGCACAGAACCGGGGCGGCCGCCTGGAGCTGTTCTACATCGATCAGGAGGCCCACATCCGAAACCTCTGGCAGATGGAGGCCAACGGAGACTGGGGCAGCGACGGCGAGAGCCTCGGGGCCAAGGCCACCGATCTCGCGGTCGGGCAGAACGCCGACGGCCGGCTCGAGATCTTCTACTTCGGGCCGAACCACGAGATCTGGCACAACTGGCAGCCCGCACCGGGCCGCGGCCCGTGGAGCTCGATCGTCGAGTACGAAGGCGGCCCGCCGCCCGCTCACGTCTGACCGGGAGCACTGGCCTCGCTTCCCGCCCCTTCGCCACTCGCAGGAAGCGAGGAAGGGGGGAAGCGAGGAGGGTGAGCTTCTCGAAGGGGGACCGCCGGCGGGCAGCCGCCTACTCGGCGGGGTCGGCCATCACGGAGAGGCGCGTCTTGGGCTTGGGCCCGCGCTCCTTCGTGGCCTGGACCACCGGGTCGGGGGACGCGTAGGGGGCGAGCGGGGTGAGGCCCGCGTCGTCGAGGAGCTGGCGGTCGGCGTCGACCTCGGGGTTACCGGTGGTCAGCAGCTTCTCGCCGTAGAAGATCGAGTTGGCGCCGGCCATGAAGGCGAGCAGCTGGGCCTCGCGGCTGAGCGAGGTGCGACCGGCGCTGAGGCGGACGAGCGATCGGGGCATGAGGATCCGCGCGGTCGCGCACATGCGCACGAGCTCGATCGGATCGACCTTCGGCTGCTCCGAGAGCGGCGTGCCCTCGACCGGCACGAGCGCGTTGATCGGCACGCTGCCCGGCTGGGGATCGAGGTTGGCCAGGGTCCGCAGCATGTCGCAGCGGTCGTCGATGCTCTCGCCCATGCCGATGATGCCGCCGCAGCAGAGGCTGATGCCGGCCTTCTGGACCCGCGAGAGCGTCTGGAGGCGCTCGGCGTAGCTGCGGGTCGAGATGATCTCCGGGTAGTAGGCCTCGGAGGTGTCGAGGTTGTGGTTGTAGGAGGTCAGCCCCGCCTCGGCGAGCTGGGCCGCCTGCTCGTCGTCGAGCATGCCGAGGGTCGCGCAGGCCTCGAGGCCCAGCTCGCGCACGCCGCGGACCATCGTGAGCACGTTCTCGAACGCGGGGCCGTGCAGCGCGTCGCGCCAGGCCGCGCCCATGCAGAAGCGGGTCGCGCCGGAGGCCCGGGCCGCGCGGGCGGCCGCGAGCACCTCCTGGACGGACATCATCTTCTCCGGATCCACCTCGGTCTCGTGGTGGGAGCTCTGCGGGCAGTAGTCGCAGTCCTCGGGGCAGCCGCCCGTCTTGACCGAGAGGAGCGTGCAGAGCTGGACCGCGTCCGGCTGATGGTGGGCCCGGTGCACCGTCTGGGCGCGGTGCAGGAGATCGGTCAGGGGCAGATCGTGGATCGCCCGGACGTCCTCGAGGGACCAGTCGTGTCGAAGGTCGGTCATGCGGTGGATGGCCTACCTCGGATGGTGGGGGGTGGGCAAGCGGGCGGGCGTCCCCGACGGCTTTGCGCGCGCCCGACCTTGTGACCTATTCTCCTCGGGTGCCGTGGATCATCGTCGGGGCGATCGCCCTCGGGGCGCTGCTCGTCCTCTTCTTCGCGCTGCGTCCGCAGCCCGAGGTGAAGGAAGAGAAGAAAACGCCAGCTGGGCCGGATGAGAAGTCGGGCCTGCGGAAGCGTCCCCAGCTCGCGAAGGACGTGAAGAAGCTCGAGGTCAAGCCGCTCTACGAGGACGACGAGGACCTCTTCGACGACGACGACGACGACGACGAGATCACCGTGCTCCGCGTCGCGCTCGATCCGAAGGAGGGCCGCAGCGAGCCGCCGGTCGCGGCCGCCGAGGTCATCTACGCCGACGAGGCCGCCGAGCACGACATCCCGACCGACCACGACCTTCGCGTGCTGACGACCGCGATCGCCCAGACCAACACGGGCAAGAAGCGCGAGCGGAACGAGGACCGCTTCCTCAAGCTCAGCGGCGAGCGCGTCTACGCGGTGGCCGACGGCATGGGCGGCTACGCGGGCGGGCACATCGCGGCGGAGATGGCGGTGGAGCTCCTCGAGGAGGCGTTCACCAAGAAGAAGTTCCACGCCGACATCCGCGGGCCCGAGCTCCCGTGGCGCGCCGCGGAGCTGGCCAAGGCCGTGCAGCGCGCGAACCTCAAGATCTACGAGCGCGGCAAGAAGGAGCCGTGGCTGAAGGACATGGGCACCACGATCGTGGCCGCCCGCTTCGCCGGCCACAAGGAGCGCCTCTACGTCGCGCACGTGGGCGACAGCCGCTGCTACCGGCTGCGCGAGGGCAAGCTCCGCCAGCTCACGACCGACCACACCTTCGGCAACCTCGGGGTGGTCGACGACGGCCCGACCGCGGACGCCCTCAGCCGCGCGGTCGGCGCCACCCCCGGCCTGACGATCGACGTCATCATCGCCGAGACCCGCCCGGGCGACGTCTACCTGCTCTGCACCGACGGCCTGACCCGCATGGTGCCCGACGAGGCCACCATCGCCGACACCATCGACGGCGCCGACTCGCTGCAGGCGGGGGCCGATCGGCTCGTGGAGCTCGCGCTCGAGGGCGGCGGCAAGGACAACGTGACCGTGGTCCTGGTCGAGGTCACGCCGGCCGAGAAGCTCCTCGGAAAGCCGCGCGACGCCGCCAGCGCGTGATGCTAGCGTCTCGCCGGTGAGCGCCGAGCCGGACACCGACGCGTCAGGAGCTCCGGCGCGCTCGTCCGACGAGACCGAGGCGGCGGAGTCCGCGCTGCGTGTCCTCCGGGTCGCGCCCCCGCTCGCTCTGATGGCGGTGGTCGCCGCGCTCTTCGAGCTCGCGCTCGCCCGGCTGGGCTACCAGGGGCTCGCCGACGTCATCGACGAGGTGACGGTCCGCGAGCTCAAGGACTGGGCGCGCTTCCCGCGCAACCTCGCGGCCATCTCGGGCCTGACGAGCCTGGCCGTCGGCCTGCTCGCGTTCCTCCGGCTGCCCGGCTACGCGCCGGTCGGGCGGCGGCTCGCCGTGGCCGCGTTCAGCGGCATCTTCGTGCCGAGCGTGGTGGTGGCGACCCTGCTGCCCGCGGCGACCCTGCGCCCGAAGCTCGTGATCTTCGGGCTCGCCGCCGCGAACGTGCTCGTCACGCTGCTCGCGATGACCGCGGTGCGTCACCGCCCGTGGCGAGGCCTGCGGCCGGCGGTGGCCTGCGTCGGGGTCGCCGCCTTCGTCTCGCTCGCGGTGGTGGGGCTCGGGCAGCTCGCCCAGTCGCCGGGCGGCCTCTGGGGCCCGCTCGCCACGCTCTTCATCGATCACGCGGGGGCTACCCAGACCTTCCTGCTCGGGCTGCGGCACGTCGGCGAGCTGGCCTGGCTCGGCGTGCTCGGGCTCGGCGGATGGGCCCTCGCGACCGGCGGCGGCAGCGCGCGACGCCACCGCCGCATCGCGATCTGGCTCGGGGTCGGCGCCATCGTCGCGGTCGCGCTCTTCCTGGCCTACCAGGGCGTGGGCCACCGCTTCCGGCTGGCGCTGATCTGGGCCTTCCGCCTCGGCCTGGTGATCGACGAGGCGCCGGCCGCGTACGCGATCCCGCTCGGGCTCGGGCTCGGCGCGCCGCTCACCGGGCTCGCCCGCCCCGAGCCCGCGGCCCGTCAGCTGGCCATGGGCCTCGCGCTGTGGCTGGCCGCCGGCTACGCGCCGCACACCCCGATCCAGCTGCTCTACCTGGTGCTCTCCGCCCTGCTGATCACCCGCTCGGCGCAGGCCCTCGACCCGGACGGCGAGTGGCGCGAGCGGCAGCCCTGGGCGCGCCTCCTCTCGCCGCCGCCCGACCCCGGACCGCCGGTGCGCCCCGGCACCGAGCGCGAGACCTTCGACGACCGCTGACGAATCGAGAGGTGGCAAACAATGGCGCCGCGGCACCCCCGCCCGCTTCCACCACACTGACCCGAGACGACGGCAGGCGACGAGCGCAGCGAGGTCGCCGCACGCGCCACTCGAGTCGTTCGATCCCCCGGCAGCGGGCGGCCAGCGAGCGCGCAGCGCGAAGCGCGAGGCGCGACGGCAGGCGACGAGCGCAGCGAGGTCGCCGCACGCGCCACTCGAGTCGTTCGATCCCCCGGCAGCGGGCGACCAGCGCGAGCGCGAGGCGCGACGGCAGGCGACGAGCGCAGCGAGGTCGCCGCACGAACCACCCCGCACCGTTCGATCCCGCGGCAGCGGGCGGCCAGCGAGCGCGCAGCGCGAGCGCGAGCCGCAGGGCCCCCAGCGCCCCGTCGCTGGGGTCGCGGCGCGAGCGCGAAGAGCGACGCGCCGGCGGAGTCGGGAGG
>JAYZQJ010000054.1:0-43157 GCA_036149055.1 Myxococcota bacterium | reverse complement strand
ATGCGCGTGATGGATCGGCGAGCGCGACGTCGCGTCCAGCGCGGCGGGCCGACGACGAAATGCTTCAGCATTTCGGAGGAGCGACTGGCGCGCTGGGCGCGGCGTCCCGCCGGCGAGGCGCGCGCAGACGTTTTCGCCGCGCGCTGCGAGCCCCGCGCTCCCGTGGACACCAGCCGCGCTGAAAACGGTCCCGGGCTGTCCTATCATCGCTCGGGCAGTCGGGGAGACGGGATGAGACGAGTCGGCTTGGTGTGCTTCGCGCTCGCCGCGTGGGCGTGCGGGGACGGGATGCAGGTGGCGGACGGGGGCGCCGACGGAGGCGAGCCGCTGATCCCCGTCGGCGTGGACACGAGCGCGCCGACCACGGTGCGAGCCGGGGCGCCGCTCCGGGTGTCGTGCCTGCTGGTCGACGAGGCGGGGGAGACGTTCGCGCCGCCGCCGGACCTCGAGGCGTCGCTGCGCTTCGCGCCTCGCGCCTCGGTCGAGCGCGCGGAGGACGGCGCCTGGGTCGCGACCCTGGCCGGGCGCCTCGAGGTGGGCTGCTCCTTCCCCTCGCTCCGCCTGGTCGACGACACGCCCGCGATCGTCGAGGTCACCCCCGGGCACCCGGCCCGCGCGGTGGCGAGCCTCGACTTCGACTCGGTGGAGGCCGGCGAGACGGCGCGCGTGACCTGCGACGTCTTCGACGCCTACGGCAACCGGGTCACCGGCGCGGCGGCCACGGTGCGCGCCGACCCGATGGACGAGGGCAACGCGTTCGAGGGCACGCTCGGCACCTTCACCCGCGCCGGCCGCTTCGACGTGCACTGCGACGTGCCGGGCGCGATCAGCGTGCCGACGGAGATCGAGGTCCGCCCGGGCTTGCCCGCCTCGCTGGTCCTCGCGCGGGTGCCCGATCAGCCGGTCTACGCCATCGGCCAGGTGGTCGACATCGCGCGCATCGTCACCGACCGCTTCGGCAACGAGGTCCCCTCGGCCGACGTCCCGGTGACCAGCGAGCCCGCGGGGCAGCAGCTCGGCGACGGGCGCTTCCGCTACCTCGCGGACGGCGTCTACACCCTCACCGCGCGCGTCACGCCGCCCACCCAGGACGACCTGCCCCTCGAGGCGACCACCACCGTGATCGTCGACGGCTCCGGGCCCGCCATCTCCTGCGACGACCCGCTCGACGGCGCGATCCTCGACCGGGCCGCGGGCACGCTGACCTTCACCGGCTCGGTCGCCGATCTCTCCGGCGTGACCGACGTGCGGGTGAACGGCGCGACCGTGCCCCTCGACGGGAGCGGGGTCTTCACTCACACGCTCGACGCGGCCTACGGCATCAACTTCGTCGACCTCGCCGCGGTCGACTCGGCGGGCCGGGAGACGAGCCGCACCTGCGCGTTCCTCCTCGCCGACACCTGGGCGCCCGACGACCGGGCCGCGGACGACATGCTCTCGCTCCGGCTGCGGCAGGCGGCCTTCGACGACGCCAACCGGAGCGATCCCCTCGACTCCCTCGCCGACGTGCTGAGCACGGTGCTGAACAGCACGGGCCTCCGGGACGAGCTGCACGCGCAGCTGCTCGCGAGCAACCCGCTCAAGCCCAGCGGCTGCGATCAGCGCGTGCTCGGCGTCTGCGTCCTGCGGAGCGAGGTCATCTACCTCGACTCCGAGATCAACGGGCCGAACACGACGACCCTCACCACGGTCCCGGGCGGCCTCCGCGCGAACGTCACCCTGCGCAACGTGCGGGTGCGGGTGCGGGCGCGCGGACACGTCTCCGGGATCAACTACGACACGCGCGGGTGGGTCACCTTCGACTCCGTCGACGTGCGCGCGATCTTCGACACCTCGCTCTCGGGCGGCCGGCCCCGCATGCGGGTCCGCCCCGGCTCGGTCTCGGTGTCGGTCGGGCGCATCAGCACCGACTTCTCCGGCCTCAGCGGCGCGATCATCGACATCATCGTCGGCCTCTTCAATGGCAGCATCCGCGACCTCGTGGCCGGCCTCGTGCGCGACTGGGTCACCGACAACTTCAACGAGATCCTCGACGACGTCATCGGCGGCCTCGACGTCTCGACGCTCGGGACCTCGTTCGACGTGCCCCGGCTCGACGGCGGCGAGGACATCCCGCTGAGCTTCGGGGTCGGCTTCTCGACCCTCGACACGTCCTCGACCCGCATGCTCTTCGGCATCGGGACCCGCTTCTCGGCCCCGGCGGCGCACGCCCGGCCGACCCTCGGCGCGCCCTCGCGGCCGGGCGCACGGATCCTCGACCCCTCGGGGAGCGGCACCACCGCGGTCGCGGTGCACGAGACGCTGCTCAACCAGGCGCTCCACGCGCTCTGGCGAGGCGGCTTCTTCGACGCGACGCTCGACAGCGCCACCATCGGCGGGGTGCCGGACGGGGTGTCGGCGCAGCTCGCCACCGGGCTGCCGCCGGTCGTGACGATCGAGGACTCCGATCGGGTCGAGCTGTCGCTCGGCGCGGTCACGCTGCTGCTGCGCTACCCGGAGCTGTTCAGCGAGCCCGTCTTCCTCACTCTGGGCGTGCGGGCCTCGCTGTCCGCGCGGCTCGCCGGGGAGGACCTCGTCTTCGAGGACTTCCGGGTCGAGCAGCTCTTCTTCAGCACCGACCTCGCGAGCCTCGACATGCGCACCCGCGACACCCTGGAGGGCTTCTTGACCCGCCTGCTCGAGCGGGTCCTCCGGCCGGCGCTCGACGACGCGCTCCCGGCGCTGCCGATCCCGAGCTTCTCCATCCCGGCGAGCCTGGCCCGCTACGGGCTCCCGGCGGGCGCCCGGCTCGGGCTGACGTCGCCGGCCCTGGCCTTCGAGGCGCCGCACTTCGTGCTGCGCGGGGACTTCGCGGTCCGATGAGGCGGCTCCTCGCGCTCGCGCTCCTCTTCGCCGCCGGCTGCGGCGGCGCGCCCGATCCGGCCCGGATCGAGGCGGTCATCGCGCCCTCGCGCACCTGGTATCACACCGGCGAGACGGTGATGCTGACCGGGCGGGTGTTCGACGTCTTCGGCGAGCCGATCGAGGACGTCGAGGTGATCTGGTCGGTCGAGCCCGACGCCGCGGCCGAGGCCGGCGCGCCGGGCGAGAGCCCGCGGGCGCGCGCCTTCACCCTGACCGGGGAGGGGCGCGTGGTGTTCACCGGCTGCGTCGCGCCGACCCTGATGGACGAGGCGCCGACCCTCTGCGACACGGTCGCGATCCGGGTCGACGACGGCATGCCCAGCCTGGAGGTCACCTCGCCCACGCCGGGCGCGGAGCTCGACGACGCCGGGGGCATCGTCGTCACCGGCTCGGTCGCCGACCGCGGCATGGTGAACGTCTACGTGAACGGCGCGCCGGCGGAGGTCGACGCGCTCGGCCAGTTCGAGGCGACGCTGGAGGGCTTCTTCGGCGTGAACCACCTCGTGGTCACCGCGTCCGACGGCCTGACCGACGTCTCCGAGGTCGAGATGGACGTGCTCTGGGCGCCCGCCTACACGCCCGCGCTCGACGCCGAGGGCCGGCCGTCGCTCACCCTCGACGACGGGCTCTCGCTCTGGCTCGGTCAGGGCTTCTTCGACGACGGCGTCCCCCTCGACCGGACCGCCGAGCCGGTGGTCACCCGCGACCTCGCCGACATCATGGAGCTCGCGCTCGCCTCGCTGGACGTCGGCGGCGTGATCCCCGATCCGGTCGTGGACGACCCGCCCACCTTCACCCTGCGCGTCACCGACGCCCGGCTCGCCGATCCCCAGGTCGAGATCGACGTGACCGACGACGGCGCGGATCTCTTCGTGCGCCTCGGCACCCTCGAGGCCGACACGAGCGGCCTCCTCCAGGTGGAGGGCACGAGCCTCCCGCTGACCGGGTCCATCCGCGCCGCCGGCGTGGCCTTCGCGCGCATGACGATCCGCAAGGAGAGCCCCGACGCCGCGATCGAGGTCACGCTCGGCGACCTCGTCGTCGGCCTGGAGTCGCTCGAGGGCAGCTTCGTGAGCGAGGAGACCGCGGCGGTGTTCCGGCTCGCCGAGGGGCTCTTCCGGACGACCCTCGAGACCCTCCTGGTGGACGCGCTCCGGGACACCCTCGAGGACAGCGTGCCCGCGCTGCTCCAGGACGCCTTCACGGCCATCGACGGCGCGCTCCAGGACCAGGAGCTGACCCTCGACAGCCCGCCCTTCCCGGCGGTGACGCTCCAGATCGACGGCCGCGTCGCCGCGCTGCAGCCCACCTTCCGCAGCCAGATCACCCTCGGCATGCGCACCCGGGTGGGCACCGACGTGGTCAGCCTGCACCCGGAGAGCCGCGGGGTGCCGCGCCTGAGCGACGTGGACCGCGCGCCGCCATTCTTCGGCGACGGCTCGCTGAAGGTCGCGGTCCGGCTCGCGCTGCTCAACGCGCTGCTCCACTCGCTGTGGAGCTCGGGGCTGCTCGACGTGGACGCGAGCCCGATCCTGCCCGAGTCGCTGAGCGGGCTCGTGAGCGAGGCCCGGATCCTCGGGCGGCTCCCGCCGGTGCTGCGCCCGCCGCGCCCCGAGGAGGAGGACGACCTGGTCCTCACCCTCGGCCAGCTCGAGCTCGCGCTGACCTACCAGGGCGAGCCGGTGCGCTACGGGGTGACGATCGACGCCGGCGTGAACCTCGACGTCCGGGACAACCGCATCGCGATCCTGCTCGACGAGGAGCCGGCCATCCGGGTCTGGACCCTGCAGCCGCCCTCGAACCCGCGCGCGCTGACCGCCGACACCGTGCGCACCCTGCTGCTCGATCTCTGGCCGATGCTCAGCGGCTCGCTCCGGGACGGGCTCTCGCTCGACGTGCCGCTCCCGAGCCTCGGGGACCTCGGCGGCCTCGCGCCCGAGCTCGCCGATCTGCGCCTGACGCTCGCCCAGACCGAGCGGGCTCGCCCCCGCCGCGGCGTGCTCGTGATCGAGGCCGAGCTGACCGGCACCTTGCCCTGACCATGTAGACTGGCTCGGTGCGTCCCACGATCTGCGCCGCCCTGACCCTCGTCCTCCTCGCCTGCGGCCCCGAGCCCGAGCCGGCTCCGGTCGCCGTGACCGCGACCGCGGGCGGCGAGGCCCGGAACCAGAACCTCGCGGCGTCCGCGCCGAGCGGGGAGGAGGAGGCGCGCGACCTGGTCGGCCTCTTCCTCACCGCCGCCTCGGGCGACGACCGGGCCGTGGACCAGTCGACCGAGCGCCTGCTGGACCACCGCTATCACACCCCCGAGGTCGAGGAGGTGCGCGCCTTCTGCGCCCGGTCGATGCTCGCCGGCGAGCCGGACGCGGTCGAGGTCTGCAGCGATCGCGTCATGGGCCTGGCGGTGACGTTCGGCTTCGCGCACGAGCTCGCCGCGCCCAGCCCGACCGCGCTGGGGGGCGACGTCATCGAGGGCGAGCTCACCGACGACGACCCGCGCGTGCAGCAGGACGACTCCCCCTACGACGACTATCGCTTCGAGCTCGCGGCCGGGCAGCGGGTGGTGATCGACATGGTGAGCGCGGAGCTCGACACCTACCTCTGGCTGATCGGTCCCGACGGGACCTCGCTCGTGCAGGACGACGACGGAGGCGAGGGCACGAACAGCCACATCGACTTCGTGGTCCCGGTGAGCGGCACCTACACGGTGCGCGCGAACTCCTACGACGGGAGCGGCCGCGGCCGCTACCAGCTCCGCTTGCGCTGAGCTTTTTGGAGGGTTTGGGGCAAACCCTCCCCCCCTTGGGCAAAGCGCCAATGGGGCCCCCCGCCCGACACCGTCGGGGCCTCGCGCGCGGCGCGCGCGGGCCCCGCGACCCCCGCGGGGGGCGCTGGGGTCGCGGCTCGCGCTCGCGCTGCGCGCTCGCTGGCCGCCCGCTGCCGCGGGATCGACGGGTGGCGCGTGCGGCGACTTCGCCGCGCTCGTCGACGAAGGCCGCCGGCTACCCCGCCGCTCCGCTGCGTGAGGCGCTCGAGCTCGGCCGAGGGATCTTCGTACGGAGCCGGCGTATGCTCGGCGGCCATGCTCCGCACGACGTACCGCCTCGCCTTCGCCGCCCTCCTCGCGACCCTGACCCTGACCCTGGCCTCGGCGGCCTCGGTGGCGGAGGCGCAGACCACCATCCCGGGCGGGAACATCGTCAACCAGACCTGGACCGTCGCGGGGAGCCCGTACACCGTGCAGGGCGACATCACGATCCCCGCGGGCGCGTTCCTCCGGATCCAGCAGGGCGTGGACGTGCGCTTCCCGACGGGCGACGCCACCGGGAGCGGCGCGAACACCTCGCGGGTCGAGATCATCGTCGACGGCGAGCTCACCGTGAGCGGCACGGCGGCGGAGCCGGTGACGCTCCGCTCGACGTCGACCGGGACCGGGAGCTGGTACGGCGTCGTGGCCAACCCGGGGTCGACGGTCACCCTCTCTGGCGCCGACGTCCGCTACGCGAGCTATGGCCTGTACGTGTTCGGCGGCAGCCCGAGCGTGAACGGGACGAGCTTCCGCCAGAACACCTACGGCATCTACGCCGTGGCGGGCACCCCGACCGCGATCGACAGCCTCTTCGTCGACGACAACGTGGGCGTGTACGTCTCGGGGAGCGCCGGGGTGACCCTCGACCACTGCACCCTGCACAGCAACAGCGACGCCGCCTATCTGGCCGGCGGCACCCTCGACGTGGTCGACAGCGTCGTCACCCAGAACAGCGACGACGGCGTCGACCGCAACGCGGGCGTCGCGACCGTGGTGGACAGCAACGTGTGGGGCAACGGCACCAACTACGAGGGCGTGGTCACCCAGACCCGCACCCAGAGCGCCAACCCGCTCTACGTCTCCGCCACCGACCTCCGCCTGACCTCGAACTCGCCCAGCCGCTTCGGCGCGGGCGACGGCAGCGATCAGGGCGCCCTCCCCTACGTCTCGGACCCCACGCCGGGGCTCTACGGCACGCTCTGGACCGACACCACCGCGCCCGGGGGCGTGACCTCGATCGCCGGCGACCTGACCATCGCCCCGGGCGTCACCCTCACCGTGCCGAGCGGCGCGACCCTGCAGTTCACGACCGCCGACATCATGGGGGCGAACGCCAACACGAGCCGCGGCGAGCTGATCGTGCTCGGCGCGCTCGTGGTCAACGCCACCCACGCGGCGCCGGCGACGCTCAGCAACTCGAGCACGGGCACCGGCTCCTGGTACGGCGTCCGCTTCCTCCCGGGCGCTACGGGCTCGAGCCTGCGCGGGCTCGTCATCGAGCGCGCCACCTACGGCCTCCACCTGGAGGGGTCGGGGCCAGCGAGCGCGCGCGAGCTGACCCTTCAACGGAACACCTACGGCGTCTACGCCGCGAGCGGCAGCGTGACCCTCGAGGACAACGTCCTCGTCGACAACAACGTCGGCGTCTACACCTCGGGCAGCAGCGCCGTGACCCTCGATCACTGCACGCTGCACAGCAACAGCGACGGCGCGTACCTGGCCGGCGGCACCCTCACCGTCCGGGACAGCGTGATCACCCAGAACAGCGACGACGGCGTCGACCGCAACGCCGGCGTCGCGACCGTCGAGGACAGCAACGTCTGGAGCAACGGCACGAACTACGAGGGGGTGGTCACCCAGACCCGCACCCAGAGCGCCAACCCGCTCTACGTCTCCGCCACCAACCTCCGGCTGACCTCCAACTCCCCGAGCCGGTTCGGCGCGGGCGACGGCAGCGACCAGGGCGCCCTGCCCTACGTCTCCGACGCCACCCCCGGGCTCTACGGCACGCTCTGGATCGACACCACCGCGCCGGTCGGCACGACGTCGATCCCCGGCGACCTCACCGTCGCGCCGGGCGTCACCCTCACCCTCCCCGCGGGGTCGACCCTCTCGTTCCAGGCCAGCGACATCATGGGCGCGCACGAGAACACGGCGCGCGCGGAGCTGCGCGTGCTCGGCGCGCTGGTCACCCAGGGCACGTCGAGCATGCCGGTCCGCCTCACGTCCAGCTCGACGGGCACCGGCTCCTGGTGGGGCGTGGACTTCCTGCCGGGGGCCGCCGGCTCCGCGCTGCGCGGCCTGGTGATCGAGCGCGCCAGCTACGCGATCCGGCTGCGGACCAGCCCCGGCGTGTTCGACCGGCTCACGCTGAGCCGCAACACCTACGGCGTCTACGCCGACGCCGGCACCGCGAGCTTCGTCAACGCGCTCCTCGTGGACAACAACGTCGGCACGTACGCCGCCGGCTCGACCAACCTCTCGTTCCGGCACGCGACGGTCTACAGCAACAGCGACGGCTTCTACGTGGCGGGCGGCACGCTCGACATCGCCAACTCCATCGTCACGAACAACAGCGACGACGGCGTCGACCGCAACGCCGGCGCGGCGACCATCCGCTACAGCGACGTCTGGAGCAACGGCACGAACTTCGAGGGCGTGGTCACGCAGGGCGCGGGCATGATCTCCGCCAACCCGTTCTACGCCGGCGCGCCGAGCGACCTGCGCCTGACCTCCACCAGCCCCTGCGTCGACAGCGGCGAGGCGGCGAGCGGCGCGCCGACCGACCGCGACGGGGCGACCCGACCGCTGGACGGGGACGGGATCGGAGGCGCCGCCTACGACATGGGCGCCTACGAGTACGCGGTGGCCACGGTCTGCGGCGACGGCGTGATCGGCGCGGGCGAGACCTGCGACGACGGCGCGATGAACGGGAGCTACGGCTTCTGCAACGCGAGCTGCAGCGGCCTCGGCCCGCGCTGCGGCGACGGCGTGACCAACGGCCCCGAGGCCTGCGACGACGGCAACGGCGACGACACGGACGCCTGCCTCTCGACGTGCGTGGCCGCCCGCTGCGGCGACGGAGTCCTGCGCGCGGGCGTCGAGACCTGCGACGACGGCAACACGTCCAACACCGACGCCTGCGTGATGTGCATGCCGGCGAGCTGCGGCGACGGCTTCGTCCAGGCTGGCGTCGAGGACTGCGACGACGGCAACACGTCCAACACCGACGCCTGCGTGATGTGCACGGCGGCGAGCTGCGGCGACGGCTTCGTCCAGGCCGGCGTCGAGGAGTGCGACGACGCGAACTCCTCGAACACCGACGCCTGCACCAACAGCTGCACGGCCGCGCGCTGCGGCGACGGCTACGTCGGCCCCGGCGAGAGCTGCGACGACGGCAACACCATCGACGACGACGCCTGCTCCAACAGCTGCCGCCCGGCGAGCTGCGGCGACGGCATCGTGCAGATGGGCGAGGAGTGCGACGACGGCAACACCGTGAACGACGACGCCTGCACCAACGCCTGCCGGGCCCCGGCCTGCGGCGACGGCATCGTGCAGATGGGTGAGCAGTGCGACGACGGCAACGCCGTGAACGACGACACCTGCAGCAACGCCTGCACCCGCGCCCGCTGCGGCGACGCGATCGTCCAGAGCGGCGAGGAGTGCGACGACGGCAACACCGACCCGAGCGACGCCTGCACGAGCAGCTGCCAGAACGCGGTCTGCGGTGACGGCTTCGTGCAGGCCGGCGTCGAGGCCTGCGACGACGGCAACGGCTTCAACGACGACGGCTGCGTCGAGGGCTGCGTCCCGGCGCGCTGCGGCGACGGCTACCTCCACGACGGCGTCGAGGCCTGCGACGACGGCAACGACGTCGACGGCGACGGCTGCTCCTCGACCTGCGCGCTCGCGAGCTGCGGCGACGGCGCGGTGCAGACGGGCGAGGAGTGCGACGACGGCAACGCCTCGAACATCGACGGCTGCCTCAACACGTGCCTCGCGGCGCGCTGCGGCGACGGCTTCGTGCGCGCCGGCGCCGAGGCCTGCGACGACGGCAACGACCTCGACAACGACGCCTGCCTCTCGAGCTGCCGGAACGCGAGCTGCGGCGACGGCTTCGTCTGGGCGGGCATGGAGACCTGCGACGACGGCAACGGCGTGCAGACCGACGCCTGCCTCGCGAGCTGCGAGGAGGCGAGCTGCGGCGACGGCTTCGTGCAGGACGGCGTCGAGGGCTGCGACGACGGCAACACGGAGAGCGGCGACGGCTGCAGCGCCGCCTGCATGCCCGACGGCACCGGCCCGGGCCCCGACGGCGGCGTCGGCGTGACGGACGGCGGCGTGATCCCGGGCGCCGACGCCGGGCCGGGCGCGCCGACCGAGGGCGGCTGCGGCTGCCGCGCGGCCGGCGGCGAGGGGCGCGGCCTCGGCCTCTTCGCGCTGCTCTTGCTCGGGCTCGTGTGGCGGCGCGTTTACCGCCCGGGGGCGCGCGACGTATCCTGACCGCGTGGAGCGAGGCCCCCAGAGACCGCCGGCCGAGCAGCGATGGGCGGACGAGCTCGCGCGGCTCGCGGACGACGACGAGGGTGCGGCCCGGCCTCCCGGCTGGCGCCTCTCGATGCCGGCCGTGCGCCGCTTCGTGCTCGGCGACGCCGCGCGGTCGATCCGGCCCAAGATCGTCGGTCCGCCGAGCGCGATCGATCGCGCGATGGTCACCCTCGCCACCCAGCGCGGGCTCATGCTCGTCGGCGCGCCGGGGACCGCGAAGTCGCTCCTCGCCGAGCTCCTCGCCGCGGCGATCAGCGGCCGCTCCACCCTGACGATCCAGGGCGGGGCCGCGACCACCGAGGACCACATCCTCTACGGCTGGAACTACGCCCTGCTCGTCGCGGAGGGCCCGAGCGAGCGCAGCCTCGTGCCGGCGCCGATCCTCGAGGGGATGCGCGCGGGCGCCATCGTGCGCTTCGAGGAGATCACCCGCTGCCCGATCGAGGTGCAGGACGCGCTCCTCTCGGTGCTGTCGGAGCGCGCGCTCACCGTGCCGGAGATGGGCGAGACGGTCTTCGCCAGCGAGGGCTTCAACGTCATCGCCACCGCCAACACCCGAGATCGCGGCGTCAACGAGACGAGCGACGCGCTGAAGCGCCGCTTCAACTTCGAGACGATGTTCCCGATCGCCGACTTCCGCGCGGAGCTCGCCCTGGTCAAGCGCGAGTCGTCCGAGCTGCTCGCCCGGAGCGGCGTCCCGGAGGCGCTGCCCGACGACGCCCTCGAGGTCATCGTCGAGACCTTCCGCGCGCTGCGGGACGAGATGGCCGAGGCCGGCCACGAGGGCGCGGCGATGAGCACGGCGGAGTGCGTGTCGGTGGCGCACGCGGTGGGGGTGCGCGCCTGCTTCGCGCGAGGCGGCGCGGCGGGCCCGGCGGAGCTGATGGGGGACTTCGTGGAGCACCTCGCCGGGGCCGCCGCCGAGGGAGACACGCTGCGCCGCGTCCGGCGTCACCTCGAGCGGCGCGCGAGCCGCCGCGAGGGCGAGATGTGGGAGGCGCTGCACGCGTCGAAACATCGTCTCCCGTCGCCGGGCTCGATAGACTGACGGGATGCGTCGCTTCTCGCTTTCTTCGCTCTTCGCCTGCGCCTCGCTCTTCGGCTGCGCCCTGCTCTCCGCCTGCAATCCGGGCACGACCGGCCCCGGCGACGACGGCGGCGCCCTCTCCTGCACCGGCTGCGTGGACATGGCGACGATGGGCTGCGTGCGCGGCACCGTCGACGATCGGTGCGGGACCGGAGGCGCGGCGTGCGTGGCGTGCGGCGACGGGGAGGAGTGTCAGGACGGCGCCTGCGCGCCGCGCGGCGGCTGCAACGAGGCGACCTGCCCGGGCTGCTGCCGGGGCGACGTCTGCGTGGCCATCGAGCGCGACGACGCGTGCGGGAGCGGCGGCGCCGAGTGCGTGAGCTGCGCGCGCGGCGAGAGCTGCGTCGACGGAACCTGCCTTGCCGCGTCCGCGTGCGGCCCCGAGAGCTGCGGCGGCTGCTGCACCGACGGCGACGTCTGCGAGGACGGCACCGACGTGAGCGCGTGCGGGCGCTCGGGCGGGCTCTGCGAGGCGTGCGCGGACGGCTGGACCTGCGTGGACGGGACCTGCGAGCCGCCGTGCGAGGAGTGGTGCGGCGGCTGCTGCGACGCCGAGGGTCGCTGCCAGGGCGGCGCGGCCGACGCGGCCTGCGGCGACGCCGGCGGCGCGTGCGTGGACTGCGGGGCGGGCGCCGAGTGCCGGGACGGCGCGTGCGTCGACCTCTCCTGCGCCGAGACCTGCGGCGGCTGCTGCGAGGGGGGCGCCTGCCTCGACGGCGACCTCGGCGGCGCGTGCGGCAGCGGCGGCGACGCCTGCGTCGACTGCGGCCCCGCCTTCACCTGCGCCTCGGGCACCTGCATGGTCGACCCGCTCTCGCGCTGGGATCTCCGCGCGGTCCGCGCGAGCTTCTCGCCCCTGAACCCGAGCGGCTCGAGCTGGGACACGGGCAGCGGGCCCGACGCCTACCTCACCGCCGAGGTCATGACCGGGACGAGCGCCGCCACCGGACAGACGACGCGCGACGACGACACGACCTCGCCCTTCTGGTTCGAGGTGGTGCTCACCGACGTCCGCGCCCGCGACCTGAAGGGCGGGATCACCATGCGCATCCGCGACTTCGACAGCTTCAGCCGCGACGACGACATCGGCTACTGCTACTGGCTGCCCAGCGACGGCGCGTTCTCGCGCGGGCGGGTGGTCCTGCGGTGCCCGGCGCGGAGCGCGGACCCCGAGACGGTCGAGGTCGAGCTGGTCGTCTACCTGGAGCGCCACTGACGCGTGGACGGACCGCGCGTCATCGGGGTCCGGCACCACAGCCCGGCGTGCGCGCGCCTCGTCCGGGCCGAGATCGAGCGGCTGCGCCCGCGGACCGTGCTGATCGAGGCGCCCGCCGACCTCGACCTCGCCGCGCTGACCCTCCCGCACCGCCTCCCGGTCGCCGCGCTGTCGTGGGCCGAAGCGGACGGCTGGTCGGTCGCGAGCTGGACGCCCTTCTGCGAGCACTCTCCGGAGCACGTGGCCTTGCGCGAAGGGCTCGCCCGAGGGGCCGAGGTCCGCTTCATCGACCTGCCGGCGTGGACGTCGCCGTTCGCGGTGCGCACGCCGAAGGCGCCTATCGCCTACGAGCGCGCGCTCCTCGATCGCGTCCTCGCCGACGACGGGGACGCCCTCTGGGATCACCTCTTCGAGCAGGGGGACGAGGGGCTCGCGGCGCGGCTCGACGCGCACTGGGACGCGCTCCGGGGCGCGCGGGCGCCCGACGCGCGGGAGCGCTTCATGGCCGCGCACGTGGCCCACGCGATGGGGGAGGCGCGCGGCCCGGTGCTCGTCGTCTGCGGGGGTCTGCACGCGCCCCACCTCCGGAGCGGCTGGCGCGACGAGAGCGGCGCGCGCCCGTCGCTGCCGCCGTTCGAGGGGATCCGTCGCGGGATCGAGCTGGTGCCCTGGAGCGACGCGCGCCTCGCCGGCTACGCCGCCGGCATGCCCTCGCCGGGCTGGGACCGCGCGGTGTGGGAGGAGGGCCCCGAGCGGGCGAGCGCGCGCCTCCTCGCCGAGGCGACCACGCGCGTGCGCCGGGAGACCGCGCCCTCCGCGGCCGGGCTGGGCGCCGCCGACGTCATCGCGGCCGAGGCGATGATGCGCGCGCTCGCGCGGCTGCGCGGACACGCGGCGCCGACCCGGAGCGACTTCCTGGACGCAGTGGTCGCGACCTGGGTGAAGACGCCGCTCCGGCGCGGGCTCCCCGCGGCGAGCGCCGACGATCCGATCCTGCGCGCGATCCTCGACGCGCTCCGCGGCGATCGGGTGGGCGAGCTCGCCCCCGGCCTCGCGGCGCCCGCCCTGGTCCTCGAGGCCCGGTCGGTCGCGCGGGATCGGGACGAGGCGGGCTTGCGATGTCTGGCCGCGCTGCGCACGCCCGGGGTCTCCCGCGACGAGGCCGGGTGGAAGGTCGATCTGAGCCCGGCGTCGGAGGCGCACCTCGCGCGAGAGTCGGGGCGCGGTCCCACCCTGGCCGCGGCCGCCGCCGACCGCGCGCGAGAGGCCCTCGAGGACGGGGAGCGGGGAGCGCTCGCGACCGCGCTGCGGCTCGGCCTGGACGAGGACGCGGCGCCGCGGTTGCACGCGGCGGCGGCGGCGGCGATCGAGCGACTCTCCTCGCTCGCCGACGCCGGCGACGCCCTGCGCGCGGTGAGCGACGGCGGCCCTCCCTCGCTCGTGGCCGCGGCCCTCGCGCGGGTGGCGTGGCTGCTCGAGGCGCGCCGGGGCCCGCGCTCGGAGGCCGAGCCCGAGGGGCTCGCGGCGGTGCGCGCGGTCCGCGACGCGCTCGACGTCCTCCGGGACGCGGCCCCCGGGACGCGAGAGGACGTGCGGGCGAGCCTCCGGCGCGTGGCCCACGACGGGCGCGCGCCCTGGCCGCTCCGCGGGGCGTGCCTGGGCGTGCTCGGTGAGGCGCCGGGCTTCGAGCGCCTGCCGCCCGAGGCGGTGGGGAGGGTGCTGCACGGGATCCTCGACGCGGCCCGCGACCCCGCGAGCGAGGCGCGCCGGCTGCTCGACGCGCTCGACGCCTTCGTGACCGGCGCGCCCGAGGAGGCGCTCGTGGAAGCCCTGCCCGGCCTCCGGCTCGCGCTCGCGCGGCTCCCGCGGGCCGATCGCGCGGACCTCGCCCACGCGCTCGCGAGGCGGCACGAGGACGTGCGCCCGGACCCCGCGGTCGGCGCGGCGATCGAGGCGGCGGTGGACGCCGCGCTCGCCCGGGAGGCGACGTGAGCGACGCGCGCACGCGCTGGCGCCTCGTGCTCGGCGAGGCGGCGGAGGACGCGCTCGGCGACGCGGGGCCGTGGCGCGCCCACGACGAGGCGCTCGGCTGGCTCTACGACCGCGGCGACGCCCGGCTGCGCGCCCCCACCAGGGCCACCGCGGACTGGCTCGGCGACGTGCACCGGCTGTTCGAGGCGCGCGGCGCGGCGGCGATCGAGCGCGACGCGCTGCACCGGTTCGAGCTCGACCGCCTACTCGCGGAGCCCGAGGTGCTGGCGCGGGCGGCGCCCGATCCCACCCTGCTCGAGGCGGTGCTCCGGCGACGCCCGTCGCTCGACGCCGCGGGGAAGCACGTCGCCGACGCCTTCGTCCGGCGCACCGCGGCCGCGCTGCAGGCCTCGCTCCGACTCGAGGTGGAGGCCGCGTTCACCGGGGCGCTCGGCGGGCGGGCCCGCGGCGGGTCGCGTCACCGCTTCGATCTGAAGCGCACCGTCGAGCGCAACCTCCGCCACTGGGACCCGAAGCTCGGAAAGCTCGTGGTCACGCGCCCGGCGTTCACCCGACGCGCGCGTCGACCGCCGACGTGGCAGGTCCTGGTGCTGGTGGATCGCAGCGCGAGCATGGCGGACGCGGCGCCGGCGGCGACGGTGATGGCGGCGTGCTTCGCCGCGATGCCCGCGATGGAGGTGAGCCTGCTCGCCTTCGGGCCCGACGTCGTCGACCTCGGCGACCGGCTCGACGATCCGGGCGGGGCGCTGCTCGACTTCACCCTCCCCGGCGGCACCGACATCGGCCGCGCGCTCGGGGCGGCGCGGGCCCGGATCCGCGCGCCGCGGCGCGCGCTGGTCGTCCTCGTGACCGACTTCCGCGAGGGCGAGAGCCGCCCCCGGGTGGTCGGCCACGTGCGCGCGCTGACCCTCGCCGGGACCACCGTGCTCGGCCTCGCGGCCCTCGACCCCGACGCGCAGCCCGACTTCGACCGCGACCTGGCCGAGCGCTGCGCCGCGGCGGGAGCGACGGTCGGCGCGATGAGCCCCGGTGATCTCGCGCGCTTCGTCGCCGAGCGGGTGCGCTCGTGAAGAGCGGACGCGCGCGGGCCGAGGCGCTGCTCTCCGGGGCGGCGCGGTGCGAAGACGACGCCGTCGGCGCGGCCCTCGCGCGCCGGGACGCCCGCGCGCTCGGCGACGCGATCACCGCGCTCGCGCACGCCGCGCCGCTCACCGTGGCGCCGGTCGAGGGGCGGTGGGTCTCGCTGGGCGCGCGGCTGCGACGGCGCCCCCGCCCCGGCGGCGCGGACGTGGCGGAGGCGACCCTGTACCTCGTCTCCGCGCAGGCCTCCGCGCAGGAGAGCGTGTCGAGGCTCGTCGAGCGCTGGCCGCTGCGCGAGGGGCCGCCGGCGCAGCACCAGGTCTGGCGGGGCCTGCCGCTCGGCGCGCTCGCGCGCGGACAGCTCGTCGTCGAGGGCGCGCGCCGCGAGGGCGACCGGCTGCACCTCACGCGGGGGGCGACGAGCGTGACCCCGCAGCGCGGCGCGTGGGACACGCTCCCGGTCGCGTTCACCCGGGTGGCCGCGCTCCCGCCGCCGGCCCCCCCGTGGGCGCCGCCCGCGGTGGCCGCCCTCCGGCTGGGCGCGGTGACGGAGCTCGGCTTCGCCCGCGGCGCCCAGACCCTCTACGGCGAGGTCGCCGACCCACACGGCGCGCGTCTCCCGATCGCGCTCCCGCACCGCGCCGAGACCCCGGGCGCGATCGACGCGCTCGCCGCCGCGCTCGACGACGCCCCTCGCTGGATCTCCGGCATCGTGCGCGCGCGCCATGGCCGGCCGACGCTGGAGCCCCTCGCCGTGGTGACCGACCGAGTCCTCTCGATCGATCTCGAGACCGCCCCGGCGCGGGCGCTGCCCGACGCGACGCCGCCGGATCGGGGTCACGCGCTCGTGTTGACCCGAGCGATCGCCGCCCTCGACGCCCTCGCGCTCCGCGCGCTGGGTGGCGCGCCCGACGCCTTCCCCCCCGAGGGCCTCTCCTTGCACGCCGACGCTCTCCGCGCGGCCGGCCTCGATCGATGCGCCGCCGCGCTGGAGGCGGTCCGGGACCCCGCGTCGTGGCTCGACGCCTCCACCCGCCTCCGCCTCGCGCGCTCGCTGGCGTGAGCCCGATCCCGAGGCCCGAAGCGTGTCGAAGGCGTCCTCTCACCGCGCTCCCGCGGCGAGCGATGGAGCGCCCCGGCCGCAAACTCATCGTGCAAGTCTACCGGTGACGTTTCGCGCGGGCACGCGCCTCGAAATCGACGAGCCGCATCGTTCTGCGTGCGGAGTCTCCCGCAAAACGCTCTCCGAAGACTTTCGCGTGAGTCTCCGCGTTCTACTCGATAGCTCTTCTCGACTGCGACGGAAAAACTGACAGAATGTCAAACGCTCGACGTTCTCCGTGAGTCTCCACGCTCCAGTTGATGAGAGCTCTCGATCGCGACGAGGACGCCAACGAAAAAGGAGAGCTCGTTGCGTTCTCCGTGCGCGCCCCTCCCCCGAAGCCTGCCGGGAGCGATTTTTCGGAGCGCGCGCGCTCAGAACACAGAGATCGAGCCTCCGCGCCCGCCCAGCAGCCTCGTTCTTCTCGCACGGACGCCAGCGCAACCCGCACCCCATGGCGGCGTCGCCGCCCAACGACCGCATGACAGTCCGCTTCGGCCCTGCACCGAAGCGCCACCCACTCGAGCGCCCTGCCCACCCATCTCTGCGCCTCTGCGCCTCTGCGTGAAACCAAGTCTCCACCGAAGCCCCGCCCATCGAGGAGCCAGCCCGCCGAGCGGTGGCGAGCGCCCCATCCCGCTGCCCGCCCACCCCTTTGCGTCTTCGCGTCTTTGCGTGAAATTGTTTTCCACCGAAGCCCGCCCATCGAGGAGCCCGCCGAGCGGTGGCGAGCGCCCATCCCGCCGCCCGCACGCCCCTTTGCGGCTTGGCGCCTTGGCGAGAGCCAATTCGCCGCCGAAGCCCCGTCCATCGAGGAGCCAGCCCGCCGAGCGGTGGCGAGCGCCCATCCCGCCGCCCGCCCGCCCCTTTGCGGCTTGGCGCCTTGGCGAGAGCCAATTCGCCGCCGAAGCCCCGCCCATCGAGGAGCCAGCCCGCCGAGCGGTGGCGAGCGCCCATCCCGCCGCCCGCCGGCTACGGGCCGAGCACGATGGCGCGGCGCATGAACGTGATCGGCGGGGGGCCGCTCGGATCCGGGGCGGCGATGCGGCGCACGGTCTCGGCGTAGTCGACCGGCGCGCGGCGCTGGGGGCGCGTGGTCGGGAACGTCACGAGGCGCTCGCGGAGCACGCGGCCCGCGTCGGGGTCGAGGTGCTCGAAGGCGATCGCGGCCGCGTAGCCCGGGTCGCCCTGCCGCCAGCCGTGCACGACGCGGGTGACCCGGCCGCTCACGCTGACGAACGGGCCGAGCCAGGGGGCGCGGAAGTCGAGCAGGATCTCGTCGCCTCGCTGGACCTCGTCGTCGAACGCGATCAGCGCGCCTCGCGGCGAGAGATCGAGGATGCGCTCGCCCACCAGGCGGAAGTCCGAGAGGCGGACCGCCTGACAGCGGGAGCGGTACGCGCGGCGGGCGCTGCGGCGGCGATGCGGACGGACCAGCTCGAACATGGATCGCATCGTACGAGCGCGCGGAGAGACGCCCAAGAAAGCGGCGCGCTCACGGGATCGTGTCGCGCGCCTCGAGGCCGCCCAGCTCGAACAGCACCTCGGAGAGCACGCCCGGCGGCACGTCGTCGAGGGGGAGGCGCGGCGCCTGCGCGACGCTCAGGCCGCCGGGCGCGCGGTGGGTGAAGAACGCCTCCGTCGGGGTCTGGGCCGCGCCGTCCCCGTTCGGCGCGAGGCCCGGCGAGAGGCAGAGCACCGCGACCACCGCCTCGCGCTCGAAGCGCTTGGTGAAGAAGCGAACGCGGAGCCGCTCGTCGGGCTCGCCCGGCTCCCAGCCGCCTCCCTCGAGCACCCGGCGCACCCGCTCCGCGCCGACGTCGCGCCGCGGGAAGCCGCGCAGGGTGTCGCCGCCGCGATCGGTCTCGGCGGGCGCGTAGACCGGGCGCGCGAGCTGCGGGATCGGCTGCAGGATCGACAGCGCCGCGAGCGCGTCCCCCCACGCCGCGCGCTCCGCCGACGACAGCTCGCTCGGGTGGACGAGCCGCACCGGCCCCTCGCCGAGCGCGAGCGCCTCGCCGTCCACGCCACGGGCGCCGTCCGCCTCGAGCCGGAAGACCCGCGTCACGCGCCCGCGGTCGTACTGGCCCCAGACCAGCCGACGGGTCAGCGTCGGATCGAGCCGGCCGAGCTCCTCTCTCGACCACGCGCGACCCTGAGAGAGCGCTCGCTCCAGCTCCGAGGGCTTCACCCCGCGAGCATATCAATGCGCGGTCGGCTGCGGGGCCCAGTCTCGTCCGTCCGCCTCGTCGTCGTCCTCCCGGCGCACGTGGATCGTGCGGGTCGGGAAGGCGAAGCGGAGGCCGGCCTCCTCGAAGCGACGCAGCACGCCGAAGCTGATCGCCTGCTGCACGTCCATGAAGACGTCGTACTCGGGGCTGAGCACCCAGTAGACGAGCTCCAGGTTCAGCGACGAGTCGCCGAAGCCCTTGAAGTGGGCGCGGTCGAAGCGCGCGTGGTCCGCCGCCTCCACCGCCTCGCGCATCAGGCGCGGGGCCTGCTCGAGCGTGTCCGCCGGGGTGTCGTACTGCACTCCGATCTCGGCAAGGACCCGTCGCTCGCGCATGCGCTTGTAGTTCCGGATGCGGCTCTCGATGAGGTCCTTGTTGGCGAAGATGAGCTGCTCGCCGCCGAGCGCCCGGACGCGGGTGGACCGGAGACCGATCCTGTCGACGGTGCCCATCTCGTCGCCGACGATGATGAAGTCGCCGAGATCGAACGGTCGATCGAAGTAGATCGAGAGCGACGCGAAGAGGTCTCCGAGGATGTTCTGCACCGCGAGCGCCGCCGCGATGCCGCCCATGCCCAGCCCCGCGATCAGCGTCGTGATCTCCACGCCGAGGTTCGACAGCGCCATGAGGAGCACGACCGTCCAGAGCACCAGCTGACCGACGAAGGCGATCCCCGCCGCCATCGTCGAGCGTCCATGCGCCGCGTCCGGCCCGTGCTTCTTCTGCCACGCCTCGACGGTGGAGCGGATCGCCCGCGTGCCCCACACGCCGACCTGCAGCAGCAGCACCAGGGTCTCGGCGACCAGCAGGCCGTCGCGGACCGACTCGTCGAGCTGGAGCACCCGCGAGCCGAGGAAGATCCCGAGGCCGACGTAGAAGAACCAGCGCGTGCTCTCGATCACGTCGATGGCCACGTCGTCGGCGCGGGTCTCGGTGTGGTGCGCCACCTTCGCGAGCCGGCTCCGCACCAGCCCGAGCAGGAGGCGCGCGAGGGCGATGGTCCCGGCGGCGATGCCCAGCGCCGCCAGCCAGCGCCACGCCTCGTTGTCCGCGAGCTCGAATGACATCCAGTCCACGGAGAGCGGGACTGCAGCTCGCGTTCCGGGCGCGTCGCCCGGGGCTCGGCGGCGTGGACGTGACCCCACGCCACGCCCGTGGCGCGCCTGCCGGCCACGGCGTGAGATACTCGCCGCGTGCGCGTGGCGGATCGATTCGAGACCCTGGCCGAGCTGGGGCGCGGCGGCATGGGGGTGGTGCACCGCGCGCGCGACACCGCCAGCGGCGAGGAGGTCGCGCTCAAGCTGCTGAGCGGTGAGGACGCCATCGACGTCGCGCGCTTCGAGCGAGAGGCGCGCGTGCTCGCCCGGGTCCGCCACCCGCACGTGGTGCGCTACGTCGATCACGGCCGCACGCCGGACGGCCGGGTGTACCTCGCGATGGCGCTGCTCGAGGGGGAGACGCTGGGGGAGCGCATCGCGCGCGGCGGGCTCGGCCCGGCGGAGGCGGTGCTCGCGCTCGAGGGCGCGGCCTCGGGCCTCGGCGCCGCGCACGCGGCGGGCATCGTGCACCGCGACGTGAAGCCCGGGAACCTCTTCCTCGTGGACCGCGACCCGGCGCGCGTGCAGGTCCTCGACTTCGGCATCGCGCGCGGGCTCGGCGCCGGCCACACCCTGACCACCACCGGGACGGTCATCGGCACGCCGTTCTACATGGCGCCCGAGCAGGCCCGCGCCGCCGAGGGAGTGGACGCGCGCGCCGACGTCTACGCGCTGGGCGCGGTGCTCTACGAGATCCTGACCGGCGAGCCGCCCTTCCGCAGCGAGAGCCTCATGGCGGTGCTCGCCGCGATCCTGCTCGAGGAGCCGGTCGACGTGCGGCAGCGCACCGAGGTGCCGGAGCCGATCGCCGCGCTGACGATGCGCCTGCTGGCCAAGGATCCCGCCGCGCGCCCCGCCGACGGAGCCGCGCTCGCCGCGCTCTGTCGCGCCCTCGACGCCGCGCAGCCGGCCGCGCGCCGCGCCCTCCCCGACGCCCTCACCGAGCGCGAGCAGCGGGTGCGGTGCCTGGTGGTCGCGGGCGGCCGCTTCCATCAGCTCGCGCACGCCGCGACGCTCCGACCGGGCGAGGACGACGCGCTCGGGCGCGCGCGCGAGGCGGTGCAGACGCACGGGGGCTCGCTCGAGCTGCTCGCCGACGGCTCGATGGTGGCGCGGGTCGACGAGGGCGGCGCGCCCGTGGATCAGGCGGTCCGCGCCGCGCGCTGCGCGATGGCGCTGCGAGAGCTGCTGCCGGAGGCGCCGCTGGCGGCGGTGGCCGGCCGAGGCCAGTTCCACGGGCCGGTCCCGGTCGGCGAGGTGATCGAGCGGGCCAGCGCGCTCCTCGGCGCGCTCGCCGGCGCCGCCACCCTGAAGCGCGGCGCGCTGGGCCCCTCCCCGAACCCCTCCGCGCTGCCTCCTGGCGGTGACGCGCGGGCCATCCGCCTGGACGACGCGATGGCGAGCTTGCTCGACGGGCGCTTCGAGGTGGAGCGCGACGAGACCAGCGCGCTCCTCGGCCGGGAGCGGCGCACGCCGACCACCACGCGCACCCTGCTCGGCAAGGTCAGCCCGTGCGTGGGGCGGCGCCGGGAGCTCGCCACGCTCGAGGCCCTCTTCTTCGAGGCGGTCGAGGAGCCGGTGGCGCGCGCGGTGGTGCTGACCGCGCCGGCCGGGCTGGGCAAGAGCCGGCTCATCACCGAGCTGCGCGTCCGGATGGACGAGGAGGCCGAGGTCTGGACGGCGCGCGGCGATCCGGTCGCGGCCGGGTCGCCCTTCGCGCTGGTCGGGCAGCTCGTGCGCGCCGCCGCGGGGCTGCAGGAGGGCGAGTCCCTCGACGCCCGCCGCGACGCGCTGCTGCGCGCGGTCTCGCGGGCCGTCCCCGGGGACGCGGCGCGGCCCCTCGCCGCCCGGCTGGGCGAGCTGGCGAGGGTCCCGTTCGAGGCCGAGGACGCGAGGATCGACGACCCGGTGCTGCGCGGCGACGCGATGCGGGAGGCGTTCCTGACCTGGCTCGGCGCGGCGCTGGGGCGCGGCCCGGTCGCGATCGTGCTCGACGACCTCCAGCACGGCGACGCGCCGAGCCTCGCTTACCTCGACGCCGCGCTCCGCGAACACGCGGACGCCCCGCTCTTCGTGCTCGCCGCCGGCCGGCCCGAGATCGAGGAGCGCTTCGGCGAGCTCTGGGCGGAGCGCGAGGCGCAGCCGATGCGGCTGACGCGGCTGCGCGCGAAGGCGGCCGAGCAGCTGGTCCGCCGCACCCTCGAGGGGGTCGACGACGCGCTCGTCGCCCGGATCGTCGAGCGCGCCGACGGCAACCCGTTCTTCCTCGAGGAGCTGGTGCGCGCGGTGTGGACGCACGGCCCGGACGCGAGCCTGCCGACCACGGTGCTCGGCATGGTCGAGGCGCGGCTGGGCCGGCTCGAGGCGCCGACCCGGCGGGTGCTGCGGGCCGCGAGCGTGTTCGGGCGGCGCTTCTGGCGAGGCGGCGTGGAGGCGCTGCTCGGCGGCGGGTCCCCGTGCGAGCCGCACCTCGAGGTGCTCCGCCGGAGCGAGCTGATCGACCCGAGCGAGCCGTCTCGCTTCGAGGGCGAGCGCGAGCTGACCTTCCGCCACGCGCTCACCCGCGAGGCCGCGCTCGCGATGTTGACCGAGGACGATCGGCGGCTCGGTCACCGCCTCGCCGGCGACTGGCTGGAGCGCGCGGGCGAGCGGGACGCCCTCGTGCTCGCGGCGCACTTCGAGGCGGGGGGCGCGCCGGACCGGGCCGCGGCGTGGCTCGGGCGGGCCGCGGAGCAGGCGCTCGAGGGCGACGATCTGCCGGCCGCGATCGCGCTCGGCCAACGCGCGCTCGAGGCGGCGGCGGATCCCGGGCCGATCCGCGTGACCCTGGCCGACGCCCACCGGTGGCGCGGCGAGTACGCGCCGGCGCTGGAGCACGCTACCGCCGCCGCCGACGCGCTCGAGCCGGGCGGCCGCCCGTGGTTCCGCGCCCTCGGGGTGATCTTCGCCGCCGCGGGGCGCCTCCGGGACGGCGAGGCGCTCGCCCGCTGGCGCCGCCGCGCGATGACGGCCGAGGCGCGAGACGACGCGGTGGGCGCGCAGGTCGTCGCGCTCTGCCGCGCGGCCGCCGCGGGCCTGGGCGCCGACGACCGGGGCGCGTTCGACGAGGCGATGGGGCGGGCGGAGGCGCTGGCCGCGCGCGTCCCGACCGAGCCCCTCCCGCGGGCCTGGATCGCGACCCTGCGCGCGTCGGCCGCCCTGCGCGCCGGCGACCTCGGCGCCTTCGTCGAGGGGACCACCGAGGCGGTCCGCGCCTACGAGCAGGCCGGCGACGCGCGCGACGCCTGCAACCAGCGGGTCCGCCTCGGCAACGCGCTCACCGGGCTCGGCGACGTCGAGGGCGCGGAGGCCGTGCTGCGCGAGGCGCTCTTCGCGGCGCGCCGCATGGGCCTCCGGGTGATCGAGGGCTACGCGCTCCAGAACCTCGGCCACGCGCTGCTGCGCCGCGGCGCGCTCGACGAGGCCCGCGAGACCGAGGAGCGCGCGGTCGGGCTCGCGCGCGCGCTCGAGGATCCCGTGCTCGAGGCGGGCTCGCTCCTCTACCTCGCCGAGACCCTGCAGCGGGCGGGCGACGACGAGGGCGCGACGAGGGCCGCCGAGCGGGCGGTCGCGTTGCTGACGCCCGTCCCCGGCTTCCGCGCGGTCGCCCGGGCCGTGCTCGCGCGCGTCCTGCGGGCCGGCGGCGCGACGGCGCGCGCGCTCGAGGAGGCGGAGCGAGCGCACGCGGCGCTGTCGAGCCACGCGCTCGAGGAGGGCGAGGCGCTCATCCGGCTCGCGTTCGCCGAGGCGCTCGACGCGGCGGGTCGCGGGGCGGAGGCGACGCGGGTGCTCGAGGAGGCGGCGGCGGCGCTCGAGGCGCGGGCCGCGAGAATTCGCGACGAGGGCTGGCGCGACGCCTTCCTGCGGCGCGTCCCGACCCACGCGCGCGTGCTCGAAAAACTGGCAGCGGCGCGCGAATCCCGCGAAGTTCGAGACGTCTGACCGCCATGCGTCCCTCCCTCGTCGTCCTGCTCTGGCTCGCGCCGTCGCTCGCGCTCGCGCAGCACGCGTCGCGCTCGATCGGCGCGCCCAACCGCGGGCGGCTCGAGGACGGAGTGCGCATCGCCGAGACCGAGCACCTCGTCCTGCAGCCGGCGAGCACGGCGCACTTCTGGGGCACGGCGGAGCTGGTCGGCCTCATCACGCGCGCGGCCGAGGGCCTGCACGAGCAGAGCCCGGGCCCGAGGGTCATGGTCGGGGCGCTGTCGCGTCGCCGCGGGGGCCGCCTGCCGCCGCACCGCTCGCACCAGAACGGCCGGGACCTCGACGTCGGCTACGCGCTGACGGACGAAGACGGCGCCCCGGTCGAGGCGCGCCGCTTCGTGGAGCTGGGCGAGGGCGGCTGCGGTCGCGATCGGGGCGTCGCCTACTGCCTCGACGCCTCGCGCACGTTCTGGCTCTTCGCCGCGCTGCTCGCCGACCCGGAGGCCGGCGTGCAGTGGATCCTCATCGCCCCCGACCTCCGGGAGCAGGTGCTCGCCGCCGGGCGACGCCTCGACGTGTCGGACGACGTGCGAGAGCGGGTGGCCCTCGCCACCGAGCCCCGGGCCGGGAGCGAGCACCACCGCAGCCACTTCCACGTGCGGATCTACTGCCCGGTGGACGACCGGCCTCGCTGCGTGGACACCGCGCCCTTCCACCCCTGGTACGAGGGCGAGCCGCCGCGCCCTCGCCGACGGAGGGGGCGGCGGCCGCGCCGTCGCTGAGCCTCACATCATCGCCGTCGCTTCACACGAAGACGTCGTCGAACGCGCCGATCGCGGCGTCCACGTCGCAGGCGTGGCCCTTCTCGACCAGCGCCTCGCCGACCGCGCGGACCGTGCGGTGCAGCGCCTCGCGGTCCGAGAGCACCGCGCCCATGTGACCGACGCGGAAGTACTCGGCCTTGATCTTCGGGTGGAGGCCGCCGGCGACGACCACGCCGCGCGCCTTGATCGCGCCCACGAGCGAGGCGTCGACGCCCTCGGGGTAGCGGATGGCGCTCAGGGTGTTCGCGGTGATGTCCTCGCTCGCCGGCAGGAGCCTGAGCCCCAGCGACGCCCAGGCGGCCCGGAAGGCGCGGGCGGCCCGCTCGTGGAGCGCGAAGCGCGCCTCCATGCCCTCGGTGAGGATCTCGTCGAGCCCCACCGGGAGCGCGCGCACGAGGGTGGTGGCCGGGGTCGAGAAGTACGACGGCCGGCGCTCCTCGTAGGCGCGCATGATCGGGATCCACTCGGCGAAGTCCATCGACATCGGCGGCGGGCTCGACAGGGCCTCGCGGGCCGCGAGCGCGCGCGGGCTGACCACCATCAGGGCGAGCCCGGCCGGCAGGCCGATCGCCTTCTGCGACGCGGTCAGGTAGACGTCGGCGCCCCAGCGCTCCATCTCGAAGCGCTCCGCCGCGGTCGCGCAGACGCCGTCGAAGACGCTGAGCGCGCCGTGCGCCCGCGCGAGGCGAGCGAGGGCCTCCGCGTCGACCCGGACGCCGGTGGAGGTGTCCACGTGGGTCGCGAAGAGCGCCTTGGGCCGAGCCTCGCGGAGCGCCGCCTCGACCGCCTCGTGATCGGGCGCCTCACCGGGCTCGGAGTCGACGATCGTCACGTCCACCCCGCGGCGCCGGATCATCTCGGCGATGCGGTGCGAGAAGTAGCCGCTCGAGGCGACGACCGCGCTGTCGCCGGGCGCGAGGAGGTTCGAGACCGCCATCTCCATCGCCATGGTGCCGCTGCCGGCGACGATGAAGGGCTGCGCGTCGGAGGACGCGCACCAGACCTCGCGCATCTTCTCCAGCGAGGCGCCGAACGCCTCCATGAAGTCCGCTGCGAGGTGACCGGGGGGCGGGCCCGCCGCCGCCTCGCGCACCGCGTCGGAGATCTCGATCGGACCGGGGATCATCAAGAGCGCCATGGCGGCTCTCTTAGCACCCCCTCACGCCTGCTTCATGCGCGCGTCGCCGACGAAGATCTCGGCCATCTTGCGGAAGCGGGTGAAGACCGACTCCTGCACGTACGGCAGGCCGTGCTTCTCGCAGATCGCCCGGACCTGCGGGTGGTACTGCTGGTACTTCAGCATCGGCATGTCGGGGAAGAGGTGGTGCTCGATCTGGTAGTTTAGCCAGAGGTGGGCGAAGTCGACCAGGTCGTTGCCGGTCGCGTAGTTGGTCGAGCCCCAGACCTGGCGAGCGAGCCACTCCGCCTTGCCCTTCGGTCGGCTCGAGAAGCGCCAGAGATCACCGCCGGCGTGGTTCGGGCCGACGACGAGGAAGGTGTGCGCGTTGGTCACCACGTCGGCGAGCGCGGAGTTGATCATCGCGCTGCCCACCGCGAGCGGGCCGAGCGGCGCGAAGAGCATCGGCAGCGCGCCCAGGTGATAGGCGGCGTAGGGGATCCAGCACTGGAGCACCACCTGCTTCCACACCTCGCGCTCGGTCGGCGTCTTGCCGCCCTTGCTGAGGTGCTCGCGCATGGTGCCGCGGGCGTAGTAGCTCTGACGCCAGGTCGCGGTGAGGCCCGCGAGGAGGGCCCAGCGCGCCGGCTTCGGCAGCGAGTGGACCCACTCCACGTTGCGCTCGAACTGGTCGGGGTCGTCGAGCTCGCCGGTGTAGGAGTGGTGCAGCACGTTGTGCTCGTGGCACCAGGCGTCCGGCTGGATCCAGTCGGGCCAGTCGAGCCAGCGCCGCCAGCCGTTCGCGAAGACCTTGCTGGTGTGGCGCGGCTTCACGCCGGGCACGCGGTCGTAGCCGCGGTGACCGATGTGGTGCATCAGCATCCAGCGCACCCCACGGCCGAGCGCGAGGCCGCCCACGCTGACCGGGTTCGGGCCCATCCACGCCGTCAGCAGGCCGATGGCGGTGGCGGTGCGCCCCCAGCGCTCCATGCGTTCGAGGTGGACGAGATCCTCCTCGCCGAGACCGGCCTTGATCTCCTTCTTGAGGGCGCGGACGTCACGGAGGAACGCCTCGAGCGCCTCGTCCTCGGAGGCGGTGCGGGTCCCAGACAACGGGTCACTCAGCATGGAGCGCGGAAGGTAGGCGACGATCGGAGGTGGCGCGAGTGAAAGTTGTGGATCCCGGCCGGCCCGGTGCTACGTCGGCCGCATGCGTCACCTGCTGATCGCCCTGGTCGTTCTGATGCTCGCCGCCTGCGGATCCGACGCCGAGGAGCCCTCCACGGCGCCCGAAGAGGGCGCGGAGACGAGCGGCGAGGAGAGCCCGCCGGTCGAGGATCCGCCGCTCCCGATGGCCGGCGCCGAGCGCCCCGAGATGACCGTCGAGGAGTGCGAGGGACAGGGCGCCACGGTGGTCGGCGACATCGGCGACGGCGCCATCCACCGCCCCGACTACCTCTGCCCGAGCGGGGTCGAGCCGATCGGCCGGATCGCCCTCGGGATCGAGGGCAGCGTCTGCTGCCCCTGACATTCCCGGCCAGCGCTCTACGTTTCGTGTAGGGCCGTGTGCGCAGGCGCACGGTTGGCCCCCGGCGTGGGCGGTAGAAGAAACGTCGGCCCAGACCGTACTCGGGGGAGGAACGAAAGAGACCCATGGCACGACCCGATCGACTCTCGCTCCCCGGCCGCATCCTGTTCCTCACGGATGACCTGGATCTCCTGAAGAAGCAGCTCGCGGGCGACGACCTCGAGGGGACCCCCGACGTCGACGCGCTGATGGACAACATCAGCACCGACGAGATCACCCCGGGCTGGGTCTGCTTCTACTACGACGAGACCCTCGGCGAGTTCTCGATGGTCGGCCTCCGGGGCGGGCAGTTCGAGCGCAACACGCTGAAGGACGGCGGCTTCTCGGTCATCGTCAGCGGCAAGTCCAAGGGCTGCGGCTCCTCGCGCGAGACCGCGCCGTACTCCGAGATGACCGCGGGCGTGCAGCTCGTCATCGCCGAGAGCATCGAGAAGATCTACGGGCAGAACTGCCAGAACATCGGCCTGCTCACCTCGACCGACTTCGGCCTCATCGACCGCATCCGGGCCGGCGAGTCCATCCCGATCGAGGAGTTCACCAAGGGCCTCGACGCGATCAGCGCCGAGATCGTGCGACAGGGTGGGTTGTTCGCCTACAACCGCGCGCGCATGGCCGGCGAGCTCTCGCCCGCGCTGCCCGAGACCGCGAAGCGGCCGATGACGATGGTCGAGAAGATCATCGCGCGGAACGCGGTGGTGGACGCCAAGGCGGGCACCCTCGGCATCGACGCGGTGAAGCCGGGCGACGCGCTCTTCGTGCGCACCGACGTCCGCTTCAGCCACGAGTACGTCACCCCGATGGCCGACTCGCTCTTCCGCCAGGGCTTCGGCCCGGAGGCGACGCTGACCGCGCCCGAGAGCGTCTACACGTTCCGGGACCACCTCACGTTCCTCGGCGACGTGATGGACGAGAAGAAGCGCTCGATGGGCCTCCTCGAGCACGCCGAGGGCCTCGCGACGACCCAGGAGTCGTTCGCCAAGAAGCACGGCCTGAAGCTCTACGGCGAGGTGCCCGAGGGCGGCAGCGAAGCCATCTGCCACAACGCGGTGATCGAGGACCTGGCGCTGCCCGGTCAGATCGTCACCGGCACCGACAGCCACACCTGCATGGCCGGCGCGCTCGGCTGCTTCGCCTTCGGCGTGGGCAGCACCGACATGGCCAACGCCTGGTTCACCCAGGACGTCCGCGTGCGCGTGCCGGAGACGGTGCGCTTCGTGCTGAAGGGCGAGCTCCGCCCCGGCGTCAGCGCGAAGGACGTGATGCTCTACATCCTGAGCCAGCCGTTCTTCCGCACGAGCAAGGGCATCGGCAAGGTGCTCGAGTTCGCCGGCGAGGGCGTGCAGCGCCTGCCCTTCGACGAGCAGGCGACGCTCACCAACATGGCGGTCGAGGCGGGCGGCTTCACCGGCATCATCGAGCCGAGCGACGTGGTGGTCGACTACCTCCACGAGATGCGCGGCCTCGAGAAGGACGCGCTCCGCGAGATGATCGTGACGAGCGATCCGGACGCGGAGTACCTCGAGGTCTTCGAGTACGACCTCGGCGACATCCCGGTCATGGTCGCCACCCCCGGCGATCCCCGGAACGGCGTGGCGCTCACCGACTTCGACGAGGACGTCGCGATCGACATCGCCTACGGCGGCAGCTGCACCGGCGGCAAGAAGGCCGACATGGACATGTACGCCGCCGTCTTCCGCGAGGGGCTCGAGCGGGGCCTCAAGGTCAAGGAAGGCGTGCGCTGCTACATCCAGTTCGGCAGCCAGCACATCCGCCGCTACGCCGAGGAGAAGGGCTACGTGAAGCTCTTCGAGGAGGCGGGCGTGGAGCTGATCAACCCGAGCTGCGGCGCGTGCATCAACGCGGGGCCGGGCAACTCCGCCAAGCGGAGCGAGGTCTCGATCAGCGCGATCAACCGCAACTTCCCCGGCCGGAGCGGCCCCGGGCAGGTCTACCTCGCGAGCCCGCTCACCGTCGCCGCCAGCGCCCTCGCCGGCCGCGTCGTCGGCCCGGACGAGGTCCTCGGACGCCGCCCGGCCGCCTGATCGGTCACTCCAGCAGGAAGCGCTGCGAGACCTGCACGTAGCTGCCGGCGGCGGGGCCGTCGGGGCGCACGGTCGGGTCCACGAAGCCGACGCCGAGGACGAGGGAGCGGTCGCCGCTCCGCGCCTCGGCGAGCGAGCTGCCCGCGAGGTAGAGGGTCGAGCCGGACTCCTCGAGGACCCACGCGTTCGCGCCGTCCTCGTAGTCACCGTTCACCACCCGGCCGCCGAAGAGGTGGAGGTCGTCGATCCACACGAAGACGTCGTTGATCTGGCGCGCCCGGTCGACCACGCCGGTGAGCGCGGTGAGCCGCACCCCGACCTGCACCGGCCCCGCGTCAGCGGTGAAGGCCGTCACGTCGACCATCACGTGCTCCCACTCCCCGCCGCGATCTCCGACGTCCCGCGTCCAGACGACGGCGCCGTCGACCACGACCTCGATCGCGTAGAGGTCGCCGAGCCCGGCGGTGTGGCTGTCCTTGACCCACAGGGTCAGCCAGCGGCCCTCGGCCTCGGGGCGCACGAGCACCGGCACGTGGGCGCGGCCCTGCACGCCCTGCGCGTTGTCGACGGCGAGGGTGGCGAGGTAGCGCCCCGGGCGATCGTAGCGATGGCTCACCCGCACCCCGGAGACCGGCGGCTCCACCGTCGCGCCCTCGCCGAAGGTCCAGCGGTGGGTCCGGAGCGCGCAGCCCTCCGTCCCGAGCTCCGCGCTCGCCGAGCCGTCGAAGGTCACCTCGAGCGGCGCCGTGCCCTCGGGCGGCGAGGCCACCGGGACCGCGCGGGGGAGGAGGCGGTCGGTGCGCACCCGGAAGCGGTTGTCCTCGGCCCGCAGCGCGGCCGCCGCCCGCTCGGTGTCGAGGCGGACCGCGTCCATCAAGTCCTCCTGCTGCGTCCAGTTGCGCAGGTAGCTCACGACCCCGGGCGGATCGCCGCCGATCGCGAGGTCGACGTCCGAGTCCTCCTCGAGCAGCGTCGCCACCAGCGCGCCCGAGGCGGCGCGGCCCTCGTCGCCCACGCTCAGGAAGCGGGCGTCGGCGCCGTGCGGGAGGACGTGCGAGTGCGTCACCTCCCACTGCCCGGCCGCCGAGCGGGCCTCGAGGTGGTGGCGCGCGTAGTCGAAGCGGCAGGCCTCCACCCGCGCCGTGCCCGCCTCCTCGAGCCGCACGCTCGCCGCTCGTCCGGCCGCGCGCTGATGGTGGAAGTCGGCGTGGTGCACGAACACGCCCCGCGCCGCGACCCGCACCGCGGCGCCCGGCCAGGCCCAGAGCTCGCAGTCGTCGAGCTCGAGGCCGTGGCGCGCGTCGACGCCGATCGCCGCGTGGGCGTCGCGCCGCTCGCCCCGCTGAGGATCGGGCCCGCGGAGCCGCAGCCCGGTGAGGCGCGCGCCGGCGCCGGCGGTGGTGATCATCGGGGCGCCGTCCGGATCGGTCTGCAGCAGCAGCGCCCCCCGGCCTCGGGCTCGCCCGCTCGCGAGCGTCACGCCCTCGGGCAGCGCGATCGGCCGCCCGGTCAGATCGATCGTCGCGTCGTCCTCGATCCAGATCACCGCGCCCGGCCCGAGCGCCGACAGCGCCCGCTCGAGGCCGTCCGCGTCGCGCACCCGGGCGTCGACGTCGGCCGCCTCCACCCCGCGGCGGTAGCCGAGGCCGCCGCCGATGGGATCGCCGGTCGGGTTGATGGCGGCGTAGAGCGCGCGCGCGTCCTCCCCCGGCGCGCAGGGCGGGCCCGCGTCCACCGTCGGCGTGCCGGCGTCGTGGCCCGCGTCGCGTGAGGTGGCCGCGTCCCGAGTCGGCGGCGCGCCGTCGAAGCCCTCCGACAGCGGCGTGCGGCTGCCGCAGGCCGCGAGCAGCGTGATCAGCGACAGGGCGAGGCCGGCGCGCAAGGCGATCAGAGCTCCGGGTCGGTGATGCAGTAGGGCGGGTCGAGGGTGCCCATCGGGCAGACGACCACGTCCTCGTCGTCGCACGAGGCGCGCTGCCCGCCGACCAGGCGGAAGCCCAGCTCGCTCATCTCGAAGCGCGCCTCGTCCCCGGGCTCGTCGCAGACCGGCTCGTCGCGCGGGCCGGGGCAGAAGACGACGGCCCGCCCGGTCTCGTCCACGAAGTCCGAGCAGTACGGGTCACTCGAGCCGCACGCGGGGAGCAAGAAGACGAGCGAAGAAAGGAGCCACCAGCGCATGGCCCGATCATGGCGCAGGGCCGCGGCGTTGGCGACCGCCTCGCGCTATCGTCCGCGCCGTGCGACGTCTCTGGCCCTGCCTCGCCCTGCTCGCGGTCTCCTGTGGCGACGACCCCGAGCCGCCCGCGTCTCCGCCCGCCGAGGCCTCGCCTCCCGAAGCCCAGGCGTCGGCCGCCGCGCCTCCGGCCGAGCCCGAGGGCGCCGAGCGGGTCCGCTACGACCTGAGCCGGCACCTCGCGCGGGCGCACCTGCGCGACCGGAGCACCGACCACTTCGAGCTCGGCGAGCCCTCCGGGCACCAGCACACCCTCGGCGGCTGGCGCACCCGCAGCGGCGACACCCACGACTTCGACGGGACGCGCGCCTCGGTCATCAGCGGCGTGACCGGCTTCTTCCTCCTGCCGATCGCGTCCGCCGAGCGCTGCCAGCTGCGGATCCGTGCCCGCGGCTTCGGCGACGGCCGGGTCGCGCTCTACCTCGACGACGAGACGATCGGCAACGCCACCCTGCCCACCGACGGCACCTGGGGCGAGGCCGAGGCGACCATCCCGGAGGCGCTCTGCACGCCGGGCGAGCACGATCTGCGGCTCCGCGTGCCCCGCACCGGCTCGGCCCCAGGGCTGCCTCGCGCCGGGGTGGCGGTGGACTGGATCCGGCTCGGCCCCGACGCGCCGACCGACGCCCGACCGCGGCTGCGGGGCGACGCGGTCGCGCTGCCGGACGGCTGGACGATCGCCTGGGACTTCGAGCCGGCCGAGGGCGCGCGCCTGCGGGCGGACGTCGAGGGCGAGGTCGACGTGCGGGTGGAGGCGGACGGGACCGCGCCGCGCGCGCTCGAGGCGGAGGACGCGCCGATCGGCCTCGCCGGGCAGGTGGCGCGGCTGTCGTTCACCGCGCGCGGGGACGCGACGATCCGTCGCCCGCGCGTGGTCACCCTCGACGGCGCGCCGCTCGCCGCGGCCCCGCGGGTGCGCAACGTGGTGTTCTATCTCACCGACACCCTGCGCGCCGATCACCTGCGGGTCTACGCGCCGGACACCCGGGTCGAGACGCCCGGGCTCAGCGCGTGGGCGCGGGGCGCGGCGACCTTCATGGCCGGCCACTCGCAGGAGAACTGGACCAAGCCGAGCTGCGCGACCCTGCTGAGCGGGCTCTTCCCGTGGGAGCACCGGGCCACCGGCGAGGACTCGCAGGTGCCGGGCTCGGTCGAGCTGCTGAGCGAGCGGCTCCGCGGCGAGGGCTTCCACACCGGCGCGTTCGTGGCGAACGGCTTCGTCTCGGATCGCTTCGGCTTCGAGCAGGGCTGGTCGACCTTCTTCAACTACCTGCGGGCCGGGCGCCGGAACATGGCGCGCTTCGTCGCCGAGGACGTGATCGCGTGGCTCGACGCGCGGCCGACCGACCGGCCGTTCTTCCTCTACGTGCACACCATCGACCCGCACGTGCCCTACATCCCGCCGAGCGAGGACCTCGCGCGCTACGACCCCGATCCCTACGACGGCGTCGTCGACTTCAACCGCGACCGCACCCTGCTCGAGGGCATCAAGGCCGGGCGCATCCAGCTGAACGCGCGCGACCGGGTGCGGCTCGAGGCGCTCTACGACGGCGAGATCACCTACCACGACCGCCACTTCGCCTCGATGATGGAGGCGCTCGAGCGGCGCGGGCTCGCCGACGAGACGCTGGTCGTGTTCACCGCCGATCACGGCGAGGAGCTGTTCGACCACGGCTCGGTCGGGCACGGCCACAGCGTCTGGGAGGAGCTGATCCGGGTGCCGCTGATCGTGCGCTGGCCGGGGCTGACCGACGAGGCGACGCGGATCGAGGAGGCGGCCGGGCTCGTCGACGTCGTGCCGACCGCGCTCGAGGCGCTGGGGCTCCCGCCGAGCGAGGCGGTGAGCGGGCGCTCGCTGGCCCCGCTGCTGCGCGGCGGCACCGAGGACGCGCCGCGCCCGACCGTCACCGGCTTCATGAACGGCTGGCGCACGATCGTGGTCGGCCGCTTCAAGCTCATCCAGCGCACGACGAGCCACATCTCGGTCTACGACCTCGAGGCCGACCCGGGCGAGACCGTCGACCTCGCGCCCGAGCGCCCGATCGCGGTGCGCTACCTGCGGGGGCTGCTCGGGCTCACCCTGGCCGGCCAGGAGCGGCGCCACGAGGCGACGACGACGGTGATCGACGACGCGACCCGGGAGCAGCTCGAGGCGCTCGGCTACGCCGGGGCGTCGAGGGCCCCCACCGCGGCCGAAGCCGAGGGTGAGTAGCGATCGGCGCCTCTCTGAGGCAGAATCCGGCCCCTCTCAGAGCACGAAAGGTCTCGATGTTTCGCAAGGTCCTGGTCGCCAACCGCGGTGAGATCGCCGTCCGCGTGATCCGCACGCTCCGTGAGATGGGCATCGCGTCCGTCGCCGTCTACAGCGAGGCGGATCGACGCGCGCTGCACGTGCGCATGGCCGACGAGGCCTACCCGATCGGCCCCGCGCCGAGCGCGGAGAGCTACCTCGTCCAGGAGCGCCTCATCGACGTCTGCAAGCGCTCGGGCGCGGAGGCGGTGCACCCGGGCTACGGCTTCCTGAGCGAGAACGCGTCGTTCGCGCGGGCGCTCGAGGCGGCCGGCATCAAGCTCATCGGCCCGCCCGCGTCGGCGATGGAGGCGATGGGCTACAAGACCGCGGCCCGCGAGAAGATGATCGCGGCCGGCGTCCCGGTCGTGCCCGGCGCCAACGTCGAGTCCGAGGCGGATCTCGCCGCCGCGGCGGCCGAGGTCGGCTACCCGGTGATGCTGAAGGCGGCCGGCGGCGGCGGCGGCAAGGGCATGCGCTTCGTCGAGTCCGAGAAGGACCTGAAGACCGCCTACGAGCGCGCCCGGTCGGAGGCGAAGAAGGCCTTCGGCGACGACACCGTCTACCTCGAGAAGGCGATCGTCGAGCCCCGGCACGTCGAGATCCAGGTGCTCGGCGACGAGCACGGCAACGTGGTGCACCTCTTCGAGCGCGACTGCTCGATCCAGCGTCGCCACCAGAAGGTGGTCGAGGAGACCCCGACCCCGGCCCCCGCGCGGACCGACGCGCTGATCGCGAAGATGGGCGACGTCGCGGTGAAGGCGGCGCAGGCCGTCGGCTACTACGGCGCGGGCACCGTCGAGTTCCTGATGGCGCCCGACGGCTCCTTCTACTTCCTGGAGATGAACACGCGCCTCCAGGTCGAGCACCCGATCACCGAGCTCATCACCGGGATCGATCTGGTGCGCGAGCAGGTGCGGATCGCGGCCGGCGAGGAGCTCGGCTACGGGCAGGACGACCTCCGCCCCCGCGGCCACGCCATCCAGTGCCGCATCTACGCCGAGGATCCGGCGTCGAACTTCATGCCGAGCCCCGGCAAGATCGAGGTGCTGCGCGTGCCGTCCGGCCCGGGCGTGCGCGACGACTCGGGCGCCTACGCCGGCGCGGAGATCTCGAGCTACTACGACCCGCTCGTGAGCAAGCTCTGCGTGTGGGCCCGCACTCGCGAGGAGGCGGTCCAGCGCATGCGGCGCGCGCTGACCGAGTACGTCGTCACCGGCATCCGCACGAACCTGCCGTTCCACCTCGCGCTCATGGAGCACGAGAAGTTCATCGCCGGCGACTACGACACGAGCTTCATCGCGCAGAACGAAGACGTGCTGCTCACCAGCGGCAGCGCGGGGGCGGCGACCGACGCCTTCGTGGTCGGCGCGGCCATCGCGCAGGCCTACCGCGAGGACGACGCCGCCAAGCAGAAGACCACCGCCGCCCCCAACGGGAACGGCGGCGGCGGCCTCAGCCCCTGGCGCGTCGCCGCGCTGGCGAAGCTGTAGCGGTCAGTTCGAGGCGAACGTGACGCTGCCCGACGGGAGGTTCGAGGCGGCGGCGTTCTCCATCGTCTGGGTGTCGGGCGCCATCACGTCGTCGATGCTCATGTCGATCAGCGGCTTGATCACGAAGGGCATCGGGCTGTCGTCCGGCACCGGCTCGACGCTGATCACCGCCGCGTAGCCGCCGGTGAGCACGACCGCCGGGTCGATGAAGTCCTGACCGGGGAACGGGGGGCTCCCGTCGGGGCCCGCCGTCTCGCCGGCGCCGTCCGCGTCGGCCATGTCCGCGGCGGTGAAGGTGCCGGTCGACACCGGGCCGTCCTCGCTCGCGACCCAGCCCTCGTAGACCCAGCCCTCGGGGAGCGCCGGCAGGGTGAGCCCGGGGGCCATTCCGTCGGCGCCGGGCACGAGCCACCAGATGCCCTGGGCGTAGTCGTCGGCGACGGCCTCGCTCGTCGGCGTCTCGAGGATGTACTCGCCCGCGGCGTCGGCGAAGTCGGTGCCGATCGCGGCCGGGTGGGCGGTGGTCAGGCTGGCGACGCCGCCCATGAGATCACCGGCGAGCACGTGCACCGCGGAGGGCGCCGGATCGTCGCCCTCGATGGGCTCGATGGTGAGCACGTAGGCGGTCGCGTCGCTCGCGACGACGCTGTCGATCTCGAAGCTCGCCGGGCTCGGGTTGGCGTCCGCGTCGACGGTGAAGCGGCCGGCGCTGACCGGGGCGCCGTCCACGATCAGCCAGCTCTCGTACTCGTAGCCGTCGCCCAGCTCGGGCAGGCCGGAGAAGCCGAGGCTCATGGTGGTGGTGCCGGTGTCGTTCGAGCACGCGCCCAGCAGGGTGAGCGCCAAGAGGAGAGTCGAAGTGCGCATGATGGGTTCCTTCCGGTGAACGGTTTCGCCCCGCCTACGTCGCCCCCCGCCCCGCCGTTTCATTCGAATCGTTAGAAAGATTCGGATGAATCATTCGAATGAGTCACACTCGGGCGATGGACCGCGCCGCGCGCCTGAGGAGCCTCTGGAGCTGGCTGCCCGTCTTCCGGGTGGTGGCCGAGACCCAGCACCTGCCGACCGCGTCGGACACCCTGCACGTGACCGCCTCGAGCCTGTCGCGCACCGTGCGGCTGCTCGAGGAGGACGTCGGCCGCCCGCTGTTCGAGCGACGGGGTCGCCAGCTGGTGCTCAACGCGGCGGGCGAGGAGCTGCTCCGAGCGGTGCGAGACGCGATGCGGCGGGTGGACGAGTCGCTGACGCAGCTCGGCCCGGGGCGGCTGGTCGGGGAGGTGCGCGTCTCGGTGCCCGGCCCCTACGCGCCGATCTACGTCCTGCCCGCGCTCCGCGCGCTGGCCGCGACCCACCCCGGGCTCTCCCCCCGGGTGGTGAGCGCGCCGAGCCCGACCGGGGCGCTGGAGCGCGGCGAGATCGACGTCGCGGTGCTCGAGGACCCGACGCCGAAGGAGACCCTGACCCTGCGCCACCTCGCCGAGGTCCCGCACGCGCTCTGCTGCGGCGAGGCCCACCCGCTGGCGACGCGGCGGCGGCTCACGGCGAGCGACCTGCGCGCGCACCCCTTCGTCGCGCCGACCCCGCTGCCGGACGGCCGGGTCCCGGATCGCTGGCCACCGGACCAGCCGCGCACCATCGGGCTGTCGGTGCACCAGATGCAGGTCGGCGTCGACGCCTGCGCGACCGGCGCCTACCTCGCCGCGCTCCCCTGGCCGGTGGCCGAGCGCGCCGGACTCGTGAAGCTGCGGACGCTCTCGTCGAGCGCCCTCTACGTGATGCATCGCCCGACCCTCGAGCCCGGAGGGCGCACCGAGGCGCTGCTCGAGGCCCTCGTGATAGCCTCGCCCTGAGGGGGATGGGAGACGACGCCGCGGAGGTCGACGTCCTGGTGGACGACCCTCGGAGGTGCGCATGCGCGCAGGGCGGCGTGCTGGTCTCGATCCACCGGGCGCTGCTCGACGGCCCGGCCCTGAGCGCCTTCGCCGAGTCGGTGGAGTCGGTCGCGCCCGAGGGGCTCGTGCTGCTGACGATCTTCCGCCTCGATCCCCGCTATCCGCTCACCCCGAGCTTCGACACCGCCATCCCGGAGCTGGTCGCGACCCTGCGTCGCATCGAGCGGCGCTTCACCGCCATCGCCGCGGTGCCCGAGTTCGGGGGCGTGCGGCGGGCTTCGCTCCGGGTCGTGTCCCGCGCGGTGTGGACGCTCGCGCAGCCGCGCTGCGAGCAGGCCATCTTCGATCGCATGACCGACGCCGCGCGGTGGCTCGGCGAGCGAGCGCCGGACGGCCCCGCCCGGGACCTCGCCACGTACTTCCACCTCTACCGCGCCGCCGACGCCCGCCTCCGCGCGCGGGCCTAGTGCGGAGATCCGACCGGTAGAAGGGGAGATGGCGCCGGACCGGCGTTTCAGGGCAAGGCGCGACGGCGAGTCGATGCCCCGCATCGGCGAGGAGGAGCAACGCCGCCCTGGAGCGTCGGGACAAGCCAGGTGCCCTTCTACCGGGATGGACCTCGCACTAGACTTCCCGGGCGACCCGGCCGACCCTACGCGCTGATCATGGACTTCGACGTCGTCTTGCTCTCGCGGCTGCAGTTCGCGCTGACGATCATGGTCCACTATCTGTTCCCGCCGCTCTCCATCGGGCTCGGCGCGCAGATGGTCCTGATGGAGGGCGCCTACCTGCGCACGAAGGACCCCCGCTGGGAGTCTCTGGCGCGCTTCTTCACCAAGCTCTTCGCGGTCAACTTCGCGGTCGGTGTCGCGACCGGGATCGTGATGGAGTTCGAGTTCGGCACGAACTGGGCGACCTACTCCCGCTTCGTGGGCGACGTCTTCGGATCGGCGCTCGCGTCGGAGGGCATCTTCGCCTTCTTCCTCGAGAGCGGCTTCCTCGCCGTGCTCGTCTTCGGCTGGGACCGCGTCGGGCCGAAGATGCACTTCTTCTCCACGCTGATGGTGTTCACCGGCTCGGTCTTCTCGAGCGTCTGGATCGTCATCGCCAACTCGTGGATGCACACCCCGGCGGGCTTCCACGTGGTCACCGAGGGCGGCCGGACGCGGGCCGAGATCACCGACTTCTGGGCGATGGTCTTCAACCCGTCGTCGATGCACCGCCTCGGTCACGTGCTGCTCGGCGCGTTCATCCTCGGCGCGTTCTTCGTGATGAGCGTCTCGGCCTTCTATCTGCTGAAGCGCCGCCACGAGGAGCTCGCCCGGCGCGCCTTCACGGTGGGTCTCGTCTTCGCCGCGCTCAGCTCGGTGCTCATCCTGGTGAGCGGCCACTCCCAGGCGGTCGCGGTGGCGGAGAACCAGCCCGCGAAGCTGGCCGCCTTCGAGGGCCACTTCCACACCGGCGACGGCGCGACCGCGCTCTACGCGATCGGCTGGCCAGACGAGGAGGCGGAGCAGGTGCGCATGGGGGTCGCCATCCCCGGCATGCTCACCTTCCTGGTGCACGGCGACTTCTCCACCCCGGTGGAGGGGCTCGACCAGACCCCGCCGGAGGACCGGCCGCCGGTGGTGATCCCGTTCGTCACCTATCACGTGATGGTCGGGCTCGGGATGTACTTCATCGGCCTGACCTTGCTCGGCCTCTTCCTGCTCTGGCGAAAGAAGCTCTTCCAGACGCGCTGGCTGCTCTGGGTCTTCGTGCTCAGCGTGCCGCTGCCCTACATCGCCAACCAGGCGGGCTGGGTCGCGACCGAGGTCGGCCGTCAGCCCTGGGTGGTCTACGGGCTGCTCCGCACCACCGACGCGGTCTCGAAGTCCGTCGCCCAGGAGGAGGTGCTCGGCTCGATCGTGCTCTTCGGCGCCATCTACCTCGCGCTCTTCGCGCTCTGGCTCGTGGTGATGAACGAGAAGATCCAGCACGGCCCGGAGGACCCGGACGAGCTGCGGGTACCCGAGGGCACCGCGCAGGAGGATCTGCTCACCGCGGCCTCCCGCCTCAGCGGACCGAGCTCGCCCTACTCGCTCACCCACACCGAGGGAGACGAGGAGTGATCGACCTGCCGACCTTCTGGTTCGTGCTGCTCGGGGTGCTCTTGACCGGCTACGCGATCCTCGACGGCTTCGACCTCGGGGTGGGGATCCTGCACCCGCTGGTCCGCGGCGAGACCGAGCGGCGCCTCGCGATCAACAGCATCGGCCCGCTGTGGGACGGTAACGAGGTGTGGCTCGTGACGTTCGGGGGCGCGCTCTTCGCCGCCTTCCCCGAGGCCTACGCGACGATCCTGAGCGGGATGTACTTCCCGGTGATCATCCTGCTCTTCAGCCTCATCGGCCGCGCGATCAGCATCGAGTTCCGGTCGAAGCGGCCCTCGAAGCTCTGGCGCGGCTACTGGGACTTCTCGTTCTTCCTCTCGAGCTTCACGGTCGTCTTCGTGTTCGGCGTCGCCGCCGGCAACGCGATGAAGGGCCTCCCCCTCGACGCCGAGCACGAGCACGTCGGCACCACCCTCGGCCTGCTCGGCGCCTACCCGATCGCGGTGGGGCTCTTCGCGGTCTGCGCCGCGGCGATGCACGGCTCGATCTTCCTCTACCTGAAGACCGAGGGAGAGCTGCAGGCCCGCGTGCACCGCTGGATCTGGCGCACGTTCTTCGTCTTCCTCGCCGCCTACGTCTTCGTCACCGCGTTCACGCTGATCGAGATCCCCCACGCGACCGCGAACTTCGCCCGCTGGCCGGCCGCCTGGATCGTGGTCGCGCTCAACGTGCTCGCGGTGGCCAACATCCCGCGGGCCATTCACCACGGCCGCCCGGCCTACGCGTTCGTCTCGAGCTGCTGCACCATCGCCGCGCTGGTCTTCCTGTTCGGCATGGCGCTCTTCCCCAACCTGGTGGTCTCGAGCGGCCCGGGCCCCGACCTGACGATCGAGAACGCCGCCTCCAGCGAGACGACGCTCGGGCTCATGGCGGTCATCGCCGCCATCGGCATGCCCTTCGTGCTCACCTACACCGGGATCGTCTACTGGGTGTTCCGCGGCAAGGTGAAGCTCGGCAAGTTCTCCTACTGACGGATAGGTGGCGCCCCGACCTTGGATGGAGGTCGGGGCGCCGGTTGTGTGTGTGTGGTGGTGGAGGGGCGCCAGCCCGAGGACCGGCGCCCGAATGTCTGGCTACCAGCCCGGGTGTCCGCCGCCGCCGCTGTGGCCGCCGCCGGAGTGCCCGCCGCCGCCGCTGTGGCCGCCGCCGGAGTGCCCGCCGCCGCTCGAGCCGCCCGACGAGCCGCCGCCCGAGGAGCCGCCTTCCCGCGGAGGCTCGACGCCGGGCACCTCTCCGTCACCGCCGGAGCCGCCGCTCCCGGGATCGGTGGGATCCGGCGGCGCGTAGGGCTGCAGCTCCCGGGCCGACGGCAGGGGCGTGCCCATGCCGTGGTGGCTCGTGTCCCGTCCGCAGCCGGAGCAGATGACGACGCCGTCCGCGCACGCGTAGCAGGTGGGCTGGCAGTCCTCCTCCTCTTCTACGCCGTCGAGCGCGTCGGCGACCTGCTCGAGGTCCAGGCCCAGCGAGACGAAGCGGCTCCCGTCGGGTCCGACCTCCTGCTCCTCGGCCCAGCGCTCGAAGCGCATCGCCGCCCCGTTCGGGCAGACGAGCACGATCCGATCGAGCGGCGCGGTCTCCTGGTCGATGACCGCGGCGAGCGTGGGGTCGGTCAGGTCGACCCAGAGATCCTCCCCCGATTGAAGCGTGTCGAAGCTCGCGCCGTCGATGTGCTGAACCGACGTCCCCACGTCGGTCGCGCAGCCCACCGACAGGGCGGCGACTCCGAGCCAGATGTGCCACCCTCGGGCGGCCCTCACGATCTGCATGTGTCCCTCCTCCAAGTTTCTCGACTCCTCGAAGCTGGTCGGCCGGGAGGCGGGGCGCGCTCCGAAAAGCGGCGGGTCGCGTCGAAAGACGAGGTCGGCCGCGCCGAAAACGCCCTTTCCGAGATGAACGTGGAGAGAGAGTGAGCAAGAAGGACGGATCCACCGCGCAGGTCTTCGAGCTGCTGCTCAGCTTCGCCGAGGTCCTCGGCATCGAGGGCGACAAGGAGCTCGCCCAGCTCGTCGGGGTGAGCCCCGAGACCATCGCCAACTGGCGCACCGGCGCGGTCGGCGAGCTGAAGCCCGCCAAGCTCGAGCAGGTGAAGCGGGCCCTCGGCTCCCGGGTGGCCAGCCTCCGCGAGTGGGCCGGCGCGGGCGAGCTGGACCTCGAGGGCGGCATCACCCACCTCGACGTGGCCCCCGAGGCGAGCCCCTCCGAGCTGCAGCGCCAGCTCCGGGATCGGATGCACTACGACTACCTCGGCCACCGCTTCCTCTACTTCGAGCCGCAGGGCGCGCTCGCCTGGGAGAACCTGATCGGCGGCGGCTACGAGCAGGAGACCTGGCTCAACGGGGTCCGCGCCTGCGCGCAGCAGTGGCTCGAGACCGGGCGCAACAAGGACGGCACCGCCAAGGGCCCGATCGCCTCGAGCCTCTCCCTCGGTCGCCGCGGCCGCACCCGCGGGCTCGACGTCATCAGCCTCGGCCCGGGCGAGGGCTCCAAGGAGGTCGAGGTGCTCGGCGCGCTCGAGGGCGCGGAGCAGAAGATCGATCCCCTCCCCTGGCGCTCGATGACGATGGTCGACGTGTCGATCTCGCTGCTCCTCCGCGCCGCCCTCGCGGCCCGCCGCCGCGTCGCGCATCTGCCCTTCGAGCGCTCCCGGGTCTTCGCGATCTGCTCCGACTTCGAGGAGGGCCCGCTCGACTTCGCGCGCCGGCTCCCGAGCAGCCGTCACGAGGAAGAGGCGAGCCGTCGCCTCGTGCTCGTGCTCGGCAACGTGTTCGGCAACGTCCGCCACGAGGACACGTTCGTCCGACAGAAGCTCAACTTCCTCACCCGCCCGGGAGACCTGCTCTGGCTCGAGGTCGGCCTGCGCGCCGAGAAGGTGGAGCTCGACCCGGTCTACCGTCTGACCCAGAAGTCGTCGACGGAGACGGCCGCCGAGACGAACCGCCGTCTCCTCCTCGAGGGCCCCTACCGTCGCTGGGAGGCGGCGCTCGGCCGCAAGCCCGCGGACATCGAGCTCCGCGTCTGGGTCCGCGAGGACGACGACTCGGCCTCGATCCCCGGCTCCTACAACTTCTGCCACGACCTCGTGCTCGAGCAGGAGCGGCGCGCCCTGACCATGCTCTACAGCCGCCGCTACGACCTCGAAGGCCTCACCCGCTGGCTCGAGCAGCGCGGCTACACCATCGAGCGCATCGAGAAGGTCTCCGACACCCGCCGCGTCGACCGCGTCGCCCACCTCCTCCTCCGCCGCACCGATTGACACCTCGCCACGGCTGTCCATTGGGCTCTCGCCAAGGCGCGAAGCCGCAAAGATGGATGGGGGGCCGCGGGATGGAGACTCGCCGCCTCGACGGCGAGACTGCCTGCGGCTCTGAGGCTGTCTATTTGTCTCTCGCAGAGGCGCAGAGACGCAGAGGGGTCGGTCTGGCCGCGGGATGGAGACTCGCCGCCGGGATGGCGAGACGGCCGGCGAGTCGACGACTGTCTTTTGGGCTCTCGC
>JAYZQJ010000053.1:0-39373 GCA_036149055.1 Myxococcota bacterium | reverse complement strand
CTGGCGGGTGTGGTGCAACCCCGCCCCCCCGGGGGCACAGCGCCAATGGGCCCCCCCTCGCGACTCCGCCGGCGCGTCGCGCGTCGCGCTCGCGCCGCGACCCCAGCGACGGGGCGCTGGGGGCCCTGCGGCTCACGCTCGCGCTTCGCGCGAGCTGGCCGCCCGCTGCCGCGGGATCGGACGACTCGAGTGGCGCGTGCGGCGACCTCGCTGCGCTCGTCGCCTGCCGTCGTCTCGGGTCAGCGTCGTGGAAGCGGGCGGGGGTGCCCCGGCGCCGTCGTTTGCCACCTCTCACCGGAAGGACCAGCCGGCGACCAGGGTGAAGCGGAGCGAGGTCTCGGCGCCGCTCGTGGCCGGCTCGTCCATCGCCGTGCCGGCGAAGCTCGTCCAGTAGCCCACGAAGTCGAAGCGGGCGCCCCAGGTCAGGCCGAGGTCGGCCACCGTCAGCAGGTTGCCCGTCAGCCCGACGCCGATGTCGAAGCCGTGGCTCTCGGTCTGCTCGCCGAAGCTGGTCGCGAGCGCGCCGACGCCGAGGACCGCGCGGTAGCCCGCGCCCGCGTCGAGCACGAGCGTCTCGTCCTTCAGGAAGCGGATCCGCGCGCGGAGCCCCGGGCGGAGCCAGCCGTACTCCGCGGTCGGGAGCACCACGTTGGAGCCGAGGTGATAGCCGTCGTAGCCGCCGCCGAAGCCGAGGCCGATCTCGACCATCGGGTCGGCCGGCAGGAGGAAGCCGGCGCCGGCCGAGAAGCGGAGGAAGTTGGTCGTCTCGACCATCGTGCCGCCCGACGAGGTCTCGGACTGGAGCCCCACCGAGTGGGCGAAGGCCGCCTCGATCCAGAGGCCGCGCCCGAGGTGGCTCTCGGCCGCGAAGGGCCGGACCTCGGCCTGGGCGAGGAGCTCGGCGTAGGCGCCGCTGGCCAGCTCGTAGCCGCGGTGGCCGCCCGAGGCGAGCTGCACGTCGGCGTCCCGGGTGCGGATCACGGCGCCCGCCGTCACCGCCACGAGCGCGAGGCCGTCCTCGGGCGCCGGCTCCGCGGGGGCGGACGGCTCGACCGGCGCCTCGGAGGCGACCGGCGCGATCGGCTCCGGCTCGACCGCCGGCTCCGGCTCCGCCTGGCGCGCCTCGAGCTCGGCCCGGGCCCGGTCGAAGAGCTGCTCGACGTCGCGCGAGAAGGCGCGCTGGGCCCGCCGGCCGCGCGCCACCTGGGAGTCGCCCCGGACCAGCTCGCGCCCCTCGGCGTCGCGGAACACCAGCTCGACCCGCATCCGGCGGCGCGGCCCCGAGACGCTGCCCTGCACGACCATGTCGGCGCCGACGTCCCGCGCCAGATCCGCCACCCCGGCCTCGGCCGTGCCCTCGACGCCGGCCCGCCGGGCCGCGCTCCGGACCCGGCCGCGCGAGACCACGTCGGCGCGGTCGCCGATCGCGCGGCTGACGAGGCGCTCCACCGCGCCCGACGCGCGGCCCTCGAAGGGCGCCACCGCCACCGACTGTGCGCTCGCGAGCGCGGCGGTGGACCCGATCAGAAAGGAGAGGCTGGCGAGCAGGACCCGTGACATGGCGCGCCACCATAGCCGGCGGGTCCGAACCGGTCGAGCCTCTCTCCGGGGAGGCGGGAGTCCCCATCTGGGGTCAGGTCTTGTCGTCGGCCCCGCAGGACCCTACCCGCCGGACAGAGGCGCCGAGAGCCCGCGCACGACGCCCGACGGGAGGCGCGAAAACCGGCGCTCCAGGCTCGCTTGACTCCCCCCTACCCCACTGCTAGATAGCGCGCGCCCCAGGGCACTTCTGCCCCTGAATTCCCGGACCTTTTCGCGGTCCGCACCCATCTTCCGGTCCCCCCCTCGCAGGCAGGCGGGACCTCGTTCGGCGCCGCCGGCGTCGTCCACGCCCACCGACCGAGCCCAGGCGCCCCCCGCGCCGCCAAGAGGCCCCGAACATGCCCACCGCGCTCCTCTCCGGAAGCCCGATCCTCGACGTCGACGCGACGTTCTTCATCTACTTCGGCGTCTTCTGGCTGCTGTTCTTCATGCTCCGCAGCCTCGTCTTCCAGCCCACGATGGCGCTGTTCGACGAGCGCGAGAAGGCGATCGACGGCGCCAAGGCCGAAGCCCGCAAGCTCGAGAAGACCGCCGAGGAGAAGCTCGAGGCGTTCGAGGGCGAGATGGCCAAGGTCCGGGCCGAGGTCGGCGTCGAGCGCGACAAGATGCGCGCCGAGGCGACCACCCAGGAGCGGCTCGAGCTCGAAAAGGTCCGCGCCGAGACCGACAAGATCGTGGCCGAAGCCGAGGCCGAGATGGCGAAGCAGGCGGCGGAGATTCGCGCGGAGATCGCGAAGTCCTCGCCGGTGCTCGCGCGACAGATCGCCGAGAAGCTGCTCGGCCGAGAGGTGCAGGCATGAAGCGCAGCCTCCTCATCCTGGTCCTGCTGGCCTTCGCGAGCCCCGCGCTCGGCCAGGAGCCGACCGAGCCCGCGACCGAAGAGACGACCGCGGCGCCCCGCCCGGCGCCGGCCCAGGCGCAGCCGCCGGCCGAGGAGCCCGCGGAGGCGCCCGCCGCCCGCCCGGCCCCGACCAAGGCCCGACCGGCCCCGACCGAGCGCCCGCAGCCGCTCCCGCGCCTCGTCGCGCCCCCCGCGGCGCAGGCTCGCCCGACCGCCGCCGAGGCGCCGGCCGAAGAGGCCCCGGCCGCGGAGGCCGAGGTGCTCGAGCAGGCGATCGAGGACGCGCCCGAGTTCGAAGAGGTCACCGACGAAGAGATGGACGCCGTCCTCTTCGGTGACGAGGAGGCCCACGACCACGAGCACACCGCGGTCGAGGAGCTCGTCGAGGAGACGGCCGGAGAGCCGATCGACGTCGACGACGGTCACCTCGAGGACGCGGTCGTCGCCCACGGCGAAGAGGGCCACGGCGAGCACGCCGCCGAGCACGGCGAAGAGCACCACCCGGCCGGCATCGGCACGCTCCTGGCGCCCTTCGTCAACTTCGTGCTCTGGGCCGCCATCCTCTTCTTCCTCTTCCGCAAGCCGCTCACCGAGTTCCTCGCCAACCGGCGCCGCTCGGTCGAGGAGGGCCTCGTGGAGGCCAAGCGCCTCAAGGAAGAGGCCGAGGCGAAGTACGAGGAGTACTCCGAGCGGCTCGAGCGGCTCGACGTCGAGCTCGACGAGCTGCGCAAGGAGATGGTCCACGCGGCCGAGTCCGAGCGCGACCGCATCCTGGCCGACGCGAACGCCCGCTCCGCGCGCATGCGCAAGGACGCGCAGTTCCTCATCGACCAGCAGATGAAGCAGCTCAAGAGCGACCTCACCAAGGAAGCGATCGAGGCGGCCATCGCGGCGGCCGAGAAGGTGATGGTCGAGCAGATCGGGGGCGCGGATCAGGAGCGCCTCGCGGACCAGTACATGACCACGATCCAGCAGGCGATGAAGGACGAGGAGGCTCGGGCATGATCGGCTCCGCCGTCGGCAAGCGGTACGCGACCGCCCTCTACGAGCTCGCGCACGAGCAGCAGGCCGTCGAGAAGATCGGCAAGGATCTCTCCGACCTCGCGGCCTCCTGGGACGCGAGCGCGGACCTCCGCGCGGTCTTCGAGAACCCGCAGTTCGGGGTCGCCGAGAAGCGCGGCGTCATCGAGGCGCTCGCCGCGAAGGCGGGCGTGCACCCGCTGCTCAAGAACACCCTGATGATGCTCGCGGATCGCCGCCGCCTGAAGCACCTCCCGGAGATCGCCGAGGCGTTCGAGCGCATCTCCGAGCGTCGCTCGGGCCGGGTGCGCGCCGAGATCGTCACCGCGACCAAGCTCTCGGACGCCTACTACCAGCAGCTCCAGTCGGCGCTGAAGGAGGCGACCGGCAAGGACGTGGTGCTCGTGCGCCGCGAGGACCCGTCGCTCATCGGCGGCGTGGTCACCACCGTGGGCGGCCGCGTGTTCGACGGCAGCCTGAAGAACCGGCTGCGCGAGCTCCGCGCGCAGCTCCTGGACAGCGCCACCTGAGATTTCGCGCTCGAGCCCCGGCTCGACCGCTCGACACCAGAACATTTCATCCCGCGCCCACGTCGGGCGCGAGGCCCAGAGGGACGACATGCAGCTCCGCGCCGAAGAGATCAGCGAGATCATCAAGAAGCAGATCGCCTCCTATGACAAGTCGGTCGACGTCATGGAGACGGGGTCCGTGCTCACCGTCGGTGACGGTATCGCCCGCATCTACGGGCTCGAGAGCGCGATGGCCGGCGAGCTCGTCGAGTTCGACGGCGGCCTCATGGGCATGGTCCTCAACCTCGAGGAGGACAACGTCGGCGTCGCCATCCTGGGCTCCGACCGCGCCATCCGCGAGGGCGACACGGTCAAGCGCACCGGCCGCATCTTCGACGTGCCGGTCGGCGAGGCGATGATCGGCCGCGTGGTGAACGCGCTCGGTGAGCCGATCGACGGCAAGGGCCCGATCGAGACCACCCAGCGCGGTCAGGTCGAGCTCAAGGCGCCCGGCATCATCAGCCGCCAGCCGGTCAAGGAGCCCCTCCAGACCGGCATCAAGGCGATCGACGCGATGATCCCGATCGGCCGCGGTCAGCGCGAGCTGATCATCGGCGACCGCCAGACCGGCAAGACGGCCGTCGCGGTCGACACGATCATCAACCAGAAGGGCAAGAACGTTTACTGCTTCTACGTCGCCATCGGCCAGAAGCAGTCGACCGTCGCCCAGGTGCTCACCAAGCTCGAGGACGCGGGCGCCATGGAGTACACCACGATCATCGTGGCCGGCGCCTCCGAGAGCGCGCCGCTCCAGTTCATCGCGCCCTACTCGGGCTGCACGATGGGCGAGTTCTTCCGCGACAGCGGACGCCACGCCCTCCTCATCTACGATGATCTCTCGAAGCAGGCGACCGCGTACCGCCAGCTCTCGCTCCTCCTCCGCCGCCCGCCGGGCCGCGAGGCGTACCCGGGCGACGTCTTCTACCTCCACAGCCGCCTGCTCGAGCGCGCGGCGAAGATGGCCGAGGACTGGGTCGTCGTGAAGAAGGGCGCCGAGGCCAAGCGCGAGGGCGCCGAGAAGATCTGGAGCGGCGAAGAGGCCCGCAAGGAGGCCACCGAGGCCGCCAAGGCCAAGGGCGACGGCTTCGAGGCCAAGAAGCTCGCCGACTCCGGCGGCTCCCTCACCGCGCTGCCCATCATCGAGACCCAGGCGGGCGACGTCTCGGCCTACATCCCGACGAACGTCATCTCGATCACCGACGGTCAGATCTTCCTCGAGTCGGACCTCTTCTACTCGGGCGTCCGCCCGGCCATCAACGTCGGCATCAGCGTGTCGCGCGTCGGCGGCTCGGCGCAGATCGGCGCCATGAAGAAGGTCGCCGGCACCCTCCGCCTCGACCTCGCGCAGTACCGCGAGATGGCGGCCTTCGCGCAGTTCGCCTCCGACCTCGACAAGGCGACGCAGCAGCAGCTCTCGCGCGGTCAGCGGCTCGTCGAGATCCTCAAGCAGGGTCAGTACGTGCCGATGCCGGTCGAGGAGCAGGTCGCGGTGATCTACGCCGCCACCAACGGCTGGGTCGACGACATCCCGGTCGAGAAGGTCCGCCAGTGGGAGAAGGAGTTCCTCGCCCACATGCAGGCCAACGGGCGCGACGTGCTCGACCTCATCCTCAAGGACCAGAAGCTCACCGACGACGTCAAGGCTGGCCTGGAGCGCGAGCTCGAGGACTTCGCCAAGATCTTCGGCACCGGCAAGGCGGGGCAGAAGAGCGGCAAGGCCAAGAAGGCCGAGAAGAAGCCGGCGAAGAAGAAGGCGGCCAAGAAGGAAGAGAAGAAGGTCGAAGAGGAGGAGTGATCCTCCGCTGATCCCCCTTCCCTTCCCTCACGGAGCATTCGATGGCGAACCTCAAAGCGATCCGGAAGCGCATCGGAAGCGTCAAAAGCACGCAGAAGATCACCCGGGCGATGAAGATGGTGGCGGCCGCTCGCCTCGCGAAGGCGCAGCAGGCCATCACCGAGCTCAGGCCCTACGCGCTCAAGACCCTCGAGGTCCTCAGCTCCGTGGCCAGCCGCGCGGGCGAGGAGGACGTCCACCCCCTCCTCGCGCGCCGGGATCCGAAGCGGGTCATGCTGGTGGTCCTCACCAGCGACCGCGGCCTCGCCGGCGCGTTCAACGCCAACGTCAACAAGGCGGCCTACCTCAAGTGGAAGGCGCTCGAGGACGAGGGCGTCGAGGTCAGCTTCGCGGTCATCGGCCGCAAGGGGCGTGACTTCTTCCGCCGCCGCGGCGCGAACATCCGCCGGGACTTCACCGGCGTGTTCGAGAACCTCACCGTCGACAGCGCGGGCGAGATCGGCCGCTACATCGTCGGCGAGTACATCGCGGGCGGTCAGGCGCGCCTCGCGGCCGCCGAGGCCGAGGGTCGCAAGCTCGCCCCGGGCCCGTCGGTCGACGTCGACAGCCTCGAGGGCAAGCCGCACGGCCTGGCCGAGACCGACGAGGGCGCCGAGACCTTCACGCCCACCGACTCGTTCGAGGACGCCGAGCCGAACCTCGACGCGGTCTACCTCGTCTACAACGAGTTCAAGAGCGCGATGACCCAGAACGTCGAGGTCGAGCAGCTCCTCCCCATCGTGCCCGAAGAGGTCGCGAGCGAGGAGGACCAGGCGGTCGACTTCATCTACGAGCCGAGCAAGCGAGCGCTCCTCGACCGCATCCTGCCGATGTACCTCGAGACCGAGGTCTTCCGCGCGCTGCTCGAGTCGGTGGCCTCCGAGCACGGCGCCCGCATGACGGCGATGGACTCGGCGACCAAGAACGCCTCCGACATGATCGACCGCCTCACGCTCGTCTACAACCGCGCCCGTCAGGCCGCGATCACGACCGAGCTGATGGAGATCATCGGCGGCGCCGAGGCCCTGAAGGGCTGACGCCCCGAGCGCCTCGCGCGAAGACGCCCCGGCGGCTCCTCGAGCCACCGGGGCGTTTCTGCGTCCGACGCTGCTGTGAGCCCAGCTCGCCGTCCACGTCGCCGGCGCGCGACGAAGCGCAAGCGTGACAACGCACCGCTCTCACGGGGAGCTGGGACGCGAGACGGGAGCTCTTCGTGAGGCAAGTCTTCGACCGGTAGTACATGCTAGTCTTCGTTGCGGCGGCACCGCTGACCATGGCAGCCAACGGCACCCCGACGCATCAGGCCTGTCGCAACGACGCGGGCGAGTCTCCGTGCCCGGGAGCGAGGAATTGACCTTCCTGCGCCTGACTGCGGTCGTGGCGATGCTGGCACTCGTGGGCTGCGCGGACTCCCACGACCGTGTGGACTCGGGATCTGCGACGTGCCGGCATGACGCGGGCTTCGAGGTGGCCCGAGCACAGTTCCCCGACATCGCCCCCGAGACGCCGATGACGGCCCTCTCCGAGACCGAGGCCCGGGCCTATTGCGAGTGGAAACGAGCGCTCGCCGGGGAAGACGAGCCCGTGTGCCCGAACGGACGCTCCACCGCAGAGGCTGCGGAGGGCTGCTACGAGCATCTGCGGTCGATCGCCGGAGCCTCCCTCTGCTCTCCTCCGTTCGGCCTCGTAGTCGAGTGCGACCTCCCGCGGCTCCGATGGTGCACGGCGGGAGGCCCACGCGAAGCTGTGGACTGCCCGTGTGAGGCCCTCGTCGACCACTGCCGGCCCTGAGTGTTGTCGAGCGGTGAATCGCTCATGCGGAGCGCCAGGCGTGCAGCCGCGAAGCGGCGTCTCTGACCCCGTGCCGGGATCCGTGGGCCCGAGGACGAGGAGCTCGACAGCCGCCGTACGCGCGATTGGGCTCGTTGCGGCCGCGTGGCCCGAGTCTCACGGGGTGCAGATGCCCCGAGCGCCTCGCGCGAAGACGCCCCGGCGGCTCCTCGAGCCACCGGGGCGTTTCTCTTCCGTCGACCGGCTCAGAAGCGCCAGCGCAGCCCCAGCCCGAGCTCACCCGGCCCTCCCACGACCTCCGGGAGCAGCGAGGCCTCGGCGGGCGGGGGATCGTTCGGGTAGCGCTGGGAGAGGCCGAAGATCATCACGACGAGCCCCAGGCTCTGGCCGAGGAACAAGCTGAGCCCCAGCCCGAGGGCGCCGTCGGCGCCGCCGATTATGGCGTGCACGAGCCCACCGGCGACCGGGATGTAGAAGAGGTCGTCGCGGAGGACCCCGAAGATGACCGACGCGGCGTACCCGAGGCTGAAGGTCACGGCGCCGACGACGGTCCAGCCGACGTCGATGTGGGTGCCGTAGTCGACGGCAGGCGGCGCTTCGGGCGCCAGCGGCGGCTCGGCCTGGGGTCCGTACGCGACGTCCTGATCGACGCACTGCCCCGACGCGTCGAGCACCGAGCCGGGCGGGCACGCGGACTGGGCGGACGCGCCGCCGGAGATCGCGACCACGCCGAGGGCGACCGCGCAGAACAGCAGGACCTGACGATACAACAACACTTCTTCCTCCATATCGATGCATGCAAACTACCCTTGCCCGGCAACAGAAATCAACACAGCAAACATCGCGGCACCCCCGTGCCGAGACCGCTCGCCGTCCCTTGCAGAGCGCCGCCGGGGGATTCACCTTGCCGGCCTCATGGGGCGCTCCCGAAAGCTCGGCCTCGTCGCGCTGGCGCTCGCGCTCTCGTGCGTGGGCTCGCTGGCGGTCGCGCAACGCCACACCGCGGGGTACGCCTGGGCCGACCCGGACTGGCGGTTCACCCACCACGACCGCCCGATCAAGGTCGTGCTGCTCGCCGGCTCGATCGGCGCCTCGCCCAACCGCCCGTACCCGCGGCTCATCCACGAGTGGTGCGAGAACGTCGAGGTCCGGAACCTCTCGCAGGTGGGGCACGGCGCCCCGCAGCTGGCGTCGCGCTTCCGCTCGGAGGTGCTCGAGAACCCCAACGTGCCCATCCGCGCGCCGGGGACCGAGGTGTGGCTGATGTTCGGCGGCGGCATGAACAGCGTCGGCGCGCCGCACCGGACCAACCGGGCGATCCGCCGCACCTTCGAGCTGGCCCATCGCCGCGGCGTCCGGGTGGTCTCGCTCTCGCTCACGCCGTGGGGCGACGACGGCGACGACGACGAGCGCTGGGAGGGCGGCCGCGCGCTGCACGCCCTGAAGGCGACGCGCAACGTCGTGGGCTTCCAGCTCGGCCGGCTCAGCCCCGCCGAGGCGCTCGGCCAGTTCGCGCGCGAGCGGTCGAGCCCGGGCCAGGGCTGGAGCGACGCGGAGCGGCCGGACGTGGTCGTCGACCTCTACGACTCGCCGCTGCGGGACCGGGACGCCGAGCCCTGGCCGCTCGACGACGTGCGCCGGAAGATCGAGCGCGACGCCCGCTGGCGCGCGAGCGTCTCGGAGCTGTCCGACGCCGAGCGCGAGGCCCGGCTCGAGGCCGACGCGCGGCTGATGGCGAGCGCGCCGCGCTGGTTCCTGCGCCGCGAGTACCGCGGCTTCGACCACATCCACCCGAACCCGGCCGGCCACCAGGTCATCGCCGAGACCATCTGCCCGCGCCTCCCCGAGAGCTGGGGCTGCCGGTGCCCGTGAGCCGCGAGCCCCGCACGCTCGAGCGCCCGGACGGCAGCCGCCTCTACTACGAGGTGGGCGGACGCGGCGCGCCGCTGGTGCTCATCCGCGGCCTCTCCCGCTCGAGCGCCTACTGGTTCGACTTCCGCGATCTCCTGGAGCAGCACCGAACGGTGCTCGTGCTCGACAACCGCGGCGTCGGCCGCAGCAGCACGCCGCGCGGGCCGTGGAGCACCGAAGACATGGCGGACGACGTGGCCGACGTGCTGCGCGACAGCGGCGTCGAGCGCGCCGACGTCTTCGGCATCAGCCTCGGCGGCATGGTGGCGCAGCACCTGGCGCTCCGGCACCCGCACCGGGTGAAGCGGTTGATGCTCGCGTGCACCACCCCGGGCGGCCGCGGCGCCAAGCGCATCGAGCCGGCCGCGGCCCTCGCCCTCGCCCGCAGCGCCACGATGCCGAAGCGCCGCGCCATCCGCTTCAGCGCCCCCTGGGTCCTCAGCGCCGAGCACCTCCGCCGCAGCCCCGAGATCGTCGATCGCTGGATCGCGGTGGCGGAGCGCGAGCCCCACAGCCGGCGCGGCGTGCTCGGCCAGCTCTACGCGGCCGCTCGCCACGAGGCCTGGTCGATGCTCCACCACATCGAGCACGACACCCTGCTCCTGCACGGCGACGCCGACCGGCTGATCCACCCCGACAACAGCCGCCGCCTCGCGGCTCGCATCCCCGGCGCCCGCCTCGAGTGGCTCGAGGGCGCCGGCCACGACTTCCCGACCGAGCGCCCCCACGCCACCCGCGATCACGTCCTCGCGTTCACGGCGTGAGCGCGTGGCACGCGGGCGTGTAGCCGGTGTCGCACGCGCGCTGGGTCGCCTCGTCGGCGAGCGCCACGGCGTCCTCGCCGAAGTCCCCATTCCGCCGCAGGACGCCCAGGACCTCGCACGGGAACAGCCCGTAGCGCTCACAGGTGTCCACCAGCAGCGCCTCGGAGCGCTCGAGGTCCACCTCCACCGCCCCGTCGAGCCCGGTCACCAGGCCCTTGCCGAACATCCCGCAGCCGAACGGCTCTCCCTGCTCGCAGGCGCGCTCGAAGACGCGCATCGTGCACCGCATGGCCTCGTCGGTCGCCTCCAGTTGGCCCGTCCTGGCCAGCGTCCATACGGTGGCGCCCCAGTTGACGCAGGCGTTGACGTCCCCGTAGGCGCAGCCCTCGGCGTAGAGAGGGAGCGTCGAGGCGTCTTCGGCCGCCTCCTGGACGTACGCCGCCTCCGCGCAGCTGCGCCCGTTCCCCGCGTGACAGCTGGTCAGACACTCGGTCAGGCGTCCCGCGAGGCAGGCCGGGCTCGGCTCCGCCTCTCGAGGGCTCGTCATCTGGTCGGCCAGGCATGCGTCCAGCGACAGTGGGTCCGCGGCGAGGGTCTCGGGCGCGGCGCGGGCGGCTTCGAGGGCCCGCTGCACGAGCGCGGCCACCGCAGCCTCGGGTACGTGCCCTTCCACACGCACGGCGCCCGAAGGCACCGCCTCGACCGTCCCGCGCGCCACCACCCGCTCGGACCGCGCCAGCACGAGGCGCAGATCGACGCGCTCGAAGGGCACGAAGCCCTCGGTCAGCTCCACCTCCAGCGGCACGCGCGTCACGAACGCGATCCAGTCCACGTCCTTGCCATGCGCGGCGCGCGAGGCCGCCGGCAGGAAGCGGTGGGCGCTCGAGACGTCGAGCTCCCCGAGCTCGCTCACCTCGACGACGACCCCGGGCCCGTCGAGCTCCTCGAGGGGCCCGCGCGCGCCGTGCGCCTCCACGGCCATCCAGCGCGGCGGGGAGACGTCTTCGGGGGCGGGCACCTGAGGGAAGTAGCGGGTCTGTGACCGGCTCAAGCCCAGGTCACGCTCGAGCCGCCGCATCTTGTCGCCCAGGTCGAACGAGGTGGCGACCTCGGCGGGGCGCGCCGCCCCGCGACTGCAGCCGAGCGAGCTCCAGGCCACGAGCAGCGCGGCGGCTCCAGCTCTCGCATGCACGCACGGAGCCTTGCACACCCGCGCCCGACGGCCAAGCGGCTACCTGCAGGTTCGCACGACGCTGAGGTTCATCGTGTACGGGGCGCACTCGAAGCCGGGGGCGCCCTGGCCGGCGACGCGGATGTAGAAGCGGCCGCTGTCGTCGCAGCCGCCGAAGGGGCTGCAGCAGCCGTCGAAGTTGGAGCGATCGATGCCCTGCATGCCGAAGCTGCGGGTCGTGCCCGCGGGGACCGTCATGCAGTGGCCGCCGAACGTGCAGCTGTTGTCGTTGGCGCACACCCGGTAGGAGCCGGCGCCCGCCGGGACGGTGAGCTCGATCTCGAGGTCGTAGTCCTCGTCGGTCGAGACGCCGCAGGTGCAGCCGCTGTCGTTCTCGCGGACGTCGACGAAGTAGTGGTCCTGGTCGCCGGAGCCGTAGACCGTGCCGGTGACCGAGCGGGAGTTCGGCTCCCCGGGTCGGTTCTGGGAGTAGAGGCGGCCGAGATCGCTCGCCGTGCCGCAGCTGCCGTTGTTCTCCCAGGAGTCGCCGGCGAGCCCGTCGTCGACCGCGCCGTTGCAGTTGTCGTCGATGTCGTTGCACGTCTCGGTGCTCGGCGTGCCCGGCACGCACGAGACGGGCGACCCGGAGTTGCAGCGCGGGAAGGTCCGCTGGCACGCGCCGACGCCGCACGTCTGGTCGCTCGGGCTCGGCGTGGTGTCGTTGCAGACGCCGGCGGTGGTCCCGCTGCACGTCGAGAGGTTCGGGGACTGGCAGAGATCGTTGCAGTCGACCTGCAGCCCGCCGCGCCCCTGCGAGGGGCAGACGTCGGCCGGGGTCTCACACATGCCCGCCCCGTCGCAGCCGACGGCGCTCGAGGGCGCGTCCGCGCGGCGGTAGCAGAGGTCGCCGCTCCAGCCCTGGTAGTAGGTGGCGCAGCTGAACCCACCGCACTCCCCCGCCGGGTCGGTGCCGCTCGGCACCGGGGTGCAGGTCCCGAGGCTCCCGGCCACGTTGCAGGCCTGACAGGTCCCCGTGCAGGAGGAGTCGCAGCAGACCCCGTCGACGCACTGCAGGCCCGAGCCGCATTGCGGGGTCGCGGTGCAGGCGTCGCCCTGCATGCCGCGCGGCGCGCACTCCCCCATGGCGTTGCAGAACGCGCCGGGATCACAGTCCGCGCTGCTGCTGCACATCGAGCGGCAGCGGGACATCTGGTCGGTGGACTGGGAGGTCGCGGCGGTGCAGGTCACGGCCGGGTAGAGGCCGCAGGCGTTGGACTGGAGCCCGGCGCAGCCCGAGTCGTCGTCGACGAGGCCGCCGAGCTGGCACTGGTTGGCCGGGTTGCACACCGGGTCACGACGCCGGCCCTGGCAGGTGGCCGCGTCGTCGCAGGTCGAGGGCTCGCCGTAGGTCGAGGCCGGGCAGTCGGAGTCCACCGCGCAGCAGTCCCCGGTCGCGCAGCAGAAGCCGTTCTGGCAGTGACCGCTGACGCAGTCGCTGGCCTCGTCGCAGGCGGCGCCGCTCGGGAGGTCCACGGTGCACATCCCGAGATCGCAGTGCGCGTTGGCGTCGCACTCGCTGTCCGAGCTGCACATCGTCGCGCAGACCGGCGGCGTCTGACTCGTCGCGCCCGTGCACAGCCGGCTCGGGTAGAGCCCGCAGTCGCTCGCGATCACGCCCGCGTCGCAGGCCGAGTCGTCGGGCACCCCGGTCGCCGTCCCGCACCGGAACGAGAGACAGGTGGCGTCGTCGCGCGTACCCTGGCAGCTCGTCGGCGTGTCGCAGGTGGGCGCGCGGGCGTAGCTCGCGGGGCAGTCGGTGGCGCTCCGGCAGCAGTCCCCGGCGGCGCAGCAGAAGTTGTTCTGGCAGTGGCCGCTGATGCAGTCGCTGTCCTCGTCGCAGACGTCGCCGTCGGGCACGTCGGGCACGCAGACCGTGTCGCAGTGGGCGTTGGCGTCGCAGTCCGAGTCCGCGCCGCAGGTCGTGGCGCAGGTCGGCGGGGTCTGGTCCGGGGCGCCGGAGCAGAAGACCGAGGTGAAGAAGCCGCAGGTGCTCGCCTCGACCGCGCCGTCGCAGGCGCTGTCGTCGGGGACCCCGGAGCGGGTCGCGCAGCGGTTCATCTCGCAGGTGATCTCGCCGCGCGTGCCCTGGCAGGTCGCGCTGTCGTCGCAGGTCGTGCCGACGCTGCCGCTCCCCGGGCAGTCGGACGCGGTGCTGCAGCAGGCGCCGTCGTCACAGCAGAAGCCGTTGTCGCAGTGCCCGCTCTCGCAGTCCGTGTCCTCGTCGCAGGTGCCGCCGTTCGGCTCGTCCGGCTCGCAGGCGCCCAGATCGCAGTGCGCGCTGTCGATGCAGAGCGTGTCGTCGTCCTCGCCCGCGTTCGTGCAGGTCGTCGCGCAGCGATCCCCCTCGTCGGCGCCCATGTCGCAGCTGAAGAGACCGCAGGTCGTCGCGTCGCCGTCGACGCAGGCGCCGTCCACACACGCGCCGGGGGTGACCTCCTCGTAGCCCATGCCGGCCGTCCGGCAGAGCTGACCGCCGCAGTCCGTCGCCTCCTCGTCGATGGCCTCGTCGCAGTCGTCGTCACTCCCGTTGCAGAGCTCCACCGCGCCGGGGTTCACGTCGATGTCCTCGTCGTCGCAGTCGGCCCCGTCGCAGCCGACGCCGCGCCCGTAGCCGTCCGCGTCCTGGTCGACGCAGCAGCGCTCGCCGACCGGCACGCAGACCGGGAAGTCGGGGCTCGCGGGGCGCACCACGCAGTCGAAGCCGCGCGGGCAGCTCGGGATGTCCGGGTTGCAGACCGCGGCGCAGGCGAAGCGCCCGTCGGTCAGGGGGACGCAGCGCCCGAGGGAGCCGCACTGCGGGTGCACGACGCACTCCTCGCAGAAGCCGACCTCCTCGATCGGCCCGCCGTCCACGCCCGCGTCGCCGCGTCCCGCGTCGAAGCCCGCGTCGAGCGCGCCGCCGGCGTCTCCGCCCGCGTCACGCCGACCGGGCAGGTCGTCACCGGCCGCGCAACCCCATGCCACCGTCAGCGCGAGCGCCGACACCCACCGACAAGAGTTCCCCATGTGCCCACTCCCTCACCGCGCACCGATCGTACACCACGAAGGCGACCGCGACGATGGGGGTGCGCTCGCGTGCAGCGGGTGCGTCATGGGGGACCTGACGTAGCGGCACTTACCCCACCCTACACGGATGGAACGGCGCATGCTGGACCTGACGGTTGGAGGGGACCGTCATGCATGATCCCAACGACGACATCGTCCCGAGCCGGGTACGTACGGAGATCCTGGAGAGCCACCAGCGCATCCGGGCTCGCATCTCCGAGGTGCGGCGGATCGGGACGTTCACCCGGACCAACGGGGCGCTGCTCCCGCAGCTGACCGAGGCGACCGGCGACCTCCTGTCCGCGGTGCGCGAGCACCTCGCGCGCGAGCAGCAGGTGCTGATCCCGACCCTGCGCGCCATCGACGCCTGGGGCCCCGAGCGGGCCCGCCGCCTGCTCGCGACCCACCGCGCCCAGCACGCCCTGATCGAGCGCACAGAGCGGGTGCTGCGGCGTGAGCGCTGCAGCTGCCACGAGGCGGTGGACTGCGTGGAGGATCTCGCGCGCACCCTGGAGCGCGACATGGAAGAGGAGGCTCGCACCCACATCTCCGAGCGGCTGCTGAGCGACTACATCCGCGTCGACTTCGGCGGCGCCTGAAACGTCTCGTCCCGGAGGCGGGCGTGCTACACCAGCGGCGCGACCATGCGCCGCCTGATCAACGGCTTCCTGTGGCTCGTCGGCCTCGCCGTCGTGACCGTGGTCTACTTCTTCGTGCCCCTCGGGCGGTTCACGCTCTACGAGCACACCCTGCGCATCGCGGCGACCGAGCCGGCGCAGGAGCTCGGCCGGGAGGTGGAGAAGGCGAGCGTGGAGCTCGGCGAGCGCGCGGTCGACGAGTGGGAGTCCCGGCGCGAGCTGCGCGACGAGGCCCGCGGGCAGTGAGCTCTACGGCTCGGTGATCGTCAGCTCCTGTCCCGCGGCCACGTCGACCATCGTAGTGATGGCGCCGCTGGGCCAGAGGATACGCAGCTGGTCGACCTGCGCGGCGACGCCGAGCCCGAGGTGGACCTCGCGCTCGGACTGCCCGAGGAAGTGGGTCACGCTGCCGACCTCGCGCACGAGCCGCCGGCCCTCGACCGTGGCCTCCACCCGGGCCCCGAGCGCCTCGGTGTTGCTCGCGGTGCCGACGAGCCGCAGCCGGAGCCAGGCCCCCTCGGCGCCTTCGCTCCGGTAGAGGCGCGGAGCGGCGGCGTTGTTCACGACGAAGAGGTCCTGGTCGCCGTCGCGGTCGTAGTCGAAGACCACCAGGCCCTTCCCGCGCCCGACGTCGGTGAGCCCGACCGCCGCGCTCCGCTCTCGGAAGCGCCCGGTCCCGTCGTTGACCCAGAAGCGCATCGGCTCGGCGGCGTAGCCGTCGTCGAGGTCGATGTGCGGGAAGTCCACGCCGTTGACCATCGTCAGGTCGAGGTCCCCGTCGTTGTCGGCGTCGAAGAGCGCGGCGCCCCACCCCCAGCCGCCCTCGCGCACGCCGGCGCGGTCGGTGTCGTCCACCCAGCCGCGGGCGCCGTCGTTCTGGAAGAGGCGGTTGCCGCTCGAGCCCCACGCGCAGGGGTTCCGGGCGCAGATGAACATCGGGTCGAAGATCGAGGTCACGAACCAGTCGAGGTCTCCGTCGCCGTCGACGTCGCCCACGGTGGAGCCCATGCCGTTCTCGTCGCCGCCGACCGTCGAGGTGCGGAGCCCGAGCTCGAACGTGCCGTCGCCCCGGTTCCAGAACAGGCGCGTGGTCCCGAAGTCGCTGACCACGACGAGGTCCTGGAAGCCGTCGCCGTCGAGGTCGGTGAAGGCGGAGGCGAAGGCGTAGCTCGTGCAACGCGTCGTCCCCTCCCAGCACTCCAGCGAGAAGGTGGACGCGCCGGCCGCGACGGTGACGTCGACGAAGTGACCGGGCCGCGTCGCGCCGCGGTTGCGGAGGAGCCGGGTGTGCGGCTGGGACTGGCGGATGTCGAGCCACTCGGTCACGTGCAGATCGGGGTAGCCGTCGCGGTCGTAGTCGCCGACGGCGACGCTCTCGCCGCCGAACAGCGAGCCGCCCTGCCTCAGGTCGGCGCCGCGCGAGGCCGCCTCCTCGGTGAACACGCCGGCCTCCTGCACGTAGAGGCGGTGGCCACGGTTGACCGGATCGTCGGGCCCGGCGATGCAGGTCACGTAGAGATCGAGATCGCCGTCGTCGTCCACGTCGACGAAGGCCGCGCCGTTGGTCTGGAGCGCCGCCCCGAGCCCGACCGAGGCCGCGACGTCGACGAAGGTGCCGTCCCCCTGGTTCCGGTAGAGGTGGTCGGGCCCCTCGAGGTTCGTGACGTAGAGATCGGGCCAGCCGTCGGCGTCGAAGTCCCCCACCGCGGCGCCGCCGGTCATGTGGTCGATCTCGCAGGTGTCCTCCCCGCGGCCCTGGGCGCAGTGCGGCGGCGTGCGGTGCGGCGAGTCGAGGCCGGCGGCGGCGGTGACGTCGACGAAGCGCGGCAGCGCCAGGGTCGGCCCCGCGTCGGGCGGAGGGCCGGCGTCCAGATCGCGACCCGCGTCCTCGGGGGGCAGGCCGGCGTCGAGGCGACCCGCGTCCTCGCCGACGCCGGGCCGGGCGTCGGGGCGCTCGGGCGCCGCGTCCACGCCGGCGTCTCGCGGCGGGTCCGGCGGCGGGCTGCACGCCGTCAGCGCGAGGAGCAGGGCGGAGAAGCGAAGCACGACGGATGAGAGTAGCAGCGCGGAAGGGTGAGGGCTTCAGGTCCCCGCCCGCTCCGCCGTTCGGCGTGGGCATGGCGACTGCGAACGCGACCTCTGCCACGCCCTCCAACCGCCCGCTGTGGGCCCGCGGCTGGGAGGCCGTGGTCGACGCGGACACCTACCCGGTGCTCGCCGAGATGCTGCGCTCGGAGCGAGGGCCGAAGGTCCGCGCCGAGCTCGAGGCGCTGCTCGCGCACTTCTGGCAGCCGCGCGCCGAGCGGCGGCGGGTCCAGCGGCGCGCCGCGCTCGAGATCGCGGGAGGCGCCCAGGTGCCGGTCCGCACGCTCGACATCTCGGACACCGGCGTGCTCGTCTGCGTGCCCTACGGCGCGGAGATCGACGTGATGACCGCGACCGATCTCACCTTTGTGCTCGAGAGCGACGAGGGCTCCACCCGGGCGCGCGCCTCGCTCGTGCGCGTCGCCGGCGTGGACGACGAGGGCGCCCGGCTCGCCTTCCGATTCAGCTGAGCGGGAAGCTCACAGCCCGAGGTGGGCGTCGGCGGAGGGCTCCCAGCCGCGCGTCGGCTTCGCCCGCCGCTGCGCCTTCGTCCACGGGCCGAGGTGAGGGCCGAGCTCGTGAGCGAGCTGCCGGCGCGCCTCGGCCTCCGTCGCGTGCCAGGTGTCTCCGACCAGCGCGCCGTCGTCGTCGAGGCGGCGGAGCAGCACCCCGCTCTCCGACTCCTCGAGCTCGATCGAGGCCGGGTGGCGCAGGACCGGGTCGCGGCCCGGGAGGCCGTCGAAGCAGCACGGGTGGATCGGTCGGCCGTGGACCCGCGCCGACCGGCGCCGCCGCGTGGACCGACGAGGCGGGTCGAAGGGGAGCTCGAGCCGCACCCGGTGGCTGCTCAGCGTCACCCCGCTGACCAGCTCGAGGGTCTCGAAGCGGAGGTGATCGTCGCGTCGCACCGCGCGCACGCGCCGGCTGCCGTCCGCGCTCGTCCAGACCCCGGGCTCCACCACGACGCCGTCGCCGAGGAAGTCGAGCACCTCGCGGCGGCGCCGTCCGCAGCGGCTCGCCCGGGCGAGGTGCGTGGCGGCGGCGAGGGCGCCGGCCCCGGCGAGCACGAGCAGCTCCAGGCTGCCGAGGGCCGCGGCGGAGGTCGCGCCGCCGAGCGCCGCCGCGCCGAGCATCGCCGCGCTCGCCACCGACGCGCCCGCGCCGCCTCGCCCCGGCGCGGCGGGCGGCTCCGCCGTCGTCTCGCGCGCCGGCTCGCGGTAGGCCTGACTCCTCATCCCCACCGGCAGGATAGCCGGGGTGGCGCGCCCGCGCAGGGCCGCCCATGCTTCGGCGAACTCCGGAGGGGACAGCGATGGAAGCGACGCAGACGGTGACCACCGAGCGCGGGGCGAAGGGCCCCGTGATCGACAAGCGCAGCCCGGTCTCGGGCGAGCCGCTCGGGACCTTCCCGATCACCTCGAGGGACGAGGTCTTCGCCGCGGTCGCCCGCGCTCGCCGCGCCTTCCCCGCCTGGCGCGACACCCCGGTCGGGGATCGGCTCCGCATGCTCGCGCGCATCAAAGACGTGGTCCGGACCCACGGCGAGGAGTACGCGCGCCGCATCAGCGAGGACACCGGCAAGCCGCTCGTCGACTCGCTGCTGACCGAGCTGATGAGCATCCCGCTCTTCATCGATCACTACCGCAAGACCGCGCCCAAGACGCTCGCGCGCAAGAAGGTCGGCACGCCGATCCTCTTCCCCGGCAAGAAGAGCTACATCGAGCACTTCCCGATGGGGGTCATCGGGATCATCTCGCCCTGGAACTTCCCCTTCCAGCTCTCGATGGTGCCCACCGTCTCGGCGCTCATCGCCGGCAACACCGTCGTGCTGAAGCCGTCGGAGGTCACGCCGATCACCGGCGAGATCATGGACGAGATCTTCCGCCGCATCGGCCTGCCGCGCGGGGTCGTCGAGGTCATCCAGGGCGACGGGACCACCGGCGCCGCGCTCTGCGACGCGGACATCGACAAGATCTTCTTCACCGGCTCGGTCGCGACCGGGCGCAAGGTGATGGCCGCGGCGGCGAAGAAGCCGATCCCGGTCGAGCTCGAGCTCGGCGGCAAGGACGCGATGATCGTCTGCGCCGACGCGAACCTCGAGCGCGCGGCCCGCGCCGCCGTCTGGGGCGGGCTCGTGAACTGCGGCCAGATGTGCATCTCGGTCGAGCGCATCTTCGTCGAGGACGCGGTGCACGACCGCTTCGTGTCGCTCCTCGAGCGAGAGGTCGACAAGGTGCGCGTGGGCGGGCCGGACGAGCACGCCGACATGGGCCCGATGACCTTCCCGAGGCAGCTCGAGACGGTCGAGCGGCATGTGAAGAGCGCGATCGCGGCCGGCGCCAAGGTGCTCCGCGGCGGCGCGCGCCTCGATCGTCCCGGGCAGTTCTTCGCGCCCACGCTCGTGACCGAGGTCACCCCCGAGATGGAGATCTACCGCGAGGAGACCTTCGGGCCGGTGCTGCCGGTGGTGCGGGTGAAGGACGCCGACGAGGCGGTGCGGCTGGCGAGCGATCACCAGTACGGCCTCAACGGCTCGGTGTGGACCCGCGACGTCGACAAGGGCCTCGCGCTCGCGTCGCGCATGGAGAGCGGGCAGGTGATGGTCAACGACGTCGTCGCGATCACCGGCAACCCCGCGCTCCCCTTCGGCGGCGTGAAGAACAGCGGATTCGGGCGCTACCACGGGCCGGAGGGCTTGCTCTCCTTCACCCACCAGAAGGCCATCATGGTCGACAAGGGCAAGCTCGACTTCGAGCCCTTCTGGTTCCCCTACCGCGAGAAGTACGCGCCGATGGCCCAGGCGTTCCACGGCTTGCTGGGCGGCAACCTCCCCAAGGCCCTGCTCGCGCTCACCAAGCTCAGGAAGATCTCCGAGAAGGGCTGACCGGCCCGACGAACTCCCAGATCCAGGCGCTCCCCGGCTCGGGGCGGAGCGAGCGGTAGCCGAGCGCCTGCCGGTCGACCCCGAACGCCCGGAGGTGGTGGGCGCCGCCGCGGTGAGGCCACTCGAAGCGGGCGGTCTCTCCCGGCCCCAGCGCGACGCCGCCGAGCCAGTCCTTGCCCCAGCCCGGGGTCAGGGCGCCCACGATGTGCAGCCCGGTCAGCGGCTGCGCGCTCCGGTTCACGACCGTGAGCGCCACGTGCCCCTCGGTCGCCCGACTGTCCGGGTCCGGTGCCAGTCGGTCGCTCGTGCCGCGAGTGGTCGGCCACTCCGGGGTCTTCATCGCCGCTCGCGCCATCGTCCCTCCCCCCGGAGTCAGGGCAAGGTGCGTGCCGTAGGCCCCGCCCTGGCCGAGACTCCCCGAACGTCGCAAATGTCGCGCATCGCGGGGCGCACGTCGAGGTCCTCTCGACCCGCGCCTGAGGTATCGTTGCGGGCCCATGCCGCGCCCGCGCGAGACCAGCCCCGACGCCGACCGCCGGCTCCGCCGCGCGCTCTTCGCCGCGGTGGCGATCGTCGGCGCGCTGCAGTTCACCAACAACAGCCTCCCCTACATCGGGCTGCGGGACGACAGCTGCCAGACGATGTTCTCGGGGCTCTCGTGGCAGGAGCGGTCGAACAACCACCTGATCGCGCCTCAGCGCATGCTGAGCTCGCTCTGGATCTTCTACATCGAGCTCGAGGTCGAGGTGACGCCGGCGCCGAGGGCGGGGCGCGAGGCCGACCTCGTCGAGTGGCTGCACCGGGACGGCATCCAGCACAACGACGAGGCGATCCGGGTCGCCGTTCGGCAGCTCTGCGACGCCGGGCACGCGGTGCGCATGTCGCGCCGGCCCGTCGCGGGCGGCCCGGTCCAGCGCACCGGCGACGCCTGCGCCGATCCTCGCTTCAGCGATCCGCACAGCTGGATCCCGGTGCGGCTCTATGACAGCCACTACCCCTACCCCTGGCCGCCGGAGGATCCGTGATCAGCAAGGACCTCCGCCTGCAGGCGTTCGGGATCCTGCTGGTGCCCGCGTTCGTGGGACACACCCTGCAGCTGCTCGGCGAGGACCGGCCGTGGGAGGCGCACGCGTGGGCGCGCGAGGCGTTCCAGCCGGGCTGGCATCAGCTCCTGCCCGGGTGGGTGCCGGTGGTGCTCGCCTTCATGCTCGCGGCGGCGGTGATCGGGCTCGCCCTCGACCGGCGGCGGCAGTGGCTCTTCACGATCGTCCTGATCTACTGGGCGCACTACCTGACCTACCCGTTCCGGATCCGGAACCACATGAGCCACATGTTCAGCGGCCTGACCATGCTCGGCGTGGTCTGGATCGTGGGGTGGCTGATGGGCGCGCACCGCTTCCGGGGCGGCGGGCCGCGCTCGCGCACGGTCGACCGACACGCGGTGAACGGCCTCGCGCTGATCCTCTGCGTCAACTACTTCTTCGCGGGCTTCCACAAGATCAACGCGAACTTCCTCGAGCTCGCGCCGTCGAGCCCGGCCGTCCACGCGATGGCGCAGTTCTGGATCTACGCCGACCTCGGGAGCGAGCTGCCGACCTGGGCGGCGTGGTGCGCGGTCTACGGCACGCTCTTCGTCGAGTGCTGCGTGCCCTGGATCGCCTGGCGGGTGCCGCGCCTCCGGATCCCCGCGGTGCTGACGCTCTTCGCGTTCCACTACCCGATGGTCTCGACGATGAACGTCTCGGACTACCCGATGATCGTCAGCGCCTACTACCCGTGCCTCTTCTCGCGGGCCCAGTTCCGGATCCTGCTCGGCTACTTCCTGCGCGCCTCGCGGTGGACGGTTCCGTCGGCGGCGCTCGGCGTGTTCCTGCAGGTCTGGGCGATCCCGTGGTGGGGCGAGCTGACCATCTTCGGGCTCTTCGTGATGGGGCTCTGGGGGTGGGCGACCGGCGCGATGCTGCACATGGTCTGGGACCGGCGGAAACGCGCCGTCTCCCCCGCGGCCGGCATGCGCTACCATCCCGCGCCGTGAGCGACGCGATACGTCAGTTCCTCCGGGACGAGCTGCCCGGCGCCGAGGACGTCACCGACGACGACGACCTGCTGGCGCCCGGGATGCTCGACTCGCTCGCCATCATCCGCCTGGTCGCGAACCTCGAGGACGCGGAGGGCATCACCGTCGCGCAGGACGAGATCGTGCCGGGCAACTTCCGCACGCTCACCGCCATCCGCGCGTTCGTGCAGCGAAAGAAGAGCGCGTGAGCGACGAGGAATTCGAGAAGCCCGACCGCCCGGTCCCGCTCGAGCCGCCGGTGGTGCACCCGACCGGCGACGAGCCCAGGCCCGAGCAGGCCGACAACCGGATCCTGGAGCCGGACGACATCCGCCGCGAGCCGATGGCGGGCGCCAACCGCCGCATCGCCGCCCAGATCGCGCGGGAGAAGGAGGAGGCGGGCCAGCAGCTCTCCTTCGTCTACCCGTCGAAGGTCTGGGAGTACCCCTGGGCGCTCACCCGCCACGACGCGCCCGAAGGCGAGCTGGTGCTCGACGCCGGCTGCGGGGTCTCGGCCCTGCCCATCACCCTCGCCGAGCTCGGCGCGACGGTGGTCGCGATCGACAACGACCTCCGCTGGCTGACCATGCTGCAGCAGGCCGCGTCCTTTCACCGCGCCGCGGTCGTGCCGGTCGAGATGGACATGACGAGCCTGCGCTTCCCCGACGCCACCTTCGACCGCGTCTACTGCATCTCGGTCCTCGAGCACATCGATCCCGAGGCCCAGCCCGGCGTGGCGCGCGAGATGAACCGGGTGCTCAAGCCGGGCGGCGTGCTCTACCTGACCGTCGACTACGACGAGGTCGAGCGCCGGAGCGAGGACGACGTCGTCTACGATCGTCTCGCTCTTCAGCGCAACGCGATCGCGCCGAGCGGGCTCGAGATCGAGGGCACCACGCTCTACACCTCGGACGACTGGGACACGCTCCATCACCGGATGAGCGCGTTCAAGCTCCACACCTTCGCGGCGATGGCCGTGACCCTGCGCAAGCCGCCCGCGGACGGCCCGGAGTCGGCCGAGGCCATCGCGCTGCGGCGCGCGCGCCTCGGCGACGGCTTCCGGCGCGGCGTGAACCTCTCCTTCGACGGCGACCTCGACAAGCTCCGACGCCGGCTCGACGGCGCCAAGGAGCTGGGGCTCGACGCGGTGCGCCTCCGGCTCGGCGCGGGCAACGCGCAGGCGGCGCAGGCGGCGATCGACGAGCGCGGGCTCGCGGCGTGCTGGATCGTCGACGACGTGCAGCGCTTCGAGGCGCCGGCCGGCGCGTGGCTGGTCGACCTCGCCTCCGGCTGGGACGGCGAGATCGGCGAGGGCGTCACGTGGAGCTCGGCCCACGCCCAGCTCACCGAGGCGGCCCGCGCGGCGCACAGCCACCGCGCCGAGGTGCCGGTGACCGCGTCGGTCCAGGGCCTCGGGCCGATCGAGGACGGCCGCTGCGACGGGATCGGGCTCGACGTCTACGCGGCGCACGGCTCCGAGGCGCTCCGGCCGGCGCGCCACGTGTCGCTCGTGCGCGACACCATCCTCGCCACCCGCCCCGCCGCCGACGTCGACGCGGCGGTGGCCGCGCTCGCCGAGGCGCGCGAGCACGGCTACCGCGCGGCCTTCCTCTTCGACGAGGGGACCGGGGGCATCGACGATCTCCTCGCGAGCCCCGACCGCGCGAGGCTGAAGGGCTGATGCGGGCGCTCCCCGAGCGCGGCCCGGTGCAACGCGAGGCGGCCAAGCTCGGCGCGACGCTCGCGGATCGCTCACTCCGGGACGCGGCGCGCGAGGTCGGCGCGTTCGGGCTCTTCGATCCCGCCGAGCTGAGCGGGCCGGAGCTCGCGCAGGCGTGGGAGGGCCTCGGCGAGACGGCGGACGCGGGCCTCTGCTTCGCCCTCGGCGCCCACGCGCTCGCGGTCGTCGCGCCGATCGCGGCCCACGCCACCGACGCGCTCCGGGCGCGCCTCCTCGAGCCCCTGCGGCGCGGGGCGCGGCTCGGCGCCCACGCGGCGAGCGAGGCCGAGGCCGGCTCGGACACGATGGCCATGGCGGCCACCGCGACCCCGGAGGCGGGCGGCTACCGGCTGAGCGGCAGCAAGCTCTGGGTCACCAACGGGGCCGACGCCGACGTCTTCGTGGTCTTCGCGCGCGCGCCGGAGGGCGTCACCGGCTTCGTGGTGGAGCGAGGCGCCGAGGGCCTCACGGTGGGCGCGCCGATGGAGAAGATGGGCCTCGCGCGTGCGAGCCTCACCAGCCTCTACCTCGAGGGCTGCCGCGTGGAGGCGAGCGCGATCCTGGGCGAGCCCGGCGGCGGCGCGAAGGTCTTCCACACCGCGATGCTGCACGAGCGGGCCCTCATCCTCGGGCCCGCGGTCGGCGTGATGCGCGCTCAGCTCGAGCGGGCGCTGAAGCACGCGCGCACCCGGCGGCAGTTCGGCCGGCCGATCGGCAAGAACCAGCTCGTCGCCGCCCGGGTGGTCGAGATGTACGAGCGCTACGTGCTCGCCCGCATGCTGCTCGAGCGAGCCGCGACCGCGCTCGCCGACGGCGCGATCGACGCGCCGCTCGCGTGCCTGACCAAGCTCCGGCTCAGCGAGTGGGCGCTCGAGCAGCACCTCGACGCGATCCGCCTGCACGGCGGCACCGGCTACCTCGAGGAGACCGGCCTCCCTTCGCATCTCCGCGACGCGGTCGGCGGGGTGCTCTACAGCGGCACGAGCGACATGCAGCGGGTGATCCTCGCGGCCCACCTGGGGCTCTGAGCGTGTCGACGCTGACCGCCTCCTTGACGGACGCCGCCGCCCGCTTCGGCGAGGAGGCGGCCATCGAGGCCGATCATGCCGTGCTCGATCATGCGGGGCTCGCGGCGCGGGTCGGCGGCATCGCGGCCTCGCTCGACGTGGCGCCCGGCGAGCGCGTGGGCCTGCTCGCCGCGCGGGACGGCGAAGGGAGCGCCGCCTTCCACGCCATCCTCGCCGCCGGCGCGGTCGCGGTCCCGCTCTCCGCCAGCGCGCCGCCCGCCCGCTCGAGCGCCGCGCTCGCCGACTGCGGCGCCGCGCTGCTCCTCCACGACGAGGCCCACGCCCGGCTCGCCGGCCGGATCGAGGCGCCGCGCCGGCAGCAGGTCGCCAGAGGGGAGGCGCCGCTCGTCGACCGGGCCACGCCCGACGGGCTCGCCTTCATCCTCTACACGTCCGGCAGCACCGGGGCGCCCAAGGGCGTGACCTGGGATCACCGCGGCGCCCTCGCCTTCCCGCGGTGGGCCGCCGCGCGCCTCGCGCTCAGCCCCGCCGACCGGATCGCGGCGGTCGCGCCGATGACCTTCGATCTGGCGACCTTCGATCTCTTCGCCGCGCCGATGGCCGGCGCCCGGGTGCTGCACCCGCCCCGGGAGGCGCTGCTCTTCCCGGCCACCCTCGCCGCCTGGATCGCCGAGACCCGGCCGACGGTGATGTACGCGGTGCCGACGCTCTGGCAGCGGCTCCTCGAGCAGGGCGCGGCGCTCTCGTCGCTGCGCGCCATCGTCTTCGCGGGCGAGGTCTTCCCCGTCCCCGCGCTCGCGGCGCTGATGGAGGCGTGCCCGGGGGCGCGCTTCGAGAACTGGTACGGCCCGACCGAGACCAACGTCTGCGCCGCCCACCGGGTCGAGGCGCTCACCGCCGACGCGCCGCCCATCCCGATCGGGAGAGTGCTGCCGCATCTGGAGCACACCCTCGAGGACGGCGAGCTGATCGTCGAGGGCGAGGCCGTCACCCCCGGCTACTGGGGCGCCCCCCTCGCGCCGCCGCCGCGCCGCCACGCGACGGGCGACCTCGTCTCCGAGCACGACGGCGTGCTGCGCTTCCACGGTCGCCGCGATCGCATGGTGAAGGTGCGCGGGCACCGGGTGGAGCTGGGCGAGGTCGAGCACGCGCTGGCGCGTCACCCGGGCGTCGTCGAGTGCGCGGTGGTGGCGCGCGGCGAGCACCTCGAGGCGTTCTACGCGGGCGACGCCGAGCCGCGCGCGCTCCGGGCCCATTGCGCCGGCGTGCTGCCCCCGTACATGATCCCCGCCGAGCTCCACCGGCTGGACGCCCTGCCGCGCACCGAGACCGGCAAGGTCGCGCTCCAGGCGCTCGCCTCGTCATGACCGATCGGCCGCATCACTACCTCACCGTGCTCGGCTCGTGCGGGACCGCGGACAGCTTCCGCGCCGCGGGCTGGCCCACCTTCGTCGACGAGGGGGTGCGCATCTTCGACTACGTCGGGCGCACCGGCTTCCCGAGCCTGGTGACCGGCGCGCTGCGCGAGGACGAGCGGCGCCTCCGCGAGGTCGACGACACCAACGCCTGGGGCTTCGCGATGGCCAAGGGTGAGCTCGACAAGACCCACGGCCCGAAGCTCGAGCGCGGGGCGCGCGTCAACCAGGTGCTCGTGTTCGACGTCGTCACCAGCTTCATCTTCCGGCAGCTCGACGCGGCCGACGGGCGCACCTTCCTCTCGAGCTGGGAGGTCGAGAAGTACTTCGCGCTCGAGCTCGAGCACGAGGCCCGCTTCCTCTGGGAGCTCGACTACGCGCCGTTCCGCGACGCGGCGGTGGAGTTCCTCTCGCGCCTGCGCGCCATCAAGCCCGAGCTCGAGATCGCGTTCCACGTCGCGCCCGCCTGCCGCAACGACGGCGTGCGCTTCAAGGTCGACGTGCTGAACGACCAGGTCGACTTCTACTACCGCTTCTGCGAGCGGCTCGCGCGCGACCTCGAGGCGCAGGTCCCGCGCCTGACGACGCTGCAGGGCGAGGCGAAGGCCCAGGCCGCCGACCCCGAGCACCCCTACGGGCGCTACCCCTTCCACTATCGGCTCAGCTACTACGAGGCGTTCCGCGCCGAGGTGAAGCGCTGGCTGGGGCTGCCGACCGAGACCCGGCTCTCCCCCGCCGCCGCGCCGTGAGCGGTATGCTCGCGAGATGGTGAAGCTGACGATCATCGCGCTCTTCGCCGTCGGCGCCGGCGGCTTCGCCCTCTACCGCTGGTACTTCTCCTCGGACCAGAAGGCGCGTCGGGCGATGAAGGCCGTGCCCAAGCTGCCCGCCGCGCGGGTCGAGAACGGGCAGGTCGCGCGCGTCGTCGGGCACGCGCGTCCCGAGCAGACCGTGCGCGCGCCGCTCAGCGGTCGCGCCTGCGCCTACTGGCGGATCGTCGTCGAGGAGCAGCGCGGTGGAGGCAAGAACCGGCACTGGGTCACGATCATCGACGAGCACGACGGCGTCGACTTCCTCCTCGAGAGCGGGGACGACCGGGTCCTGGTGAAGACGTCCTACGTGCAGTGCGTGCTCGAGAAGGACGGCAAGTTCTCCTCCGGGTTCCTGAACGACGCCTCGCCGGAGCTCGAGGCCTTCCTCTCGGAGCGGGGGCACACCAGCCAGGGCCTCGTCTTCAACAAGGGGATGCGCTACCGCGAGGGCGTCGTGGAGCCGGGCGAGCGCGTCGCGGTCGTGGGCGTGGGCCGCTGGGAGCGCGACCCGGACGAGTCGGCGAGCGCGGGCGCCGGCTACCGCGACGCGAACGTGCCGCAGCGGCTCGTGATGGACGCGCCCGAGGACGGCCCGCTGCTCCTCAGCGACGAGCCGGAGATGCTCCGCTGAGCTCGTAGAGGTCGACCACCGCGCCCCGCACCACCGCGCGGCGAGTCCGGCGCATCCCGAGCTCCTCGGCCACGCGCATCAGGTCCTCGTGGTCGCCGATGCCGTGGGCGCTGACGATGGCCTCGATCGGTCGGTCGCCCCGGACCTCGTCGGTGCCGTCGAGGTAGCCGGTGATGCCGACGACCTCGTAGGGGCGCTCGACCCAGCCGAGCGTCGGGTCCCGGAGCTCGGAGCTGATCGGCCAGGTCGAGAGGATCAGCGGCGGCTCGGCGCGGGCCTCGAGGTCGCGGAAGATCTCGCGGTGCGCCTCGACCATGTGGAGGTAGCGGAAGGTCGTCTCGCCGCTCGCGTAGCCCTCGCCCGCCTCGGCCCGATCGATCGCGACCGCCGCGGTGGCCGCGACCGCGACCAGCCCGACCGCGGCGTAGGCCTTCGCCTCCTCCCAGACCCGCGGGAGCAGCGCCCCGGCGAGCAGGATCGTCAGGCACGGGTGGGCGGGGAGCGCGTAGCGCTCGAGGAACCACATCTTGGTGAAGAAGACCTGGTTGGCGAGGAAGACGAGGGCGAGGGCGCTCGCGATCGCCCAGCGCGGCGGCGCGCCCGGGCCCGGCGTGAACGGGCCGAAGGTCTCCCGGTCGCGGTAGAGGCGCAGCCCGCCCACCAGCAGCGCGGCGAAGACGGCGATCGCGCGCCCGTCCGCCAGCGCCATCGAGTGGAAGGTGCTCACGCCCGACCAGAGATAGTCGTGCTCCTGCCCGAAGAGCTCCGCGTGAAAGGGCAGCACCCACCAGCCCTCGGCCACGCGCTGCCAGACGAAGAACGCCCCCAGCGCGACCATCGGCGCGAGCCCGCCGAGCGCGAGGGCCCGCCCGCGCACGCGCCGGTCGCGCCAGGACCAGAGCGCCGTCGCCCCCAGCACCGCGCAGGCGCAGGCGAGCCCCGTCTCCTTGGTGAGCACCACCAGGACGCCGAAGACCGCCGCGCTCACGTGCCGTCCCCGCGCCCACTCGTAGAGGCAGGCCATGGTCAGCGCGGTGAGCGGGATCTCCGGCAGCACCATCGACGAGATCGTGAGGTAGAGCGGCGCCACCGCGGCGAGGAGCGCGCCCGCCGCCCCGGCGAGCCGGCCGAAGAGGAGCGTGCCGAGCGCGTAGGTGTAGACGAGCGTCATCACCGAGAAGAGCAGCACCACCGCGTGCCCGACCGCCGGCGCGTCGCCGAAGAGCGAGAACGCCCCCGCGGTGATCACGTAGAAGAGCGTGGTGTGCCCGCGCGCGAGCAGGCTGGGGAACACCCCCGGGAACGCGGCGAAGGCGTGGTCCCGGACCCACTGACTTCCCGGCACGTAGACCGCGGCCGCGTCCCACCAGTAAGGCGTGTCGAGCGGCGCGCGGCCGAGCCAGAGCACCGCCAGCAGCGCCACCAGGGCGGCGAGCGGCCACTCCCACGAGCGCAGGCGCCCGTCGCCGGCCTCGCGCGTCGGCCGCTCGCGCGGCGCCAGGAACCGGGGCAGCCGGATCGCCATCAGCCCCTCAGCCGAGCGAGGGCCCGCGCGACCTGCGCGCCGGTCTCCGTCGGCGCCCGCGCCTCGTCCTGGGTGACGAGCACCCGCTCGAGCCGCCAGAGGAACACCGCGTCGTAGCGCTCGGTCACCGCGTTCTGCAGATAGCTCAGCAGCGCCTCGCCGCCGACCTCGTCCGGCAGGCCGCACTCGCCCCCGATCAGGAAGGCGTCGGCCACCGCCGCGTCCTCGCAGTAGCGCGCCAGGTGCGAGCGCGGAGGGAGGCCGCCCTGCGGGTGATAGAGGTGCACGTCGATCGCGTCGAGCCGGGGCCCGGCGCCCCAGAGACTCGGCAAGAAGACGTGCATGGTGCCAGCGCTGACCCGGTGCCGCCCTCTCACCGCGTCGCCGATCACGCCGAGCGTCTCGGCGAGGGTCTCCCAGGCGACGAAGGGGGCCTCGGTGCACTCGTGGGTCATCACCTCGGGCTCGTTGAGCAGCTCGAGGCCGAAGGTCAGCGCCGGGTCGAGGGCCTCGGCGATCGGCGCCGCGACCCGCTCGGCGAAGCGCGCGGCCGCCTCCGGGTCGCTCAGCACCCGGTGGGTGAGCGCGTCGGCCTCCCGCTTCCAGCTGTTGCCGTCCAGCAGGGTCCAGTAGGCGACGAGCCCCTCGGCGGCGAGCCGCTCCTGCAGCCGGGCCACGTGGTCGAGGAGGGCCGGGTGCGTGCCGACGATCCGTCCGCCTTCGGTGCGGATCCCCTCGGCGTTCTCGCAGAGCCAGATGCGCACCGCGTCGAAGCCGAGCGCGCGCGCGTCGGCGAGGGTGCGGGCCGCCTTCGCGTCGCTCCACGCGTGGCCCCAGTCGGCGTAGTGCTCGTTGACCGCGAGATCGTGGCCGTACGAGCCGAAGAGCCAGGGCAGGTTCACCCCGAAGACGGGCCGGTGAGTCATGCGCCGCGCGAGGATACACGCTTCGTGGTAATCGAGGCCCGTGGCCTCGCCGCCGAGAAGCACCGCGCGCCAGATCCGCCTCCTCGGCCGCAACGTGCGCCGCGCGATCGGCATCGCGTGGAAAGTCGAGCCCGGGCTCACCGGCCGCTACGTCGCGGCCTCGATCGTCAACGCCGCCCTGCCGGTGGCCATCGCCTGGGTCGGCAAGCAGATCGTCGACGCGGTGGTGCTGGCGATCGACACCCCGGGGCACCCGACCGAGGACGCGCTCACCTGGGTCGCGATCGAGCTGCTGCTCATCCTCGGGACCCACACCTCCGGGCAGTACCTCGGCTACGCCTCGCAGCTGCTGCGGACCCGGCTCGCGCTCCACGTGGACGCCTTCATCTTCGAGAAGACGCTCTCGCTCAGCCTGAAGCACTTCGAGGATCCGGCGCTGATGGACGTGGTGGAGCGGGCCCGCAAGGAGAGCTCGTGGCGCCCCCTCGAGATGATCACGCAGGGGCTGTCGCTCGGCCGCAGCGTGCTCACCCTGACCGGCTACTGCGCGCTCCTGCTCTCGTTCTCGGTCTGGGCGGTGCTGGCGCTGCTGCTCGCGAGCCTGCCCTTCCTCGCCGACACGCGCTTCGCGGCGGGGCAGTACGCGATGCGGGTGCGGCGCACCCAGGACGAGCGGCGCGCCTATTACCTGCAGCAGCTGCTGACCGCCGACTACCACGTGAAGGAGATCAAGCTCTTCGCGCTCGGCTCGTGGCTGCTCGGCAAGCACCGCGCGCTGTTCGAGCGCTTCTACGAGGAGGATCGCGACTTCGCGCGCAAGCGGGGCGCGGCGGTGACCGTCTTCGGCGTGTTCAGCGTGCTCGTCTTCTACGCCATCTACGTCGTGATCGTCGGGCAGACCGCGGCCGGGGTGATCACCCTCGGCTCGATGACGCTCTACCTCACGGTGTTCCGGCAGGGGCAGCGCGACTTCCAGAGCGCGATGCTGAGCCTGGCCCGGGCCTACGAAGACAACCTCTACATGGACAACCTCTTCGAGCTGCTCGCGGTGGAGAGCGACGACGTCGCGCGGGTGACCCCCGCCGAGGCGGAGCTGGACGAGAGCGGCCCGTCGATCCGCTTCGAGGGCGTGACCTTCCGCTACCCGGGATCCGAGCGGACCGCGCTCGAGGACATCGACCTCGAGATCGGCGCCGGCGAGACCATCGCGCTGGTGGGCCCGAACGGCGCGGGCAAGACGACGCTGATCAAGCTGCTCGTCGGCCTCTATCCGCCCAGCGAAGGTCAGGTCCGGATCGGCGGTGAGGACATCGCCGAGCTCGACCCCGGGGCGCTCCGCGCGCGCATCGGCGTGCTCTTCCAGGACTTCGTGCACTACCACTTCTCGGTGCAGGAGAACGTCGGCCTCGGCTGGATGCCCGACATCGACGACCGCGAACGCGCGAAGGAGGCGGCCCGGCTCGCCGGCGCCGACGAGACCATCGAGGGCCTGCCCGAGGGCTACGACGCGATGCTCGGCCGCTGGTTCGGCGGCGAGGAGCTCTCGGTCGGGCAGTGGCAGCGCCTCGCGCTCGCCCGCGCCTTCATGCGCAAGAGCAAGGTCCTCGTGCTCGACGAGCCCACCGCCGCCCTCGACGCGCAGGGCGAGCACGAGATCTTCGAGCGCTTCGCCGACCTGAAGAAGGACGCCACCGCGATCCTGATCACCCACCGCTTCAGCTCGGTGCCGATGGCGGACCGCATCGTGGTGCTCGACGGTGGCCGGATCGCCGAGGTCGGCACCCACGCGGAGCTGCTCGAAGCGGACGGCCTCTACGCGCGCATGTGGTCGCTCCAGGCCAAGAGCTACCTGGACGCCGGAGCTAGAACCCCAGCGTGAGGTAGGTGCGGCCGGGGTGCGCGGGGTGCGCTGTGGCGGGGTACACCGTGGGGCGATGCTTGTCGGCGGTCAGGCGGCGCTGCGCGGCGGTCGGCGTCGCCGGGTCGGGCTCGAGCGCCAGCTCGTCCTGCGGGACGGCGCGGGTGACCAGGGTCGGCGCCTCGTCCGCTCGCTCGACCTGGGCGTCGCGGGTCACCGGCTCCATCGGGGGCCCGGGCTCCGGGAGCGGCTCGGGCTCGGCGTGCACCTCGACCTCCGCCGGCGCCGCCTCCGCCGACGCGCACCCGCCGCCGAGCGCGGCCGCCAGCACGAGCCCGCCCGCCCAGCGCGGCGCCACCGCCGGCTCGGGCCGGAAGACCGGTCGATCGGTCACGACGTCACGGCGGACGGCGAGGCAGACGCGCCCGGTGGCGCGCTTCATCCGCGCCTCCGCCTGCGCCCGGGTCAGCCGGGAGAGATCGACCACCACCCGATCGCAGCGCGCGCAGTGCCGCCCCTCGCCCCGCGGGGTCATCGCCTCCCACCGCTCGTCGCACGGGCTCTGGATGTCGAACATCGGCTTCCCCCCGGAGACGAAGATAACGAGCCGGCCGCGGACTTGCCAAAGCGACCGGCGGTCACGGTAGGGTCGCGCCCATGCGCAGTCTCGCCCTCGCCCTCGGTCTCCTCTGCACCGCCAGCGTCGCGGCCGCGCAGTCGCCGGAGCGCGGGGCGCGATCGGAGCGGAGCGTCCTGCGGGAGGGTGAGCTGTGGCTCTCGCCGATCCTCCGGGTGCGCGAGCGAGGCGAGATCCGGCTGGGCAACTACGAGTACCTGCTCGACGACCCGCCGCTCGTGGACGACCTCGACCGCTTCCGGGTCGAGCACCGGGTGTGGATGGGCGCGGACGCGCGCTGGCGAAACTTCCGGGCGGTCCTCGTGCTCCGCGACGCGCGCCGGTTCGGCCAGACGGGTCAGGAGCTGGCGACGACCGACCTCTATCAGGCCTTCGGCGAGCTCACCTTCGACGAGGGGTGGCTGCGGGTCGGGCGGCAGGAGATCCGGTGGGGCAACCAGCGCCTCATCAGCGCCGCGCCCTGGGGCCCGGGCATCTCCTTCGACGCAGTGCGCGGCCGGGTCGACCTCGGCGGGATCAGCTTCGACGCGTTCGGCGCCTGGCTCCTGAGCCAGCCGGGAGGGTTCGGCTCCGTGCTCCCGAACACCGAGCACCCCGGCCGGCTGCTCTTCGGCCTGCGCGCGATGGCCGTCGTCTCGCCGGCCCTCGTGCTCGAGCCGACGGTGCTCTACCGCTACGACGGCTTCTCGGACCACAACCCGTCGCCGGGCGGCCTCGGCGGCCTCGGCAACCTCGAGGAGCCCCACCTCGGCACCGGCTCGATCCGCATGCACGGCGTCGCGGGCGGCTTCGTCTACGACCTCGAGGCGATGGCGCAGATCGGCGAGGAGCCGAACGGCGGGGACGTGCACTTCGCCTTCGCGGGCGCGGGCTGGGCCGGCTACCGCTTCGCCGGCGCGCTCGGCTTCGAGCTCCGGGGCGGCGGCTCCTTCGGCACCGGCCCGAGCGACGACCTCGACACCTTCGACAACCTCTTCCCCGCCAACCACGCGCGCTACGGCATCATCGACTACGCCTCGCTGGCCAACATGGGGAGCGCCTTCGTGCGGGTCCGGACCGCGCCCGAAGGCACCAAGCTCGCCGTCTGGCTCGACGTGCACGGCTTCGCGCTCCCCGAGCCGCAGGGCCCGTGGCGGGGCCAGAACGGGCGGCTGCTCGGGCGGAGCGCCGCCAACGGGGAGCACCTGCTCGGCCTCGAGCTCGACCTCGTCGCCAACTGGCGCCCGAGCCCGGCGGTGTCGCTGCAGGGCGGCTACTCCCTCTTCCTCCCCGGGCCGGCGGCCGAGAACCTCGGCCACGACGAGATCAGCCAGTTCTTCTACGTGATGCTCGATCTCCGGCTCCCCTGACCTCCTCGGCCGGTGCGTCCGGTGGTAATGTGATCCTCCAGAGCGAACGGAGGGAGCACACATGAGGCGTCACGGCTGGCTCGGGATGGGGCTCACGATCCTGCTGGCGGGCTGCGCGGCAGACCCCGGGGGCGGCGGGGACGGCTGCACGACGGGCGACGACTGCGAGAGCGGTCGCTGCGTGGACGGCGTCTGCGTCGCCCCGCCCGACGCCGGCGAAGGGAGCACCGACGGCGGCGGCGAGACCGACGCCGGCGTGAGCCGCGACGCGGGCCTCCCGCCCATGCCCGACGCCGGGCTGCCGATGACCGACTCCGGGGTGCCGCCGATGGACGCCGGCTTCGATCCCTTCGGCGACACCGACATGGACGGGATCAGCGACTTCCACGAGGGTCGCTCCTCCGGCACGTCGACCGACACCGACGGGGACGGCGCGCCCGACTACCTCGACCCCGACAGCGACAACGACGGCATCCTCGATCGCGACGAGGCCGGCGACGCCGACCCGATCACCTCCCCCGTCGACACCGACTTCGACGGCGTGCCCGACTTCCGCGACGACGACAGCGACGGCAACGGCGTGCCCGACTCGATCGAGGGCACCTCCGACCTCGACGGCGACGGCCGCCCCGCCTTCCGCGACGGGGACAACGACGGCGACGGCCTCGAGGACGTGTTCGAGATCGGCGGCGACCCCTCGGCCCCCCGGGACACCGATCGGAACGGCGTCCCCGACTACAACTCGATCGACTCCGACGGCGACACGATCAGCGACCTGATCGAGGCCCTCGAGGACACCGACGCCGACGGGCTCGACGACCGCTACGACCTCGACACCGACGGCGACGGCATCCCCGACCTCGTGGAGGCGGGCGACACCGACATCTCCACCCCGCCGGTCGACACCGACATGGACGGGATCTTCGACTTCCGCGACACCGACTCCGACGGCGACGGCCTGAGCGACGCGGCCGAGCGCACGGCCGGCACGAGCCCGACCCGCGCGGACACCGACGGCGACGGCGTCAGCGATCTCATCGAGGTCGGCGCGGGCACCGACGCGCTGGACCCGAGCGACAGCCCGCGCACCCGCGGCGACTTCGTGTTCGTGGTGCCCTTCATGGCGCCGCCCGACCCGACCCGGGACACGCTCCAGTTCGACACGAGCCTGCAGAAGGCCGACGTGTACTTCCTCGTCGACACCACCGGCTCGATGGGCGGCGAGATCGCCAACCTCCGCAGCAGCCTGAGCTCGACGATCATCCCGCAGGTCCGCATGCGCATCCCGGACGCATGGTTCGGGGTCGGCGGCTTCGACGACTACCCGACCGGCGGCTACGGCTCGCTCTCGGACGGCGACCGCCCGCTCTACCTGCGCCAGCAGATGACCAGCTCCACGGCCGCGGCCCAGTCCGCGGTGAACGGCCTCGTCACCCACTTCGGCGTCGACTACCCGGAGAGCCACATCCCGGCGCTCTGGGGCCTCGCGAGCCGCGGCTCCCTCTGGTACGGGCCGAGCTATCCGAGCTGCGCCGCCGGCCACCGGGCGGGCGCGTGCTTCCGCCCCGACGCGGTCCCGGTCATCGTCGTCATCACCGACGCCATCAGCCACAACTACCCGAGCACCACCTACTCGGGCATCTCGCCCACGCCGCCCAGCTACGCCGCGGCGATGTCCGCGCTGAACGGCATCGGCGCCCGCGTGGTCGGCGTCAACAGCGGCGGCACCGACGCGCGGGACATGCTCCGGGAGTTCGCCCGCCAGACCAGCACCCTCGACGCGAGCGGCAGCCCGAACCCCTTCGTCATCGGCATCTCCTCGACCGGCACCGGGCTCGGCACCGCGGCGGTGGACGCCATCTATCAGGCCGCGCAGGTCCCGCTCGACGTCTCGGCCCGCGCCACCGACATCGTGGACCCCGGCGAGACGGTCGACGCGGTGGTCGCCTTCCTCGATCGCCTCGAGACCCGCAGCACCCCGGCCCCGGGCCGCACCTGCACCACCGGATGGACCACCGTCGACCGCCCGGGCATCGACGCCGACGCCTACCCGGACACGTTCGAGAACGTCATCCCGGGCAACGAGGTCTGCTTCGACATCGTGCCTCGCATGAACACCACGGTGATGCCCACCCTCGACCCGCAGCTCTTCCGAGCCCGCATCGACGTCCTGGGCGACGGCTTCACGCCGCTCGACGACCGCGTCGTCTTCTTCCTCGTCCCCCCGAGGATCCCGCCGCCGAACGAGTGACGAGCTTCAGCGGGAGCGGAGCTCGTCGTCGATGGCGGTGAGCGCCTTCTTGAGGTGCGCCCAGCCCTCGTGCAGCTCGTGGCCGACCTCCTCGGTGACCTTCTCCGCCCGGTGCTCGAACTCGCGCACGTCCGGCTCGATCGACTCGAAGCGGTCTCGGAGCTCCATGCTCGCGAGGTGCATCTTCACGCGGATGCGGTCGCGGAGCTGCTGGAGGTCCTCGCGCATCCCCTGCACCTGCTCTCGGGCGGTCTTGCTCATACGCCATACATGGACGCCGCGTCGCGGCGCGCAACGCCGCCGAGCGGTTGGTATGCTGCGGGCCCATGCCCGAGCTCCCCGACGTGCAGCTCTACATCGACGCCATCGGCCAGCGGGTGGTGGGCCAGAAGCTCACCGCCATCCGCCTCGCGAGCCCGTTCCTGCTCCGCAGCGTCGAGCCCTCGATCGACGACGTGGTCGGGCGGAAGGTGAAGGGCCTGCGCCGCATCGGAAAGCGCATCGTGCTCGAGCTCCAGCGAGATCACTTCGTGGTCATCCACCTCATGGTCGCCGGCCGCTTCAAGTGGGACGACGCGCCGAACGCGAAGATCCCCGGCCGGGTGGGCCTCGCCGGCTTCGACTTCGAGAGCGGCACGCTGATCCTCACCGAGGCGAGCAAGAAGAAGCGCGCCTCGCTCCACCTGGTGAAGGGGGAGAAGAACCTCGCCGACTTCGACCGCGGCGGCACCGAGCCGCTCGAGGCGAGCTTCGAGGCGTTCAAGGACGCGCTGACCCGGGAGCGGCACACCCTGAAGCGCTCGCTGACCGACCAGCGCCTCCTCAGCGGCATCGGGAACGCGTACAGCGACGAGATCCTGCACCGCGCGAAGCTGTCGCCGATGCGCCGCTCGGATCAGCTGAGCGACGAGGAGATCGCGCGCCTGCACCAGTGCACGCAGGACGTGTTGAACGAGTGGATCGAGCGCCTCCGAGAGGAGACCGGCGACGACTTCCCCACCAAGGTCACCGCCTTCCGCCCCGAGATGGCGGTGCACGGCAAGTACAAGGAGCCGTGCCCGGTGTGCGGCCAGAAGGTGATGCGCATCCGCTACGCCGAGAACGAGGCGAACTACTGCCCCACCTGCCAGACCGACGGGAAGCTCCTCGCCGACCGCTCCCTCTCCCGCCTGCTCAAGAAGAGCTGGCCAAAGACCCTCGAAGAGCTCGAGGGCGGTCGATGATCCGCGCCGCGCTGCTGGCGACCGTGCTCCTCGCCGGCTGCGGTGACTGTCGCTGCGCGCCCCGCGCCTCCGACCTCGACGCCCGGGTCGACTACCGGGGCGAGACCTTCCACGGCCAGGTGCACGTGGACGCCGACGGCTGCGTCGGCTCGCTCCAGCTCTGGCGCGGCGTCGGCGACGACCAGCTCGACATGTGCGACCGCCTCGAGATCGGCCTCGGCCCCTGCACTTCGAGCGAAGATGACGCCGGGGCGCGAACCGTCGAGCCGGCCGCCGGCGAGCCCCCCGGGACGCTCGCCCGGACCATCTGCGAGACCACCCCCGCCTCGGTCTGGCTCGACCTCTCGAGCTACTCGCTGACGCTGTCGCCGGACGGCGTCATCGCGGGGGAGCTCCGGGTCGAAGGCGGCGCAGTCGCGGTGCTCGAGGGCGAGTACTGGGAATAGGTCAGCCCGGGGTCCAGACGGCGAGGCGGTTGCCGAAGGGGTCGGTGAGCTCGAAGCGCCGGCCGCCTGGGAACTCGAAGATGTCTTTGGTGACGACCCCTCCGTTCGACTGCACCGCGGCGAGGCTCGCCTCGAGGGCCACCGAGTAGATGACGATCAGCGGGCCGCCGCCCGTCACCTCCTCCACGCGCGCGAACCCGCCCGCCTCGACGTCGCCTCTCGAGTGGTCGACGAAGCCGCAGTACCCCGGCGCGTAGTCGTTGAAGCTCCACCCGAAGGCGCCGCCGTAGAAGGCCTTGGCGGCCTCGATGTCGGTGACGGAGATCTCGATGTAGTCGATGCCGTGGTGATGGTGCGGGTTGCTCATGAGCGCGAGCATGTCCAGCGATTCGCCGCGGACGCAACCGGGCTCCTGCCACCGTCGCGTCAGCAGCGAGGCTCGCGCCGCCGGGCCGGTCCGTACATACTCGCGCCGTGCCGAGCGCTCGGAGAGGAAGGCGGGGACGCAAGGGTCCCGCTTACGTGTCCGTCGAGTCCTATCGCAGCGATCCGATGTACCCGCGGATCGTTCGCGCGTGCGACGCGCTGCTGCGCCGGGGCAAGGTCGTCGCTCCCGTCGACGTCCTGGTCACCATGAGCATCCTCGCGCCGGCGCACGTAGAGGACTGGAGACTCGGCCGGATCCCCTATCTCGAGCGCGTGATCCAGGGGAACCTCACGCGGCTCTCTCGCCTGCTCCGCATCCTCCGGTACCACGCGCACGATCTGAAGCTCGTGCCGTCCGTCGTCCCCTACGTGACGCGCGGAAAGGGCCCGCGGCGGCGCCTTCGGTTCACGAAGACCGGCGACCGTCGGATCGAGGAGGCATATGCGCGCCACTTCGTCTGGCCGGGCAAGATGCCTTCTCACGAGCGAGCCGCCGCGCGGGAGGGGGCGGCCGAGGAACGCGCGTGAGTCGGCTCCGGTTCTTCGGGGACGATCCTATTCGTTCATCAAACTCGGCGACGACCGCGGAGTCGGCTCCGGTTCTTCGGGGACGATCCTATTCGTTCATCGAACTCGGCGACGACCGCGGGCAGCGGCAGCGAGCGCGGCAGCGGGCGCGGCAGCGGCAGCGGCAGCGGCAGCGAGCGCGGCTGCGGCAGCGAGCGCGGCTGCGAGAGCGGCTGCGAGAGCGGCTGCGACAGCGAGAGCGGCTGCGGCAGCGAGAGCGGCTGCGGGGGCGGCTGCGGGGGCGGCTGCGGGGGCGGCTGCGGGGGCGGCTGCGGGGGCGGCTGCGGC
>JAYZQJ010000052.1:0-17883 GCA_036149055.1 Myxococcota bacterium | reverse complement strand
CGAGCTGGCCGCCCGCTGCCGCGGGGTTGGACGGGTGGGGTGATGCGTGCGGCGACCTCGCTGCGCTCGTCGCCTTCCGTGTTCGTGCGGCGACCTCGCTGCGCTCGTCGCCTGCCGTCGTCTCGGGTCAGTGTGGTGGAAGCGGGCGGGGGTGCCCCGGCGCCATCGTTTGCCACCTCTCGAGCCCCGGCCGGCTCAGGCGGACGTGCGGAAGGGGCCGGTCGGCACGTGTCGGGCGCCGCTCTTGCGCGGCGACTGGTTGCCGAAGCCGGTGGCGATCACCGCGCCGAGGCCGGCGAGGATCGCGCCGAGCACCAGGAGCGTGCCCACCTTCGGCACCAGGCCGACCACGAAGAGCACGCCCACGCCCACCGCGAGCTGGGCCACCGGGCGCTCCTCGAGCAGCGCGAACGGGAGCACGCTGCCGATCCACCACGCGCTGGTCGTCCAGCCCATCCAGAGGCCGACGAAGAGCAGCCCGCCCAGCACCACCGAGGCCGGCAGGCCGATCAGCGTCACCGCGAAGACCACCACGAGGATGCCGCCGCAGAGCGCGCCGAGGAGGCCGCCGAAGGCGCTCCGAAGCGGCCTCGCGGCCAGCTCCCCGCGCAGGTTCGAGAAGCGCTTCCGCGCGGTGCCCAGGAGCACGAGCCCGAGCAGGAAGAGCAGCACGTTCCAGAGCGCCCAGCGGAAGAAGCCGGGGCTCGAGGAGACGACCTTCTCGGGCGCGGCGCGACCTTCGGCCGGCTCGTCGAACGCCTCGCCCTGCTCGCTGTGCATGGCGCCGTGCACGACCGCGCCGTCCTCGACGTCGATCTCACCGCCCATCGCGTTGACCTCGCCGTGGATCACCGCGCCCTCGAGCAGCTCGATGTCGCCCCCCATCGTCATCACGTTGCCGATCACCTCGCCGGCGATCTCGGCGTCGCCGCCCATGGTCACCACGTCGCCGTAGGCGCGCCCGCGCACCTCGGCGTCGCCGCCCATGGTGATGACGTCGCGCACCTGCTCGTCCTCGCCCACCTCGACGTCCCCGCCGAAGTTCACCCGGTCGGAGACCCCGGCGGGCGCAGGCGGAGGTCGGCTCGCGGGCGGCGGGGCGGGCGGCGCGACGGCGGCCGCGATCTGGCGCGCCTCGAGCGGCTCGCGCTCCGGCGGCGCCTCTTCGACCGGCGCGGGCTCGTCGGGGCGCACGGTGATCAGGCTCGCCCCGGGGCGCACCACCACCGGGCGCTCCCCGAGCAGGGCCTCGATCACCTCGCCGATCGGCGCGTCCTGCACGTGGAGCGTGACCCTCGGATCGTCGTCGAGGCGGATCACCACCCCGAGCCCGGCCGAGCTCGCCGCCTGACGGAGCGCCTCGCTGGTCGGCTGATCGGTGACGTCGACGCTCACCGTCGGCTCCGGATCCGGCCACGCGCCCTCGACCCGGTAGGCGTGCGCCGCGCCGGGCATCGCGGCGAGCGCGAACAGGATCACCCCGAGCGCGGAGGCCAGCGGTCCGAGCCCGTTCAGCTTGCGGGGGCCGAGCAACAGCCGCATCGGCATCGCGAGCAGGGCCGCGAGCACCAGCCCGATCACCGAGACCGCGATCCAGCCGCCGGGCACGGTCGCCTCCACGAGGCTGTCGACCGCGCGCCACAGGGTGATGAGCTGCCCGCCAGTGGACGCCGCGCCGCCCGCCACCCCGCCGAACGAGGTCGGCAGCGCGGGCAGCGAGAGCACACCCAGCGCGGCCGCCGCGAGCCCGCCCACCGCGGCGCCCCACCAGAGGCTCCGGCGGCTCGGCGCGGGCGAGAGCTCGTCCGGCGCGTGGGTCATCGCCTGCGCGATCATCGCGTCGAGCTCGTCGAGCTCGGGCATGGCCCGACGCAGGGCCAGCGAGGCGTCCATCGCCCCGCGCCGCTCGAGCTCGACCCGCTCGGCGCACGCGGCGCACTCGTCGAGGTGGTCGAGCGCCTCCTCGGCCACCAGATCCTCCCGGCCGTTCGCGAGCGCCTCGAGGGCGATCTCGTCGAGGTGCGCGCTCACGCGTCCGCCTCCTGCAGCGCCGCCCGGAGCCGCTTCCGCCCGCGGTGGAGCCAGGTCATGACCGTGCCGATCGGCACCTCGAGGGTGGCCGCGATCTCCTCGTAGGTCGATCCGTGCACGTGGTAGAGCACCACCGCGAGCCGCATCTTCTCGGGCAGCGTCTCGAGCGCCTCCGCCAGCCGCTCCGACTCGATCCGGGCCAGCGCCACGCGCTCCGGCCCCGGCGCCTCGGAGGCCACCCAGCCGGTCGCCTCGTCCCCGTCGGCCACGAAGGTGCGGCGCTCCAGCCCCCGGCGCCGGAGCCGGTCCCGGCAGACGTTCCGGGTCACGGTCAGGGCCCAGGTGCGGAAGGAGCCGCGCTCCGGATCGAACTTCTCGATCACGGTGACGATCTTCTCGAGCGCCTCCTGGGTGGCGTCCTTCGCGTCCTGAGGGCCGGCCACGAAGCGGCAGACGTCGTGGATCGCGCGCGCGTGCTCGCGGAGCAGCGCCTCGAGCGCCCTCCGGTCCCCGCCCCCCGCACGCTGCTCCAGCGACGCCTCGATGCCGGTCCTCCGCTCGGCGGAGTATGCCGGGCTCGCGGGGGCGCTCATCCAGTGAAGGGGAAAGAACATCGTGGCGGGGTGGGGTCGGGCGGCGTTCACGGGTCCCTACGAGCGAGAGGAGACGATATTTCACCCTCCGCTACGGGGCACCCGCGCCGCCTATTTCACCCGGAACCTTCCCCCGAAAGCTCGGTCGGTTGGAGTACTCTCCCGCCGGGGCTCCAAGCTCCGGGGGGGAGCCCGGGTCGGAGCAGGCGCGATGCGCGAGGGGAGCAGGATGAGAGCAGGCACGTTCGGGGTGATCGCGGTCCTCGCGGCCTTGGGCTGCGGGGGGATGAGCGAGGAGGTCGACGGGACCGTCGCCACCGTGATCCCCGTCCGAGGGGAGACGCGCGTCTCGAGCGAGGCCGCCGCGGTGATCACCCGGGTCTCGGCCGAGGAGACGATCGAGGCGGGCGACGACGCGCTCGCGCGGATCCGGCTCGACGACGGGCCGCAGCTCCTCCTCGACGAGGGCGCGGGCGTCACCCTGCGCGGCGAGGGCGTGGTGGAGCTCGGCGGGGGCCGGGTCTTCGTCGAGGCCGGCGCCGGGGAGCAGCTCGAGGTGCGCGGTGAGCGCGGATCGCTGCGGGCCTCGGACGCGGCGTTCTCGGTGAGCCGGGAGGGCGGCGGCCTCGAGGCCTACGTGGTCCGCGGCGAGCTCGCCTGGTCACGGGGCGAGGGGGAGGACGCGGAGCGCGGGATCGCCGCGGCCGGCGAGACCCTCCGGCTCGGGGACGCGGCCGCGGTGGAGGCGACGGCGCTCTGGCAGGACTGGACCGGGGGGCTCGCCCGGCCGGGTCCGTCGGACGCGGCCGGCCCGCGCGGCGTGGGGACCCTGGAGGCTCGCGTGCCCGACGAGGTCGGCCTCGCGCGCTGGCCGCTGGTGGTGCGCCGGCTCGACGTGCGGGTGCGGGTCGAGGGCGACCTCGCGGTCACCGAGGTCGATCAGCTCTTCTTCAACCCCGCCAGCGAGACGGTCGAGGGGCTCTACCGCGTCGCGGTCCCCCGGGAGGCGGTGCTCCAGCGCTTCGCGGTCGACCGCGACGACCGGCTCGTCGACGGCTATGTGCGCGAGAAGGCGCAGGCGCGGCAGGCCTACGAGCGGCAGGTCTACCGGGGCTCGACCGAGGATCCGGCGCTGCTGGAGTGGGACGCGCCCGGGCACTACCGCGCGCGCATCTATCCGATCGCGCCCGGCGAGACGCGGCGCATCGTGATCCGCTACGCCGAGTGGCTGCGCGCCCCGGCCGGCGGCGCGGCGCGCCTCTACCGCTACCCGATGAGCGGCGGCGCCCGGGCTCCGCACATCCAGGAGATGTCCATCAGCGCCGACGTGCGCGAGGCCGGCGCCGAGCGGGTCCGGGCGGGCATGGGCGCGGTGGTCGAGGACGGCGCGGTGCGCATCCGGCGCAGCGACTTCCGGCCCCGGTCGGACTTCTGGCTGGAGCTGATCGGCGGCGAGGGCGAGACGCAGCGGGCCTGGACCGCGCCGTACCTCCCGCCCGCGCGCGCCCCGAACACGCCGGCGATGCCGAACGAGGCGGACGAGCACGGCTTCTTCTATCTCCCGCTCGTGCTGCCGACGTCGCTCGGCGGGGAGCGCGCCGAGGCGATGGACCTCGTGGTGCTGGCCGACGTCTCGGCGGCCACCGACCGCAGCCACCTCGAGCTGGGCCGGAGCGTCGTCGAGTCGCTGACCGCGCACCTCGGGCCCGAGGATCGGGTCGCGGTGGTGAGCGCCGATCTCTCGATCCGGTCGGTGGTCGATGGCGAAGACGCCGCGCTCGGCGAGGCCACGCCGGAGCGGATCGAGCGGCTGCTCGACGGGCTGGCGCGGGTGCCGGCCGGCGGCGCGACCGATCTGGGCGCCGCGATCGCCGAGGCGGCCGCGCTGCTCGACCCGGAGCGGGCGGGCGCGGTGGTCTACGTCGGCGACGGAACGCCCACCGTGGGCGAGCTGCAGGCGAACGGCCTGCTCGAGCGGCTCGGCCGCCTCCCCGACCCGCTGCGGCTCTACGCGGTGGCGGTCGGGAGCGACGCCAACCTCGAGCTGCTCGAGGCGGTGACGCGCGGCGGCGGGCTCGCGATGCGCGTCGAGGAGCGGAGCCAGGCGGCCGACGCGGCGCTCGAGCTGCTCGCGCACGCCGGGCGCCCGATCGCGCACCAGGTCACGGTCGAGCTCGGCAACGGGATCGAGAACGCCTTCCCGCGCCGCCCGATGGACGCGGTGCTCGGCGAGGTCTTCCCGGTGGTGGGCCGGGTCCGGGACGGGGCGCCGACCGAGATCACCGTGCGCGGCGTGATCGCGGGCGCGGAGTTCACCGAGACGATCCCGATCCAGGTCGGCGAGACCGAGGCCACGACCGATCTCCGGCTGCGCTGGGCGGCCGAGCGGCTGCGGCAGCTCCTGCTCGACGGCGGCGGCCGCGAGGAGGTGGCGGAGCTGGGCACCCGCTACGGCCTGATCACGCCCTTCACCAGCTACTACGTGCCGAGCCGTCGCGAGCTGCAGCAGATGGGCGCGGCCGCGCTCCGACACCTCGACCGCCCCCTGCTCCGTGTCGGGGGCGTGCGAGAGGGCGGCGCGCTCTCGGTGGTGAGCGCGGTGGCGCTCGGGCCGCTCGCGATCACCGGCTGCGCGCTCTCGGCCAGCGAAGAGCCGGCGGCCGAGGGCGACTTCGAGATGCCGATGGGCGCCCGCGAGGTGGAGGCGGCGAGCGCGCCGACGCCGCCGGAGGAGCCGATGGCCGACATGGCGGAGGCCGAGGAGATGGCGGACGAAGAGGCGCCGCCGCCGCCCGCCGCGCCGGCCCGACAGCGCAGCCAGGAGGTCGTCGACCCGTGGGGCGGCGCCCCCGGCAGCAGCGGCTCGGGCTCGACCGCCACCGCCGCGCCGATGGCCGCCGCCGAGCCCGCCGAGAACGCGCCGCTCGCCGGCCTCGACGGGCTGGGTGACGGAGCCGGTGACGACGCCCTGGCCGATCAGCTCGGCGCGCTCGGCTACGTCGGCGGCAACGACGAAGTGACGGGGGCCGGCGGCCTCGGCCTGCGCGGCACCGGTCGCGGCGGCGGCGGCAGCGGCGAGGGCACGATCGGGCTCGGCAACCTGGGCACGATCGGGCACGGCGGCGGCGGCGGGAGCGGCAGCGGCTACGGGCGCGGCGCCTCGCGGGCCGAGGACCGACGCGCCGCGGTCCCGCGGGTCCGGACCGGCAACGCCACCGTCACCGGGGCGCTCTCCCGCGAGGTGATCCGCCGGGTGATCCGGCGCCACATCAACGAGGTGCGCTTCTGCTACGAGCAGGGACTCCAGGAGAGCCCGGAGCTCGAGGGGCGGGTGATGGCGCAGTTCACCATCTCGCCGAGCGGCGCGGTCACCCAGTCGTCGATCGCCGAGACCACGCTGGGCGACGCCGCCGTGGAGAGCTGCATCGCCAGCGCGGTGCGTCGCTGGACCTTCCCCGCGCCCGACGGCGGCGGGAGCGTGATGGTCCGCTACCCCTTCGTGGTCAGCAACGGCGGAGGCGGCGGCAACACGAACGTCGCGCGGCCGAGCGGGGACGCCACCCGCGTCGTGACCCGGGTGGTGAGCGCCGATCATCGCCGCCGCCGCTGCAGCGACGCGGCCGGGCTGAGCCTGGACGACCGCCGGGCCCTCTGGCGTGAGCGGCTCGCCGCCGAAGGCAGCGCCCACGGCTGGGTGCGCCTCTACCGCCACGCGGTGCGCGACTGCGAGGCCCGCTCGTGGCGCGACCGGCGCGCCTTCCTCGGCCTGGTGCTCGGCCGGGCGGGCAGCGTGTCGAGCATGGTCGACGTCTACCGGCTCCTGAGCGATCCGTCCGGGCGGAGCTTCGTGCGGGCGCAGATCCTCCGGCGGGTGCGCACGCCCGACGACCTCCGGCAGGTGCGGCGCGCGTTCCTCACCGGCAGCGAGATCGACTGGGCGCTGGTCGAGCAGATCCTCGACCGCGCGCCGAACGAGGCCGCGAAGGTGCGCGCGCTGCGGCGGCTGACCTGGCAGTACCCGGACAGCTTCGAGCTGAAGCTCCGGCTCCTGTCGCTCCTCGAGCGCGCCGAGCGCCCGGCGGAGGCCAAGCGGCTCGCGGACGCCATGCGGGCCGACCCGCTCGCCGACCCGGGGGTGCGCACCGCGATCGGCGAGATGTTCCTCCGCTTCGACGAGCCCGACGAGGCGCGCCGGGTGTTCAGCGAGATCGTGGAGTTCGCGCCCCTCGACGAGCTGGCGCGGCGCCGCCTCGGCGACCTCTACCGCGCCCACGGATGGCACGAGGACGCCTACCGGCAGTACCAGACCCTCGCCGAGATCCGCCCCGACGACCCGACGACCCTGCTGCTCCTGGCGCAGGCCGCGGCGGGCGCGGGCCGGGTGGACGAGGCGCTGCGGCTCGAGCGGCGGCTGATGCAGACCGCGGAGCCGGGGGCCTCGCAGGGCGTCGCCCGCACCGCGCTCCTCTGGTCGAGCGTGCGCTACGCGCGGCTGAAGCAGGCGGCGCGGGGCGACGACGAGCGCCTCGAGCGGCTCGAGCGACGGCGACGCCGGAGCGGGATCCTGCGCGAGGCCGGGGACCTCCGGGTCACCCTGGTCTGGTCGCACCCGGACGCGCAGCTGGGCCTCTGGGCCGGCTTCCCCGGGCTGAGCCCGTCGCGCCCGACCGATCTCTCGCCCGAGCACGGCCTCGAGGCCTTCCACCTCGAGGAGCAGGAGACCGGCACCTACCGCCTCGAGGTGCGCCGCATGGCGGCCGAGGACGAGCTGACCGAGGTCGACGCGCAGCTCGTCGTGATCTGGAACGAGGGCGAGGACGACGAGCGGGTCGAGCTGGTCGACCTGCACTTCGATCCCTCGCGCGACACCTACGCCTGGAACCTGACCGGCACCGACCTGACGGAGACCCGATGAAGCGCGCTTCCGTACTGCTCGCCCTCACCCTCGCCGCCTGCGGCAGCGACCACGATCCCGCGCCCACCGTCGCCACCGCCGAGGTGATCCGCGGCGGGTTCAGCCTCGAGCGCGACGGCGACGCGGAGCGGGTCATCGACACCGCGCGCGTCGAGGAGGGCGCGACCGCGGTCACCGCCGAGGACGGCCGCGGCGGCGTCCGGCTCGACTCCGGCGCCTGGATCCTCTTCGACCACGACACCCGCGGCACGGTGCAGCTCTCGACCTTCCGGCTCGAGGCGGGCCGGGTCTGGGTCGACGCGTCGAGCGCCAACGAGACCACCATCGAGACCGAGCACGGCTCGGTGCGGGCCGACGACGCCACCTTCGCGGTCGAGCTGACCGACGCCGGCGCCGCGATCTACTGCGGCTCGGGCGAGCTCACCTACGTGAGCGAGGGCGGCAGCGACCGCATGAGCCAGGGCGAGCGGGTGGTGCTCGCGGGCGCCACGGTGCCCGAGGTCGAGCCGGCGGATCTGTGGGACGACTGGACCGGCGGGCTCGCCGACCCGGGCCGCTCCCGTCACCCCCGGGCCACCCACCTCGGCGTGCTCGCCGGCCGCCGCCCCGACCAGAACGGCGAGGCCCGCACCCCGCTGCCGATCCGCGCGCACGAGGTCGGGGTCTCGCTCAGCGGCGACCTCGCGACGACCGAGGTGACCCAGACCTTCTTCAACGCCCGCAGCGACACGCTCGAGGGCGAGTGGGTGATCCGACTGCCCCGCGGCGCGATCGTGCAGTCGTTCGCGATCGATCAGGGCGGCGCCGGCTTCCAGGAGGCGGTGGTCAACGCGATGAGCGTCGGCTCGGGCTACCAGCTCAGCTGGCTGAACAACCAGGTGCAGGGCGCCAAGCTCGCCTACGACGGCCCGGATCGGCTGCGCGCCCGCGTGCACCCGATCGCGCCCGGTGCCACCGTCCGGGTGCGCCTCCGCTACACCGAGTGGCTCGACCGCCGCGACGGGGCGCGCACCTACGTCTACCCGATGGAGGTCGAGGGCGAGCCGCCGCTGCTCGGCGAGTTCATCCTCCAGGTCGACACCTCGGGCGCGCCGCTCTCCGGGATGCGCGCGGGCATGGGCGCGACGGTCGAGGACGGCCGGGTGGTGCTCCGCCAGAGCGACTTCCGACCGCGCGCCGACTTCTACCTCGATCTCTACGACGAGGAGGCGCCGCCCGAGGATCAGGTCCGGGCCTACGTCGTCACCGCGCCGGCCGAGCAGGGGGGCGGCCCCGCGGCCGAGGGGCAGGAGAGCTACGTGCTCTTCGACGTGCCGACCGAGACGCTGGTCGAGAGCGAGGAGGGCGAGACCCCGCCGCTCGAGCTGGTGATGCTGCTCGACGTCTCCGGCGAGACCGACCCCGAGGACCTCGAGATCGCCCGGGCGGTGATCGAGGCGGTGCTGCGGCAGGTGACGCCCTCCGACCGGGTCGCGATCCGGCTGGCCGACGTCACCGCGCACGCCCCCGACGGAGCGCCCGAGGGGCTCGTGCCGGCGACCGAGGAGAACCGGGAGGCGCTGCTCGAGAGCATCGCGCGCGTGCACCTCGGCGGCGCCACCGACCTCGACCGGAGCCTGCGCGACGCGGGGCAACTGGTCGCCGGCCGCCCGCGCGCCGCGGTGCTCTACCTGGGAGACGGGCTGCCGACGACCGGCGATCTCGACGCGACCGCGCTCCGGGCCACCCTCGCGACCCTCGACGCGCCGCCGCGCTTCTTCGGGCTCGCGATCGGCGACGGCGCGAACCTCGAGCTGCTGCGGCGCCTCTTCGACGGGCACGCCTCCCGGGTGGAGGAGCGCACCGAGGCCGCGCGCACGGTGATGGGCGTCCTGGCGGAGGCGGCCGCGCCGACCCTGCGCGGCGTCTCGATCGATCTCGGCGAGAACGTCGAGCGCGTCTACCCGCGCCCGCCGATGCTCGTGCAGAACGGCGCGCACCTCCGGCTGGTGGGCCGGCTGGTCGGCCCGATGCCCGAGCGGGTCACGGTCCGCGGTCACTTCGACGGCGAGCCCTTCGAGCAGCGCATGAGCGTGCGCCGCGACGCCGTCCAGGATGGCGGCGACATCCGGAAGCGCTGGGCGCAGAACCGGCTCGGTGAGCTCGTCGACGAGGACGCGGGCCGCGAGGCGATGGTCGACCTCGGCGTGCGCTTCTCGCTCGTCTCGCCCTGGACCTCGCTCGTGGTGGGCGGCGTCTACGGCGGCACCGTCGCCCCGGTGCAGGGCTTCGATCACGATCCGCTCGCCTACGCCTGGGGCCTCGGCGGCGGCAGCCCGACCGTCACGGCGGCCGAGCTCACGAGCGACGCGGGCGGGTGGCGTCGGCGGCTGGGCCGGGCGGAGGTCGACGTGGCCACCGCGCCCGAGTCGACCTGGGTCTCCCGGGTCAGCGACACCGACGCGCCCGCGCCGCGCGAGAGCGCCGGCGACGGGGGCCTCGCCCGGGCCGCCGTCCAGCGCGTGCTCGAGAGCCGGGAGTCGGGCCCGCGCGGCTGCTACGAGCGGCGCTCGATCGTGCGGCCCGATCTCTCGGGCGAGATGGTCGTCGAGGTCGAGGTCGACGGCGACGGCAACGCGCGCGGCGTCAACATCGTGCGCGAGACGGTGGGCGACGACGACGTGCGGCGCTGCGTGGAGACCGAGATCCGCGGGCTGCCCTACCCCTCGACCGGCGCGGGCGGGACGGTGAGCGTGCGCCACACCCTGAGCTTCCAGATGCCGGAGCGCGAGTTCGGCGCGCGGCGGCAGTGCAGCGACGCGTCGCGACAGGATCTGGAGGTGCGCCGGGCGCTCTGGCGCGAGCGGCTCGCCGCCAACTCCGGCGTCGGCGGAGCCATCAGCGTGTGGCGCGAGGCGCAGCGGCAGTGCGAGCTGTCCAACTGGCGCGCGCGCCGGACGCTCCTGCACATGATGATCGGCCAGTCGGGCGGCGTGCGCGGGCAGGTCGCGCTCTACCGCGCCTTCCGCGGCAACGCGGCCATCGCCGACTACCTGCGGCGCATCATCCTGCGCAACGTCCGCAGCCCCTCGGACGTCGAGGCGGTGCGGGCGGGGCTCGGGCTGGACGTGCCGGTGGACTGGAGCCTCTTCTCGCGGCTCTGGAAGCAGAACACCGACGCGGCCTACCGGCTGCGCCTGGTGCGCCGCTGGCTCGAGGTCGCGCCGGAGGAGATGGATCTCCGCTTGCGTTTGCTCAGCCTGCTCGAGCAGACCGACGAGCTGGCCGAGGCGCGGCGCCTCGCGCGGGAGCTCCGGGCGGACCCGCTCGCGGACGCGCGGGTGCGCACCCAGGTCGGCGAGTTCTGGCTCCGTCAGGACGACGAGCCGGAGGCGCGCCGCGTCTTCAGCGAGCTCGTCGAGCGCACCCCGCTCGATCCCTGGGCGCGCCGCCGGCTCGGCGACCTCTACCGGGCGCACGGCTGGGCGGACGACGCCTACCGCGAGTACCGCACGCTGGCCCGGCTCCGGCCCGGCGACGGCGCGGTGCTGCTCCTCCTCGCCCGGGCGGCGGCGGACGCGGGGCGCGTGGACGAGGCGCTCCGGCTCGAGCAGCGGCTCAGCGAGTCGACCGACCCGAGCGTGCACGAGGGCGCGGCCGGCATGGCGCGGCTCTGGACGACGGTGCGGCTGGCGCGCCTGGAGCTCGACGCGGAGACCGAGGAGATGCGCCGCGCGATCCGGCGGCGTGAGCGCGAGTCCGGCGCGCTCCGGGATCCGCCCGCGATCTTCGCCGCGCTCACCTGGCGCCACCCCGACGATCGACCGGAGATGGTCGTGCGCTACCCCAGCACCGACGAGGACGTGGGCTGGGAGGCGGTCGACCTCGGCGGCGACGACTTCGGCATCTACGCGAGCCGGGTCCGCGAGCGCGAGGACGGCGAGTACCTCTTCGAGGTGCGGCGCGCGGACCGCGACGAGATCCGCGACATCGAGGCCGAGCTGCTCGTGATCACCGGGCTCGGCACCGACGACGAGCGGGTCGCGCGGGTGCCCGTGACCCTGGCCCGCGAGACCGAGAAGCGCCGCTTCCGCCTGGACGGCACCGAGGTGACCGAGGTCCCTGCGAGCTGAATTCTGGACGCGATCGCGCGGATCCGTACAACCGCACGTGGAGGTCGCATGCCGAAGCGTGATGGAGACGAGCTGCCGAAGGGCATCATGGGGGAGCGGCGACGCGCCTCGCGGGTGCCGGTCGATCTCGACTGCCAGTGCGTGACGGACGAGGACTTCTTCCTCCTCGGGGAGCGGGTCGTCGACCTCACGCCGCAGGGCCTCCTGCTCCGCGCAAACGGGGTGGCGGCCAAGCTCGGGGAGACGGTCGTGGTGTCCTTCAAGCCGCCGCGCAGCCAGGTCTGGATCGACGCCGAGGCCACGGTGGTGCGGCTGGTGACCGGCTCGCGGCCCGGGGCGCCCGGCATCGGGCTCGCGCTGAAGGATCTCTCGCCGTTCGAGACGGGGCTCCTGGAGGCGGCGCTCGAGCGTCAGCGTCAGCCGTCGCCCCGCCGGGAGCGGCCGACCTTCCGGCGCGCGCGCTGGGTGCCCGAGGACGCGGTGAAGGCGTCTTCGATCGTGCGGCTCACGGCTGGAGCGAAGGCGGCGGCTTCGAGCGACGCCGCGCCGTGCGTCCGACCCGTCGTGGTCGTGAAGTAGCGCCCACCGGCACCGTCAGCACCGGCCGGCCGGCCGAGCGCGCGACGCGCTCCGCGACGCTGCCGAGCAGGAGGCGGGTCAGCCCGCTCTTGCCGTGCGTCGAGACGACGATGAGATCGACGTCGAGGTCGTCGGCGAGCGCGACGATGCCCTCGGCCGCGCTGGCCCCGATCTGGCCGTGGCCGCGCACGATCGCCGTCCGGCTGCGGACGTCCTCGAGGAGGCGCTCCTCCATCGCGTCGAGCGCCTCGTGCACCGCCTCCTCGAGCTCGCGGTGCTCCCGGATGGGCTGCTCGACCTCGTAGTGCGCCAGCTCGGGCACGCCGAGCACGTGGACCAGGGTCAGCTCGGCGTCGTAGGCGCGCGCCCACTCTCCGGCGACCTGCACGGCCTCTTCGGACGAACGGGAGAAGTCCGTCCCCACGATGATGCGTTCCATCGCTTCACCCCGGGTGACACGTACCCCCGGACTTGCCCCGCGCCACGCGGGTGGCTCACGATCGCGTCATGCGCTCCCTCTTCCTTCGCCTCTTCTTCGCGGTCGCGCTGACGCTGATGGGCTGCGGTGATGGCGCGGGCGAGACCGACGGGGGCCTCGACGCGGCCCGGCCGATGGACGCCACCCCGCCGCCGATGGACGCCCCGCCCCCCGACGACGCCTCGCTCCCCGACGCCGCGCCGCCCGTCGACGCGGGCGCCTGCGGGGCCCAGGACGTGCGCGAAGGCGCGCCGTGCGGACCGAGCGAGGACCCCGCCATCCGCTGGCGCTGGGACGGCACCGAGTGCGCACAGATCGCGTGGTGCCGCTGCGAGGGCGCCGACTGCGACGACCTCTTCGGCGAGCAGGAGACCTGCGAGCGGACGTACGCCGAGTGCCTCGACCTCGGCTGCGACGAGGACGCGGACTGCGCGAGCGGCGAGCGGTGGTGCGAGGAGGGCACCTGCGTGCCGTGCGACAACGACGGGCTGCTCTGCGACATCGCCTGCGCCGACGGCTGGGCGCCCTACATGCGGAACGGCTGCTCGCCCTGCGAGTGCGCGCCTCCGAACCAGTGCGAGGTCGACTCGGACTGCCCGACCGCCAGCGACGGCCGCACCCAGAAGTGCTACGCGGGCGCCTTCTGCTGGTGTGACCCGGCGATCCCGGGCTGCTGCCGCGGCAACGTCTGCGCCGCCGACGGCTGCGTCGCCGCGCCCCCCACCGGCTGCCGCACCCGGGGCTGCCCGCGCGGCCAGACCTGCGATGCCACCGCGGGCTGCGAGCCGAGCAACTGCGGCTGCGACGAGACCGGCTTCTGGATCTGCACCTCCGACTGCGGCGGCGGCGCCTGCGAATAGGCCTCAGAAGCGCGTGCCGACGGCGTCGAGCAGGGTGGCGGCGTCGGGGCGGGCGAGGAGGCGGGACGCCTGCACGTTCTCCCGGACCTGGGCCGGGCGCTTGGCGCCGACGAGGGCGGCGGTGACCCCCGGGCGAGACGCGACCCAGGCGACGGCGAGGGCGGCGGGGGGCACGCCGACCCGGGCCGCCATCGCCCGGAGGCGCCCGACCGACGGCGCGAGCTGCCCGAAGCGCGAGGCCCAGAAGCGCGGATCCCGGCGCCGCATGTCGCTCTCGGGGAAGCGCGGCAGCGCCCGGAACTTCCCGCTCAGCAGCCCCCGGGCGAGCGGCTCGTAGGCGAGCACGCCCACGCCTCCCCGCCGCGCCGCCGGCACCACGTCCGACAGCCCCTCCCGGCGGATCAGCGACAGCGGGGTCTGCGCCACGGCCAGCGCGTCGGCCCACGCCTCGATCGCCTCCGGCCCGTGGTTGCAGAGGCCGAGGTGTCGCACCTTGCCCTCCTCCCGGAGCCGCACGAGCGCCTCCATCGTGTCGGCCAGCGGCGTGCCCCGCTCGCAGGGCCAGTGGGCCTGGAGGAGATCGAGCCGCTCCACGCCGAGGCGCCGCAGGCTGGCCTCGACGTCGGCCCGCACGTGGGCGGGCGAGAGATCGCTGATGGCGTGGGCGCCCTCCATGCGCGCGCCGACCTTGGTGGCCACCACCACCTCGCGGAGGTGGGGCCCGAGCGCCTCCCGGAGCAGCCGATCGGCCCGCCCCGCCCCGTAGAGCGGCGCCGTGTCGAAGAGCGTCACCCCGGCCTCGAGCGCCGCCCGGACGGCCGCTTTGCCCTCCTCGGGGTCGACGTCGTCCCCCCAGTGCTCGCCGCCCAGGGCCCAGCAGCCCAGCCCGACCGCCGACACCTCCAGCTCGGTCCCCGGTATTCGTCGCCTCTCCACGCCACCGACATCTTGCGGAAAAACGAGCCGGGCGGGTACGCTGCGGCCTCCGCGCGCCACGGGCGGGCAGGGCCGTAGGGCAGGACTGCGCCACAGTGATCGACAAGCTTCTCAAGAGTCGTACTTTCTGGCCCGGGGTGGTCGTGGCCCTGATCGGCCTCGCGGCGGTCGGCTTCGCCGACAAGCTCCCCAACGCCTACCTCGCGAGCCTGGTGAGCTGGCTGCTCGCCCTCGCCGGCGGCCTGGTGGTCGCCAGCGGCATGGAGGGCGGCGGATCCGAGGGCCTCGACGCGGCGGTGCGCGACGTGCTCGACGGCCGCACGCCGGCCCGCCCGCCGGGCCTCGGGGCCGACGAGATGCGGATCTGGGACCAGCTCGGAGACGCGGCGCTGAAGATCCAGCGGGCGCGCGAGCAGGAGGCCGAGCTGCGCAGCTCGGTCGAGCGCCTCGACGAGGAGGCCGGCCGGCTGCGCGCCGAGCTCGAGGAGGAGCGGCGCGGCGGCGGCGAGACCGGCGAGGCGGAGACCCTCCGCGCCCAGCTCGACCTCATCGAGGGCGCCAAGGCGAGCGTCGACGCCAGCCTCGACGAGGCCCAGCGCGAGCTCGACAAGATGCGCGGCCGCTACCAGGCGAGCCAGACCCACGTCCGCGACGCCGAGGGCACGGTCGCCGAGCACGTCGACAAGCTCTCCGCCGGCTTCGGCGAGCAGATGGCGGCGGTCGAGCAGACGATCGGCTCGATGCAGGAGATCAGCGCCGCGCTCCACCAGATCGCGCAGCACGTCGAGGCCCTGGCGACCAACGCCGAGGAGAGCTCGAGCTCGATCCTGGAGATGACCGCGACCAACGACGAGGTCGCCGAGAACATGGCGAACCTCGCCAACAGCGTGCGCGAGACCGTCAGCTCGATCGAGGAGATGACCTACTCGATCAAGGAGGTGGCCCGGAACGTCGACGCGCTCTCGCTCACCGCCGAGGAGACGAGCTCGTCCATGAACCAGATGGACGTCTCGATCGACCAGGTCCAGTCGAACGCCAACGAGACCGCGCGGCTCTCCGAGGAGGTGGCCTCCGACGCCGAGAAGGGCGCCGAGGCGATCCTCAAGACCATCGACGAGATCAACCGCATCAAGGAGACCAGCTCCGAGGCGGTGCAGGTCATCGGCAACCTCGGCAGCCGGATCGAGGCGATCGGCGACATCCTCAACGTCATCGACGACGTCGCCGAGCAGACCAACCTGCTCGCGCTCAACGCCGCCATCATCGCGGCCCAGGCCGGCGAGCACGGCAAGGGCTTCGCGGTCGTGGCCGACGAGATCAAGGACCTCGCCGAGCGCGCCGGCGCCTCCACCAAGGAGATCGCCGAGCTGATCAAGACCATCCAGGCGGAGTCCAAGAAGGGCATCGCCGCCGTGCAGCTCGGCGCGGCCACCGTCGACCGCGGCGTCGAGGTCAGCGCCGAGGCGGAGCGCGCCCTCAAGAAGATCCTCTCCAGCTCGCAGAAGTCCACCAGCATGGTGCGCGCGATCGCCCGCGCGACCGTCGAGCAGGCCAAGGGCTCCAAGCAGGTCACCGACGCCATCGGCCGCATCGCCGAGACGGTGCAGCAGATCGCCGCGGCCACCGCCGAGCAGGCCCGCGGCTCCGAGCTGATCATGAAGAGCGCCGAGAAGATGCGTCTGATCACCCAGCACGTGGAGCGGTCGAGTCAGGAGCAGGCCCGCGGCGGCCGTCAGATCAGCCAGGCCATCGAGAACATCAGCGGCATGGTCAACGAGCTGCACCAGAGCCAGCGCGCCCAGGCGCGCAGCTCCGAGCAGACCCTCAACGCGGTCAAGCGCATCCACGAGCTGACCCGGAACTACGAGGGGCACCTGCGCGAGCTCTCCAACGCGGCCGAGCGGCTCCGCGTGGCGTCCGCGGAGTAGCCTCGCCGCCGCCGGGCGAAGTGCTACAACCCGACGCACCGCATGTTCGGCATCGGCGGCACCGAGCTCGTAGTCATCGCGATCGTCCTGCTCATCGCGGTCGGACCGACGCGTCTCCCAGGGCTGCTCAAGGCGGTCGTCCGGGCCTACCGGGAGTTCCGCCGCGCCACCCGAGAGCTCCGCGCCAGCACCGGGATCGACGACATCCTCCAGGACGAAGACCTCAAGGACCTGCGGAAGCCCCTCTACGTCCCGCCGGCCAAGACGAAGGCCATCCCGGCCAAGAAGCCGAGCGTGCAGAAGCGCGCCATCCGCTACGCCGACCGGGTCCGGGAGGTGCCGCCCGAGGGGATCGACCTCGCGGTGCTCCGTGAGGACGCCCGCCGCCGCGAGGCGGAGAAGGCGGCGAGCGAGGCCTGATGGCGGAGGAGGAGACCGACGAGACGCCCGTCCCCGAGGACGACGTCGAGATGACCTTCTTCGAGCACCTCGCGGAGCTCCGGACGCGGCTGATCCGCGCCCTGATCGGCATCCTCCCGTTCTTCGGCGCCGCCTGGTACTTCCGGGAGCAGATCCTCGAGTGGCTCGCGATCCCGTGGAACCGCGGCAAGCTCACCGAGAACATCGACCCCGACGTCCTCTGGTTCTGGCTCACCCACCCCTACCCGCAGAGCGCCGAGGAGCTGCAGCCGGTCGAGCTGCACTACACGGGCCCGATGGACCCGTTCATCGTCTACCTGGTGATGAGCGCCATCGTCGGCCTCATCTTCGCCAGCCCCTGGGTCTTCTGGCAGATCTACGGCTTCGTGGCGCCCGGGCTCTACCGCCGCGAGAAGCGCCTCGTCTTCCCCTTCATCGGGGTCTCGACGCTGTTCTTCCTCGCCGGCTGCTACTTCGGCTACGCGCTCGTCCTGCCGCTCGCCTACCAGACGTTCCTGCAGTTCGGCGGCGACGTCGGCTCCGGCGCGATCGTCCTGACCGAGATCGTCACCGTCGACTCCTACCTCTCGCTGACCGCGCGCCTGCTGGTCGCCTTCGGGGTCACCTTCCAGGTCCCGGTCGTGATCGCGTTCCTCAGCTTCGCCGGCCTCGTGAACTGGCGGCAGCTGGTGAAGTTCGGGCGGTGGTGGCTGGTGATCTCGGTGATCGTCGCCGCGCTGCTGACCCCGCCCGATCCGGGCTCCCAGATGATGATGGCCATCCCGCTGAACGTCCTCTACTGGGTCAGCGTCGTCTTCTCCTTCTTCTTCGGCCCCAAGGTCGTCAAGCCGGGCGAGAAGACCGAAGACGGCTTCGAGCGGTGAGCTCTCGACCCGACCGCGAGTAAGCTGCGGGTCCTCCGAATTACTCGCGCAAAGACGCGAAGACGCAAAGGGACACGCGGCCGCGGGATGGTGCCTCGCCACCACCCACCGACCGGAACCCGCCGGCCAGCCGCCACCCCGCCGCCA
>JAYZQJ010000051.1:0-15477 GCA_036149055.1 Myxococcota bacterium | reverse complement strand
TGGGCGAAGTGTGTTTGTCGGGTGGGGATTTACCACCCCCCCCCCCCCGCTGCGCCGTCAGACCTGTCTCCGCTCCGGGTGCATCCGCACCCTCCGCAGAGACAGGTCAGCCGGCTCCGCGGGGCCCCCCCAACCCAAGTCGCGCGCCTCCGGCGCGCGTGTCCCGCGCTCCGCGCGTGAGCCACGCGGCTCGCGCTCGCGCTTCGCGCGCGCTGGCCGCCCGCTGCCGCGGGGTCGAACCTGTGGGGTGGCACGTGCGGCGACCTCGCTTCGCTCGTCGCCTGCCGTCGTCTCGGGTCAGTCGCCGCGGTGGCGGGCTCGGGCTGGCGCCGCGCCATTGGTTGCCACCTCACGAGCTCTCTGGGCACGGCGGGTCCGCGTGGGCCCGCGCGGGCTCATACCCGCTGCGCCGTCAGACCGGTCCCCGCGGGGGCCCCGCCCGTCCCCGCGCAACGACCCGCCGCGACGCGGCGAGCCTCCATCCCGACGCCAGCCCGCTCCTTTGCGTCTTCGCGTCTTGGCGAGAGCAAAAAGACTACCGTCGAGACGCCAACCGCCAGCCGCAACGCGGCGAGCCTCCATCCCGACGCCAGCCCGCTCCTTTGCGTCTTCGCGTCTTGGCGAGAGCAAAAAAGACTACCGTCGAGACGCCAACCGCCAGCCGCAACGCGGCGAGCTTCCATCCCGACGCCAGCCCGCTCCTTTGCGTCTTCGCGTCTTGGCGAGAGCAAAAAAAACTACCGTCGAGACGCCAGCCGCCAACCGCAAGGCGGCGAGCCTCCATCCCGTCGCCAGCCCGCTCCTTGGCGTCTTCGCGCCTTTGCGAGAGCCAAAAGACTAGACTTCATCCCGCGTGGGCTCGGCCCCTTCTGCGGCTCTCGTCGGCTCGCGGGTCAGCGGCGTAGGGCGCGGCGGTAGGCGGCGGGGGTGGTCCCGGTCCAGGCGCGGAAGGCGCGGTCGAAGCCGCCTCGGGAGTCGTAGCCGAGCAGCTCGGCGATCTCTTCGACGCTCGAGGAGGGGTCGGACAGGAGCAGCTCGGCGCGCTCGCGGAGCTGGCGCGCGCGCAGGTCGCGGAAGGAGACGCCCAGCTCGTCGAGCTGGCGCTGGAGGGTGCGGGCGCCGACGCCGAGCTGGCGCGCGGTGCCTTCGAGCGTGGGGTCGCGGAGGTGCAGGGCGGCGAGGAAGGCGCGGGTGATCCGCTGCTCGGCCGCCGAGGCCGCTCGCGTGGCCGAGAGCAGCTGCTCGGCGTGGGTCATGAGGAGGCCGCTGAGCTGGGGATCGGCGGCCGCCATCGGGAGGTCGAGCGCCTCCCGGTCGAGCTCCAGATGCGAGCGCGGCGCCGACCAGCCGACCGGCACCCCGTAGAAGTGATCGTAGCCGCCGGGCTCCGCGGGGACGGGGCACGCCAGGGCCACCGCCCGGGCCGCGAACGGTCGCCTCGAGCTGTGGCGAAGCGTCGAGAGCAGCGCCGCGAACAGGGACTCGATGCCGTGCCGCGACTGGCGCGCCCACGCCGGGCGTTCGTAGGTGATCGTCGCGCCGCCGCCGCCCAGGTCGATCTCGAAGCGGCCGGGGAGCACCAGCGGCACGACGTGGCCGAGGTTCTCGAGCGCCTCGCGCACGTCTCTCGCGTGGGCGAGCACGCCGCCGAGCGCGCCGAGCTCGGTGACGCGCACCTGGGCCCCGGCGTGGTGGCCGGCGCTCGGGTCCCCGGTGAGCGCCTCGACGGCCTGCCAGAGGCGCAAGCTGTCTTCGTAGCGGAAGGCCGCCATGCCTTCGAGCGGGAGCCCCACCGCCGCCTGCACCTCGTCGAGCGTGAGCCCCAGCGCCTGCAGGTAGGAGCGGAGGACCTGGATGGGGACGAGCTCGCCCATGCGCCGCCGATCCTACGCCGTCGGCGCCCGGTTCGCTCGGTCGTCGAGCGCGCGACTCGACGATTCGCGACGACGTTTCGACGACCCACGCCACCGAGGGAGAGCCGCCCCCCCGCCGCCGCATGCTCCGGCGCCGCCCGATGTGGGTGGCCAGAGCGGAGGTGAGAGAGATGTCGGAGTTGATCCTGTTGGGAGTCGCGGGCGCCATCGTCGGAGCGCCGGTGATCGCGGTGGTGGCGTTCGTGCGGGCGCGCGCCAGAGCGCGGGAGGCCAGGCTGGCGGGGCCGTGGAGCGAGATCGCCAGCCGCTGGGGCGGGAGCTACGCGTCGAGGCGCGTCTTCTGCGACCGCGGAGACCATCAGCTGACTCTGGAGATGGTGCTCGTGTCGGTCATGCAGGCGGTGGGGAACCCCTGGTATCCGGACGGCGGCACCTTCACGAAGATGCGCCTGGCGCTCGATCCGCGTGGCCCTTCGCGGATCTCCGACGGCCCGCCGGCGCGCGTGGACCCGACCGAGGTCGCCGCTCGGGTCGCGGCGGTCGGCGCGCTCCCCGAAGGCGCGCGCCTCGTCCTCGGCGAGCGCGAGGCCGGGGTCGTCCTCGCCGGCACCGTGGCCGACGTGGCGATCCTGGACGCGGCGGCCCGGGCCCTGGAGGCGATCCGGGAGAGCGCGGCGGCGAACGGCCCGTTCTCGGTGCGCTAAGAAGGGGTCGTGAGCACCTCGGACGCGCCGCTCTACTTCGATCACAACGCGACCACGCCGCTCCACGCGGAGGTGCGGGCGGCGATGGTCGCGGCGATGGACGAGGGGTGGGGCAATCCGTCGAGCGGGCACGCGTTCGGGAGGCGCGCCCGCGCCCTGATCGACGGCGCCCGGGCGGAGGTGGCGGCGCTGATCGGGGCCTCGCCCGACGAGATCGTCTTCACCTCCGGCGGCACCGAGGCCAACAACCTCGCGCTGCACGGGACGCCGGGCGACGGAGCGATCGTGATCTCGGCGCTGGAGCATCCGGCGACGTCGGCCCCGGGGGAGGCGCTGGGCCGACGCGGGCGCGAGGTGCGCACGCTCGGGGTCGACGGCCGCGGTCAGGTGACCATCGACGAGGCGGCGCTCGCCGGCGCGAGCCTGGTGAGCGTGATGCACGCGAACAACGAGACCGGCGTGATCCAACCGATCGCTGCGCTCGCCGAGGCGGCGGAGCGGGCCGGGGCGCGGCTGCACACCGACGCGGCGCAGACGGCGGGCAAGGTGCCGGTCGACGTCGACTCGCTGGGCGTGGATCTGCTCTCGATCGCGGGGCACAAGCTCTACGGGCCCAAGGGCGTGGGCGCGCTCTACGTCCGGCGCGGGGTGCCGCTCGAGCCGCTGGTCCGGGGCGCGGGGCACGAGCGGGGGCTGCGGCCGGGCACCGAGAACGTGATCGGGATCGCGGGGCTCGGCGCGGCCTGCCGGGTCGCGACGCGGGACCTCGAAGCCGAAGGCGCGCGGCTCGCGGCGCTCCGGGACACGCTCGAGCGGAGCCTCCGAGCGCACGTGCCCGGGCTGGCGGTGAACGGGGAGGGCGCCCCTCGGCTGCCGAACACCTCGAGCGTGCGGTTCCCGGGGGTGCTCGGCCGCGCGCTGCTGGAGGCGACGCCGGGGCTGGCGGCGTCGGCGGGCTCGGCCTGCCACGAAGGCGCGGAGACGGCGTCGCGGGTGATCCGCGCGATGGGCGTGCCGGAGGACCAGGCGCTGGGCACCGTCCGGCTCTCGCTCGGCCGCGGCACCTCGGACCGGGAGGTCGCCGACGCCGTCGCGCTGCTCGTCGCCGCCTACGCGCGGCTCAGACGGTGAGCACGACCGCCCGGGCGTCCACGTTCAGCACCTGCGCGCCGTTGCTCAGGGTGGCGAGGGGAGCGTCCCAGTGCGCGTGGCCGCAGATCGTCAGCGGGGGGCTCGGGGCGCGCTCGAGGAGGGCGCGGATCTCGGGGTTGCCGCGCTGACGCTCGCCGGCTCCGCCCTCGGGACCCTCGTGCAGGACCAGCACGTCGAGATCCTCGGCGAGGAGCAGCTGCACCGACTCGAGGAACTCCCACGCCTCGCGCCGGCCGGGCTTCGCGGGATCGCCGATGATGAGGTCGACGCCGCCGAGGCGCAGCCCGTCGAGCACGTCCACCCGGTCGTCGAGGCGGTGCACCCCCGCGACGGCTCGGAGCCGTCGCTCGTCCTTCTCGGAGCCGAAGCGGTCGTGATTGCCGGCGACGCCGGCGACCCACGCGTAGAGCTCGGCGAACGCCTTCCAGACCCCGGTCACGTCGCCCGAGGCGCCGCGCACGTCGCCGCCGGGCGCGCTGTAGAGGTCGCCCGCCAGGATCACCCCGACCCGCCGCGGCTGGGTGAGGGCGGGCAGCGCGAGCAGCTCGATGGCCAGGCCTTCGCCGAGGAGGAGGCTCTCGCCGCCGGCGTGCGAGGGGATCACGCCCTGGAGATCGCTGGTGACGACGATCGCGTCGAGACCCTCGGGCAGCGCGTCGACCTTCGCGAGGTGCACGGGCAGGAGCGACGACACGACGCCGCGACGCCGCGCGGCGTTCAGGTACCGGACGCGCAGCGAGGGCTCGGGGTCGATCGAGAGGACGCGCACGCCGCGCAGGATATCGTGAGGTCTACAGAGTGACCAGCGTCTCGGCCCGCTCGTGCAGTGCGATCAGCGCGGCGTCGGACGGATCGACGAGCAGGCCCTTGGCCGCCGCCTGCCGCGCCTCCTCGCTCTCGCCCGCCGCCTCGTGCGCCTCCGCGAGCAGCCGCCAGATCTCGGCCCAGTCCTGCGCCTCGTAGGTCGCGGTCCGCAGCGCGCTGATCGCCTCGTCGAGGTCGCCCATCGCCCGCGCCGCCTTCGCGTGGGCCACCAGGAGATCCACGTCGTCGAGCTCGGCGAGCAGCGCGGTCCGGGTCACCTCGAAGGCCAGGTCGGCGCGCTCGGCCGACAGCAGCTGCGTCGCGAGCATGGCCGGCTCCTCGCCCTCGTCGGGGGCCTCGCAGTAGGCGCGGGCCCGGAGCTCGAGGGTCGCGCGCGACTGGCTGCGGACCAGGCGCGGCTCCGAGGGATCGAGGGCGAGACCTCGCTCGATGACCTGAACGGCGCGCGTCGGCTTGCCGCGGGTGAGCAGCACCTCGGCGAGCTGCACCCAGGGCTCGACCCACTCGGGGTCCCGCTTGGCCGCGCGGGTGAAGGCGAGCTGCGCCGTCTCGAGGTGCCCGAGCCGCGCGAGCGCGCAGCCATGCGTGAGCAGGAGATCCGCGTCGGTCGGATCCACCTCGAGGGTGCGCTCGGTCAGCTCCACCGCCTCCTCCAGCCGCCCCTGCGTGAGCAGCTCCTGGGCGAGCATCGCCGGCTCGTCGCGCCTGGGATCGGTCCGGAACCGCAGCACGCGGAGATCGAGGTGAAAGGGGGCCGGGCCGGAGGGCTGGGTCAGGTCCATGTCTCCGTGCTGCCCGATGGCGGGCGAAGAACGCAAAAAAACGACGAGGGATGCTGCTACCGTCAGTCGCCCGGCCCGGGCTGCGTCCTGGGCGGCATGGCGACGGCGAAGATGGCGAAGGCCAAGAAGACGAAGACCGTGTTCTTCTGCACCGACTGCGGGGCGGACACGCCGCGGTGGATGGGCAAGTGCCCGAGCTGCGGCGCCTGAAACACGCTGACCGAGGAGAAGGTGCGGCCGGCGGCCAAGGGCGGGCGCGCCAGGGGCGGCTTCGGGGGCGCCGGCGGGGGCGGCATCGCGCCGCGCAGCCCGGTCACCCCGCTCTCCGAGGTGCGGCCGGAGGACGCGGCGCGCACCTCGTGCGGCATCGCCGAGCTCGACCGGGTGCTCGGCGGGGGCGTGGTCGCGGGCAGCGCCATCCTGCTCGGCGGCGACCCGGGCATCGGCAAGTCCACGCTGCTGATGCAGGCGCTCGCCGGGCTCGCCACCGCCGAGGCGCGCGCGCTCTACGTCAGCGGCGAGGAGTCGGCCGCGCAGATCGCGCTCCGGGCGCGGCGGCTCGCGGTCGACACGCGCGACGTGCTGGTGCAGGCGACCACCGATCTCGAGGAGGTCGAGGACACGCTCGCCAAGGAGAAGCCGGGCGTGGTCGTCATCGACTCGGTGCAGACGCTCCGCAGCGGCTCGCTCGAGTCGGTCGCTGGCAGCGTCTCGCAGATCCGCGAGGTGGCGAGCCGGCTCATCGAGATCGCCAAGCGCGAGGGGGTCACCCTCTTCCTCATCGGCCACGTGACCAAGGAGGGCATGCTCGCCGGCCCCAAGGTGCTCGAGCACCTGGTCGACACCGTGCTCGCCTTCGAGGGGGACGCGAGCGGCGCCTTCCGCCTGGTGCGCGCCAACAAGAACCGCTTCGGCGCGGCGCACGAGGTGGGGGTCTTCGAGATGGTGCAGGACGGCCTCCGCGAGGTGCCCGACCCGAGCGCGCTCTTCCTCGCCGAGCGCCCCGAGCGCGCGGCCGGCTCGGTGGTCGTGCCCACCGCCGAGGGCTCGCGGCCGCTCTTGGTGGAGATCCAGGCGCTCCTCGCGAGCGCCGTCTACGGCAACGCCCGGCGGGTGGTCAGCGGCGTCGACTCGAGCCGGGTGGCCATCCTGCTCGCGGTGCTCGACAAGAAGGCGGGAATCCACGCGCTCGACCAGGACGTGTTCATCAGCGTCACCGGCGGCGCCCGCATCGACGAGCGCGCGGCCGAGCTCCCGCTCGCCCTGGCGATGGTCTCCAGCCTGCGCGAGCGCCCGCTCCCGCCCGACCTGGTGGCCTTCGGCGAGGTCGGCCTCGCGGGCGAGATACGCGCCGTGCCCCGCGCCGGCCAGCGCCTCCAGGAGGCCCAGAAGCTCGGCTTCACCCGCGCCATCCTCCCCGCCGGCAACCTCGATCGCCTCAACGGCGACGCCCCGAAGGGCATGAAGCTCGTCGGCGTCCGCTCCCTGGAAGAGGCCCTGATCGCCGCCTTCTGATCTCAGCCGTCACCGCTTCGGTCGCTCCGACTCTCGGGGAGGGCCGCCGCCGGTGGCCGAGCCGCGGCGAGCCTCCATCCCGCCGCCGACCCCAGCCGTGTCGCGGAGCGACACACTCTCCTCGCCTCCCGCCTCCCGCCTCCCGCCTCCCGCCTCCCAACTCCCTGGTCCTTCGCCTGCCCCCTCCTTCATCTCTCTTCCTCGCTTCCTACCTTCCGACCTTCCTGCGAGTCGGAGGAAAGAAGCCCTCCTCGTTTCCGTTTCAGGGCGGCGAAGGCTTCGAGCAGCATCCAGACGGTGAGCCCGAGCATGGCGGCGGCCAGGGCGGCGAGGGGCCAGTTGCCGTGGGCGACGAAGTCCTGGAGCTTGCCGACGAGCGCGAGGAGGGCGACCACGGTGACGAAGATCATCGGGATCACGAGGGGGAGCACCGGGCGCTGGCGGGCGGCGAAGTAGAGGGCGAGCACCATCAGGGTGAGGGCGGCGAGGAGCTGGTTGCTCGCCCCGAAGATGGGCCAGAGCACCCAGCCGGCCTGACGGACCTCGCCCGACGCCGGGTCGGTGACGTCGACGAAGGCGAGGGCGGCGGCCGGGAGCACGGCGAGGGCGGTGGCGACGTAGGGGTTCTCGAGGGGCTTCAGCTTCAGGGCCCCGCCGAGCTCGGCGAGGATGAAGCGCTGGATGCGGGTGGCCGTGTCGAGGGTCGTGGCCGCGAACGAGATCACGAGCACCGCCATGAGCGTGCGCGCGAGCCCGGTGGGGAGGCCGAGCGCCTCCAGGAAGGCGCCGCCGCCGAGCACGAAGGCGGCCGCCTTGTTCGCGCCCGCGTGCGCCCAGCTGTCGTAGTAGACGGCCCAGCTCAGGTCCGCGACCTCGCCCTGGCCGGGGAGGGCGCAGGCCGCGACCATGCCCACCCCGGCGACCGCGGCCATGGTCGAGGCGAGCGCGAGGCTGCCTTCGCCGAGCATCGCGCCGTAGCCGACGTAGCGCGCGTCGCGGAGCTTCGAGAGCTGCTTGCTCGTCGTGCCGCTCGAGACCAGGCCGTGGAATCCGCTGATCGCGCCGCAGGCGATGGTGACGAAGAGGAGCGGGAAGACCGACGGCGCGCCCTCCTCGAGGGTGCGGACGGCGGGCGCGTCGAACTGGGGGTGGGCCACGAAGAGCCCGCCGAAGAGCAGCGCGAGGCCGACGAAGAGCTGGTGACTGTTGATGTAGTCGCGGGGCTGGAGCAGCAGCCAGACCGGGAGCAGGCTCGCCACCGCCGAGTAGGCGAAGAGGAGCACGATCCAGGTGCGCTCGGCCCCGGCGCGGGAGAGGCCGAGGTCCTGCAGGTCGAGCGGGTAGATCGTGCCGAGCCAGACGAAGACGTAGAGCAGCCCGAGCGCGATCAGCGACGGGACCAGGGCCTTCATCTTCTTGCGATAGAGCAGCCAGCCGATGCCGACCGCGATCACGATCTCGATGTTGATCGGGAGCACCGCGCTGGGCTGCGACACGAAGAGCCCCGCGATGGCCATCGCGAACACCGCGAGCACCAGCCACACGAGGACCAGCACGAAGCAGAGGAACATCACCCGGGCGCGGCCGCTGATCACCCGGCCGGCGAGATCGCCGATGGAGCGCCCCTGCTCACGCACGCTGGCGACCAGGGCGCCGAAGTCGTGCACCGCGCCCATGAAGAGCGTGCCGAGCACCACCCAGAGCAGCGCGGGGAGCCAGCCCCAGTAGGCGGCGACGCACGGCCCGATGATCGGCGCCGCGCCGGCGATCGACGTGAAGTGGTGCCCGAAGAGGATGTGCTTGTCGGTCGGGACGTAGTCGCGCCCGTCCTCGAGCGCGTGGGCGGGGGTCTCGACGTCGTCGTCGATCTGGAAGATGCGCCGCCCGATCCAGCGCGCGTAGAACCGGTAGCCGAGGGCGAAGCAGATCAGCACCGCCGCGGTCGCGAGGGCCGCCATCGCTCCTCAGCGCAGGAGCGCCTCCGCGGCCTCGGCCACGCGTCGTCGGCGGGCGCGCTCGGCCATGACGATCGCGCTCACGGTGGCCTTCGCCCGGTCGAGGTCGTCGTTGACCACGAGGTAGTCGAAGGACGGGTAGCAGGCGATCTCGTCGCGGGCCTTGGCGAGGCGGCGCGCGATGACCGCGTCCGCGTCGGTGCCGCGGCCTCGTAGGCGACGCTCGAGCTCCTCCATCGAGGGGGGCAGGATGAAGATGCCCACCGCCTGGGGGAGCCGCGCCTTGATCTGTCGCGCGCCCTGCACGTCGATGTCGAAGATGATCCCGGTCTTGCCGTCGCGCTTCGCCCGCTCGATCTCGTCGGTGCTGGTGCCGTAGAGGTTCTGGTGCACGACGGCGTGCTCGGCGAAGCGCCCCTCGTCCCGCATCGCCTCGAAGCGCGCGCGCTCGACGAAGTGATAGTGGACCCCGTCTCGCTCGCCCTCGCGCGGCGAGCGCGTGGTGTGCGACACCGAGAACATGAGGTCGGCGAACGCGCCCAGCAGGTGACGCGTCAGCGTGCTCTTGCCCGCTCCGGACGGCGAGCACAGCATCAGCAGCAGCGGCTCTTCCATCGCGGAGAACCTACTACAGAATGTTCTGCGCCTGCTCGCGCATGCGGCTCACGGCGGCCTTCATCTCGACCACCGCCTGCGCCAGCGACGCGTCGGCGCTCTTGCTGCCGATCGTGTTGGTCTCGCGCGTCATCTCCTGCAGGAGGAAGTCGAGGCGCTTGCCCGCGGTCTCCCCCTCGCCGCGCAGGAGCGCGCGCATCTGCGCGGCGTGACTCTGCAGCCGCGTGATCTCCTCGGCGATGTCCGCGCGGTCGGCGAAGAGGGCGACCTCGTGCTCGAGCCGCCCGGCGTCGAGGCTCGTGTCGCCGTCCTCGAGCAGCCGCTCGATGCGGGCGCGGAGCTTGTGCCGGTAGCCGTCGACCATCTCGGGCACCCGCGCCTCGACGGAGGCCAGCTGCGCCAGGAGGGCGTCGAGGTGGCCGGCGAGGTCGGCGGCGAGGGCCTCGCCTTCGCGGGCGCGCATCGTCCAGACCTCGGCGCAGGCGGCGTCGGTCGCCGCCACGATCGCGTCGCGTGAGGCCTCGTGGTCCTTCTCCTTCGAGGCGCTGAACAGCTCGGGCACGCAGCTCAGCAGCGAGAGCGGCACCGGCTCGCCCGGGCGGAGCTCGTCGCGCAGGGCGCTCAGCTGCCCGAAGGCCGCCCGGGCGCGGTCGACGTCGAGCGCCGGGGGGCCGCAGACGTCGCCCTGCAGTCTCGCTTGCACTTCCACGCGGCCGCGGCGGAGCGACTTGCGCACGCGCTCCTCGACCGCGCCGCCGTGCTCGGCGACGTCGGTCGGGAGCTTGACGCGCACGTCGAGGTAGCGGTGATTGACGGCGCGGATCTCGACGAGCACGCGCCCCTGACCGAGGGGCGCCTCGCCGACGCCGTGGCCGGTCATGCTCCGGATGCCGGTGGCGTCGCTCACGCGCCCGCCCTCAGGTCAGCCGCTTCTTGCGCTTGATCTCGTCCATCACGCGCTGGTACTCGATCTCGAAGCTCGCGGTGCCCTCCTGGAGGTTCTTGATCTTCGAGCGGACCTCCTGGTCCAGCTCGCCCTCCAGATCGAGGTGGCGCCGCATGATCTTCGTCATCTTCTTCCGCAGGACGATGTCGTCGGAGAAGACCTCCTCCACGTTCTGGCTGTGGAAGAGCATGGTGAGGAGCTGCTCGAGGATGTACGGCAGCATCTCGTCGCCGATGGGCACCTGGCGCTCCCGGGCCACCATCGACTTCATCTTGCCGAGCTGGCTGTAGGGGAGGCCGCGGATCTCCATGCGGTTCTTCGCCTCCTCGAGGATCTCGCGATCCTGCCGGAGGTACTCCTTCATCACCGCCTCGATGTCGAGCTTGACCTCGGCGTGGTCGGCGACCTCGATGTCCTGATCCTTGACCAGGGTGCCGACGATCTCGTCGGCGATGACGGGTACTTTTCCGCTGTAGAGTCGCATCTGGCCCTTCGGTCCCGCCGGCGGGGGACGAGGGCCGGCGAGGCGAGCGAAACCTAGCTCGGAAAGCCGCGCCGATCCACGGGATTTCAGCCGTCTGCGCCCTGCTCCAGGCGACTCTCCATGCGGCTGATCAGCTCCGCCCAGCCCTCGCGGTCGATGATCCGGCTGAACTGGTTCCGATAGTTCTGGACCATGCTGACGCCGTCGGTCGTCACGTCGACCACGCGCCAGTCGCTGCCGGACTGGACCATCGCGTAGGCGATCTCCACCGGGGGCTGGCGGCGCTGGGCGCGGGAGCGGGCGCTCGTGGTCACCACCGTGCGGTCGCCCCGACGGCGCTCGCCCTCGTAGCTGACCTCGTAGTCGAGGATCCGCTCCAGGTTCGTCTCGTAGTTGCGCTCGACCAGCTGCCGGAGGAGCGAGACGAAGCGCTGGCGCTCCTCGGCCGACTGGGCCTCCCAGTGCTCACCGAGGGCCTCGCGCGACAGGGCCTCGTAGTCGATCAGCTCGTTGAGCAGCCGGGTGAGGCGCTGCGAGCGGCGCTCTCCGGCGGGGGTGCGGAGGATGCGGTTCACCTCCTCGTGGCGCCGCTCGAGGTAGGCGCGGGCGCCGGTCTGGGCCGAGGCGTCGAGCGCGGGGGCCAGGATCAGGGCGGCGAGGAGGGGGGCGAGGGCGAGTCTCAGCGTGTGCATGATGTCCAACGTCTGGCCTTCGACGCGCGGGGGCCGGCGGTATTCGCGCCTCCGCGGGAGAGACGGACCGTGGGACCCGAACGGCTCATTCGCAAGGCGGTTGCCACGCGTCCGCGAGGCGGTCCGCGGAGGTCCGCTCGAGGTTCGCGAGGGCCGCGTTGTAGTCGTGGATCGCCTTGAGGTGGCCGTAGCGGGCGCCGAAGTAGGCGCGGGCGGCGTCGACCAGATCGCGCGGCTCGGTGGTGCCCACGTCGCGGCCCTGGGCGGCGGCGATGAACCAGCGGCGGGCCGAGCGACGCCCGCGCGCCCAGGCCTCCACCTGCTGCTGGGCGGCCCGGGCCGCCTCGTACGCCTCGGACACCTCCAGCTCGAGGCCCCGGGCGGCCTCGCGGGAGCGCTCCCGGGTGTCGTCGAGGAGGGCCGACGCCCGGTCGACCCGGTAGGCGTTGCCCCAGAGATCGAGCGACCAGCGCAGCACGAGGCCCGCCTGGATCGAGGTGTAGTTCGCCTGATCGATGACGAACGGGTTGCCCTGATCGGTGATGCCCGGCGCGTAGGTGGTGCCGAAGCGGTAGGCGAGGGCGAGGTCCGGGAAGTAGCTCGCCTGGGCCACGTCGAGCCCGGCCTGGCGGGCGCGCACTGCGGCCTCGAGCATGCGGACCTCGGGGCGGCGGCCGGTCGCCTGGCGGACGTAGTGCGCGCGCGGCTCGAGCACGACCTCGACCGGCTCGATCGGGCAGGCCGGGATCTGGAAGTGGCGGACCCCGGTCAGGATGCGCAGCGCCTGCCGGGCCGTCTCCTCGAGCCGGATGGCGTCGGCGTCGCGCGCCTCGATCTCGGCCAGCGCGGTCTCCAGCCGGTACTGATCGAGCTCGCTGACGTCCGTGTCGCCCTCGGCCAGCTGCTCCTCGAGCCGGGTGGCCGCGTCCCGGATGGCCGGGAGGCCCTCGTCGAACATCTGGCGCAGATCGAGCGCGAGCTGCAGCGCGAAGTAGGCGCGGCGCACGTCGTAGCGGAGCTGCTGCCGCACCCGGGTCCGGTCCGCCTCGGCCGCCCGGATGCCGGCCCGGGCCGCGTCGCGCGCCGCCGGGAGCTTCCCGAAGGTCCAGAGCGGCACCACGCCCTCGATCGAGAAGCCGAGCACCGGCTGCCACGGGTTGTCGATCGGGAGCTGCGGGTCGGGGCTGAAGATGGGGCTGCCCCGGACCTCGGGCGCGAGCGAGACGCCCGCGGTGATCCAGGACTGGAAGAAGGGCGAGACCCACGCCTCGTCGAGCTGCGCCCGGGCCGCCCGGATCCGGGCGTGGGCGGCGCGGACCCCCGGGTAGCTGCGCTCGGCGTGCCGGACGAGCTGGGCCACGTCCATCACCGGGGGCGCGCCGTCGGTCTCGGCGGGCGCCTCGTCCTCCACCTGCTGCGCCGCGAGCGGGGCGCACAGCAGCGCCGAGATCACGCAGAACAGGGACGCGAGGACCGGCCGCCGCACGGGGCCGGTGGTAGCACATGGTGGGCACCGCGGCAGCGCGCTACGACCCGTCATGGACCCGAGAGCCCACCGGCGCTTCCTCGACTACGTCGACAAGCACGTCTACTTCGGCGGGCCCGACCTGCCCAAGCTCGGCCGCGAACAGTGGCTGGAGCTCGACGCGGAGCGCGCCGCGTTCGAGGCCCGCGACCCCGACTCGCTCGACGACGACGAGCGCCGCCGCTTCCGCGCCCTGCGTCGCCTGCTGCTCGTGGATTGAGCGCTAGCCCTGGTGGAAGCCCGAGCCCTGGGGGATGTCGCCCTTGTCCGTCAGCGCGGTGAGGAGCTTGGCGCTCGCGCAGAGGTTGCCGTCGACCGAGACCTCGCCGGCGACCTTCCAGATGTTGGAGCGGCGCTGCACGACCTCGACCGCCACGTCCATCCGGTCGCCGGGGATGACCGGCCGACGGAACTTCGCTTCCTCCACGCCGAGGAAGTACATGACCTTCTGGGCGTTGTCGTAGGGATCCGACGCGTAGGCGAGCACGCCGGTGAGCTGCGCCATCGCCTCGAGGATCAGGCCGCCGGGGAAGATCGGCGCCCCGGGGAAGTGCCCGGGGAAGAAGGGCTCGTTGTAGGTGACGCACTTCACCGCCTTCGCGCTCTGCCGCGGCGCGAGCTCGGTCACCCGGTCGATGAGCACGAACGGGGCGCGGTGCGGGAGGATGCGGAGGATGCGGTTGATGTCGAAGTCCATCGCGCCTGCATCTTCACACGGCCTCACGGGTCCGGGGAAGGGCCGCTGTCTCGCGCCCGCAGCCGGGCGGCGGCTCCGCCCCGTCAGCGCCGCTTGGAGCTGCGCCGACCGCGCCGGCTGGAGCCTTCGCTGCTGGACGCGTTGTACTGCTGGATCACCATGTCGGTGAGGTCCAGGTTGGCCGGCACCCAGATCACCCCGGACTCGTTCCGCTCCAGGATCAGGGTGTAGCCCTCGGACTGCCCGATGCGCTGCACGATCTCCTGCATGCGGCTGAGGATCGGCTGGGTCAGCTCCGCCTCCTTCGACGCCAGCTCGCGCTGGTACTCCATGTACGTCGACTGAAGCTCCATGTAGGCCTTCTGGAACGCCTCGACCCGCTTCTGGAGCGCCTCGGGCGAGAGCACCTTCTGCTGCGCCTCGATCTCCTCCTGGAGCGCCTTCAGCTCGCGCTGCTTCGCGTCGAGCGTGCGCTGCCGGGCCTCGAAGGTGCGCTTCAGCCGCGCCTTGGCGCGCCGGCCGTCCTCGGTCTCGGTGAGCGCGCGCTGGAGATCGACCACCGCCACCCGCGTGGCCTGCGCGTAGAGGCGCGGCGCGACCGCGGCGAGGAGGAGGGCGACGGCGAGCGTGACGGCGTGACGGCGTACGTGCATGGGGGAGTGGCGCTAGCGCTACTGCTCGCCGCCCCCTCGGTCAAGGCGCGCAGCTGCTCAGGCTCCCGTCGGTCGCGTCGACCAGGCAACCGCGCCCGAGCCAGACGAGGCGGGCGCGCGGCCCCCACCCGTCTCGCCAGTCCACGAACAGCCCGAGCCTCCCCGCGGGCCGCCGCGCCTCGTCGAGCCGCGCGTGCGCCTCCTCCGGCGTCACCCGCGGCTCCGGCGAGGCGGGCATCGCCCAGGAGGGGATCAGGCTGGACCGCACGCCCCACGCCGGGAGACCGACGACGAGCTCGGCCGGCAGCCCCCTCCGGAGCACCGGCAAGCCTCGCCATCGCTGGCGAAACGTCCCCCGGATCTCGCCCGTCCCGAGCGAGTGCGGCGCGATCGCGTCCGCGTCGACCGCGAAGAGATCGAGGTGCCCCTCCACCCACGACGCGAGCCGAGCCGCCTCGCCGCAGCCCTCGAGCGGCTCCATCGGGAGCGGCCGGAGCTGCGTGATGCCCAGCTCGTCGAAGCTCGGCTCGATCCCCCGCTCGAGCGACTCCCGCTGACCACGCCAGCGGTCCTCATCGAGGCGCGACGCTCGCGCGCGCCGCTCCTCGCAGTACGCCGCGTCGAGCTGCTCGAGCGCGTCGATCACCGCGTGCGTCGACGGCCGGACCCCGGAGCGATCCCGCGGAGGAGGAGGGCATCGGATCCGATCCGGATGAGGCCCGAGCGAGAGATCGGCCCCCGGCCGCGTGCAGCCCCCGTCCTCGACCGCGGCGTCTTCAGCCGCGGACTCCGAGGCGCAGCCGAGCAGGAGGGTGGCCAAGATCAACGCGCGCATCCCGAGGGACACGGCAATCCACGTGCCGGAGCCGCGGCGGGGCCGTCCGAGAGCCAGGCGCCAACTCCACTGGCAGCACGGCCTCACCCGGCGCCGGTCGGGCTCCTACTCCGGGGAAGGTCGGAAACGAGGAAGGAGAGGACGGGAAGAATGGGGGAGAGGCGTCGGGCTCCTACTCCGGGGAAGGGAGGAAGGTCGGAAACGAGGAAGGAGAGGACGGGAA
>JAYZQJ010000050.1:0-36861 GCA_036149055.1 Myxococcota bacterium | reverse complement strand
AGGAGGGCGGCCGCCACAAGCCGTTCTTCGACGGCTACCGTCCCCAGTTCTACATGCGGACCACCGACGTGACGGGCTCCATCAAGCTGCCCGACGACGTGAAGATGGTCATGCCGGGCGACAACGTGCAGATGAAGGTCGAGCTGATCACGCCGGTCGCGATGGAAGAGAAGCAGCGCTTCGCCATCCGCGAGGGCGGCCGTACGGTCGGCGCCGGCGTCATCACCAAGATCATCGAGTAAGAGGCAACACACATGGCCACCAAGATCCGGATCCGTCTCAAGGCGTACGACCACCGACTGCTCGATCAGTCGGCCTCGGAGATCGTCGAGACCGCGAAGCGCACGGGGGCCCGCGTGGCGGGACCCATCCCCCTGCCGACGCGGATCAGCAAGTTCACCGTCCTGCGTGGACCGCACGTGGACAAGAAGAGCCGCGAGCAGTTCGAGATCCGGACTCACAAGCGCCTCCTCGACATCCTCGAGCCCAACCAGCAGACCCTCGAGGCGCTGATGAAGCTCGACCTGTCGGCGGGCGTCGAGGTCGAGATCAAGTCCTGAATTTCCAGCCCGGGCTCATGCTCGGGGGAGTAGCGAGATGGCCAAGGTTCCGGTCTACAACTTGAAGCGCGAGAGCGTGGGAGAGCTCGACCTCGCCGACGACGTGTTCGGCGGTGAGGTGAACGAGGCGCTCTTCTACGAGGTCGTGAAGGCGCAGCTGGCGTCGCGCCGCGCGGGCACCCACAAGGTGAAGAACCGCGCGGAGATCCGCGGCACGAGCAAGAAGATGTATCGCCAGAAGGGCACCGGGCGCGCGCGCCACGGTGACGAGAAGGCGACGCAGTTCCGTGGGGGTGGCCGCGCGTTCGGTCCCAAGCCGCGTGACTACTCGTACAAGCCCCCGAAGAAGATGCGGAAGGGCGCGCTCAAGAGCGCCCTCGCGCTGAAGCTCAAGGAGGGCCGTCTCCTGGTGGTCGACAAGTTCGACCTCGAGGACATCAAGACGAAGGCGCTCGCGGGCGTGCTCAGCACCCTCGAGGTGCCGAAGAGCTCGCTCATCGTCGACGGGTCGGGCAACGAGAACCTGCGCCTCAGCGCGCGGAACCTCGCGAAGCACCAGTACCTGCCGCCGGAGGGTGTCAACGTCTACGACCTGCTCCGCCACGAGCATCTCATCCTCACCAAGGACGCGGTCGAGGCGCTGACCGCCCGCTGCAAGTGAAGAGGCCACGATGAACGCCGAACAGATCATCAGGCGCCCGCTGATCCTGACCGAGAAGGGCCAGCTCCTCCGCGAGGAGGAGAACAAGTACCTCTTCGAGGTGGATCACCGCGCCAACAAGCAGCAGATCCGCGCCGCCGTCGAGGAGCTCTTCGACGTGTCGGTCACCAAGGTGAACACCCTGATCGTGCGCGGCCGCATCCGCCGCCTGGGTCGGACCTTCGCCAAGACCCGCAACTGGAAGAAGGCCATCGTCGAGGTCGCCGAGGGCGAGACGATCGACTTCTTCGAGGAGGCCTGAGATGCCGATCAAGAAGTTCAAGCCGACCTCTCCCGGTCGCCGCTCCTACGAGTCCGCGGACTTCAGCGACCTCACCAAGGGCAAGAAGCCCGAGCGTGCGCTGACCCAGGCCAAGCACTCGAAGGCCGGCCGCAACAACCTCGGCCGGATCACGGTCCGGTTCCGGGGCGGCGGGCACAAGCGTCGCTACCGCGTCATCGACTTCAAGCGGAACAAGGTCGGCGTGCCGGCCAAGGTCGACTCCATCCAGTACGACCCGAACCGCTCGGCGCGCATCGCGCTCCTGAAGTACGCCGACGGCGTGAAGAGCTACATCCTCGCCCCCGACGGCCTCAAGGCCGGCGACAGCGTGGTCAGCTCGCGCAACGCGGACATCCAGCCTGGCAACGCGATGCCGCTCCGCTACATCCCGACCGGCACGCTGATCCACGCCATCGAGCTCAAGATCGGCAAGGGCGCCCAGCTCGTCCGGGCCGCCGGCACCGCCGCGCAGCTCATGGCGAAGGACGGCGACTACGCCCAGGTCCGCCTCCCCTCGGGCGAGGTCCGGATGGTCCACCTGAACTGCCGCGCCACCATCGGGCAGGTCTCCAACTCGCAGCACGCGCGGATCACGCACGGCAAGGCCGGCCGCACCCGCTGGCTCGGTCGCCGCCCGCACAACCGCGGCGTGACCATGAACCCCGTCGATCACCCGATGGGTGGTGGTGAGGGTCGCACCTCGGGCGGCCGGCACCCCTGCTCTCCGTGGGGCCAGCTCGCCAAGGGCCTGAAGACCCGCAAGAACAAGTTCACCAGCAAGTTCATCGTCCGCAAGCGCGGCAAGAAGTAGTCAGGAAGACCCATGGCACGTTCAATCAAGAAGGGTCCCTTCGTCGACGACCACCTGCTGAAGCACGTGGAGGCGGCCACCAAGGCCGGCGACCGCCGCGTCATCAAGACCTGGTCGCGTCGATCCACCATCACCCCGGAGTTCGTGGGCCTGACGTTCAACGTCCACAACGGCCGGAAGTTCGTGACCGTGTTCGTCACCGAGAACATGGTCGGTCACAAGCTCGGCGAGTTCGCGCCCACCCGTACCTTCGGTGGACACGCGGCGGACCGGAAGGCCAAGAAGCGCTGAGGAAAGAGTCGCTCGACCGAGGGACAGGCGCGTGCTAGACCGCGCGCCTTTCCGCGGCCGGGGCCTCCCTCGAGGCTGAACGGGAAGAAACGAAGATGGAAGCCATCGCCAAAGCCAGGTTCCAGCGCATCTCGGTGCGGAAGGCCCGGACCGTCCTCAACATGGTCCGTGGGCAGAACGTCGCCGAAGCGCTCGACGCGCTGAAGTTCACCCGCAAGGCGGCCGCGCCGATCGTCGCGAAGCTGATCGACAGCGCGATCGCCAACGCCCAGCAGAAGGACGACGCCGTCGACCTCGACGAGCTCGTCATCAAGGAGTGCTGGGCCGACAAAGCACCCGACCGCTTCATGCGGCGCTGGCGGCCCCGCGCGATGGGCCGCGCCACGCGCATCGTCAAGGGAATGAGTCACATCACCGTCGTCCTCGGCGAGCGCGGAGAGGCTTGAGAACATGGGTCAGAAAACACATCCCTACGGATTCCGGCTCGGCGTCATCAAGACGTGGACCAGCAAGTGGTACGAGGACAAGCAGTACGCAAAGTGGCTGCACGAGGACCTCGCGATCCGGAAGCTGATCAAGAAGAAGCACTCGCACGCGGGCATCGCCGGCATCGAGATCGAGCGCGCGGCCAACAAGGCGAAGGTGATCATCAGCACCTCGCGGCCGGGCATCATCATCGGTAAGCGCGGCGCGGGCGTCGAGCAGCTCCGGGCGGACCTCCAGAAGATCACGGAGAACGAGCTCTTCGTGGACATCCAGGAGGTGCGCAAGGCCGAGACCAACGCGCAGCTCGTGGCCGAGAACATCGCCACCCAGCTCGAGCGCCGCGTGGCGTTCCGCCGGGCGATGAAGAAGGCCGTCTCGACCGCCGTGAAGTTCGGCGTCAAGGGCATCCGCGTCTACGCGGGCGGCCGCCTCGGCGGCGGCGAGATCGCCCGGAGCGAGCAGTACCGCGAGGGACGCGTCCCGCTTCACACCCTGCGCGCGGACATCGAGTTCGGCCAGGCCACCGCGATGACCACCGCCGGCACCGTCGGGGTCAAGTGCTGGATCTTCAAGGGCGAGGTCCTCCCGCAGCGCCGGCCCCGGATCGGGTCCTGAGGAGTTAGGCCATGTTGCAGCCCAAGCGAACCAAGTTCCGCAAGCAGATGACCGGCCGCCTGAAGGGCAAGGCCCACCGCGGCAATGACGTCGACTTCGGCGACTTCGCGCTGCAGGCGACCGGTCGGGGGCGCGTCACCGCGCGTCAGATCGAGGCGGCTCGTATGGCGATCCAGCGCACCGTCAAGCGCGCCGGCAAGCTCTACATCCGCGTCTTCCCCGACAAGCCCGTCACCAAGAAGCCGCTCGAGACTCGTATGGGTAAGGGGAAGGGCTCGGTCGACCACTGGGTCGCCCTCGTCCGCCCCGGCAAGGTGCTCTACGAGATCGAAGGAGTTCCCGAGGAGCTCGCCCGCGAGGCCTTCCGCATCGCCGGTCACAAGCTCCCCATCGCCACGCGTTTCATGACGCGGGAGGAGCAGCTGTGAAGGCCTCCGAGCTGAGAGATCTCGCCGACGGCGAGCTTCTGGAGAAGGAGCGCGAGCTTACGCGCGAGCTCTGGAAGACCAAGATCGACAACTTCACCAACCAGCTCGACGACTCGGCGAAGATCCGCCGCCTCCGTCGGGACATCGCTCGGGTCAAGACGATCATGACCGAGCGCGCGAAGCAGAGCTGAGGGTACGACGATGGGTGAGCCTACTCCGAAGAAAGAGAAGACCCGCGGCGCGCGCCGGCGCCTCGTCGGACGCGTCGTCAGCGACACCAAGAACGAGGGTCGCGCGAAGAAGACGATCGTCGTCGAGGTGACCCGCCGGTTCCGCGACCCGGTCTACGGGAAGTACGTCAAGCAGCGTAAGAAGTTCCACGCGCATGACGAGAAGGAAGAGTACAGGACCAACGACCTGGTCGAGATCCGCGCGTGTCGCCCCCGCTCCGCCACCAAGCGGTGGGAAGCGATCCGCCTGATCGAGCGCCCGGTGGAGGTGTAGCGCCATGATTCAGGTCGAGACCGAGATGGACGTCGCCGACAACAGCGGCGCCAAGCGGGTAGCGGTCATCAAGGTGCTCGGCGGCAGCCGCCGCCGGTACGCGGGCCTCGGTGACATCGTGGTCGTCTCCATCAAGGAGGCGCTCCCCACCGCGCGTGTGAAGAAGGGCGACGTCGCCAAGGCGGTCGTGGTCCGGACCAAGCGCGAGTACCAGCGCGAGGATGGCAGCTACATCAAGTTCGACACGAACAGCGCCGTCATCCTCAACCAGAACCTCGAGCCGATCGGCACCCGCATCTTCGGACCGGTGGCCCGTGAGCTGCGCGTCAAGCGCTTCATGAAGATCGTCTCGCTCGCGCCGGAGGTGGTGTGATGGCCCAGCGTCTCAAGAAGGACGACAAGGTCGTCGTCATCGCCGGCCGCGACAAGGGCGCCCAGGGGCGCGTGCTCAAGGTCATGAAGGACGGTCAGCGTGTCCTCGTCGAGGGCATCAACGTCGTCCGGCGTCACACGAGCCCGACCCCCCAGAACCCCGAGGGCGGCATCATCGAGAAGGAGCTCCCGGTTCACGTCAGCAACGTGATGCTCTGGGACGACAGCTCGGAGACCCGCACCCGGATCCGCTACGAGACGGACGCCGAGGGTCAGAAGACCCGCGTCACCGTCAAGGGTGGCAAGAGCCTCGACTGACAGACACATTCACGCGCCCTCCGCGCTCCCCCAGGTGGCACGTCCCGCTCGACGCGCCGGGGAAGACGAGTAAAGAGGGCCGTATCGGGCCAGGGCTGGTGGCTCGTGAGGATATCGAACGATGAGTGATTCCCAGAAACCGCGGCTTGCCGAGAAGTACAAGAGCGAGGTCGTCCCGGCCCTGATGAAGGAGTTCGGCTTCGACAACGTGATGCAGGTGCCGCGCCTGCAGAAGGTCGTCATCAACATGGGCCTCGGCGAGGCCGTCCAGAACGCGAAGCTGATGGACAGCGCGGTCGAGGAGCTGACGGCCATCGCCGGTCAGAAGCCGGTGATCACGCGGGCCAAGAAGTCGATCGCCGGCTTCAAGCTCCGCGAGAACGCAGCGATCGGCTGCATGGTGACCCTGCGCCGCGCGCGCATGTGGGAGCTGGCGGACCGCCTCATCTCGGTCGGCCTCCCGCGCGTCCGCGACTTCCGCGGCGTCAGCGCCAAGGCCTTCGACGGCCGCGGCAACTACACCCTCGGTGTCCGGGAGCAGATCATCTTCCCGGAGATCAACTACGACCAGGTCGACAAGATCAAGGGCATGAACATCACGTTCGTGACCACGGCGGAGACGGACGAGCACGGCCGCGCCCTCCTCAAGGGCCTGGGCATGCCGTTCCGGAAGTGAAGAGGACAGGACGATGGCCAGCGCCCGCATGTTCGCGAAGTTGAACAAGAAGCCCAAGTTCAAGGTGCGTCACCGCAACCGTTGCAAGGTTTGTGGTCGCCCCCGGGGCTACTACCGTAAGTTCGAGCTCTGCCGGATCTGCCTCCGCAAGTACGCCCTCCAGGGGGACGTGCCCGGCGTCACGAAGTCGAGCTGGTAGGAGATTTCAGCCATGATGACCGATCCCATCAGTGACCTCCTCGCGCGGATTCGCAACGCGATCCTCGCCCGTCAGGACCGCACCGAGGCGCCCCTCTCCAAGCTCAAGGTGAACATCGCCGAGATCTTGAAGGCCGAGGGCTACATCTCGGACTACAAGGTCGACGAGTCCGGCTTCGGCAAGCTGGTCCTCTTCCTCAAGTACGGCCGTGACCGCCAGAGCGCGATCGCCGGCCTGCGCCGCTACAGCCGCCCGGGTCGCCGGGTGTACGTCGGCTACCGTGACATCCCGAAGGTCCACAACGGCCTCGGCGTCGCGATCATGTCGACCTCCCACGGCGTGATGACCGACAAGACCGCCCGCGAGACCAAGGTCGGCGGCGAGATCCTCTGCGAGGTTTGGTGATGGCCGAACAGACCGAAGAGCTCCGCGTCTCCCGCGTGGGCAAGCGGCCCGTGGCTCTCCCGAGCGGCGTGACCGTCGACATCAAGGACGGCAACACCGTGAAGGTGAAGGGTCCCAAGGGCGAGCTCGAGCGCACCTTCCACGACGAGGTGAAGGTCGAGAAGAACGACGAGGGTCTGCTGGTCGTCCCGGCCGCCAGCCCGAAGCGCTTCGCCCAGTACCAGGGCCTCAGCCGCGCGCTCCTGCGCAACATGGTCCAGGGCGTCAGCGAGGGCTACAAGCTCTCCCTCGACCTCTACGGCGTCGGTTACCGCGCCACCGTGAGCGGCCAGGACCTCACCCTCAGCCTGGGGCTGTCGCACCAGGTCGAGCACACCCTCCACCCGAACGTGAAGGCGAAGGTGGAGACCATCGACGAGGGCGGCACCAAGCGCCCGCGTCTGCACCTCGAGTCTTTCGACAAGGAAGCGCTCGGGCAGCAGGCCGCCCAGATCCGTTCCTACCGTCCGCCGGAGCCGTACAAGGGCAAGGGCGTGCGTTACACCGGCGAGCGCATTCGCGAGAAGGCCGGCAAGGCGGGAGCCTGATCATGACCATCAAGAAGAGCGACAGCCGGCTTCGCCGCAAGAAGCGCATCCGCAAGAAGGTCAACGGAACCCCGGAGCGGCCCCGCCTCTCCATCTTCCGTACGGCCAAGCACATCTACGCCCAGGTCATCGACGACGTGGACGGCAAGACCCTGGCGACCGCCTCGACCCTGTCGAAGGACGTCAAGGGCGACGTCGGCGGCGTGAACAAGACCGAGGCCGCCAAGAAGGTGGGCGCCGCGATCGCGAAGGCGTGCGCGGACAAGGGCATCGAGAAGGTCGTCTTCGACCGCAACGGCTTCATCTATCACGGGCGCATCCGCGCGCTGGCCGAGGCCGCGCGCGAAGCCGGCCTGAGCTTCTGAGGAAATCGACACCATGCGTCCCATCATCGATCCCAACACCCTCGAAGACCTCCAGGAGCGGGTGATCCACATCAACCGCGTCGCCAAGGTGGTCAAGGGCGGTCGTCGGTTCAGCTTCAGCGCGCTCGTCGTCGTCGGCGACCAGAACGGTCACGTCGGCGTGGGCCTGGGCAAGGCCAACGAGGTGCCCGACGCGATCCGCAAGGGCAACGAGCGGGCCAAGAAGAACCTGGTCAAGATCCCCCTCGTCAACGGGACCATCCCCCACCGGGTGAACGGTCACGTCGGCGCGGGCAAGGTCCTGCTCCGCCCGGCCGGCGCCGGTACGGGCGTCATCGCCGGCGGCGCGGTCCGCGCCGTCGTCGAGGCGGCGGGCATCCGCGACGTGCTGACCAAGATCCTCGGCACGACCAACCCGCACAACGTCGTCCACGCCACGATGGACGCGCTCATGCAGCTCGAGGACGCCAACGCGGTGGCCGCTCGCCGGGGCAAGCCGGTCGAGGAGCTGTTCGCTCACTGAAGCGGCAGACGAGAACGGAAGAGACGATGAAGCCCAAGCTCAAAGTCATCCAGGTTCGGAGCGGCATCGGTCGACCCGAGACGCAGCGGCGGACGCTGAAGGGTCTCGGCCTGCGTGGACCGAACACCGAGGTCGTCGTCGAGAACACGCCCTCGTTCCGCGGAATGATCAAGAAGGTGATCCACCTCGTGTCGGTGGAGGAGTCCGATGGCTGAAGAAACCAATGAAGTACCGATCCTCTCGCGCCTGCGCGCGCCGGAGGGGGCCACCCACAAGAAGAAGCGGGTCGGCCGCGGCATCGGCTCCGGGCTCGGGAAGACCGGCGGGCGTGGTCAGAAGGGCCAGAAGGCCCGTCAGCCCGGCCGGATCCACAAGCTGAACTTCGAGGGCGGCCAGATGCCGCTCGCGCGTCGGCTGCCGAAGCGTGGCTTCCACAACCACTTCGAGACCCTCGTGGCCGAGGTGAACGTGCGCGATCTCGCGAAGTTCGACGAGGGCGCCACGGTGGACGTCGAGGACCTGATGGAGCGTGGGCTCATCAAGGGCTTCTTCCACGAGGCCAAGATCCTCGGCAACGGCGAGCTCGACAAGAAGCTCAAGGTCTGTGCGCATCGCTTCAGCAAGGGCGCGCGCGAGAAGATCGAGAAGGCCGGCGGCGAGTGCGTGGTCCTGAAGGCCGAGCAGCGTCGCTTTGAAGAGGGGACGGCCAGCGAATAGGCTCCCGCCGCCGGGTGTAGCCCGGCGGTGTCCCGCCCTTTCCGGCTTCCCATTCAATATCAGCCTCTTTAGGACCCCCGCATGAGCGCCTTTGCGAACATCGCGAAGATCCCGGAGCTTCGCCGCCGCATCCTCTTCACCCTGGGGATGCTCGCGGTCTATCGGATCGGCATCTTCGTCACGACGCCCGGCGTCGACCGCAACGTGATGCGGGAGTACGTCCAGCAGTCGTCCGGAACGTTCCTCGGGATGTTCAACCTGTTCTCGGGCGGCGCCCTGGAACAGCTGTCGATCTTCGCCCTGGGCATCATGCCCTACGTCTCGGCGAGCATCATCCTCCAGCTCATGACCGTGGTCGTGCCGCGGCTCGAGGAGCTCCGGAAGGAGGGCGAGGCCGGGCAGCGCAAGATCAACCAGTACACCCGGTACGGCACGATCCTCCTGTCGCTCATCCAGTCGATGAGCATCGCGATCTGGCTCGAGAGCCTCAACTCGCAGATGTCGGGTGGCGACGTCGTCCACGATCCGGGCTGGGGCTTCCGCTTCCTGACCGTGATCTCGCTGACGACCGGCACCGCGTTCATCATGTGGCTCGGCGAGCAGATCACCGAGCGCGGCATCGGCAACGGCATCTCGCTCATCATCTTCGCCGGCATCGTCGCCGGGCTGCCCGACGCGGCCTTCCAGACGTTCAAGCAGGTGGAGATCGGGCAGATCGAGCCGGTCACGCTGCTGATGATCAGCGGCATCGTGCTCGCGGTCATCGCGATCATCTGCTTCTTCGAGCGCGGCCAGCGGCGGCTCCCGATCCACTACGCCAAGCGCATGGTGGGCCGGAAGCTCTACGGCGGGCAGACCAGCCACCTGCCGCTGCGGGTGAACATGAGCGGCGTCATCCCGCCCATCTTCGCCAGCTCGCTCCTGATGTTCCCGAAGACCCTCGCGGACTACAACATCCCGGGCATGGCCGACGTCAACGACATGCTGACGCCCGGCACCTGGCAGTTCACGACCGTCTACGTCGTGATGATCATCTTCTTCTGCTTCTTCTACACGGCGGTCACGTTCCAGCCGGTCGAGGTCGCGGACAACCTCAAGAAGCAGAACGCGTTCATCCCCGGGGTGCGCCCCGGCAAGCAGACCGCCGACTACATCGATCGGGTCGTGACCCGCATCACGGTCATCGGCGCCATCTACGTCGCCGCCGTCTGCACCGTCCCGGACGTGCTCCGGGTGTACTTCGCGGTCCCGTTCTACTTCGGCGGCACCTCGATCATGATCGTCGTCGGCGTGGCGCTCGACACGGTCAGCCAGATCGAGTCCCACCTCATCACGCGCCACTACGAGGGCCTCACCGGCCCGAAGGGTCCGCGGATCCGCGGGCGGCGGGGGTGATCGCGTGGACCTGATCCTCTTCGGACCGCCCGGCGCGGGCAAGGGCACCCAGGCGAAGATCCTGGTCGAGCAGCTCGGGATCCCCCAGATCTCGACCGGCGACATGATGCGCGCGGAGCGAGCCAGCGGCTCGGAGCTCGGCCAGAAGTTCGACTCCTACATGAAGGACGGCAAGCTCGTCCCCGACGCCCTGGTGCTCGAGCTCTTCGAGAACCGCCTCAAGCAGAGCGACGCGGCCGACGGCGCCATCTTCGATGGCTTCCCGCGCACCGTCGCCCAGGCCGACGCGCTCGACTCGACCCTCGCCAAGCTGGGACGTAAGGTCGACCACGTGATCGCCCTGGACGTCGACCAGGAGACCATCGTCGAGCGCATCACCGGCAGAAGAACCTGCCTGAGCTGTGGACACGCGTACCACATGCGCTATAGTCCGCCCCCTCCGTCGGGTGAGTGCGTCGAGTGCGGGAGCACGGAGATCGTCCAGCGCAAGGACGACACGGAAGAGAAGGTCCGTACCCGCTACGAAGCGTACCAGTCCGACACGCTCCCCATCCTCGAGCACTACGAGCCCAAGGGCGTGGTCGCGAAGGTGGACGGGGAAGGCAGCGTGGAGGACATCACCGGCCGAATCCTGAGTCACCTCGGGAAGAAGTGAGGGAGCGAACGGGAACCTGAGAGGACTAGGGGTGTGAGCGAGCTCGAGGGGATCATCGATGAGGCCCTCCCACGCGGGCTCTTCGCGGTGAGGCTGGACGACGGACGAGTCATCCGAGCCACCCTCGGCACCCAGGCCAAGAGAGTGACGGTCAAGGTCCTCCCGGGCGACAGAGTGCTGGTCGAGATCAGCACCTACGATCCCAGCCGCGGAAGAATCAAAGCCCGCCTGTGAGCGGGCAGAATCATCAGAGAGAGTAGCTAGAGAGGCGAGTCATGAAGGTCCGACCCAGCGTCAAGAAGATCTGTGACAAGTGCAAGATCGTCCGCCGCAAGGGCGTCGTGCGGGTGATCTGCGATAACCCGCGTCACAAGCAGCGTCAGGGTTGACGGATTCGTCCGGACCAAGACTCGAAAGAACGGAAACGAAGTCATGGCACGTATCGCCGGCGTCGACCTCCCCGGTCGCAAGCACATCGTCATTTCGCTCCAGTACATCTACGGGATCGGCCCGCATCGCGCGAAGGTCATCTGTCAGACGGCAGAGATCCCGGAGGACAAGAAGGCCGACGACCTCGACGAGAACGAGGTCCGTCGCATCCGCGAGGTGATCGATTCGACCTTCAAGGTCGAGGGTGACGCCCGTCGCGAGAAGGCCATGAACATCAAGCGGCTGATGGACCTCGGCTGCTACCGTGGCCTCCGCCACCGTCGCGGGCTCCCCGTCCGCGGTCAGCGGACCCACACGAATTCCCGTACCCGCAAGGGCCCGCGTCGCGGCGCCGTGCGTCGTTGAAGAGTCGGTAGGAGTTAGAAATGGCCAAGCCCAAGCAGCAGCGTGGTGGGAAGCGCAAGGCGAAGAAGAACGTCGCCAACGGCATCGCCCACATCCAGTCGACCTTCAACAACACCATCGTCACGATCACCGACCTCAACGGGAACGTGATCAGCTGGTCGTCCGCCGGCTCCCGTGGCTTCAAGGGCTCGCGCAAGAGCACGCCCTTCGCCGCGCAGCTCGCCGCCGAGGACGCCGCGCGCAAGGCCCAGGACCACGGCATGCAGTCGGTCGCCATCTTCGTGAAGGGCCCCGGCGCTGGTCGCGAGAGCGCTCTCCGAGCGTTCCAGTCGGTCGGCATGCGCGTGACCCTCATTCGTGACGTGACCCCGATTCCCCACAACGGCTGCCGCCCGCCCAAGCGCCGCCGCGTGTGAGCTGAAGACGTAGATAGGAACCGAGAACCATGGCTCGCTACACCGGACCCTCCTGCAAGCTCTGCCGTCGTGAAGGGCTCAAGCTCTTCCTCAAGGGCGAGCGCTGCTACACCGACAAGTGCTCGTTCGACCGGCGCCCCTACCCGCCCGGTCAGCACGGCCAGCGCCGCATCAAGTTCACCGAGTACGGCATCCGCCTTCGCGAGAAGCAGAAGGTCCGCCGCATCTACGGGATGGTCGAGCGGCAGTTCCGCAGCTACTTCGAGAAGGCTGACAGCACCAAGGGCGTCACGGGCGAGAACTTCCTCAGCCTGCTCGAGCGCCGCCTGGACAGCGTCGTCTACCGTCTCGGCTTCGCCTGGACCCGCGCCGACGCCCGCCAGGTCGTGCGTCACCGCCACATCCAGGTGAACGGCAAGACGGTCAACATCCCGTCTTACCTCGTGAAGCCGGGCGACAAGATCACCATTCGCGAGCGCAGCAAGCAGAAGGGCCGCATCCTGGCCGCCCTCGAGGGCGTCGACCGCCGCGGCGTGCCGGAGTGGCTCGAGCTCGACAAGGAGAAGCTCGAGGGCACCGTCAAGACGATGCCGAACCGCGAGGAGATCACGCTCCCCATCCAGGAGCAGCTCATCGTCGAGTTCTACTCGCGCTAGTCCCGTTTCTGCTCCCGTTCGCTTGCCCTCTCGATAGAGCCGCCGGAGAAGATCCATGTCCGAGACCCAGTCCACCCAGAGTCAGTTCATCGCGCGCAACTGGCGTGATCTCATCAAGCCGAAGAGCGTGCCCGTCGATCAGGACAGCCTGACCGACTACTATGGCAAGTTCGCCTGCGAGCCCCTGGAGCGGACCTTCGGCACCACGCTCGGCAACGCGCTCCGCCGGACGCTCCTCAACTCGCTGCAGGGCGCGGCCATCACCGCCGTGAAGATCGACGGCGCGCTCCACGAGTTCACCTCGGTGCCGGACGTCGTCGAGGACGTCACCGATATCGTGCTGAACCTCAAGGAGGTCGTGGTCCGGGCGCACACGCCGAAGACCCACACCGTCCGCATCGAGAAGGAAGGCCCGGCGGTCGTCACGGCGGGCGACATCCAGGTCTCGGACCAGGTCGAGATCCTCAACCCCGACCACGTCATCTGCAGCGTGTCCAAGGGTGGCCGCTTCAGCGCGGAGCTCACCATCAACGTCGGCCGCGGCTACGTGCCCGCCGAGCGCAACAAGGCGCCGGGTCAGCCCATCGGCACCATCGCCATCGACGCGCTCTTCTCGCCGATCAAGAAGGTGAACTACACGGTCACCAACGCCCGCGTCGGGCAGATCACCGACTACGACAAGCTCACCCTCGAGGTGTGGACCAACGGGTCGGTGAAGCCGCAGGACGCCGTCGCCTACGCGGCGAAGATCCTCAAGGACCAGCTCACCATCTTCATCAACTTCGAGGAAGAGGACGAGAGCCTCGTCCGCGAAGAGGAGGAAGAGGAGCCGCTCAACGAGAACCTCTTCCGCTCGGTGGAAGAGCTCGAGCTGTCGGTCCGCTCGGCGAACTGCCTGCAGAACGCGAACATTCACCTCATCGGCGAGCTGGTGCAGCGCACCGAAGCCGAGATGCTGAAGACCAAGAACTTCGGCCGGAAGTCCCTGAAGGAGATCAAGGAGATCCTCGCGGACATGGGGCTCTCCCTCGGCATGAAGATCGACAACTGGCCGCAGATGCTGGAGCGTTGGAAGTCCCAGCGCGAGAACGGCTGAAGAGGAAGCTCCCATGCGACATCGGAAGGCAGGCCGTAAGTTCGGCCGCAACACCTCGCACCGGCGGGCCATGTTCCGGAACCTCACCGGGAACCTGGTGCTGCACGAGCGCATCGAGACGACCGAGGCGAAGGCCAAGGAGCTGCGCCGCATCGCCGAGCGCATGATCACCCGCGCGATCCGCCTGGGTGACGACCTCACGGTCGATGTGCAGAAGCTCGACGACGAGGAGCGCCGCCGCGTGCTCTCGCGCCGGGTCCACGCGCAGCGTCAGGTCGCGCGCTTCGTGCCCCGTCGCCTCGTGCGCACGAACCCCGACGGCACGACCGACGAGATCGACATCGTGCACAAGATCTTCCACGACATCGCCCCGCGGTACGTGGAGCGCGCGAAGAACGACAAGGGCGGCGGCTACACCCGCATCACCAAGATGCTGAGCCGCAAGGGCGACAACGCGCCCATGGCCCTCATCGAGCTGCTCGAGGGCGAAGAGATCGAGGCCTAGAGCTTCGCCGCTCTCGACCGGAAGCGCGCCGACGGGTCTCCCGCCGGCGCGTTTTCGCGTCAGCTCGACCAGAAGGCCCACAGGCAGGCGAGGGTCAGCGTGCCGAGGAGCCCGAGCACGGCGAGGGCCGCCCCGACCCGCATCGCCCGCGCGACCGGCAGGACCGGAGCCGTGCCCGTGTCGGAGCGGGGAGCCGCAGTCGCCTGCGCTGCGGCCTGCGCCTGGGCCGCGGGCGGTGGCGGGCCGGACGGCGGGCGTCGCCCCCGGATCTGCGCGGCGCGGTCGGCGTCGGCCCAGATCCCCGGGGCCATCGCGTAGGGCCGCCAGCGCGTCTTGGGCCCCAGCTCGGGCTCGGGGGCGGCCGGAGGGGCAGCGGCGCCGCCGAACCGAGGCGCCGCCGGCAGGTCGGGCTGGGTGGCCGGCTCTCGCGGCGGGGCGACCGGGACCCTCGCGCGACGTCGCGGCTCTCGATCTCGCAGGTCGCGCACCACCTGGGCGAGGGCCCGCCGCGCGGTCGCGACCGAGGTGAGCGGAGCGAGGGCCTCCGCCAGGGCGCCCGCGGTCTGGAAGCGCGCGCCGGGATCGTTCGCGAGCAGCCGCTCCACGATCATCGTCATGGGCTCGGGCAGGTGAGGCGCGGCGGCCCGGATCGGGGTGCGACGACCCTCGCTGAGGGCCATCATCGCGGCCACGTCGTCCCGGCCGGCGTAGGGGCGGCGCCCGGCCAGGCACTCGTAGAGCACGACGCCCAGCGAGAAGAGATCGCTGCGCGGGTCGTTGCGGTTGGTCCCGGCGAGCTGCTCCGGCGCCATGTACCAGACGTTGCCGCGGACGTGCTCGCTCCGCGTCAGCGGCGACTCGTTCAGCGCCTTGGAGATGCCGAAGTCGGTGAGCTTCACGTCTCCGTCGACGCTCACCATGATGTTGGCCGGGGAGACGTCCCGGTGCACGACCACCCCCAGCCGGCCCCCGCGGGTGTGGGCGTGGTGCAGCGCCTCGGCCACCTCCATGCCGAGCAGGGCGACGAGCTGCACGGGGACCTGGCGGGGCTCGGGGAGGGCGCGGATCAGGCGGCGAAGGTCCATGCCGTCCACCAGCTCGAGCGCCAGGTAGTGACAGCCGCCGTCCGAGCCGAAGTCGACCACCCGGGTCACGTTCCGGTGCGAGAGCGACGCGGCCACGCGTGCCTCGCGCTCGAAGAGCGACACGAAGTCGGCGTCGGTCGAGTAGGCGGGGAGGACGCGCTTCACGCACACCCGCTGCTCGAATCCGCCCGGCCCGCGGCGGATCCCCTCGAAGGCCTCCGCCATGCCGCCGGCGCCGAGCCGCCTCCCGATCTCGAAGGGCCCGATCCGCTCCGGGCCTCGCGCGAGCTGTACTTCGACCATCCCTACCTCCACGCCGGCCCATCGGCAGCCGGGGAGGCGGGTTGCGTGTCGGGAGGGCCTCAGGGAGACAGCGTGGAGTCAGCGAGGGTGATGTCCCCGTCGAGCGACGCTCCGGCCTCGAGCGTGTCGTCCAGGGTCGTGTCGTCCAGCGCCGGATCCCGGGGCTCGCTCGTGCCGGGCCGCCAGAGGAGGCCGAGGCCCAGGAGCACGAGGATCGCCGCGGCCGCGAGCCCCCAGCGCTCTCGCGAACGCGCCCGGGGCGGGGCCGACGCCGCGCTCGGCGCCAGGGCGGCCTCGGCGTGGGGATCGCCCTCCGGCGCTTCGGCGTAGGCCGACGCGTCCAGCACGCCCCGCGCGCGGTCGGCCTCCGCCTCCGCCGTCCGGATCCGGGCGCGCCACGCCTCGGCCTGCGCGTGATCGGGGGCCAGCCGCAGCGCGCGCCGATGCGCCCGCGCCGCCTCCCGCCAGCGTCCGGCCGTCAGGTGGCGCTCGGCGAGGCGCGCGTAGCCCTCGGCGACCGGCCCCGGCGTCTCGACCTCGGGCGCGCGCGAGAGCACGGCGTCGAAGCGCGCCTCCATGGTCTCCAGGTCGCCGGCGTCCCGGGCCGCGATGCCCTCGTCGAGGGCGGCCTGCACCGGCGCCAGCCGTCGCGCGTCCACCCGCTCGTAGAGCTGACTCGAGAGCTGCCGCCAGCCCCACTCCCGGGGCGCGTGCTCGCCGGTCTCGTTGTGGAAGGCGGTGCGCAGGATCCAGATCCCGTTGCCCCCGTACTGCTCCATCGCCCAGCGCGCCGCGTGGCGGACCCGGCGTCGCTCGCTGTCGACGTACGAGACGATCACGCGCATCGCGCTCTGCATGCGGATGGACGCGTAGGCGCGCAGCACGTCGGGGATCTGCGCCTCCTCCAGCGACTGCACGGCGCGCCCGGGGTCCTCGGCGCCCAGGTGCTCGATCGCCCAGCGCGACCAGCGCCGCACGTGCACGTCGTCGTGCCCGCGCGCGGTGATCGCGGCCGCCATCACCCCGGTCCCCTGGCGGCGCACCCAGTTGCGCGCCTCGGGGAGCCAGAGGCCTCCGTCGAGCGCGATGACCCGATAGGCGAGGGCGTGCGCCTCGGCGGTGCCGATCCGCTCGAGCGATCGGAAGAGCAGCAGGGGCTCGGCCATCAGCCGCACCCGGAGCCGCTCCATGGCGATGGAGTGGGGCTCGCGCAGCTCGACCAGGACGCCCGGCGCGATGTCCGGGTCCTCGCCCTCGGTGGGCGCGGCGTGGCGCCGGAACCGGTTGAGGATGTCCCGCGCCCAGTTCTCCGGGGGCCGGCTGCGCGCGAGGCTCTCGAGCCGGGCCTCGATGGCCGGCAGGTCGTCCTCGCCGAGCGTGGTCAGCGCGTCGTAGGCCGTCTGGCGCGCCTCGGCGTCGTCTCCGACCAGCTGGGCGCCGAGGGCCTCGAGGCGAGCCACGTCCCGCTCGTCGGGCTGGGCCGCGGCGGGGCTCGCGAGGGCCGCGAGCAGGAGCGCGACCGCCCATCTCGAGAGCGGGCAGGAGCGGGGCGCCGACGCACGCGGGGCGTGGGTCAGCGCGTCATGATCCTGAAGTCGGGGTACTCGCCGGTGTAGCTTCGCCATCGCGTCTCGACCTTGTCGACGCGCGCGGTCGAGGGGCCGTGCTGCGCCCAGGCGAGGAAGTCCTTCACCTGGTCCTCCTCGCCTTCGGCGACGAGCTCCACGGCCCCATCGTTGCGGTTCTTCACCCAGCCCGTCAGGCCGAGGCCCCGCGCTTCACGCTGCGCGGAGGCTCTGAAGTACACGCCCTGAACCCGACCGCGCACGACGAGGTGAATTCGCTTCTGTGCCATGGGGTTCTCCTCCTCCTTACCCGGGCGGGGCCCCGCCCTCCAAGAAAGCGACCAGACCTCAGTCCTCGAGCGGGCCGGCCTGCACCACGAGGTGGTAGGCGCCGCGGCCCTCCGGCTGGTAGGTCGTCGCGCGGATGATGTACATGCCGCCGCCCTCCGCTCGCCACACGAGCCGGGCGTTCGTGCCCTCGCCGCCGTCGTCGTCCTCGGCCACCGAGGTCCCGTCGGGCCCGATCAGCGTGACGAACGCGTCGAAGTCGTCGCTGCCCATCTCGACGACGAGCCCCCAGCCCGCCTCGAGCTCGATCGGGTAGTCGTCGTGGGCGTGCCCGGCCTCGTCGCGCGGATCCTCGTCGGTGAGCTCCCCGTCGACCGCGCCCCGCACCGGCTCCGACGCCTGACCGTACTCCTCCTCGAGGCCGTGCTCCTCGATGGCCGCGGTCAGGGCGTCGACGCAGCGGTTCATCAGCGCCTCGAGCGCGGTGGCGTCGGTGCGCATCGCCTCCGCCTCCTCCTGGGCTTCGGCGCGCTGGGCCGGCGTGAGCGTGGCCGGATCCACTCCGCTCATGCGCTCGTCGAACGCGCGGTGGCGCGCCTCGAGGGTCAGGGTGTCGCGGTGCATGCGCAGGCAGATGCGCTGCACGTCGCGGAGCCCGTCCGCGTGCAGCTCCATCGCGTCGATCCGGTCGAGCTCCGCCGCCCGGGTCTCGGAGGGCATCTGGGCGACCGCCTCGAGCCGCTCGAGCAGGTCGCGGGCCTCCGCCTGGAGATCGTGGGTCGGCTCGGGCGCGGGGGTCTCCGTCGGGGGAGCGCTCCCCCCACAGGACGCGAGGAGCAGGAGCGCGAGCGGGAGCGCCGATCGGGTCATCCGCGAGGTCCTACCACGCCGGACCCTTGCGGTCCCGGATGCGATCCACTAAGACTCCCGGCCCCCTCTCATCTTCGGAGGGGCCGAGAGGTCAACATGAAGCCCGGAATCCACCCCGAATACCAGGACGCGGTCATCACCTGCGCCTGCGGCGCCACCCACAACACCCGCTCCACGGCCGGCTCCTACACCGTGGACATCTGCAGCGAGTGCCACCCGTTCTACACGGGCAAGCAGCGCATCATGGACACGGCGGGTCGCGTCGAGAAGTTCCGCAAGAAGTACGCGAAGACGGCCGCCAAGCAGGCCGAAGCGAAGGCCGCCAAGGAGGCCAAGGCCGCCAAGGCCGCCGAGGCCACCGAGGCCTGATCCCCTCGAACGCGAGACCTTCTGCCCCGTCGCCGAACCCCACAGGCTGCACTGCCGGGGGTTCGGCTTTACATTACGCGCCGTGAGCGACACCAAGCCGTACATCGGCGGCCAGGCCGTCATCGAAGGCGTCATGATGCGCGCGCCCGGTTGCATGACCGTGGCCGTGCGGAAGCCGGACGGGGGCATCGCCATCACCGAGGGGCCGCTGGTCTCCCGGATGGCGAAGTCCAAGCTCTGGAAGCTCCCGGGGTTCCGCGGCGTCATGACGCTCTTCGAGTCGCTCAAGCTCGGCTACTCCGCTCTGCGCTTCAGCGCCGAGCAGCAGATGACCGAGGAGGAGCGGGCCAAGGGCGACGGCGGCGGCGCGATGTGGGTCTCCATCGTCGCGGCGCTGCTCATCTTCGTCGCCCTGCCGCAGCTCGCCGCCGAGCGGACCGGCAGCTTCCTGGGGCTCGATCTCGACGTCCAGGACTGGCAGTTCCACGCGCTGACGGGCGGCTTCAAGCTGCTCGTCTTCACGCTCTACCTCTTCCTCATCAGCCGGCTCGAGGACGTGCGGCGCGTGTTCCAGTATCACGGCGCCGAGCACAAGACGATCTTCGCCTACGAGGCGGGGCTGCCCCTCACGGTCGAGAACGTGCGGGCCCAGTCGACCCTGCACCCCCGGTGCGGCACGACCTTCCTCATCGTCGTGATCCTGGTCTCCATCGTCGTCGGCTCGGCGGTCACCCCGCTCCTGCTCCCGACCGCGGAGGGGCTCGAGGCGCAGCTGCTGACCCTCGCGATCCGGATCGCGCTCCTGCCGCCGATCGCGGCGATCAGCTACGAGCTGCAGCGGCTGAGCGCCCGCTACTGCACCACCGGACCGCTGCAGGTGCTGCTGTGGCCCGGGTTCCTGTTCCAGAAGATCACCACCCGCGAGCCCGACGACGCGCAGATCGAGATCGCCATCGCCGCCATGCGCACCGCGATGTGGCGCGAGTCGATCGGCGAGGACGCCGACGCGGACGGCGACCCGCTCGAGTTCCCCAGCTTCGAGGAGTTCCTCGAGGGGGTCGACAGCCTGCGCCCGGTGAGAGCCGCCGCCTGATCGCCCGCCCATGCTCCCCATCGACCGCCTCGATTCGCTGAAGGCGCGCTTCTCCGAGGTGGAGGAGATGCTCTGTCAGCCGGACGTCGCTTCCGACCCGAAGCGCATGACGACCCTGAACCGCGAGCGGAGTGATCTGCTGGAGGTGGTGGAGGTCTACGACCGCTACCGGGAGGTCGGCGCCCAGCTCGCGGACGACAAGGAGGCGCTCTCCGATCCCGAGCTGCGCGAGATGGTCGAGGAGGAGATCCCCGTCCTCGAGGCACAGCTCGACGAGCTCGAGAAGCAGCTCGAGGTCCTGCTCCTGCCGAGCGACCCGAACGACGCGCGCAACACCGTGCTCGAGATCCGGGCCGGCACCGGCGGCGAGGAGGCGGCGCTCTTCGCGGCCGACCTCTTCCGCATGTACACGCGCTACGCGGACAAGATCGGCTGGAAGGTCGAGGTGCTGAGCACCAGCGAGGCGAGCGCGGGCGGGTACAAGGAGATCATCGCGCTGGTCACCGGCACGAAGGTCTACTCGCAGCTCCGCTTCGAGGGCGGCGTGCACCGCGTGCAGCGCGTGCCGGCCACCGAGAGCCAGGGGCGCATCCACACCTCCACGGCGACCGTGGCCGTGATGCCCGAGGCGGAGGAGGTCGACGTGGAGCTCGACGAGAACGACCTCGAGATCCAGGCGACCGGCGCCGGCGGCCCGGGCGGTCAGCACGTCAACACCACCAACAGCGCGGTGATCGTCAAGCACGTGCCCAGCGGCATCCAGGTCCGCTGCCAGGACGAGCGCTCGCAGCACAAGAACAAGGCGCGGGCGCTGCAGATCCTGCGCGCGAAGCTGCTCGAGCGCGAGATCGAGGCGGCGGCCGCGTCCGAGGCGGCGGAGCGGCGCGGCATGGTCGGCTCGGGGGAGCGGAGCGAGAAGATCCGCACCTACAACTACCCGCAGAACCGGGTCACCGACCACAGGCTGGGGCTCACGCTGCACAAGCTGGATCAGGTCGTCGAGGGCGATCTCGACGAGCTGCTCACCGCGCTGCGCACCGACTTCCAGGCGACCCTGCTCGAGCGCGAGAGCGCGTAGGCTGGGCCCGTCGGTCGTAGGCTCAGCCCTACGGCCCCTCGACGTGAACCCTGGGAACATCCCGTCGGCACGGTCTTCGCTGCCATTCGGGCCGTGGGCGAGGCAGGCGCGAAGCTGGAGCGGACGGCGGACGAGGGCGTGCCGCCCTGGATCGATCCGATCGCGCTCCCGCTCGGGGACCACCTCGTGGATCGCTATCGCCTCGACGCGGTGATCGGCGAAGGCGCGACGTCGCGGGTCTACGAGGCGCTCGACGAGAAGACGGGCGGGGTGGTCGCCATCAAGGTGCTCGACCTGTCGCGGGCCCACGCCGAGCTGCTCGAGCAGCGCTTCCTGCGCGAGGCCCGCATCGGCGTGAGCCTGGCGCACCCGAACATCGCGCGGGTGTACGAGCTGGGGCGCGTGCCCGAGACCGGCGTCCCCTACCTCGTCATGGAGCGCCTCGAGGGGCGCACGCTGCTCGAGGAGATGAAGGCTCGCCCTCAGCGCTCCTTCGCCGAGGCGCTCGAGATCCTCGGCCCGGTCGCCGAGGCCGTCTCGGCGGCGCACGCGGCGGGGGTCGTGCACCGCGACATCAAGCCGGCGAACGTCTTCCTGACCCCGGACGGGCCGAAGCTGCTCGACTTCGGGATCAGCATCCGCACCGGCGACGTCAGGTTGACCGACCCGAGCGCGGTGGTGGGCACCCCCAGCAACCTGGCGCCCGAGCAGATCCAGCTCGTCGAGAGCGACCACCGGGTCGACGTCTACGCGCTCGGCGTGCTGCTCTATCGCCTCGTCTGCGGGCGCGCGCCGTTTCACGGTCGAGATCCGCTGAGCCTGATGACCCGGATCGTGACCGAGGAGCCGACCCCGCCGAGCGAGCTCGTCGAGGGGATCAGCTCGATGATGGACGCGGTGGTGATGCGCGCGATGGCCAAGCGGCCGGAGCAGCGCTTCGCGTCGGTCGACGCCCTCATGACCGCGGCGCGGGTCGCGCTCCGCATGCCGGTCGTGCCGAGGGCGCGGTCGCGTGGCGACGAGACCACCCGCCGAGACCGCCGCCAGAAATAGGTGAGGGGCCAGCGCTGGGGAAGCGCTGACCCCTCTTGGGGATGGTATGGGCGCCAATGGAGAGTGGGATGATCTCTCCACCGACGGGGTGCGAGACCCGCTAAAACTGCAAGCGGGTCTCCAGGGCTCTCAGCACGGTCTTGCGCTTCTTGTGCTTCGACTCGTGCTCACGGACGGTCTCGCACTGCGTGCGACTCAGGCCGTCCAGCTCGGCGAGGATCTGCTTCGCCGTCAGGTCGTCGTAGCCGGCGATGGGCATCAGGAGGCGGGTCGAAGAGCGCTTGCGGGCTCCGTTCGTCGCCGCCTTCTTCGCCGCCGTCTTCTTCTTCGCCGCCGCCGTCTTCTTCGGCGCTGTCTTCTTCGCCGCCGTCTTCTTCGCCGCGGCCTTCTGCTTCGCCGGCTTCTTCTTCGGAGTCGGGGCCGCGGCGGGGCTGGCCTCGGCGCTCAGCTCGAGCCGGGACAGGCGGTGGATCTCGGCGCGGACCCGGTCGCCGAACGCGAGCAGCACGCGGTCCATCCGGTCGAGCACGAGGAGCTGAAGGCCCTGCAGGCGGCTCCACCGCGCGTCGGCTTCGGCGACCTGCGCCCGGCGGGCGTCGAGGGTGGCGTGCCAGTCGAGGGCGCCGCCGCGGACCGCGTCGAGCGCCGCGACGCCCCGATCGCGGGTCTCCGCCGCCCAGAGCGTCCCGCGTGAGATCCACGCGTCGCGCGTCTTGTTCAGCGTCTCCAGCAGCTCCATGGGTTCCCTCCCGCGATGACGCGACGCGTTAGCGCCGCCTGACGCGTCATGACGTAACGCGACGCGTCATCCGGGTCAAGCGGGCGCGAGCGGCGCCACACCGATTTCGTGGAGCTGAAACCGTCCGGAAACAGGGTCAGCGGCGCGCGGTCTGGACCGCGTCGAGCAGCGCCGGGTGCAGCGGCCCGTTGGTCACCACGAGCCGCGAGCTGTGCGCGTCGACGGCGTTCCCCTCGTAATCGCTGAGCTCTCCGCCCGCGGCCCGGACGATGGCCATGCCGGCGCACACGTCCCACGGGCTGACCTTCTGCTCCCAGTAGCCGTCATAGGTGCCGTCCGCGACGAGGCAGACGTCGACCGCCGCCGCGCCGCAGCGCCGGATCCCCCGGACGAGCGGGATGATGTGACGCGCCTCCCGCAGGTTGTTCTCGTCGCTGGTCCCGCGGTCGTACGGGAACCCGGTCGCGACCAGCGCCTCCTCGAGGGTGTCGGTCGCGCTCGGCTCGCACGCCGCGCCGGCCCGGGTCGCGCCGAGCCCCTCGGCCCCCGCCCAGGTGACCCCGAGCGCCGGCGCGTGCACCACCCCGAGCACCGGGCGGCCGGCGCGCGCGAGCCCGATCGACACCGCGAAGAAGAAGTGGCCGTGGGCGAAGTTCGTCGTGCCGTCGAGCGGGTCGACGTACCAGACCAGCTCGCCTTCGGCGCGGTCCTGGCCCTCCTCGGCGACCAGCGCGTGGTCGGGGAAGGCGGCGGTCATGCGCTCCCGCAGCAGCGCCTCGCTCTTCAGGTCGTAGTCGGTGACGAGATCGATGCGGCCCTTCTTCGAGACCCGCGTGTCACCGCGCCAGCCCTCCATCAGGAGGCGCCCCGCCTCCTCCGCGATCCGGACGGCCTCGTCTCTCCACTGCGCGAGCTCGCTCATGCGCGCGTCATAGCGCGCGCGGCGAGCCCCGCGAGGAGGCGATCGTGCAGGCCGCCGAAGCTGCCGTTGCTCATCAGCACCACGGTGTCGCCGGCGCGCGCCCCCTCGACCAGCCGCGCGAGCACCGCGTCGAGCGTCTCCGGCGCGTCCGCCTCCGCGCCGCGGTCCCGGATGGCGTCGGCGATCGCGCGCACGTCCAGCCGCTCGGCGTCGGCGATCTCCGGCCGACCGACCGGCGCGAGCAGGGTCGCGTCGGCGCTCCCGAACGCCGACGGGTAGGCGGCCTGGTGCAGGTTGCGCGAGGCGGTCGCGCTCCGCGGCTCGAACACCGCCCAGAGCCTGCCCTCGGGGTGGCGAGCGCGGAGGCCGGCCAGGGTCTCGCGCACCGCGGTGGGGTGGTGGGCGAAGTCGTCGTAGACCCGGACGCCGTCCGCGGTGCCGAGCAGCTCCTGCCGTCGCCGCACCCCGCGGAAGGTGCGCAGCGAGCCGAGGAGCTCGTCGAGGCGCGCGTCGGTCGCCTCCGCGGCCAGCGCGATCGCCGCGGTCGCGTTGAGCACGTTGTGACGCCCGCTCATCGGGCTCATCGCGGTCCGGGTGGCCGAGCCGCCGACGAAGAGCTCGAACGGCGTCAGCCCACCTTGCGATTGAATGGGCGCAGCCACCCAGGTGGGGGTCGCGTCGCCGACGTCGTCGGTGCTGAGCGCGTAGTACACGACCCGGCAGCTCGCCTCCCGCGCCACCGCGCGGACCGCCTCGCTGCCCGCCCACGCCACCAGCACTCCGTCGGCCGGCAGCTCGCGCACCCAGCCGAGGAACGAGGCCCGGTAGGCGTCCTCGTCGGGGTAGATGTCGATGTGGTCGTGCTCGACGCTGGTCAGGATCCCGGCGTGGGTCCGGTACTGCCAGAGCTTCGGGCTCTTCTCGAAGAACGCCGAGTCGTACTCGTCGCCCTCGACCACGAACGGGCCGCCCTCGTGCCCGAGCGCGAAGCTGGCGTCGAAGTCGCGCGGGATGCCCCCGAGCAGGAACCCCGGGTCGAGCCCCGCCCGGTCGAGCAGGAACGCGAGCAGGCTGCTCGTGGTGGTCTTGCCGTGGGTCCCCGCCACCACCAGCGGGCGCCGGGCGCCGAGCACCTCCTTCGCGAGGGTGGCCGGGAAGGAGGCGTAGGCCAGGCCTCCGTCGATCGCGGCCCGCGCCTCGGGGTGATCGGGGCGACACACGTTGCCGACGACCACGAGGTCGGGCGCCGGATCGAGGTTCGCCGGGTCGTAGCCCTCGCGCAGATCGACCCCCCAGCGCCGGAGCGCCGGGCCCATCGGGGGATGGAAGGCGCGGTCGCTCCCGCTCACGCGGTGGCCGGCGGCCTTGAGGAGCCCCGCGAGCGCACCCATGCCGGTGCCGCAGACGCCGATCAGGTGTACGTGCACGCGCTACTCGCTGCCGATGATCTTCTCGACCGTGTCGCGCGCGCGCCCCTCGATCATCGCCTCGAGCAGCTTGCGGACGCGCGGGTGGGCGTCGATGACGCGCTGGATGCGGTGCTTCTCGAACGCGACGAGCTGCGCGTCCTCCTCCGCCCGGACGGTCGCGGTGCGCGCGCCGCCGGTCAGCACCGAGACCTCGCCGACGCAGGCGCCGCGGCCGAGCTCGGCGAGGTGGATGGAGCCGCGCTCTCCGCCGCCGGTCTCCACGCTGATCTTGCCGGTGAGTACCAGGAACATGTCCGTCCCTGGATCGCCCTCCCGCATGATCACGTCGCCGGCGCCGTAGCGGATCACGTAGCCGGACTCGATGAGCTCACGGCGCCCCTCGTCGTCGAGCGACTTGAAGAGGTGGCTCGAGCCGATGATCTCCTCGAGATCACCGAGGAGCGCCTCCCGCTCGGCCGCCTCCAGGGCGCGCCCACGAGGCGGAATCACGGAGGGATCGCTCACGTCCCCGATCGTATCCGGCGGGCCAGGCCCGCACAAGAAACCCCCGTCAGGGGCTCAACGGCGTCGGTAGGGACCGCGCCGGCCGCGGACTGGGACAGGCACCAGCTCGGGCTCGGGGTTGACGAGGTTCTCCAGCGCTTCGAGGACACGTTCCCAGACCTCTTCGACCTTGTCGGAGATGGAGTCCTCGTTCTTGCGCTTCTTCTCTTCCGTCATTCGTCTCCCAGGGTTCTCCCCGACCTGACCCCTCCACTATGCGGACAGCACGCGAAAGATCAAGGGGGTGTCCCAAAGCTGCGCAGTAGAGGGTACGGCCGGAGAGGCGGGGGACTTCAGCTCTTTTTCGTGAAGGTGAAGGCGCCGTCGTTCACGTCGACCGCCACCACGTCCCCGGGGCCGTAGCCGCCGCGGAGGAGCGCCTCGGCGAGCGGGTCCTGGAGGTGCTTGAGGATCACGCGCTTGAGGGGGCGCGCGCCGAAGGCCGGCTCGTAGCCGAGGTCGACGAGGCGGTCCTTGGCGGCGTCGCTCACCTCGATGCGCACGCGCTTGTCCGAGAGGAGCTTGCCGAGCCCGCGGAGCTGGATGTCGACGATGCCGCGCAGGTCCTCGCGGGACAGCGGGTCGAAGATGACGGTGTCGTCGATGCGGTTGAGGAACTCGGGCCGGAAGTGGCCGAGGATCTCGCCCTCCATCTTCTCCTTCAGCTCCTCGTTCGTGCCGTCGTGGTCGAGGATGAGGTGGCTGCCGACGTTGCTCGTCATGATGACGACCGTGTCGGAGAAGTGGGCGAGGCGGCCGCGGCTGTCGGTGAGGCGCCCGTCGTCGAGCACCTGGAGCAGGATGTTGAAGACGTCTGGGTGCGCCTTCTCCATCTCGTCGAAGAGCACGACGGAGTAGGGGCGGCTGCGGACCGCCTCGGTGAGGTAGCCGCCCTCGTCGCTGTCGACGTAGCCGGGCGGGGCCCCGAGGAGGCGCGCCACCATGTGCTTCTCCATGAACTCGCTCATGTCGAGGCGGGTCAGGGAGTGCTCGTCGTCGAAGAGGAACTCTGCGAGCGCCTTGGCGAGCTCGGTCTTTCCGACGCCGGTCGGGCCGAGGAAGAGGAAGCTGCCGATCGGGCGGCGCGGGTCGCGGAGCCCCACGCGGCCGCGGCGCACGGCCTTGCTGACCGCGGTGACCGCGCTGTCCTGGCCGATCACGCGCTCGCCGATGCGGTCCTCCATCTCGAGGAGCTTCTCGGCCTCGCCCTGCAGCATGCGTTGCACGGGTACGCCGGTCCACGCGGCGACCACGTCGGCCACGTCGCCCTCGACGACCTTGTCGCGCACGAGCGCCTCGTCTCCCGGCGCCGCCTCGCCCGCGCGGGCCTCCGCCTCCTCGAGCTTCTTCTCGAGCAGCGGCAGGGTGCCGAAGCGGAGCTCGCCCGCCTTGCCGTGATCCTCGGCCGCGCGGGCCTGGTCGTACTCGCGCTGCGCCGCGGCCAGCTCCTCCTTGAGCTCGCGCACCTCGCCCACCCGCTCGAGCGCGGCGTTCCAGCGCGTCCGCGCCTCCTGGGCCCTCGGCTCGAGCTCCTGGATCTCCGCCTCGATCCGGGCGCGCTCCTCGATGGAGTCGCGGTCGTGATCATCCTCCAGGCTGTTGGCTTCGAGCCGGAGCCGCTCGAGCCGCCGCTCCATCGCGTCGAGCTCGGCGGGCACGCTCTCCATCTCGACGCGCACCCGCGCCGCCGCCTCGTCGATCAGGTCGATCGCGCTCTTCGGGAGCTGCACGCCCGGCACGTAGCGGCGGGCGAAGCGCACCGCGCTCACCAGCGCGGGGTCGGTGATCTTCACGCCGTGGTCCATCTCGAAGCGGGCGACGATGCCGCGCAGCACCGCCACCGCCTCGTCGAAGGTCGGCGCCTCCACCGGGATGGGCACGAAGCGCCGGGAGAGCGAGGGGTTCTCGTCGAACGCCTTCCGCATGCCGTCCGGCGTGGCGATCGCGATCGCGCGCACCTCGCCGCGGCTGAGCGCGACGCTGAAGAGGTCGGCCGCGCCGCCGCTGCCCTTGTCGTTCACCAGCGCCGAGAGATCCGGGACGGCCACGATGACCTCGCCGCCAGAGTCGCGGATGGCGTCGAGCAGGCTGCGCATGCGCTCCTCGAGCTGGCCCCGGAGCTTCGCCCCGGCGACGAGCGCGCCGGTCTCGAGCGACACGAGCCGACGCTCCTGCAGCATCTTCGGCACGTCGCTCTTGGCCATGCGCATCGCGAGCGCCCGCACGATGGAGTTGCGGCCCACGCCGGGCTCGCCGACGAGGAGCGGGTTGTTCTCGTGGCGGCGCGCGAGGACCTGCATGATCCGGCGCAGCTCCGCGTCGCGGCCGACCACCGGGTCGAACTTCCCCTGGGACGCGAGCCGGGTGAGGTCGCGCCCGTAGAGCTCGAGCGGATCGCCCTGCGGCTCGGCGCTCTTGGCGCTCCCGCCGCCGGTCTTCGAGGCGTAGGAGGCGCCGCCGCCGGCCGCGGCCCGCAAGATCGGCGCGCTCAGCCCGACCGCCCGCAGCACCTGACGCACCGGGCCGCCCGTCTCCTGCGCGGTGGCCACCAGGAGGTGGGACACGGAGACCTTGGCGCCGGAGTCGCGCGCCGCCTCGCCCTCGGCCCGGCCGAGCAGGTCGAGCATGCGCGGCGAGAGGTAGGAGACCGACCCGCTGGTCTTCGGCAGCTTCCGGACCTCGGCCTCGGCCTCGACCATCATGTCGGTCGGGTCCACGCCGGCGCGCTCGATGGCCTGCTGCACCGTCTCGGTGCCTTCGACCAGCCGATACAGCAGGTGGAGCGGCTCGACCTCCGCGTTCCCGCGCTCGTCGGCGAGCTGCTGGGCCTCGGCGATCAGCTGCCGGGCGTCCTTCTCGTAGGCTTCGAGCCTCAGCGTCAGCTTGCTCATCGCGGCGGAGCATATCCGCTCGACGCGCGCGATCCCACAGCAGCGTCAGGCGCCGGACTTCTTCTGAACCGCGTCGCGCAGATCGCCGAGCACCTGGGTGAGGATGCGCTCCTCTTCGCCGCTCAGGTTCCCCTGCGTCTTCGTCTCGATCATCTCGAGGATGTCGAGGGTCTGGCGCGCCATGGGGAGGTTCACGTCCGCACCGTCCGGGCCGTCGACCTCGCCGAGGTGGGCCATGCAGGCGGTGCTCATCGACAGCACGAAGGTCGTGAAGTCGATCGGCGGGATGTCGCCGTTCTGCGCGTCCTCCCCCATGGGATCGCTCACGCCTCGTCCGAGGCCTCGGCCTCTTCGTCGGCCGGCGGCTCTTCGGTGACGATGGGCTCCGCGTTGCCCTCGGCGTCCGCCAGGGACTTCAGAGCCTTCTGGTACTCCTTCTTGTCCACGAGGCCCTTTTCGATGTTTCGGCCCACGACGCGCTTGTCGAGCAGGAAGTCCGGGTACGACATGCGGCGCAGTCTATGTCTGCCGCTTCCCCTGTCAACGCGCCCGTTTGAGGCGCCGGGGCGTCGGCCCTAGGTCGCCTGCGATGCCTTCGCTCGCCGCCACCGTCCAGCACGCCCTCTACCGCGTGGATCGCGGCTGGGGGCGGGCCTACCGGCGCGCGCGCCGTCGCCTCGGGCTGAGCCGGCCGGCCCGCCTCGCCCCCTACCGGGGCTACGCGTTCGGCGGTCGCGCGCGGATCCTCGCGCGGGCCCTCGAGGACCGGGGCGTGCCCGAGCCGATCGAGGGCGCGGGGCTCCGGCGGGCGCTCCTCGCCTCCTGGAAGCGCTACGCGACGCTCGAGATCCCGGAGGCTCCCGTCCAGGTCCGGTGGGGCGACGCGCGCTGGACCACCCGCCTCGACGAGGAGGGGCACCTCGATCTCGGCCTGCCGGTCCCCGAAGGGATCGTGCCCGGCTGGCATCGGGTCCAGGTCTCGCTGCGCGACCGGCCGGCCGAAGCCGAGGCGGAGGTGCTCGTGATCGACGAGGCGGCGCGCTTCGCGGTGGTCACCGACATCGACGACACCGTGATCGACACCAACGTGCGCCACCCCCTCGACCGGATGGCGGCGCTCTTCCTCACCGACACCCGCACGCGCCTCCCGTTCGAGGGCGCGAGCGCGCTCTACCGCGCGCTCACCGGGGGGCGTCGCCCGCTGTTCTACCTCTCCAGCAGCCCCTGGAACCTCTACGAGCACCTCGACGCGCTCTTCGATCGACACGAGCTGCCGCGCGGGCCCATGCTGCTCCGCGAGTGGGGCATCTCCCGCGCGGGCGTCGCGCCGCTCGGCGGTCACGCGCACAAGGCGGAGAAGCTCGAGCAGCTCTTCGACCACGTGGCGCTTCCCTTCGTGCTCATCGGCGACTCGGGGCAAGAAGACGCGCGTCACTACAGTGTCGCCGCCGAGCGGTGGCCGGATCGGGTGAAGGCGATCGTCATCCGCGACGTCGGCGTGATCGGGCGCGGGGTGCGCGAGGCCGAGGAGAGGGCTCGGAAGGCGGAGGTGCCCCTCTTCGTGGTCCAGGACAGCCACGCGGCCGCCCGCGCGCTCGCCGGGCTCGGGCTCATCGGTCGCGAGCAGCTCGACGCGGTGCGGAGACAGACGCGGACCGAGCGGGACGCGCCCTCCGCCTTCCGCGAGGCCCTCGGCGTGGGCGAGCCGCCTCCGGGGTGAGCGAGCCGGCGCGATCGGGGTGAGATGCGACATCCGTCGGACGCCGCGGCAGCGCGAGGCCGGCGGCACGGCGCTTGCGCCAGGTCCGAGGAGGAGAACATCGTGACCCGCAAGCTCATCGCCGCCGCCCTCGCCGCCCCCCTCGCCCTCGCGCTCGCCGCCCCCGGGCTCGCGCAGCCGCAGGACGAGCTGGACTGGCGCCGCGCCCCCAACGCCCTGAACGTCGAGCTCGACGTCCGGGTCGAGCGGGGCACCGCCGTCTTCACCTGGGACCTCGACGACCGCCGCGCCCGCTGCGCGATCGACGTCGACGGCGACGGGGAGCTCGACCACGAGCTCGAGACCTGCGCGCCCGGGAGCGTCACCCACACCTTCGATCGAGAGGGCGTGTTCTTCGCGACCCTCGTCGCCGAGACGCCCGACGGCCGCCGCGGCCTCGCCCGCGTGCCCGTGCGCGTCGAGGAGTGATCAGTCGGTGAGGGACGTCTCGATGCGGATCTCGTTCTCGAGCGTCCGGTGCACCGGGCACTTGTCGGCGATCTCCAGGAGCCGCGCGCGCTGCGCCGCGTCGAGGTCGCCCTCGAGCTCGATCACCCGCCGGATGCGGTCGACGAGCTTCGGGGACTCTTCGCAGCCCTCGCAGTCGGTCGCGTGGTGTCGGTCGTGCCGCAGGGTGACCCGCACCGCGTCGAGCGAGAGCTTCTTGCGGTCGGCGTAGAGGCGCAGCGTCATCGAGGTGCAGGCGCCGAGGGCCGCGAGCAGCAGATCGTAGGGCGTCGGTCCGGTGTCGGTGCCGCCGAGCCGCCGCGGCTCGTCCGCCACCAAGCCGTGCGGCCCCGCTTGCACGTGCTGCCGCAGGGTCTGGCGGCCCTCGACCACCACCACCCCCTCTTCGGTGGGCGGCGCCTCGCGCACGTACCGGCCGGCCCACGCGGACAGGACCTCGGCCACGTAGCGGGCGTCGGCGGCGCGCGAGAGCAGGTGGTCGGCGTCGTCGAGGCTGACGAAGGACTTCGGGTGCTTGGCCGCCTCGTAGATCAGCCGCGCGTTGTCGATGCCGACGATCGCGTCGAGCGGGGCGTGGAAGATGAGGAGCGCCCGGCCGAGCGCGCGGATACGTTCTGCGCTGCACTGCTCGGCCAGGTCGTCGAGGAAGCGCTTCTTGATGCGGAAGCGCCGCCCCGCGATCTCGACCTCGGCCTCGCCCGCGGCGTCGATCTCGTCCTCCGCGTGCGCGAAGAGCTTCCGCACGTGCGCCGGATCGGCCGGGGCGCCGATGGTGGCGATGGCCTTCACGCTGGGTAAGCGGTGCGCGGCCGCGAGCACCGCGGCGCCTCCGAGGCTGTGGCCGATGAGCAGCGTCGGCGGCTCGAGCGTCTCCTCGAGCCACGACGCGGCGGCGATCAGGTCGTCGAGGTTCGACGAGAAGGTGGTGTCGGCGAAGTCCCCCTCGCTCTCGCCGAGGCCGGTGAAGTCGAAGCGCAGGGTGGCGATGCCGCGCTCCGCGAGCGCGCCGGAGAGCGCGCGGACGGCGCGCAGATCCTTGCCGCAGGTGAAGCAGTGGGCGAACAGGGCGCAGCCGCGCAGCGGTCCCGGGGGGCGCTGCAGCACCGCGGCGAGCGTCTGCCCGTCCGCGCCGGGGAAGCGGATCCTCTGCTCGTCTCGCATCGTGAACTCCTCGTCAGAAGGGGGGCGTGACCGCGACGCCGATGCCGAAGCGGCCGTCCTCGTTCCGTGGGTTGGCGAGCGACTCCGTGGGCGCCGAGGGCAGGCCGTCGGTCGCCCCGAGGTAGAGGTGCACCACCCCGGTTCGGGTCGTGCCCTCGAGCGGCGCCCCGACGGCGAGATCCTCGATCCCGTCTCCGTTCAGGTCGCCGACCGATCCGCCCGCGTATCCGTACTGCGCGCTCGCCTCCGCGGGGATGGCGTTCAGGGTGAGATCCGGCAGGGCGGTGAAGCTGTCCCGGGTCGCGTAGAAGACGTACGCGCGACCCGCGTTGTTGTTACTGCCCCGGTCGAAGAGGCGGCTGCCGACGAAGAGATCGTTCAGGCCGTCGCCGTCGAAGTCGCCCCCCGCCACCACGAACCCGAACTCGGCGTCGGACTGGCCCTCGGGGTGGGCGATCACGAGATCCGGCGTCGCGGCGGGCCCGGCGGCGCCGCCGTGGAAGACGAGCACCCGGCCCTGACCCGCGCCCTTGCGCGCGCCGATGGCGAGGTCGGCGAAGTCGTCTCCGTTCACGTCGCCGAGCCCGGCGATGCCCCAGCTCAGCTCCGCGCCGGCCGAGGGCGCGGGATCGACGAAGGTGCGGGCGGGCCGCTCGCCCACGCCCGACGGGCCGCCGGCGAAGAGGTGCGTGCGGCCCTGGTTGTCTTCGGCGTCGTCCCAGAGGCGCTCGCCGACGAGCAGATCCATGTAGCCGTCGCCGTCGACGTCTCCGGCGCCCGCGACGGGGAAGCCGAACTGCTGGTTGTCCTGCGCGCCCGGGCTCTGGAGGGTGAGGGTGGGCGTCGCCGCGAAGCCGCCCGGGCCGCCGTGATAGACGAACGCGCGGCCGCGGTTCGAGCCGGCGCCGTCGATCACGTGACCGCTGACCACGAGGTCCGCGTAGCCGTCGCCGTTCACGTCGCCGGGCGCGGCGACGGAGCGCCCGAAGTTGGCGCCCTGCTCGGCCGCGGGCGACGCGAGCGTGGTGGTCGGCGCCCCGGGGAGCCCGTCGGCCGAGCCGTGCAGAACGTACACCTCCCCGACGTCGTTCTGCCCGCCGCGGTCCAGCGCGTGGGCCGAGACGGCCGCGTCCGCGAAGCCGTCGCCGTTCACGTCCCCGAGGGCCGTGAGGAGGAGGCCGAAGCGCGAGTCGGTCTGCGCGACCGGCGGCAGGATCTGAGACGGCGCGCCGGCGCCGGTGGGGGAGCCCGCGGCCACGTGCGCGCGCCCGGCGCGGGTGGCGCCGCCGTCGGCGTGAGAGGCGCCGGTCAGGAGGTCGCCGTAGCCGTCGCCGTCGAAGTCGGTCGGCTGGCGGCCCACGTCCACGTAGCGGATGGGCGACCAGCGCGAGCAGGCGGAGGCGCAGGCCCGCACCCGCCAGAAGTACCTCCGCCCCACCGGGGGCGTCGTGTCGACGGCGAGGGGGCTCGGGCGGAAGGTCGGCTCGGTCACGCTCTCGTCGCTCTCCGGGGCGTCGAAGGCGCAGCTCGCGAAGCCGGCCGTCGCGCAGGACGACGTGATCTGGATCTCGTAGCGGTCCGCGCCCGCGACCGGGTCCCAGGCGAAGCGCGGGGTGAGCGCGGGCTCGGCGAGCACCACGCTGCCGTGGATGCTGCCGGTCGCCTCGCCCACGAACGGCCGCCGCAGCACCGGGGTGCCGGGCCCCGGGCCGTCGATCCCCGCGTCGCTCGAACCGGCGTCGGGAGGCGGAGCCGTCGCGTCGCGGCCCGCGTCGGTCGACGGGGTGACGCACGCGCCGCCCACGCAGCGCTCGCCGCCCTCGCACTCGTCATCGATTCGACACTCGGGCGCGCCGGGCCCGGGATCGCAGGCCGCGAGCGCGAACGAGAGCACCAGGAGTCGGGCGCCACATCGCACGCGCCGATGGTACCGTGAGGCCCCGGCGCTCTGCACGCAGCCTCGCGCGCGCCTCGTCACCGGCTCGCGGCTTGTGCCTCGATGCCCCAGGACCTACGGAAGGCCAATCATGACGAGCAGCTACACCGTGCTCGGACCGAGCACCCTCAAGGATCTGCACGACCCGATGCGCGACTTCGCGTACGACGTGCTCGTCGGGCTGTCGGAGTCGCCCAAGAGGCTCTCGTCGAAGTACTTCTACGACGACGAGGGCAGCCGGTACTTCTCGCGCATCATGCAGCTCGACGAGTACTACCCGACGCGCTGCGAGACCGACGTGCTGACGCAGCACGCCGACCGGATCATCGCGCCGCTCCTCGGCAAGGGCCCGTTCAACCTCGTCGACCTCGGCGCCGGCGACGGCAAGAAGACGATGATCGTGCTCGAGGCGCTGCGGCGCGCGAAGGCGGACTTCACGTTCGTGCCGATCGACATCTCCGAGGGCGCGATGAAACACCTCGTCGGCCGCGTGCGGGAGCAGATGCCGGACGTGAAGGTCGAGGGCCTGGTCTGCGAGTACACCGACGGCGTGCACTACCTGGGCCGCGAGCATCAGGACCGCAGCAACCTCGTGCTCTTCCTCGGCTCCAACATCGGCAACTTCAACCGGGTGCAGGCGCGCGCGTTCCTGCGCCGCCTCTGGAGCTCGCTGAGCGAGAACGACTACGCGCTCGTCGGCTTCGATCTCAAGAAGGACATCGAGGTCCTGCTCGCCGCCTACAACGACCGCGAGGGCGTGACGGCCGGCTTCAACCTGAACCTGCTCGAGCGCATCAACCGCGAGCTCGGGGCCGACTTCGACCTCGGCAAGTGGCGGCACTTCGGCACCTACAACGTCTTCAGCGGGGCGATGGAGAGCTACCTGGTGAGCCTCGAGCCGCAGGTGGTGCGGGTCGAGGCGGTGGAGCAGTCGTTCGCGTTCGACGCGTGGGAGCCGGTCCACACCGAGTACAGCTACAAGTACCTGCGCAGCGACGTGGAGGAGCTCGCCGGGGACACCGGCTTCGAGGTCGAGGAGCGCTTCGAGGACAGCCAGGGCTGGTTCCTCGACGCGCTGCTCCGGGTCCGGCGTCGCGTCGACGCCCCCGCGCCCCGCGATTGACCTCGTTCTTTACGTTTCTCTGACGGTGCGGCGCGCCGGGAGGCCGCAGGCTGACGGCATGGACGACCGTCTCTCTCGTCGCGGCTTCGCCCGGCTCACGCTGGTGGGCGCGGCCGCGCTCTGGTCTCCGGGGGCAGGGTTTCCGGGGGCAGCCCGCGCCGACGTGCCGCCGCCGCTCGCCGGCCCCTCCTTCGCGCTCTCGGCGCTCGCGTTCGTGGGCGGGGGGCAGCTCGAGCTGCTGCTCCGGCTCCGGGGGCTGCGCGGCGACGCCCACGTGCCCGCGGATGGCCTGCGGCTCGACGCCCGCCTGGAGCATGGAGGGGAGAGCGCCGCGCTGGCGCTCGCGCCGAAGCGCCCGCCGCTGCCGATGCCCCGGATGGGGCCGGTGGTGACCCGGCGCATCTACGTCCCGACCGACCGCGCCATCCGGTACGGCGCGTACGTGGCGCGCGTCGAGGAGGTGCCGCGCGGCGCGACGGTTCGGGTGCGGGTGCACACCGTTCGCTTCGCGCTCGCGACCGAGGCGGACGCCTCCGTGCTCGCCGCCCTCGACGGGCTCGAGGCGACCGCGCCGGTGCGAAGGCGCGCGTGACCGCGGCGTGGATCCTCGGGCGCGGGCCCGTCGACGCGCTCGACGAGGACGGGCGCCCGCTCGGCGAGCAGGCCTCCGCGCGCTACCCCGACGTGGAGCGGCGCGAGGTGGTGAGAGCGTTCGGCGACGCGCGCGACGCGACCGGGCTGCCCTGCAACCACGCGGCCCTCGCCCAGCTGCAGGGCGCGTGGCGTCCGGCGCTGGAGTGGCTGCGCGGCTTCGACGCCCACCGCCCGCGCGACGTCGAGCGCATGCATCGCCGGGCGTTCGCGGCCACCGTGCAGGCGCCGCTCGCCTGGGTGCGGGAGGGACGGATCTCGCGCCGCCGCGCCGCCCTGCACAAGCTCGCGCTGGGCTTCTCGGATCTGATCGCGCGCCTGCTGTTCGAGGGCGCGATCGACGCGACCGATCCGCCGCCTCCGGTCGAGGCGCTCGACGGGTGGCTCGACGCGCGGCCCTGGCTGGTCGGCGAGCGGCAGGTCTGCGCGGGCAGCCGGGCGCAGATCCGGGTGGCCTGGCGCGCGCTCTCGGAGACGGGAGCGCCGGGTCACCGCGACCCCGAGATCGACGCGCTGCTCGAGCGCGCTTCGCTCGAGGCGGCCGCCGCGAGCGCCGCGCGCCGGCTGCTCCCGGGCGCCTCCGCCCCCGAGCGGTACGCCTGCGCTCGCCTGGCCCTCGATCCCGCCCCGCCCCGGCTCGTCTCGTCGATCCTGCAGGTCGAAGACGCGGGCCCGCTCCACGCCGCGCTGCTCTTCCGCGCGCCTCCGCCCGGGCTGCGCGCCTTCTTCGCCGCGCTGCCCGCGCCCGACGACCCCGCCGCGCTCGCCCGCGTCGACGCCGCGCTCACCCGCGCAGTCCGTCTCGCGCCGTCGCGCGCCGTCGTACCGGCGCAGCAGGAAACGGGGCCGGACCGGAGGGACCGGTCGGACCCGGGCGGACCCGGTCGGACCCGGGCGGACCCGCCCCTGCCCGGAAAACTCGAGAGGTGGCAAGCAATGGCGCCGAGGCACCCCCGCCCGCTTCCACGACACTGACCTGAGACGACGGCAGGCGACGAGCGCAGCGAGGTCGCCGCACGGATCACCACCACCTGTGTTCGATCCCGCCGGCAGCGGGCGGCCAGCGAGCGCGCAGCGCGAGCGCGAGCCGCAGGGCCCCCAGCGCCCCGTCGCTGGGGTCGCGGGGCCAGCGCGCGAAGCGCGCGAGGCCCCGACGGAGTCGGGAGGGGGGCCCCA
>JAYZQJ010000049.1:0-9266 GCA_036149055.1 Myxococcota bacterium | reverse complement strand
GCCCCCGCTGCCGCCCCCGCTGCCGCCTCCGCTGCCGCCTCCGCTGCCGCGTCCGCTGCCGCGTCCGGACCCACTGCCGCCTGCGCGTCTCCGCCCTCGCCGCCGAGCTTGATGAAATGAATAGGATCGTCCCCGAACCCTACCGACCCGCTGCCGCGTCCGCGTCTCCGCCCTCGCCGCCGAGCTCGATGAATGAATAGGATCGTCCCCGAACCCCTAGCGTTGAGTGCGCGGGGGCGCCGTCACGCTCGCCGAGCGAGAGGAACGACGCCCGACCCGCGGAGCGCTACGGGCGGTCGAGGACCTCTCGGACTCGCGCGAGCAGCTCGTCGGCCGTGTACGGCTTCGGCAGGAAGTCGACCTCGTCGTGGGCCACGCCGTGCAGAAGAGTGGAGTCCTCGGTGAAGCCCGACGTGAAGAGCGTCTTCCGGATGTCGTGCTGCGCCACCAGCGCCTCCGCGAGCTCGCGTCCACCCATGCCAGGCATCACCACATCGGTGATCAGGAGCGTGGCCGGGGAAGCGTCCTGCAGCGCCAGCCGCGGGTCGCCGAAGACGCGGACCTGGTAGCCGGCGCGACGCAGGATCTCGGCGGTGATGTTTCGCACCCGGATCTCGTCCTCGACGTACAGGATGGTCTCGCCCGAGCCGCGCGGGGCGGCGGGGCGGTCGACGGCGGGGCTGGTCTCGACGGCGCCGGCGTAGGGGAGGTCGATGGAGAAGGTGGTCCCGACGCCGGGAGCGGAGTCGACCGAGATGCAGCCGCCAGCCCGGCCGATCGCGCCGTACACCATGGCGAGCCCGAGGCCCGTGCCGCGGCCCGCCTCGCGGGTGGTGAAGAAGGGCTCGAACATGCGCGCCTTCACCTCCTCGGACATGCCGACGCCGTCGTCGGCGATGACCAGCCGGACGTACGCGCCGGCCTCGACGCCCTTGGCCCGCGCCTCCTCGTCCGTCAAGGTGACGTCCTCGGTCGCGATGGAGAGGTGGCCGCCCGAGGGCATCGCCTCGCGGGCGTTGGCGGCCAGGTTGGCGAGCACGCGCTCGGCCTGGCCCGGGTCCATGCTCACCGTGCCCAGGCGCGAGCCGGGGCGGAAGTCGAGCGCGATGGCGTCGCCGAGGATCCGGCGCAGCATGGGGATGCGCTCGGAGAGCATGGCGTCGAGCTCGAAGCGCCGCGGGTGGACCATCTCCTTGCGCGAGAAGGTCAGGAGCTCGCGCGTCAGCCGGGCCGCCGAGTGCGTGACCCGATCGAGCTCGTCGAGCAGCTCGAGGCTGTCGGGATCCTCGAGGCCCAGCCGGAGGAGGCTCGAGTTGCCCGCGATGGCGGTGAGGAAATTGTTGAAGTCGTGGGCGATGCCGCCGGCGAGCCTGCCGATGGACTCCATCTTCTGCGCCTGCCGCAGGCCCTCCTCGAGGCGCGCGTTCTCCTCCTCGGCGCGCCGCTGCGCGGTGATGTCGATCTCGGCGCCGTCCCACAGCACCGAGCCGTCCTCCTGGCGACGCGGCCGCGCGCGGATCAGCGAGTGTCGCACCTCGCCGTCGGCGGCGATGAAGCGGGTCTCGTGAAGGAACGGCCGCTGGGCGGCGATCGCGCGGGCTTCGGCTTCGCGGAACGGGCCGGCGTCGTCGGGGTGGAGCTGGGCATAGAGGATCTCGGGGTCGTCGAGCACCTCCTCGACCTCGACGTCGTGCAGCGCGGCCAGCCCCGGGCTCACGTAGAGGAACCGGAACGTGCCCTCGGGGCCGATACCTCCTTGATAGATGCCGATCTGGTAGAGGTTCTCCATCAGACCGCGGAGCCGCTCTTGCTCGTCCCGGAGGGCTCGCTCGGCTCGCTTCCGGTCGCTGATGTCTCGAATCGCCGCGATCACGAAGGCCTCGCCGCGGAGCTCGGTCGTGCGCAGGGACACCTCCACGGGGAAGGGCGCGCCTCGCTTGGCGCGGCAGACCCACTCGAAGGTCTGGGTGCCCTCGGAGGCCGCCTTCCGGATCCAGCGCGCGGCCTCCTCCTGGGTGTAGGGAGGCTCGTTCAGGCTGAAGTCGCCGACGGTGAGCTGGCAGAGCTCCTCGCGGGTGTAGCCGAGCAGCTCGCAGGTGCGCTGGTTGACGTCGACGATGCGCCCCTGCCCGTCGTGGATGAAGAGGGCGTCGCTGGTGGCGTCGAAGAGCTCACGGTCCGAGACCGGGCTCGCCGGTGCGGGGCGGAGGCTCATGCATCGATTCATCGGTCGGGGTTCGGGAGGATTCAACCTCCGCGAAGGCGGACCGACGGGACCGGTAGGCGCAGGGCCGGTTCGAGGCTACCCGGGCCGAGGTCACTCCACGAGGACCCGCCCGACGTGGTTCCCGGCGCAGATGGGGCCGATGTGCGGGTTGCGGCTGTCGTTACTCCGATTCCGGTGGTCGCCGAGCACGAACACGCAGCCCTCCGGCAGCTCCGTCGGCGGGAGGTCGTCGGGGACCTCGTACGACGCGGTGAGCGTGAGCCAGGAGCGCTCCCCGATGCGCTCCCGGTGGCAGCTGGCCCCGTCCGGGTTGCGGACGGTCTCGGGGCAGTCGACGCGCTCGGTGGGCACCGGCTCACCGTCGATGTAGAGGCGGTCGCTCCGGATCTCGATCGTCTGGCCCCCGGTGGCGATCACGCGCTTGACCACCTCGATCCCGTCGGCGGGGGACGAGAGGATCCAGACCTCGCCCGCGCGCGGGGCACCGGCGAGCCAGCGCTTCAAGACGAACGCGCTGTCGCCGTGAACGAAGGTCGGCTCCATCGCCGGACCGTCGAGTTGGTAGCGCCCGAGCGCGAGCGAGTAGCCCGCCGCGGCGAGGGTCAGGGCGCCGCCCAGCACGATCGCCACGAGCTTGATCGCCGTCGCTCCACGCTCTCCGTCACGCTCCCCGTCACGCATGTGGCCGCTGCTATCACGCACGCCGAAGGACCGCAACTCGGCGTGCGGTCACGGTCCGGGCGGGATGGGGAAGCCGCAGGTGCCGTCGCAGAGGCAGACGCCCTCGCGGCTCGTGCTGCAGTCGGCGTTCTCGGTGCAGCGCACGCAGCGATGGTCGACGCAGGCGTAGCTCCCGGTCGACAGCTGGCACTCCTCGGTGGTGTCGCACTCGCCTTCGCCGGACGGCGGGGGCGGCAGCGCGCAGACGCCCTCGGCGGTGCACCTCGCCTCGCGGGCGCGCAGGCCGTAGCTGCGGTACTCGAGCTCGCACTCGTCGTCGGTCTCGCAGCGGGCGCACACCGGGTTGGCGCCGGTCCCGGCGCGACCCTCACCGAGGCAGACGAACAGGGTGGTGTCGTCGCGGCAGAGGTCGCGGCGGAAGCGGCACATCGCGCCCTCGAGCGCCGGGCGGGCGGAGAAGACCGGCTCGCCGTCCCGGGCGCAGGCGTCGGGGCCCGCGTCGGGCGCGCCGCCGGCGTCGGCCGTTGGGCCCGCGTCGTGCGCTCGCCCGCCGTCCACCAGCGCCGCGTCCGGCTCGTCGTCGTCGTCGGCCGGGCCGGAGTCCCGGGCGTGAGGAGGAGCGTGCGCCTCTCCGCAGGCGACGAGCAGGAGCACGAGCAGGGACGCGCGCATCCCCTCCTTGGTATCAGCGCAGGCGCCGCCACGCGAGGGCGCCGGCGAGCAGGAGCAGCGGTCCCCAGCCGAAGAGCGCCGCGCCGAGGCCGCGCGAGCCGACGCTGCAGCCCTGGAGGTGAGGCCGCTCGGGATCCCGCCCGCACCCGAAGGTGCCGCCTCCGCAGGCCGCGGGCGGGGGCGTCGCGCCGAGCCACTCGGGCGGGATCGGGGGGCTCTCGCTCGCCAGGTAGGCGCGGTGGTGCGTGTACGAGTTGTAGTCCTCGCGGTCGGGCAGCGCGGTCCGGCCGCCGGGGCAGCACGGGGCGGCGATGCGCGCGTGGGTGGTGCGCTCGATCGTCGGACGCAGCTCCCCCGCCTCGGGCGCCGCGACGAATTCGCTGTCGGGCTCCCACTGGCTGCTGATGCGGGTGATCTGCAGGTGGGTCAGCCAGCCGCCCTCGAGGCCGAAGCCCTCGAGCGGGCTGCCTCCGAAGCGGGTCGGGGCCGCGTAGCTCGCGAAGCCGCTCTCGTCCGCGGTCTCCATGCGCTCGGGCGCGAGCACGAAGGCGTCGGTGACCAGGACGCCGCCGCCCGGGTCGTACTGCAGCTGGTTCTGGATCGGCAGGGTGTCGCCGCGCCAGGTCACCACCAGCGGCTGGAGGCGCTGGGCATAGCCGAGGTCCTCGGGGTGCACGTGCACGGCCACGAACCACTGGCCTTCTCCGACGTAGCTCCCGAACGCGTTCTCGTCGGCCTCGCGCCGGGCGAACCCGTGGCCGTCCATCCACGCGAAGAGCGCGTCGAGCGACGACGCGTTGAGCACGGTGACGTCATAGGCGTCCGAGACCTCGATGACCTCCGAGCGCACCGTGCCGGCGTCGCCGTAGTCGGTGGTCGTGGTCTCCCGGTCCTCGGTGCCCGGCCGGTAGTACTCGGAGCAGCCCCAGAGAGCCGACGGGATGTCGCCCGGGTGGAGGGCGGAGAAGTGCGGGTCGCTGCACTGGTAGCCGAGGTAGGGGTCCTCCTGGACGATGACCGTCTCCTCGATCCAGGGATCCTCGAGCGCGGCGGCGGCGGCGAAGAGCGCCGGGTCGCCGGGCGCGACGTCCGGCCGCGCGGGGACCGGCATCACGAGGCCGGCGGTGCCTCCGTCGGCGAAGACGGTGGGCTGGACGACGAGGCTCGCGAGCGTGTCCCGCCGCACGTCGGCCGGGCTCCCGTCGGCGCAGCGATGCGCGGCGTCGGCCGGCGCGCCGCCGGGGCACGTGGCTCCGATCACCTGGTCGGGGGCGAGCACGTAGATCGCGGCGGTGGTCGGGTCGAAGGTGACCCCCGGCCCGCGGTCGGTCGAGGGCTCGACGACGCGGCACACCGCGAGCGCGGACGACGGGGCGAGGAGGAGAGTCAGTATCAAGGTAAGTCGAGTGGTCATGAGGTCCTCAGAAGGTTCCGGTGAGAGCGACGGCGGCGCCGCCCGGGGTGGGGCGGACCGCGAAGGCGAAGCGGAAGGGGAGCCGGACGTCGTCGACGTAGAAGGCGGTCGAGACGAGCGGCGAGAGCGCGGCCCCGACGACGCCGGTGACGAGCAGGGTCAGCGTGAGATCGGGCGCGAAGAGGGCCTCGCCGACCGCGCCGATCAGGCCAGCCGGGAGCCACCCGAGGGTCGCGCCCCCGATCGCCTCGGCCCACTCGGCGCTCGCCCCCATCCCGTCGGCGGTGAGGGTCACGCCGATCCCCGCGCCGACGGGCGCGCCGACCATCGCGCCGATCGTGGCCGCGTAGCCGAAGCCGGCCTGGCAGGTGCGCCATTGCACCCATCCTTGCCCTTCGTGGCAGCCGACGAGCGCGGCGACGAGCGCGCCGAGCAGCGCGCCGACCAGCGCACCGCCGGCCTCGCCGAGCAGGCCGCCGAGGTAGAGCTCGCCGAACGGGAGGCGCCGCTCGTTCCGGGTCCTCAGCGTCCAGCCGCGGCGGACCGGCGGAGGCTTCGCGCCGCCGCGAGCCGCCGTCTCGCGCGCCGCCTCGATCGCCTCGCGGGCGGGCGCGACCGCGGGGCGCTCCCGGCCCACGCGGGTCTGCAGCCGAGGTCGATCGGGCGGCGCGTCGGCGTGCGCGATCGAGGTCGTCGCGCTCGAGAGCGCAGCCAGGAGAAGAAAGAGGAGGAGGCGCCAGGGCATGCCCCGGGCGCACTGCAGCGGGTGGGCCAAGCGGTCTCCGGCCCGCGCGGTGGGGGCGGCGGACGAGCGGGCGCGCGCCGGTGTCGCGGGCCCGCTCCGTCGGTCGGCGCGGCTGGCCCGGAGTGGCACAAAAACTCAGTGATTCCAGGTGATTGTCGCTTTGAATAAGGCTCCCCCGAGGCGCGTCCCAGTCGGTTCCCCTTTCGCCTCGGGGCGCTTGGCTCCACGCTCCAGCCGCGTGCCCGAATCGCCGAAGCACCGGCCCGCGAAGGTCGCCTTTCACGTCGCGCTGCTCGGCGGGTTCTTCCCGGTGTTCGGCGCGCTGCTCGCGTGGTCGCTCGCGCTCTGGGCGCGGGTCGCGCACGCCGAGGCGACCGAGGAGGACCGCACCTGGGTGCGCCGCCTCTTCGCGGTCGCGGCCGTCGACACGCTGGTGGCGGTGGTCCTGGTGCTCGCCGCCGCGCTCGGCTGGCAGGACTCCCTGGTGGGCGCCAGCGCCGCTCCGCGGCTCGGGGTGCGGCTCGAGCCGGGCGCGCCGACGGTGGTGGAGGTGCTCGAGGGCTCGCCGGCGGCGGAGGCGGGGCTGCGCGCCGGCGACCGCATCCTCCGGGTGGACGGCGAGGCGGTCGAGACGCCGGCCGAGCTCGCGCTGCGCCTCCGGGACGAGGAGACGCCCTTCGAGATCGAGCGCGGCGGCGAGGCGATCACGGTCGACGTGACGCCGAGCGCCACCTGGCGCGCGCCCGCGGTCGCCCCCGACGGGGGCTGCGAGGAGCCGAGCGCGGGGCCTCGGAGCGATGTCTCTCCCTGGCGGTTCGCGCCCTACGGAGCGTTCGTCCTCCTGGCGCTCGTCTTCTGGATCATCGGGCGCCGACGTGGGCAGCCACAGGCGCGCCTCTGGCTACCGTTCCTCGGGGTCTTCGTCGTGCTCGGCGCGGGCGGCGCGCTCACCGGCTGGCTCGGGTGCCTCGTGGTCGGGGGGCAGGGGCTCCGCGCCGACGCGGTCGGCCTCCTGCTCGGCGAGGCGCTGATGGTCGCGTTCGCCGCCGGCTGGTACTTCGCGTTCCGCCGCAAGGGCTGGGTGGAGGCGCCGGACGACGGCGCGCCCTTCGGCATCTCGCGCGCCTACGCGCTCGGGCTGCTCTACGCGACCACCTGGATGGCGCGGGTCGTCGTCTTCACGCTGCCCCTCGCCATCCTCAGCCAGACGCTCGAGATGGGCGGCGCGAGCGACGCGCTCACCGATCTGCTGGCCGGGGCCAAGGGTGACTCGACGCACTTCGCCTTGCTCTTCGGCGCGGCGGTGGTGCTCGCGCCGGTGGCGGAGGAGCTGCTCTTCCGCGGCCTCGTCTTCCCTCACCTGGCGCGCTCGCTCTCGCCGTGGGGCGCGGTCGTCGGGAGCGCCGCGCTCTTCGGCATGCTGCACGTCGCGCACGGCTTCATGCTCGTCGGGCCCCTGACCCTCGGCCTCGTGCTGGGCTGGGCGCGCTGGCGCTCCGGGGGCGTCGGCGTGCCGATCCTCCTGCACGCCACCTTCAACGGCACCGCGACCCTGCTGTCGGCGATGTGACGCGGCTCACGCCGGGCGAACGGCGCTCTTGAATCGCTCCCGTGCGTCCGATACCTCCGTCTCATGCTGAAAGTTCGACTTTCAGCTTTTTGAAATGGGGGAGTCATGTCACACTCGAACCGAGTCGCCGCGCGTCCTTTTCCCGATCTCGGCGTGAGGAGTTCATGAGGACGCGGTGACGCGCGGCCCGTATACTCGCTCGCGCCGAGGAGCAGCAGAAGTCGCGGCATGGCGAACGAATCGATCGAAGGGCTCGTGAAGGTCAGCGTCCTCGCCGAGAAGAGCGGGGTGCCGGCGGCGACGATCAAGCACTACGTCCGCGAGGGGCTGCTCCCCGAGCCGGTCCGGACCAGCCGGAACATGGCGTACTACGACCCCTCGCTGGTCGACCGGATCCAGCGGATCAAGGAGCTGCAGCGCACCCGCTTCCTGCCGCTCAAGGTCATCAAGCAGGTGCTCGACGAGTCCGAGCTCGACAACCAGGACGAGACGGTGGCGGCCACCATCGCCCGGGTGATCGAGCAGACCGCGCCGGAGGAGGAGCGGAGCCGCGCCGAGCTGCTCGACTCCGGCGTCGTCGCGTCGCAGCTGACGACGCTGAAGGAGCTCGGCCTCATCCGGCCCCTCGAGGGGCGCCGAAAAGAGACCTACTCGGGGGACGACGTCGAGCTGCTCCGGGTGCTCGGCGCGGCGCGCAAGGCGGGGCTCGACGAGCGCATGCTCCCGCTCGGCATCCTCTCGGAGTACGCGAGCCAGCTCTCGAAGCTGGTGGAGCTCGAGCTGCGGCTCTTCCGCGAGGGGGTCGTGCCGCACGCGAGCGCGGAGCAGCTGCCGAGCCTCACCGAGGCGGCCACCACGCTCAGCGAGCGCCTGGTGATGCTCATGCGACGCCGCATGCTGGTCCCGACGATGCAGCGGATCGCCGACGAGGCCCGACGGGAGCGCAGCTCCTCGCGGCCGCCGCCGAAGAAGAAGAAGCGGGCGCGAAAGAAGACGTGACGCGTCCGTCACGGGGCGGGCGATCTCCGGTATCTTCACCCCATGGACCACGTGGTGCTCGGGATCGTCCCCGCGGTGGTGGACGATGCGCTGGCGGTGGAGCACCTCGAGGTGCTGCGCGGGGTCGCGTCCGCGCGGCTCGGGCTGCCGTGCGCCATTCACCGTGCCGTCTCTCCGGGGGCGCTCCTCTTCGCCTTCGGCAGCGGGGCGGTCCAGCTCGCCTGGTCTTCGCCGACGCTCGCCCTGACCGCCCCCGAGATGCGGGACGCCACGCCGGTCTGTTGCAGCATCCGCGAGGGGGTCGCCCACTACCACGGCGTGCTCTTCGTGCGCGGCGACGCGCAGATCGGGAGCCCTCTACAGCTCCGCGGGCGTCGCGCCGCCTGGGTCGCCGGGACGAGCGCCGCCGGCTTCATCTTCCCGCGGGTCGCGCTGGCCGGGCACGGGATCGATCCCGAGCACCTCTTCAGCGAGGAGCGCTTCCTCGGCTCCTACGGCGCGGTCGCGCGCGCGGTGCGGGACGGCGAGGCGGACGTCGGCGCCTCGTTCGCGGTGTTCGAGGGCGGCGACGCGACCCGCCCGATGCTCCGCTCCGGCTTCACGCAGGTCGAGGGCTGCGAGGACATGCGCGTCCTGCTCTCCACGCCGGCCATCCCCGCCGATCTGTGGGTCGCGAGCCGCGCGCTGATCGGGGCGCTGGGGCGCGAGACCTTGATCGACGCCATCGGCGGGCTGTCCCGCGAGGCGCCCGAGGCGGTGAAGCACGTGTTCGGGGCCGAGTCGTTCGAGCCGGTGGACGAGCGGCAGCTCGCGGATCTGCGCCGGCAGCTCGACGACGCGCGTCAGCTCGGCGTGCTGTAGTTGGCTGGGAGGGGCTTTCAGCCCCTCCCCCCCACTGCGCCGTCAGACCCGTCACCGCTCCGGGTGCATCCGCACCCTCCGCAGTGACGGGTCAGCC
>JAYZQJ010000048.1:0-6043 GCA_036149055.1 Myxococcota bacterium | reverse complement strand
CGCGGCGCGAGCGCGAAGCGCGAAGCGCCCGCGGAGTCGGGAGGGGGGCCCCATTGGCGCTTTGCCCAATGGGGGGAGGGTTTGCACCAAACCCTCCAGAGAGCTCAGGTCGCCGCGACCCCCAGGAGCGCGAGGGCGCCGAGCCCGGTGGCGGCGAGGCCGAGCGCGGCCCGGAGCGGGGCCTCGCGCAGGGTGCCGAGGTGCTCGCTCGTCTCGCGCCCGCGGTGAGGGCCGGCGCCCACGAAGGCCGCGCGCCGGAGGCCGTGGTCGCGACCCAGCCGCAGCCCCGACCGACCGAGCCGGGCCGCGGCGGCCAGCCAGCTCCGGTAGACGTCCCTCGCGGCCGAGAGGCCGGCGTAGCCGATGCCCGCCAGGGCGCAGACCAGCGCCGGCGCGCGCTCCAGCCAGCCGCGCGTCTCGGGGTCCAGCGCGGTCATCACGACCGAGGCCGCGATCAACCACGCCGCGCCGAACAGCCGCTCGCGCTCGATCCAGCCCGGCGCCGCCACCTCCGCGTTGCGCCGCGCGAGCAGCACCAGGGGCAGCACCACCGCGAACGCCGCGAGCCCCGCCGGGAGCGAGAAGACCACGCCGATCACCGTCGGCAGGAAGAGCAGGGTGGGCGGCCCGGCGTTCGAGAGCAGGACCACGAGCGCCGTCATCCAGCCGCCGTCGGCGCGGCTCCCCGCGACCGCGCCGAAGGTCGTGCACACGAAGGCCACCAGGAAGAGGCCTCCGAAGAGCAGGGCCGGCCCGAGCGACGGCATCTCGCCGTCGGCCGCGGCCAGGAAGAAGCGGGCCACCGACATCGAGACCACCAGCCCGGCCGCGACCGCCGCCCACCAGCCCGCGCTCCGCCTCCGGACGACCTCCTCGAAGATTCCCCCGACGATCCGCATCGCGCCCTCCTTTGAACGTGTTCAGTCAGAAGGTGGGGTCTGACAGCCAGGAGTCAATGGCGTTCCGCGTGACCGGTCGCTGGAGCGTGTTCAGCGGCTCGAGAGGAGCCCGAACTCGCCCTGCAGCTCGTCGAGCAGGGCGAGCACCGGGCCTTCGGCCGAGCTGCGCCGGTGGACCACGAAGACCGGCCGGCTGGCGCCGATCTCGACCGGGAGGCGCCGGAGGTTGCCGCGGCCGCGATAGCTGCGGGCGACCACGTCCGGGAGCAGGGCGAGGAAGCGGCCGGACGCGCAGACCTCGAGCGCGAGGTGGATGTCGGTGACGACCATGCCGACCTCCCGCGCGTGCTCGCGCGGCCACGGGTGCACGGTGTTGGGCGGCGGCGCGACGAACGGGAAGCGGAGCACGTCGTCGAGGGGCGGCGCCTCCTCCGAGAAGAGGCCGTGGGCCTCGCCGCAGTACACGCCGTAGCGCATCTCGCCGAGCCGGTTGAGCACCAGCGCCTCGTCGGGCGTCGGGTCGTCGAGCACCGCGAGGTCGAGCCGGCGGTCGGCGACCCACGCCTCGGCGGTGGCCGGCGCGTGCGCGCTCAGGTGCGGCACCACCAGCGGGTGGGCCTCGACCAGCCGATCGAGCGCGCGGATGACGAAGGCGGTCGCGAAGGGCTCGGGGGCGTTGACCCGGACCGGCCCGAGGAATTGCGAGGTGCTCGCCGCGCTCAGGCCCCGGTCGAGGCGGCTCATCGACATCCGCAGGGCCGCGAGCAGCTCCTCCCCCGCCGGGCTCAGCTCGAGGCGGCGCCCGTGTCGACGGAAGAGCTGCTGCCCGAGCTCGTCCTCGAGCTGCCGGATGGCGCGCGAGAGCGCGCTCGGGGTCAGCGCGAGCGCCTTGGACGCGGTCGGGAGGTGCTCGGTCTCGGCCACCGCCCGGAAGGCGGGCAGCCAGTTCCACACCCGATAGAGCCGACGCAGTTGCTCCACGCGGCCGGGAGCATAGCCGCTTCAGCCGTGGGCGCGCAGGAAGGCGTCCATCTCGCGCGCGAGGAAGACGGGCCGCTCGTCGTGGATCGAGTGCCCGGTGTCGTGCAGGAGATAGCAGCGGCCCATGCGGTGCAGCTGGTCGAGGTTTCGCGCGAGGAGCCGGGTCGCGTCGTAGATGTCCGCGAAGTCGAAGGAGTCCTTCTGCCCGGTGAGCAGGAGCGAGCGCATGCGCTGGCCGATGAGGTGGTAGCGCGCGAGCGCGCCGGCCTTCGGGGGGCGCCGGATGCTGTAGAGCAGCTGCTCGTAAGCGAGCCGCCAGGTGAAGCGGCGGTAGCTCTCGCCGTAGACCTCCTGCCGCGAGACGCGCGCCGCGTCGATGTATGCCTTCTGCATCCGGACGCCGTCGTGCACCCAGTCGCTCCGCCACCACATCTCGCAGGTCTTGGGCTTGATGTCGCAGATGTTCTTGTCGAAGTTCTGGAAGAAGAACTGCTTGCGCGCGTTGGCCCCGTCCTCGGCCATCGTCGCCTGGCCGTAGGTCGTGTTGGGCCCCTGGTCCTTGAACAGGTCGCCCTTCACCGGGTCCCACGCGCTGGCCGGTGACCACGCGATGATGCGCGGCGGGAGCCAGGGGGAGCGGCCGGTGAGGGCGAGCCGGAGCGACATGTTGCCGCCGAGGCTCCCGCCGCAGGTGGCCGCGATGCGCGCGCGGACGCCCGGCACCTCCGCCTCGAGCGCGTCGACGAAGTTCGCGACGAAGTCGTCGAGGAAGTCGAGGAAGCCGAACGGCCCGAAGTCGTTCGTGATCTTCTTGCCGACGTCGAGCATCGGGAGCTGCCCCGCCGCGGTGGCGAGGTCGACCCGCTCCGAGTAGCCGCTCGAGGGGAAGTCGAAGGCCACCACCGCGGTGTCCCCGAGCCGCGCGAGCTCGGCGCCGGCGCGATCCGCCTCCTCGAGCCGGGAGCCCAGGCCGTGCATCCAGATCAGGACGCGCTTCGCGCCCGCGACGTCGCCGATGAAGCTCGTCCGGATCCGCAGCGGCGCGAGGTTGCCCATCTGCACGAGCAGATCGCGCTGCGGGTGGGCGGTGACCGCGTTGTTGACCGGTCGGCGCGGCGGGTCGACCTCGCCGCAGACGCCGATCCAGCGCTTCAGCTCGGGGTGCGCCGCGCGCAGGCCCGCGCGCCCGGTCGCCCCCTCCTCGAGCAGCCGCGCGACGAGCTCCGCACGCTCGAGCGACTTGCGCGCCGCCTCTCGCGCCGGGTTGGAGCCCGAAGCGCCCATCTCCTGCAGGATGGCGTCGATCGTCGGCGGGCCGGCCTTCCAGCGCGCCCACGCGTCCGTGCCGGTGACCGCGAGATCGCTCATCGCGTCCGCCATCACGTCCGAGTGCGGCCCCTGGTCCATGCGGCGCCGAGCCGCGAGGGCCAGCGCCTTGCGCGGATCGCGCCGGTCGGCGACGTCGCGCAGCGCCTCGATCAGGCGGTTGTCGGTGTCGGGCTCCACCAGCGCGGCGTCCGGCGTCGGCGGCACCTCGGGCACCGGGCAAGGCTCGGGGTCGAACCGCTGCACCTCGCGAATCTCCATCGTCGTCCCTCCTCCCGCGCGGAGGGTACCGCAATCGATGCAAGCGGTGTTCATCGAGGCCGGCGGGAATGGCGCCGACCCCGCCCATCGTCCATCCTCCGGCGCATGAGCCGGACGCAGCAGCGCGCGATCCTCGTCTCCCTCCTCGCCTTCGGCGCGATGGCCTCGGCCTACGCGTGCGGGGACGACGACGAGCCCGAGCCCCAGGTCACGGATGTCTCCGACGAGGAGGAGGTCTCACCGGGCGAGGAGGCCGAGGCCCCCGAGGACGACCGCGCGGCCGAGCGCTACCGCGCGGAGCTCGCCAAGACGCGGGTGCACCTCGATCTGATGGCCACCGCCCACCTCGCCGACGTGGAGCACCACGGCCTCTACATGGACTTCGGCACCCCGCAGCGCATGCACTGGACCATGGGCCGCTGGCACGGGGGCTTCCTGCGGGACGTCACCGCCGGCGACCGCGACTTCACCCGCATGGGCACCGACGCCCGCGCGTGGTTCCACCTCGACGCGGCCGGCGCCCGCACCCTTCGCTTCCGGGGACGCCCCATCGGCACCGAGGCGGTGGTGGTCTACGTCAACGGACAGCGCGCCGGGCAGATCGACTTCGAGGGGCAGGGCGTGCAGGAGCACGACGTGCCGGTCGCCGCGAGCCTGACCCGCGCCGGCGAGAACGCCCTGATGTTCCGCGCGAGCGGGACCCAGAGCGTGCAGGGCGAAGACGTCGCGGCCGAGATCGACAGCCTCTGGGTGCTCCCGGAGACGCCGCCGAGCGAGGCGCCGAGCCCGCCTCGCTACACGGAGCTCGTCCGCTCGCTCGGCGTGGGCGGCCAGGAGCGGCGCAGCGTCGTGTTGCGCGCGCCGAGCCGGATCCGCTGGTACGTCGAGGTGCCCGAGGGCGCGCGCCTCGCGTTCGGCCTCGGCTCGGACGGCGACGCGACCGTCACCGTGCGCGTCACGCCGGAGGGCGGCGAGACGAGCGAGGTGCTCCGCGCCGAGCTCGACGACGGCTGGAGCGATCAGCTCCTCGACCTCGAGCGCTTCGCCGGGGAGGTGGTCCGCCTCGAAGTCGACGTGATCGGCGGCGCCGAGGCGGTGGGCATCAGCGAGCCCGCGATCGTGGTGCCGCTCCCCGAGACCGCGCTGACCGACGCGCGGGCCGACAGCGTGATCGTGCTGCTCATCGACACCCTGCGCGCGAGCAAGCTCAAGGCCTACAACCCGCGCTCGCGGGTGCAGACGCCGACGCTCGACGCGTTCGCGGGCGAGGCGGCGGTGTTCGAGCAGGCGCAGTCGCCGGAGAACTGGACCAAGCCCTCGGTGGCCTCGATCCTCACCTCGCTCACGCCGACGACGCACAACACCAAGGAGCAGTCGAGCTCGCTCCCGCAGTCGGCGTTGATGATCAGCGAGGCCCTGCAGAGCGCCGACTTCGCCACCGCGAGCTTCATCGCCAACGGCTACGTGTCGGATCGCTTCGGCTTCGATCAGGGCTGGGACCACTACACGAACTACATCCGCGAGGAGCGCAACACGGAGGCGGGCAACGTCTTCCGGGAGGCGATCCGCTGGATCGAGGAGCACCGCGAGGAGCGCTTCTTCGCGTACATCCAGACCATCGATCCGCACGTGCCCTACGACCCGCCCGACGAGCTGGTCGCGATGTACGACTCGGGGGAGTACACGGGGCCGATCTCCCCGCGGCGCACCGGGCTCCAGCTCGAGGACGCGAAGGCCGGCCGGGCGAGCTTCTCGCCCCGCGACATCCAGCGCCTCGAGGCCCTGCACGACGGAGAGATCACCTACCACGACCGCGAGATGACGCGCTTCGTGGAGCGCCTGCGCGAGCTCGGCCTCTACGACCGCGTGCTCTTCGTCGTCACCAGCGACCATGGCGAGGAGTTCAACGAGCACGGCAGCTACGGCCACGGCCACTCCATCTTCCAGGAGCTGCTGCACGTCCCGCTGATGATGCGCTGGAACGGCGTGATCCCGCCGAGCCGGATCGGGCCGACGGTGAGCACGCTCGACATCGCGCCCACCGTGCTCGACGCGGTCGGCGTCCCGATCCCCGAGGAGTTCGAGGGCCACAGCCTGCTCGGCACGGCGCGCGGCGTGACCCGACCGGGCCCGGCCATCGCGTTCAGTGACAAGCTCGACGACCGCCGGGTGGCGACGGCGGCCGGCTACAAGCTGGTGGTCCGCGGCAACCTGACCTGGGCCTTCTTCAACCTGCGCACCGATCCGGGCGAGCAGAACCAGATCGACTCGGGCGCCCGGCACCCCATCGCGCTCCGCTACCTCCGCGGGCTCTACGGCCAGCACCTCGGCGCGAGCGACCGCGGCGACTGGCTCGTCGGCGACACCGGCCGCGAGGCCCGCGTCCTGCCGGGCGCGGAGAGCCAGATCGATCGCGAGCTCTGCGCCCAGCTCCGCGCGCTCGGCTACCTCGACGCCCGCTGCGAGAACTTGAACTGAGTTGGCTGGGAGGGGCTTTCAGCCCCTCCCCCCCACTGCGCCGTCAGACCCGTCACCGCTCCGGGTGCATCCGCACCCTCCGCAGTGACGGGTCAGCC
>JAYZQJ010000047.1:0-70813 GCA_036149055.1 Myxococcota bacterium | reverse complement strand
AGGAGGGCGGCCGCCACAAGCCGTTCTTCGACGGCTACCGTCCCCAGTTCTACATGCGGACCACCGACGTGACGGGCTCCATCAAGCTGCCCGACGACGTGAAGATGGTCATGCCGGGCGACAACGTTCAGATGAAGGTCGAGCTGATCACGCCGGTCGCGATGGAGGAGAAGCAGCGCTTCGCCATCCGCGAGGGCGGCCGCACGGTCGGCGCTGGCGTCATCACCAAGATCATCGAATAATCCCCTCCCCATGGGCGAGAGGCAGCGCGTCGCGCTCGTTTGTGACGAGTGCGGCGCGCGCAACTACAAGACGACCAAGCCGAAGCGCCCGGTGAAGCCGGGTGAGGAGGGCCAGGCGCAGCGGCTGGCCTTCAAGAAATTCTGCCGGGCATGCAACCGGCACACGCTCCACCGGGAGTCCCGGTAGGGCGACAAAGAGAGAATAGGTCAGTAGCTCAGTTGGTAGAGCAGCGGATTCCAAATCCGCAGGTCGGGGGTTCGAGCCCCTCCTGACCTGAGAACGGCGACGACGATGGCGGACGAAGAAGTCGAATACGAAGAGGCCAAGACGCTCGGCATGGAGCGGTGGGTGCAGTTCGCCTTCGTGGTGATCGCGATCCTCACCTTCTATCTCAGCGACAAGCTCATCAGCTTCGTCTGGGGGTTCTTCGCCGAGCCCGAGGCCACCCTGGTGTCCGGGATCGCCGCCATCATCGGCATCCTCACCGGATTCCTCCTCTACCGTCACCCGAAGGTTCGGCCCCTCGCCGACGAGGTGGCGGGAGAGCTCTCGAAGGTGACCTGGCCGACCCGGCAGGAGACCTGGCGCAACACCGTGGTGGTCATCATCACCTCGATCATCGCCGCCGCGTACCTCGGGATCTTCGACTCCCTCTGGTCCGCGTTCACGGACCTCATCTACTCGACGAGCTAGCGCTGGCTTCACTCGAACGACGCGCCGACCCCGGGGGGCCGGCCGGCGCGCATCAGGACCTGTCATGGGAAAGAAGTGGTACGTAGTCCAGGCTTACTCCGGCTACGAGAGCAAGGTGAAGCTCTCGTTGGAGGAGCGGATCCGTCAGGCGGGGGCCGAGGACCTCTTCGGTGAGATCCTCATCCCCAAGGAGAACGTGACGGAGAACCGGCCGAGCGGGCGCCGCGTGACCAGCCGCACCTTCTACCCTGGCTACATCTTCGTGAACATGGACCTGAGCGACCACACGTGGCACCTGGTCAAGGACACCCCGAAGGTCAGCGGCTTCGTGGGTGGTCGGCACCCGGCGCCGGTCCCGGAGTCGGAGATCAACGCCATCACCCAGCAGGTCGCGGAGGGCGCCGCGCGCCCGAAGCCCCGGGTGGTCTTCGAAGCGGGCGACCACGTCCGCGTCATCGACGGGGCGTTCGCGAACTTCACGGGGACGGTCGAAGAGGTCAACCCCGACAAGCAGAAGGTCAAGGTCCTCGTCAGCATCTTCGGTCGAGCCACTCCGGTCGAGCTCGACTACGGGCAGGTCGAGAAGACCGTCTGAGCCCACCCATCACCGTTCAAGGGGCGCCATCAGCAACCGCACGACGCGCCCGGGATTGAAGTGCCATGAAGAAGGTCATCGGTCAGATCAAGCTCCAGCTCCCCGCCGGCAAGGCGAACCCGTCGCCGCCCGTCGGCCCGGCGCTGGGTCAGCACGGCGTGAACATCATGCAGTTCTGCAAGGAGTTCAACGCCCGCACCCAGAAGCAGGACGGCCTGATCATCCCGGTGGTGATCACGGTCTTCGCGGACCGGTCCTTCACCTTCATCACGAAGACCCCGCCCGCCTCGGTCCTCATCAAGCGGGAGATCGGCCTCAAGATCGGCAAGAAGCCGGGCAGCGGCTCGCCCGTGCCGAACAAGGAGAAGGTCGGCACCATCACCCGCGCGCAGCTCGAGAAGCTGGCGGCCGAGAAATTCAAGGACATGAACGCCGGCAGCATCGAGTCCGCGGCCCGCACCCTCGCCGGCACCTGCCGCTCGATGGGCGTCGACGTCGTCGACTGAGCCGGCCTCCCTGGCCCACGCGCCAGGATGGCCCACATTCGTTCGTTCACTGCTCACGCGCCGGTTCGCCGGCGCATCACCACCACCTGGTGGGAGGCGGTCGGGGACTGGTCTCCGCCGTCGATAGGAGAAGGAAATGCAGACAGGTAGAAGGCGAAAGGAGGCGATCGCCAAGGTCGATCGGTCCCGCCTCTACGCGCTCGAGGAAGCCTGCGCGCTCGTGAAGGAGGCGTCTTTCGCCAAGTTCGACGAGAGCGTGGACCTCGCGGTTCGTCTGGGCGTGAATCCCAAGCACGCCGATCAGATGGTCCGCGGCGCGACGGTCCTGCCTCACGGCATCGGAAAGACCGTCCGCGTCCTCGTGTTCGCGAAGGGCGAAAAGGCCACCGAGGCGCAAGCCGCCGGTGCCGACTTCGTCGGAGCGGACGACATGGTCCAGAAGGTCCAGGATGGCTGGCTCGACTTCGATACGGTCGTCGCCACCCCGGACATGATGGGTCAGGTCGGTCGGCTCGGACGAGTGCTCGGTCCGCGAGGGCTGATGCCGAACCCGAAGGTGGGCACCGTCACCTTCGACGTGACCAAGGCGATCACCGACGTCAAAGCGGGTAAGGTCGAGTTCCGGGTGGAGCGTGCCGGTATCGTGCACGCGCCGGTCGGGAAGCGGTCCTTCGAATCCAACAAGCTCCGCGAGAACGCCAAGGCGCTCCTGGACGCCCTCTTGCGTGCCAAGCCGGCATCTGCCAAGGGGACGTACCTCCGGAGCATCACGCTGAGCAGCACCATGGGGCCGGGGATCAAGATCGATCCGGCCACGGTCGAGGCCTGACATGGCAACGCGTACCGAAAAGGCCGCCGTCGTCGACGCGGTCAAGCAGAACTTCGAGAAGGCCACTGCGGTGGTGCTGGTGGACTACGCCGGCGTCGACGTCCCGCAGATCACGGAGCTGCGCAAGCGGTTCCGCGAGGCCGGTGTCGAGTACAAGGTCGTCAAGAACCGCCTGATCAAGCAGGCGCTCAAGGGGACCGCGCTCGAGACCGACGACACCTTCAACGCGTCGCTGAAGGGCATGACCGGCGTGGCTTGGTCCTACGAGGACCCGTCCGCTGCGGCCAAGATCATCAAGAACTTCCGCAAGGAAGACGAAGCGAACGAGCGGCTCGAGGTCAAGTGCGGCCTCCTCGACCAGGACGTCCTGGACGCCAAGCAGGTCGAGACCCAGCTCGCTTCGCTGCCCGGCAAGGACGAGCTCCGGGCCATGCTGCTCGCGCAGCTCATGGCGCCGGCGCAGAGCCTGGTCCGCCAGCTTCACGCGGCCGGACAGAACTTCGCGTACCTGTTGGACGCTCGCCGTCGCCAGCTCGAGGAGCAGGGCGGCTGAGCACCACCCGGGTCCACGGACGGACCCGGACTTTTCACACGAAATGGGATTGCGCCCACGGTGCGTGGGCTTCACAGGAACAAATTCGCGTCAGCACTCTCGGCGGAGGACGGCGCGGCTTGAATAGAAGGTAGAGACAGATGGCGAACATGAATCTGGAGCAGATGGTCGAGGAGCTCAGCTCCTGGTCCGTCATGGAAGTGGCCAACCTCGTCAAGGAGCTCGAGGAGAAGTGGGGCGTCTCCGCGGCGCCGGTCGCGGTCGCCGGTGGCGGCGGCGCGGCGACTTCGACCGAGCCCGTCGAGGAGCAGACCGAGTTCACGGTCGAGCTCACCGACGTCGGGGCCAAGAAGATCAACGTGATCAAGGCGGTCCGTGAGGTCACCAGCCTCGGCCTCGCCGACGCGAAGAACCTCGTCGAGAGCGCTCCCAAGGCCATCAAGGAGAACGTCTCCAAGGAAGAGGCCGAGGAGATCAAGAAGAAGCTCGAGGAGGCTGGCGCGAAGGTCACCCTCAAGTAGTGACCTCCGCTCGTCCTCATCGTTGTTTCTTCGTCGATGACGTCGCGTCCCTTCGCCGGCCCGGGCGTTGGGATGCGTCGTCGTCTATGACGAGCACGATCGTGAGTCGCGCGGTCGCGTCGCGGAGCAGCTTCGCTCCGTCGACGCGCTCGTGCGTCCAGAACCCGGGTCCCGAAGAACCCCGCTTGGCTTGAATGGGCCCCGTCCACTTCGGACGGGATCGAGGCGTCTCACCCGCCTCTGCGAAGACCGGCGCAGCCCCCCTCTGACCGGTCGTATGGGAGCTCCGCGAAACCATGGCGTCGATGGTCCAGACCAACTTCCGCATTCGCCACAGCTTCGGGAAGATCACTCAGATCATTCAGATCCCGAACCTCATCGACATCCAGAAGAAGTCGTACGAGAAGTTCTTGCAGGCGAACGTGCCGCCGCACGAGCGCGTCGACATCGGGCTGCAGAACGTCTTCAAGAGCGTCTTCCCGATCCGGGACTTCAACGGCACGAGCGAGCTGATGTTCGTCGGCTACACGCTCGAGCGCCCGAAGTACGACGTCGACGAGTGCATCCAGCGCGGCATGACCTTCGCCGCGCCGATCAAGGTGACGATCCAGCTCATCATCTACGACACGGGTGGTGACAGCTCGGAGAAGACCGTCCGCGACATCAAGGAGCAGGAGGTCTACTTCGGCGAGATCCCGCTGATGACGGAGAACGGCACGTTCATCATCAACGGCACCGAGCGCGTCGTCGTCAGCCAGCTGCACCGCAGCCCGGGCGTCTTCTTCGACCACGACAAGGGCAAGACCCACTCGTCGGGCAAGCTGCTCTACCAGGCCCGCGTGATCCCCTACCGCGGCTCGTGGCTCGACTTCGAGTTCGACCCGAAGGACCTGCTCTACGTCCGGATCGACCGCCGCCGGAAGATGCACGCGACCGTGCTCCTCAAGGCGCTCGGCTACACGACCGGCGAGCTCCTCAAGTTCTACTACGACACCGAGACGATCTACGTCGACAAGGGCAAGTTCTCGAAGTCGATCGAGTTCGATCTCCTCCCCGGCCAGCGCGCGACCCGCGACATCAAGGTCGAGGGCGACGTCATCGTCCGCAAGAACCGGAAGTTCACCCGCGCCGCCATCCGCAAGCTCAAGAACGCGGGCATGGACCGGCTCCCGATGGACGGGGCCGAGGTCATCGGCAAGGTGAGCGCCGAGGACGTCATCGACGAGGAGACGGGTGAGGTCCTCCTCGGCGTGAACGAGGAGATCACCGAGGAGAAGCTCGAGCAGATCCAGGGCGCCGGCGTCGACACCTTCAAGGTGCTCTTCATCGACGGCCTGAACGTGGGCAGCTACCTCCGCGACACGCTGATCGCGGACAAGGTGGTCACCCAGGACGAGGCGATCCTCGAGATCTACCGCCGGCTGCGCCCGGGCGATCCGCCCACGCTCGACACGGCGAAGACCCTCTTCCACAACCTCTTCTTCAACCCCGAGCGCTACGACCTGTCGCGCGTCGGCCGTCTCAAGCTGAACTACAAGTTCTACCGGGACGAGGAAGAGGAGAAGCCGGATCTGGACACCACCGTCCTGACCCCGCTCGACATCCTCCACACCGTTCGTCACCTCATCGAGCTGAAGAACGGCCGCGGCACCACCGACGACATCGACCACCTCGGCAACCGCCGGGTGCGCGCCGTCGGCGAGCTCATGGAGAACCAGTACCGCATCGGCCTGGTCCGCATGGAGCGCGCGATCAAGGAGCGCATGAGCATGTCTCAGGAGATCGAGACGCTCATGCCGCACGACCTGATCAACGCCAAGCCGGTCAGCGCGGTGGTCAAGGAGTACTTCGGGAGCAGCCAGCTCTCGCAGTTCATGGACCAGACCAACCCGCTCTCCGAGGTCACGCACAAGCGGCGGCTCTCGGCGCTCGGGCCGGGCGGCCTGACGCGTGAGCGCGCGGGCTTCGAGGTCCGCGACGTCCACACCACCCACTACGGCCGCATCTGCCCGATCGAGACGCCGGAAGGTCCGAACATCGGCCTCATCGCGTCGCTCTCGACCTACGCGCGGGTGAACGAGTACGGCTTCGTCGAGACGCCGTACCGCAAGGTCGAAGAGGGCAAGGTCTCCACTGACGTGCGCTGGTACTCGGCGCTCGAGGAGGAGGGCTACTACATCGCCCAGGCCAACGCCGAGGTCGACGACGACAACAAGCTCGTCAGCAACCTCGTCAGCGCCCGCTACAACGGCGACACGGTCATGGTCACCAACGACCAGATCAACCTGATGGACGTGAGCCCGAACCAGCTCGTGTCGGTCGCGGCGTCGCTCATCCCGTTCCTCGAGCACGACGACGCGAACCGCGCGCTCATGGGCTCGAACATGCAGCGGCAGGCGGTGCCGCTCGTGCGGACGCACGCGCCGATCGTCGGCACCGGCCTCGAGGCCAAGGTGGCGCGCGACTCCGGCGTCTGCATCCTCGCGAAGCGGGACGGCGTGGTCGACTCGGTCGACGCGACGCGCATCGTCATCAAGGCGGAGGGTGAGGCCGGGGCGTTCCCGGACATCTACCGCCTGAACAAGTTCCAGCGCTCCAACCAGAGCACCAGCTACACGCAGAAGCCGATCGTCCGCCCGGGCGAGAAGGTCAAGGCCGGCGACGTCATCGCCGACGGCCCGAGCTGCGACATGGGCGAGCTCGCGCTCGGCCGGAACTGCGTCGTCGCCTTCATGCCCTGGGGCGGGTACAACTTCGAGGACTCCATCCTGCTCTCGGAGCGCATCGCGAAGGAGGACATCTACACCTCCGTGCACATCGAGGAGTTCGAGTGCGTCGCGCGCGACACCAAGCTCGGCAAGGAGGAGATCACCCGCGACATCCCGAACGTGGGTGAGGAGGCGCTCAAGGACCTCGACGACAGCGGCATCGTCCGCATCGGCGCCGAGGTGAAGAGCGGCGACATCCTGGTCGGCAAGATCACGCCGAAGGGCGAGACCCAGCTCTCCCCCGAGGAGAAGCTGCTCCGCGCCATCTTCGGCGAGAAGGCGGGCGACGTGCGTGACACCTCGCTGCGCGTCCCGCCGGGCGTCGGCGGCGTCGTGATCAACGCCCGCGTCTTCAGCCGCAAGGGCACCGAGAAGGACGAGCGCGCCAAGGAGATCGAGGATCAGGAGCGCGCGAAGCTCGAGAAGGACATGGCGGACGAGATCAAGATCATCCGCGAGTCCGCGTATGATCGAGTCCGCAAGCTCCTCCTCGGCCGCACCACCAACGCGAAGCTCGTCGACGACAAGGGCAAGGTCCTCCTCGCGAAGGGCACCAAGATCGTCGCGGCCGAGCTCGACCCGATCCCGAAGAAGTACTGGAAGGACATCGAGGTCGACAAGGGTCAGGAGACCATCGCCAACATCCTGGAGCAGCTCGAGGAGCAGACCCAGGCCATCGAGACGCTCTTCCAGGAGAAGATCGCCAAGCTCAGCAAGGGCGACGAGCTCCCGCCGGGCGTGATCAAGATGGTGAAGGTCTACATCGCCATCAAGCGCAAGCTTCAGGTCGGCGACAAGATGGCCGGTCGCCACGGGAACAAGGGTGTCGTCTCGCGGATCCTCCCCGAGGTCGACATGCCGTACCTCCCCGACGGCACCCCGGTCGACATCTGCCTCAACCCGCTCGGCGTCCCCAGCCGGATGAACGTGGGGCAGATCCTCGAGACCCACCTCGGGTGGGCCGGCTACCTCCTCGGCCGTCAGCTCAACGAGCTGATGGAGGAGAAGGGCTTCGCCGGTGAGCCTCTCCGCAAGCTGCTCCTCGAGATCTACTCGACGGGCGACACGCGGAAGACCATCGAGGACATGCCGGTGGACGAGCTCCCCGCGTTCGTCCGCAAGGTGCACCACGGCCTCCAGCTCGCGACGCCCGTCTTCGACGGCGCGCACGAGACGGAGATCAAGAAGCTCCTGACGCTCGTCGGCGACACGGCGAAGAAGCAGGAGATGAGCAGCCCGCTCTACCACCTGTCCTCGCAGACCACCGGTCAGACGGTGCTCTTCGACGGCCGGACGGGCGAGCGGTTCCACAAGGACGTGACCGTCGGCATCATGTACATGCTGAAGCTCCACCACCTCGTGGACGACAAGATCCACGCGCGGAGCATCGGCCCGTACTCGCTCGTCACCCAGCAGCCTCTCGGCGGCAAGGCCCAGTTCGGTGGCCAGCGTCTCGGCGAGATGGAGGTCTGGGCGATGGAGGCCTACGGCGCGGCCCACGCACTGCAGGAATTCTTGACGGTGAAGTCCGACGACGTACAAGGGCGGACCCGGATGTACGAGGCCATCGTGAAGGGCGAGTACACGCTCGACGCGGGGCTTCCGGAGAGCTTCAACGTGTTGATGAAAGAGCTCCAGGCGCTGTGCCTGAACGTCGAGCTGATCGAGAGCCCGCGGAGCGCCGACGCGCTCGCGGCGGAGGAGGAGTGATCCGATGAAGGACATTTTCAGTTTCTTCGAGAAGCCCAAGGATCCGCTCTCCTTCTCCGCGATCCGCATCTCGCTGGCGTCGCCGGAGAAGATCCGCGAGTGGTCGCACGGCGAGGTCAAGAAGCCGGAGACGATCAACTACCGGACCTTCAAGCCGGAGCGGGACGGCCTGTTCTGCGCGAAGATCTTCGGGCCGGTGAAGGACTACGAGTGCATCTGCGGCAAGTACAAGCGCATGAAGCACCGTGGGATCGTCTGCGAGAAGTGCGGCGTCGAGGTGATCCAGTCGAAGGTGCGCCGTGAGCGCCTCGGCCACATCACCCTGGCGACGCCGGTCGCGCACATCTGGTTCATGAAGAGCCTCCCGTCGCGCATCGGCGCGGTGCTCGACATCTCGCTCAAGGACCTCGAGCGCATCCTCTACTGCGAGAGCTACGTCGTCCTCGACCCGATGGACACGCCGCTCGAGCGCGGCGAGGTCCTCAGCGAGGAGCGCTACCAGGAGCTCAGCGACGAGTTCGGCTGGGACGCGTTCAAGGCCGGCATGGGCGGCGAGGCGATACTCGAGATGCTCCGTGAGGTCGACGTGCACGGTCTCGCCGAGACCCTGCGCACCGACATGAAGGAGGCGACGAGCGAGGCGAAGCGCAAGAAGTACGCGAAGCGCCTCAAGGTCGTCGAGGCGTTCAAGGACAGCGGCAACCGCCCCGAGTGGATGATGCTGACGGTGATCCCGGTGCTGCCGCCGGACCTCCGCCCGCTCGTCCCCCTCGACGGCGGCCGGTTCGCGACCTCGGACCTCAACGACCTCTACCGTCGCGTCATCAACCGCAACAACCGCCTCAAGCGGCTCATCGAGCTGAACGCGCCGGAGATCATCATCCGGAACGAGCGGCGCATGCTGCAGGAGGCGGTCGACGCGCTGTTCGACAACGGCCGTCGCGGCAAGACCATCACCGGCCCCAACAAGCGCCCCCTCAAGTCCCTCAGCGACATGCTGAAGGGCAAGCAGGGCCGCTTCCGCCAGAACCTCCTCGGCAAGCGCGTCGACTACTCGGGCCGCTCGGTCATCGTGGTCGGGCCGTCGCTCAAGCTGCACCAGTGCGGCCTGCCGAAGAAGATGGCGCTCGAGCTCTTCAAGCCGTTCATCTACAACAAGCTCGAAGAGCGCGGCTACGTCACGACGATCAAGAGCGCGAAGAAGCTCGTCGAGAAGGAGAAGCCCGAGGTCTGGGACATCCTGGAAGAGGTCATCACCGAGCACCCGGTGATGCTCAACCGCGCGCCGACGCTCCACCGCCTCGGCATCCAGGCCTTCGAGCCGGTGCTCATCGAGGGTAAGGCGATCCGCCTCCACCCCCTCGTCTGCACCGCCTTCAACGCGGACTTCGACGGCGACCAGATGGCGGTCCACGTGCCGCTCTCGGTCGAGGCGCAGATGGAGGCGCGCGTGCTCATGATGAGCACGAACAACATCCTCTCGCCCGCCCACGGTCGCCCGATCATCAACCCGACGCAGGACATCGTCCTCGGGCTCTACTACATGACGCGTCAGCGCCCCTTCGCGAAGGGGGAGATGCCGGCCGACCTGCCGGCGACCGCCGACGACGCCAAGTGGGGCAAGCTCAAGGACGCGGACAAGCAGGAGCTGCGCGAGAAGATGCTGCGGAGCGTCTTCAGCAGCCCCGAAGAGGTCCGCGCCGCCTACGACGCGGGTGAGGTCGAGCTCCACGCGAAGATCCGCGTGCGCGCCGAGATCGACGCCCCGAAGGGCCCGGACGGGAAGCGCCCGACCAAGCTCTTCGAGACGACGGTCGGCCGCGTGCTCGTCAGCGAGATCACGCCCGACGAGGTGCCCTTCGAGCTGAGCAACAAGGTGCTCGACAAGAAGGCGCTCTCGCGGCTGATCGACGACTGCTACCGCCGCAGCCGGAACAAGGCGACGGTCCTCCTCGCGGACCGGCTCCGGAACCTCGGCTTCGAGATGTCGACCCAGGCGGGTGTCTCCATCTGCATGGACGACATGACCATCCCGGAGAGCAAGAAGACGATCCTCGCGCAGGCGCAGGCCGACGTGGAGACCGTCGTCGAGCAGTACCAGGAAGGTCTGATCACCGACGGCGAGCGCTACAACAAGATCGTCGACATCTGGGCGGCGGCTTCCGACCAGGTCGCGAAGGAGCTGCTCGACGGCATCGGTGTCGAGGACATCGAGGATCCGGAGACGGGCAAGACGCAGGAGACCACCTCCTTCAACCCGATCTTCATGATGGCCGACTCCGGCGCGCGTGGCTCGAACCAGCAGATCCGTCAGCTGGCCGGGATGCGTGGCCTGATGGCCAAGCCGAGCGGCGAGATCATCGAGACGCCCATCACGGCGAACTTCCGTGAGGGGCTGACGGTGCTCCAGTACTTCATCTCGACGCACGGCGCGCGGAAGGGTCTGGCCGACACGGCGCTCAAGACCGCGAACTCCGGGTACCTGACCCGCCGTCTCGTCGACGTCGCGCAGGACGCGGTCGTCACCGAGTACGACTGCGGCACGCTCGACGGCATCGAGGTCACGAAGCTCGAGGAGGGCGGCGAGGTCGTCCAGGCGCTCGGTGAGCGCATCCTCGGCCGGACGGCCCTCGAGGACATCTACGACCCGCGCGACGACGAGACCATCCTCGTCGCCGCCGGCGAGGAGATCGACGAGGCGAAGATGGACGTGGTCGAAGAGGCCGGCATCGAGCGGGTGCTCATCCGCTCCGTGCTGACCTGCCAGACGCGCCGCGGCATCTGCGCCCTCTGCTACGGCCGTGACCTCGCGCGTGGCTACCAGGTGAACATGGGTGAGGCGGTCGGCGTGATCGCGGCCCAGTCCATCGGCGAGCCCGGCACGCAGCTGACGATGCGGACCTTCCACATCGGTGGCGCGGCCGCGCGCGGCAAGATCGAGCAGTCCAGCCTCGAGAACCGCTTCGAGGGCACGGTCAAGCTCGAGAACGCCAAGACGGTCACCAAGAAGGACGGCACCACCGTCATCATGAACCGCCACGGCCTCCTCAAGATCGTCGACGACAGCGGTCGCGAGAAGGAGATGTACAACCTCGTCTACGGCGCCTTCCTCAAGGTGAAGGACGGCGAGAAGGTCGAGCGGGCCACGCTCCTCGCGGAGTGGGACCCCTACGCCATCCCGATCCTCACCGAGGTCCCCGGCGTGGTGAGCTACGGCGACATCGTCGACGGCGTCACCATGGAGGAGAAGCTCGACGAGGTGACCGGTCTGTCGCGTCGGGTGGTCATCGAGTCGCGTGACGCCGGGGCCCGCCCGCGGATCAGCATCCAGGATCCGAAGACGGGCGAGACCCTGAAGACCGGCGTCGGCGAGAACCTCGCGCGCTACTTCCTCCCGGTCGGCTCGAACATCATCCCGGCCGACGGCCAGGAGGTGGATGCGGGCGAGATCCTCGGGAAGATCCCGCGCGAGACCACGAAGACCAAGGACATCACCGGCGGTCTGCCGCGTGTCGCCGAGCTCTTCGAGGCCCGCAAGCCGAAGGACCACGCCATCGTCGCCGAGATCGACGGCACGGTCTCCTTCGGCAAGGACACCAAGGGCAAGCGCAAGGTCATCATCACGCCGGAGATCGGTGAGGCGCGCGAGTTCCTCATCGCCAAGGGCAAGCACCTCACGGTGAAGGAGGGCGACTACCTCCGAGCCGGCGAGGCGCTGATGGACGGCCCCGCGAACCCGCACGACATCCTGAAGATCAAGGGTGAGAAGGCGCTCGCGTTCTGGCTCGTGAACGAGATCCAGCAGGTCTACCGACTGCAGGGCGTCTCGATCAACGACAAGCACATCGAGACCATCGTCCGCATGATGCTTCGCCGGGTGAAGGTGAAGGATCCGGGCGACACGAATTTCCTGAGCGACGAGCAGGTCGAGAAGGCGATCTTCGAGCGCGAGAACGAGAAGGTGATCGGCAAGGGCGGTCAGCCCGCCATCGCGGAGCCCCTGCTCCTCGGCATCACCAAGGCCTCGCTCTCGACCGAGTCCTTCCTCAGCGGCTCGGCCTTCCAGGAGACCACCAAGGTCCTCACCGAGGCGTCGATCAACGGCAAGGTGGACGAGCTCCGCGGTCTCAAGGAGAACGTCATCATGGGTCGGCTCCTGCCGGCCGGCACCGGCCTCGGCGCCTACGACCGCCTCGAGATGGTGGTGGAGGACGCGGCGGAGACGCCGTCCACCTCCCGCGCCACCGAGGCGATGGCGGCGGCCAGCGAGGAGTGATCCTCCGCTAGCGGCTCACGGCGAGGCCGTCGTTCCTTCGGGAGCGACGGCCTTCGTCGTTTCTTCAGACGCGCTCGCCGCGGAGCGCCTCCCGCGCATGACGAATGGCCTGCGCCGTCGCAAAGGCTGCGCGGCGCTGGGCGATCTGACATCCGTTGGCGTCACCGCGGAAGCACGCGGCGAGCTGCTGCTGGATGGCGCACATGGCGTCGGCCACGCAGTGCTGGGCGAGGTTGATGGGGCGCGGGTCGAGCATTCTGGGGTTCCTCCTGCGACCCACGTTGTGCAAAGCGGGGACCAGCCCTCGGATCCCCCGCAAATCCGGGGCGACCGTGCGACGCGTGCGCCGCAGCCGTGGCACGACGCCACGCATTCGCGGCCGACGCGCCCCACGTGGCGGACTGGCACGGGTGCTGCTCCTACATGTGGCAGGCGGCGGCCGAGTCGGGGCGCCAGCCCAAAGGAGAACAACGCAAAAAGAATGGCTACCCGTTTCCCCAGTCACGTGAACCTGAACGACGACGTCCGCAGCGAGCTGGTCGAGCTGTTGAACGACACGCTCGCGACGAGCATCGACCTGACCTACCAGGTCAAGCAGGCGCACTGGAACATCAAGGGCCCCTGGTTCTTCGCGCGTCACGAGCTGTTCGACAAGCTCGCTGGCAATCTTCGCGAGTGGACCGATGACATCGCGGAGCGCGCGAGCACCCTGGGCGGCTACGCCAAGGGCACCGTGCGCATGGCCGCGGGCACCTCGAAGCTCGGCGAGTACGACGAGCGCGTCATCGAGGGCAAGCAGCACATCCGGGCCCTCGTCGACCGCTACACCACCTTCACCCAGCAGCTGCGCGACGGCATCGCCACCGCGCAGAAGAAGGAAGACGTGGTGACGGAGGATCTCCTCACGGAGGTCGCCCGTGGCGCGGAGCTCGACATGTGGTTCCTCGAGAGTCACATCGCGATGTGAACGCTCGAACGAGCCCGGCGACGAGGCCTCGACCCCGACGGGTCGGGGCTTTTTCGCGTCCGTCATCTGCGCCATCCTGCGGGGGATGAGCCAGTACCTCTTCGAGCACGACGAGCACCGCGCGCTTCGCGAGCAGGTGCGCCGCTGGTCCGCCGCCGAGATCGCGCCGCACGCCCACGCCTGGGAGGAGGCCGGACAGTTCCCGCGCGAGCTCTACGGCCGAGCGGGCGAGGCGGAGATGCTCGGGATCGGGTACCCGGAGTCCTGCGGCGGCACGGGCGGGGACATCACGCACATCATCGTGGCGGCGGAGGAGATGATCCTCGCCGGCAAGTCGGTGGGCACGTGCGTGGGGCTCGGCAGCCACGGCATCGCGCTCCCGCCCATCGTGCACCACGGCACCGACGCCCAGCGGGAGAAGTTCGTCGCGCCGGTGCTGCGGGGCGAGAAGGTGTCGGCCCTCGGCATCACCGAGCCCGGCGGCGGCTCGGACGTGGCGAGCCTGCGCACGAAGGCGGTGCGCGACGGCGACGTCTACGTGGTGAACGGGAGCAAGACCTTCATCACCTCTGGCACCCGGGCGGACTTCGTCACCGCGGCGGTGCGGACGGGGGGCGAGCAGCACGGCGGGATCAGCCTCCTGATCATCGAGTCGAGCACGCCGGGCTACTCGGTCAGCAAGAAGCTCGAGAAGACCGGCTGGTGGGCGAGCGACACGGCCGAGCTGACGTTCGAGGACTGCCGCGTCCCGGTGGAGAACCTCATCGGCCCGGAGAACGCGGGCTTCGTCGCGATCATGACGAACTTCACCCAGGAGCGGCTGCTGCTCGCGGCGCAGTGCGTAGCCATCGCCGAGCTCGCGCTGCGGGAGGCGCATCGCTACAGCAAGGAGCGCCAGGCCTTTGGCCGCCCGATCGCGGGCTTCCAGGTGATCCGCCACAAGCTCGCCGACATGTCCACGCGCCTCGCGGCCGCCCGGGCGCTCACCGGCGAGCTGGCGATGCGATACGCCCGCGGGGAGCAGGACCCGGCGCTCGCCGCGCAGACCAAGAACGCGGCCACCGACATGCTCTCCTTCGTCGCCGACCAGGCCGTCCAGATCCACGGCGGCTTCGGCTACATGCGCGAATACGTCGTCGAGCGCCTCTACCGCGACGCCCGCCTCTACCCCATCGGCGGCGGCACCCGCGAGATCATGAACGAGATCATCTGCAAAGCCCGAGGCTATTGAGCGCTCCAGCCTCGGGACATGGGGACGGAGTTTCCTTGTTTCCCAACCCACGTCCCCGCGCGAAATAGCCCGCGTTCCAGGACGCTGGGACGGAGTTTCCTCGTTGCCCGCGAGACATTCGCGGCGCTCGGCCGCTCTCCCTGGCAGGGCAGCGGCGCCGGCGCCGCGGTGAGACCGGTCTTCTCGAGGACTGCGGGCTTCGCGACCCGACTCGGCAACGAGGAAACTCCGTCCCGGTAGCCTCGGTCAGGGGAGTCGGCGCGGTCGAGGCTTCCGGTGGGCAACAAGGAAACTCCGTCCCCGTAGCCCTGGACGGGGTCGTCAGCGGCGGATGACGTCGAGGACGAGGGGGGCGACGGAGGGGGGCTTGGCCTTCAGGTCGTAGGCGGCGGCGACGCGGTCGGCGAGGGCCTTCGCGCCTTTGCGCTCGTCGACGTGGAGGTAGGCGAGGACCTCGCCGGCTTCGACACGGTCGCCCTGCTTCTTCTCGAGCATGACGCCGACGGCGGGGTTCACGTCCTGGTCGGCTCGGGTGCGGCCGGCCCCCATGGCGACGCCGGTCAGGCCGATCTCCATGGCGTCGATGCCGTGCACGAAGCCCGCCTTCGGCGCCTTCACGGCGACGCGGCTCTTGGCCCGCGGGAGCTTGCCGAGGTCGTCCACCACGTCCGGGTCCCCGCCCTGGGCGGCGATGATCTTGCGCATGACCTCGGCCGCTTCGCCCGAGTCGATGGCCGCCTTCATCTTCGCGCGGCCCTCCTTCTCGTTCTTGGCGAGGCCGGCGAGGCGGATCATCTCGGCGCCGAGCGCGAACGTGATCTCGCGCAGGTCTGCCGGGCCCCGACCGTGCAGCACGTCGATGGCCTCGGCGGTCTCGAGCGCGTTCCCGACCGCGAGGCCGAGGGGCGTGTCCATCGTGGTCAGCACCGCGGTGACCTTCTTCTTCGCAAGCTTGCCCACCCGCACGATCGACTTCGCGAGCGCGCGCGCGTCGTCGAGGTTCTTCATGAAGGCGCCCTTGCCGACCTTCACGTCGAGCACGAGCCCGTCGATGCCCTCGGCGAGCTTCTTCGACAAGATCGAGGCGGTGATGAGCGGGATGGACTCGATGGTGCCGGTGACGTCACGGAGCGCGTACAGGCGCTTGTCGGCCGGGGCGATGTCCCCGGTCTGGCCGATGAGCGCGCAGCCGAGGCGGTCGGTCTGCGCGATGAACTCCTTCACGCTCATCTCGACGCTGAACCCCGGGATGGCCTCGAGCTTGTCGAGGGTGCCGCCGGTGTGGCCGAGCCCGCGGCCGCTCACCATCGGGACGCGCACGCCGCACGCCGCGACGATCGGGGCGAGGCAGATGGAGACCTTGTCGCCCACGCCGCCGGTGGAGTGCTTGTCGACGTAGCGCCCCTTGGCCTTCGTCAGCTGCACGACGCGCCCGCTGTCGCGCATCGCGAGCGTCAGCGCGGCGGTCTCCTTCGGGGTCATCCCCTTCAGGAAGGTCGCCATCGCGAAGGCGCTCATCTGGTAGTCGGCGACCTCACCCGCGGTGAAGCCTTCGATGAGGCGTTGGATCTCCTCGTCGTCGAGCGCGCCGCCGTCGCGCTTGTGGGCGATGAGCTCGGGGACCGTCCGCGTGTGCCGCTTCTTCATGGCGGCGGAGCGTACCGCGAAAGGCGCGGCTGCGAGCACTTCCGGAGCGCGCGAGGCGCCGGTAGAGCGCGGCTGCTATAGGTGCGGGGATGCGCCGCAAGCTCGTCATCGCCGGAGTGATCGTCGCGGTCGGGGTCCTGATCGCCATCAACCTCTCGCTGCGCGAGGACCCGGAGCCCGACTTCGGTGAGCCGGCGCTGCCCACCCCGGCGGCCATGGAGGACGAGGAGCCGGAGACGCCCCAGTTCCGGCAGCTGGTCGAGCGAGAGGCGCCCCCGCCGGAGCCCGCGCCCGAGGTGCTGGTGGAGGAGGTGGGCGAGCCCGCGCGCTGCGATCACTTCTTGATCCCCGAGGTCGGCACCCACCTCCGCTATCGCTGGTCGCAGAGCGAGCCCGAGCAGTCGGTGACGATGCACATCCGGGGGATGCGCGCCCGCGAGCTGGCCGACGGGGAGGTCCAGGTCACGTGGCTGGTGCAGGTCGACGGCGGGGAGGGGCAGCGTCAGCAGCTGCGCCGCGAGACCCGCTGCGCGCCCGGTCGCAGCGCGGAGGAGCCGTGGTTCGGGATCCTCGAGGAGGTGGGCCTCGAGGCGCCGCTCCTCGGCGAGCCGGCGCGCTGGCGGTGGCCGGCCGAGCTCTCGCGCGGGACGCGCTTCGAGGGCACCGCCGTCTTCGACGCGAGCGACGCGTTCGCCCGGGCCCCCGCCGGCGAGGAGGGCCAGACGCTCCTCCGGGTGACCCGCCGCCACGAGGTGGACGGCCGCGAGCGCGTCGAGGTCCCCGCGGGCGCCTTCCAGGCCTGGCGCGTGGTCTACGAGGAGGAGCAGCGCATCGGCGGCACCGGCGAGCGTGGCCCGGGCACGATGTGGGTCGCGCCCGGCGTGGGGCTCGTGAAGCTACGCGCCGAGAACGCCGCCGGCGTCGTCATGACCATGGAGCTCCTCGGCGTCACCGCGCCCGCCGACGGCTGATCCGTCAGCTCGCGTCGAAGTTCCAGCGGATTGGGAGCGCGGCCTCGCAGAGGGCGCAGCGGTAGTCATCGTCCTTGACGAGGTTGCGCTCGCCGCAGGCCGGGCAGCGCCGGAAGACGACCGGGTGCGTGAAGGCGCCTTCGTGAACGACGCCGAGGGCGTCGAGCGCGGCGGCGAGCGCGGGCCACGAGACCTCTTCCGGGCAGTAGCCGGTGGACTGGTTGCTGGCGTGCACGACCCTCCAGGCTCGACCCTCGGGCTCGAAGGCGATCTCCCCCGCGGTCAGCACGGGCCCGCCGGCGGCGCACGCGACGTGCTCCGAGTGCCGGTCGGCGAGCCGCAGGGTGCCCTCGGCGTCCACTACGTAGGTCAGCATCGCGCCGTCCTCGGCGCTCAGGGCCTCCAGGGCGGCCTCGAGCGCCTCGGCGCTGCGCACCCGCCGACCGGAGGGATCGTCGGCGACGGCGGCGGCGATCTCCGCTGGGCCCACGTAGAGGTGGCGCCTCACGGGACCTGCCGGAAGTCGAGCCAGGTCCGCAGGGCGAGCACCACCCCGAGCGCGCCGAGCACGATCCAGCCGAGCGGCGTGGTGTAGAGGAGCGGCGCCGAGAACTCGTCCGGCCCGCGACCGGTCAGCGCGCGCAGCTGCTCGGGGCTCAGCGGGTAGTAGCTGTCGTCGGCCTGGTCGTAGAGCACCACGGCGCCGTTTCCCGTCCAGAAGTCGAGGAACAGGATGGAGAAGTACTCGTAGCGGAACCCGATCCCGGGCTCCGCCAGCGAGAGCTCCGCCTCGAGCTCCGGGTCGCCGCTCAGGTCGGCGTCGGCGATGTGGGAGACCGTCTCGCCGTACCCGAAGACCAGGACGCACCCGCCGCGCGCGAGGCCGAGCGAGGGCAGGCTCAGCGCGCCGAGCAGGCCGAGGCTCGCGAGGAGGCGGGGGGGCATGCCGCTAGCCTACCACGCGACGCCAGCGAGGCGCGTCAGCGGCGCTTGCCTCGCGTCGAGCCCTTCTTCTTCTTCGTGGCCCCCGACTTGGTGCGCGTCTTCTTGCGGGGCGTCGTGCCGTCGAGGCTGCGGCCGCCCTTCTTGCCCTTGCGCTCGTCCTCGTAGCGCTTGCGCTTGCTGGCGCGGGCCTGGTTGCGCTCCTCCTTGCCCTTCTTGCGCTGCTTGCGCTGGCGCCGGCGGCGCTCGTCCGGGGGGCTGAGGAGCTCGCGATCGTCGGGGAGGCGCTGCTCGACCACCGCGCTCAGCTCGCGCTGCTCGATCGAGACGTTCTCCAGCCTCACCGTGATGCGGTCGCCGAGCGCGAAGCTCTGACCGGTGCGGGTGCCGACCAGGCGGAGCCCGAGGGCGTCGAGCTCGTACCAGTCGTCGCCGAGGGTGTCGATCGGCACGCGGGCCTCGACGAAGGGCTCCTCGAACGTGACGTAGAGGCCGTGCTCGGCGACGCCGGTCACGGTGGCCTCGAAGCGCTCGCCGGTGCGGTCCTTCATCAGGAGCGCGCGGTAGAGGTTGTTCGCCTCGCGGTCGATCGTCATCGCGCGACGCTCGAGGCGGCTGGAGGCGGCGGCCTGCTGCCGCAGCTTGTCCTGCAGCTTGCCCTTGTCGATCTTCTTCCGGCGCACGATGGCGCGCACCACGCGGTGCACGGCGAGGTCCGGGTAGCGTCGGATCGGGGAGGTGAAGTGCAGGTAGTTCTTCGCCGCCAGGGCGAAGTGGCCGACGTTGGCGGTGTCGTAGGTCGCCTGCTGCATCGCGCGCAGCAGGAGGAAGTTCAGCGCCTGCGCGTGGGTCGTGCCCTCGACGCGCTTGAGGAACTTGGCCAGCTTGCGCGGGTCGCTGCCGGCGTCCTCGTCGAGCACGTAGCCGAGGCTCTCGGCCAGCTCGGCGAAGACGTCGATGCGCTGCTCGTCCGGCGCGCCGTGCACGCGGTAGATGGCCGGGAGCCCCCGGCGCGACAGATCCGCGGCGACGACCTCGTTCGCCAGCAGCATCAGGTCCTCGATCATCGCGTAGCACTTGCGAACCCCGGGATCGGTCCGGGAGCGCTTGATGTCGATCGGCTCGCTCTGATCGTCGAGCACGATCTCCGGCTCGGGCAGATCGAAGTCGAGGCTGCCGCGCCGGCGCCGCTTGGCGCGCAGCACCTGCGAGGCGTCGTAGAGCACGGTCAGCAGATCGCGCCGCTCCTCGGCCGCGTGCTGGACGGCCGGCGCCTCGCTCAGCCGGAGCGCGCGCGCGGCGCCCTCGTAGCTGATCCGGGCCCGGGAGCGCATCACGCCCTCGATGAAGCGGTGCTTCTTGATCGCGCCCTTCGCGCCCAGCTCCACCTCGACCGCCATGCAGAGGCGGTCCTCGTCGGGGACGAGCGAGGCGAGGTTGCTGCTCAGCTCGTGCGGCAGCATCGGGATCACGCGGTCCGGGAGGTAGATCGAGGTCGCCCGCTCCAGCGCCGCCGCGTCGAGCGCCGTGCCCTCGCGCACGTAGTGGGAGACGTCGGCGATCGCGACGATCACGCGGAAGCCACCGCCCTCGAGCCGCTCGGCCCAGACGGCGTCGTCGTGGTCACGGGCGGTCGGTGGGTCGATGGTGCACAGCTCGTAGTCGCGGAGATCCTCGCGGTTCTCGATCTCCTCCTGGCTGACCTCGGAGCCCCAGGACTGGGCCTCGGCGAGCACGTCCTCGTCGAACTCCTCCTCGATGCCCTCGCGGATCTTGATCTTCTCGATCTCGACCGCGGCCGAGCCGCGCGGGCCCAGCGCGGAGAGCACGCGGGCCTCCATCTGGTCGCCCTCGTACTTCGGCCACGACTGGATCAGCGCGACGACCTCTTCGCCGTCCTCGATGCCGAGCGGGATGGTGCCGACCACCTCGACGCGCTCGGGGAGGCGCGGGTCGCTCGTGTCGAGCCACGCGTCCTTGCGCTTGGTGCGGAGCACGCCGGTGACGCGCTTCACGCCGTGGCGCACGACCTCGAGCACCTCGCCGTCGCGGCCCTTGGCCGAGGGCTGGGCGGAGATCCGCACCCGGTCGCCGTGCATCGCGTGCTTGAGCTTGCTGCCCGGCACGAAGACGTCGGGGCCGCCGTCCTCCACCGCCACGAAGCCGAAGCCGCGCGGGTGGATGGTCAGCCAGCCGCTCAGGCCCGGGCCGTCCTTCTCACGGGTGCCGCTCTTCTTCGCCTCGGGAGGCGGCGGGGCGGCCTTCTTCGGCTTCTCGCCCATGCGGAAGCGGTTGCCCGGCATCTCCTTGACCATGCCGAGGCCACGGAGCTCGTCGAGCACGTCGCGCACTTCGTCCCGGCGCGACTTGGGGACCTTCAGCGAGGCCACGACCTCCATGAGGTGCATGGCCTTCGGCGCGCGCTCACGCAGCGCCTTCAAGACGGAGTTCCGTCCGATCTGTGTCTCTGTCATCTCTCTTCTCGTGCGCCCCTCGGGGCGCGGGGGGCCCCGGCATCCTCGCATGTGCGCGGATCGGGGCGGGTCAGAGTCGCTGGGCGGTCCGTTCGGAAGGTCTCACGCCCTCCGGGACGGCCGCGACTCGAAAGTCTCGGGGGGCAACGCACACGCGCTGCCTGCTCCCCTGGCGAGGATGTAGCCGGTATTCGGCCGCCGTCAATCCGGCAGCAGCGCTTTTCCTTTGACGTCCTCGTCCGCGAGCAGCGCCGGGTCGAGGACCGCCCCGCTCGAGATCAGCTTCCGGCTGATGCCCATCTCGTTGAGCCGGTTCACCCCGACCGCGAACGCGAGGCGCCCCTCGCGCAGGTGGAAGGCGGTGAGCTTGCGGTCCTCGAGGGAGCCCCGGATCACGACCTGATCGTAGGCGCCGACGTGTCCGACGATCTGCAGCTTGAGGTCGTACTGATCCGACCAGAAGAAGGGCACCGGCGCGTAGACGGAGTCGCCGCCGAGCGCGTTCTCGGCGATGTGCGAGGCCATGGTCTGGGCGTTGTCGACCGACTCCACGCACATGTGCCGGCCGTGCGCTTCGCTCCACCAGCGCGTCACGTCCCCGGCGGCGAAGACCCCCTCGGCGCTCGTCCGGCAGCGGTCGTCCACCAGCACCCCGCCGTCGACGTCGACGTCCGAGCCCTCGAGCCAGGCCACCGCGGGCTCGACCCCGATCCCGACCACGACGAGGTCGCAGTCGACGCGCTGGCCGTCGCTGGTCTCGACCGCCTCGACCCGGCCCTGGCCGCGCAGCGCGGTGGCGGTCACGCCGCAGCGGAGATCCACGCCGTGATCGCGGTGCACCGCGTCGTAGAGGCGGCCGATCTCGGGCCCGAAGGCGCGCAGGAGCGGCAGCTCGGCCTGCTCGAGCATGACCACCTCGACGCCCTCCTCGCGGCACGCCGCGGCGACCTCGGCGCCGATCACGCCGGCCCCGATGACCACCGCCCGTCGCCCGCCGGACAGCTCCTCGCGCAGCCCTCGGGCGTCCTCGAGGGAGCGGAGGTAGTGCACGCCCTCGAGCTCCGCCCCGGGCACGCGGAGGCGGCGCACGTTCGCGCCGGTCGCGATCACCAGCTGGTCCCACGCGAGCGCCCGGCCGTCCTCGAGGGTCACCTCGCGGGCCGCGCAGCTGAGGCCGGTCGCGTTCGCGCCGAGCACGAGCTCGACGTCCTTCTCCGCGTAGAAGTCGAGGGGGCGCAGGTAGAGCTTCTCCTCGTCCATCTGACGACGCAGGTACTTCTTCGAGAGCGGCGGCCGGTCGTAGGGCCGGGGCGCCTCGGCCCCGACGAGCTGGATGCGGCCCTCGAAGCCTCGTCGGCGCAGCTGCTCCACGCAGCGCCCCCCGGCCAGGCTCGCTCCCACGACGACGATGGTGCTCATGCGCGCCTCCTACCGCGGTCGGGCGCGAGGTGGATATGAGAAGGCTCGCCGGGGTGTCGCGCTGGATCCCCCGAGGGAGCCTTCCCGGGGCCCGACGGATCGCCCCCCGAGGCGCCGCGCGATCCCGACCGCTCACGAAGTCATTGGGAATTCTCCGCTCCGCCCGGACGATGTTCGAACCCCCCGTACGATTGTCGTTTCCTCGTCGGATCCGGCTGGTCAACCTCGGGGCGCGGAGGTGTCATGGGGGAGGATCAGACGGGGAGGGGCCGGGGGGCGATCCTGGTCATCGACGACGACCCGCAGATGCGAGGGGCGCTCGCGCGCATCCTCGAGAGCGAGGGGCACGAGGTCATGCAGGCGGAGGACGGGCCGAGCGCGCTGGCCGCGACCCGGGCCCACCGGCCGGATCTTCTCTTGCTCGACTACATGATGCCCGGCATGGACGGTGAGGCGGTGCTGCGGGCGATGCGGGCCGAGCTGGCCGACGCGACGCCTCCGGCGCTGCTCATCACCGCGAGCGGGCAGCACACGCGGGCGCGGGAGATGGGCGCGGTCATGGGGCTCGAGAAGCCGTTCAACGTGCCGGAGCTGCTCGCGGTGGTGGAGAGCTACCTGCGCGACCTGCGTGGTCGCTCCAGCTGATCGGCGACGAATTGATCGCGACGGCCAGCTGACGGCCGGCGCTGCCGTGGTACCATCTGGGAGTGTTACCGGCGGGCTTGCTCCCTTCCTCCCTCGCCTCTCGCCTCGCCTCGGCCGAGGTCGTCCGAGACGGTCTCCTGCGGGCCAAGTGGCAGGCGTCGGGTCACGACGTCGCGGTCCACCTGATCCCGGCCTCCTATCACTCCGACCACGAGGCCTTCCTCGAGGGCGCGCGCGCGATGTCGAAGTGCCCGGGGGCCGTCGGCATGTTCGAGGCGTGGGCGGACGACGGCTACTGCTACGTGCTCACGCCGTGGCTCCACGGGACGAGCCTCGCCGACGGAGATCCCGCGCACCCGCTGCGCCTGGACGCGGAGACCGTCGCGGCCCTGCTCGCGCCGATCGCCGAGGCGCTCGACGCGGCCCACGCCCAGGGGCTGGTGCATGGCGAGCTGCGGCCGAGCCGCGTCGTGCTCGCCGAGCGCAGCGCGGTGCTCACCAGCTTCCGGGGCGCGACGTGGATCCGCGATCACCTCGACGAGCCCTTCCCGCACCCCGGTGAGCGGCACTTCGACTACCTCGCGCCGGAGGCGGGCACCGAGCACGAGGGCGCGCCGGCCGACGTGTACGCGCTCGCGTCGATCGCCTTCGAGCTGATGACCGGCAAGGTGCCTTTCCACGCCGCGATGAGCCCCGCGCTCGCCATCGCGCAGCGTCAGGCCGAGCCCGCGCCGTCGCTGCGCGAGGTGGCCAAGGAGCCCTACGCCGACGCCATCGAGCAAGTCCTCGCGCGCGGCCTCGAGCGTCGCCTCAGCCTCCGCTACCAGTCGGCCGGCGCCTTCGTCGGCGATCTCTGGCGGGCGGCCCACCGCGAGCCGCGCCTCGGCCCGGACGGGAGCCTGGCCACGGTGCCGCCGCAGGCGCGCGAGTCCGCGGTGGTGGAGGCCTTCGAGGCCAAGCTCGTCAGCGACGCCGGCCTCGACATGACGCGCATGGCCCTCGACTCGGCCGAGGTGTCGCTCGAGGATCGGATCGACTCCCTGCCGCCCCCGGGCGAGGCCGCGGACGACGCGGCGCTCGACTCCCTGATCCGCTCGATCGGGGACGTCGCGCCGGAGGCGCTGCAGGGGACCGTGCCGGACCCGCCGATCCGGACGCCCTCGTCGCGACCGGAGCTGCTCACGGTCACGCCGCGCGGGCTGCGGAACGCCTCTCGTCCGCCGGCGCCGCCCAAGCGACGCTGGGGCCTCACGGTCGCGCTGCTCACGCTCGCCGGGATCGCGCTCGCGATCGTGCTGGTCCCGTCACTGCTCGACCGGGTCGCCGCCCTGCTGCAGTGATCGGCAGAGCCAGGCGCCGATCGCCTCGCCGGCGACGCGGTGCCCTCGCGCGTTCCAGTGCCCGCTCCCGAGGGTGGTGTTCTCGAAGCCGTGCAGGTGCGTCTCGGTGCGCTCGGCGTGGTCCCGGAGCGGCGGCACGAGGCCGAGCACCGGGAAGCCGGCGCGCTCCCCGAGCGCGGCGAGGCGACGGTCGGGGTACTCGAGGTCCTCGACGTCGAGCGCGCGCGCGTGAGCGGCCCGCACCGCCGGATCCGGGTCGACCTGGACCGCGTTGGTGAGCGTGACCAGGAAGAAGCGCGCGCCGCGCGCCTCCACCTCGCGGTGCATCTGGACGAGCGTCGCTTCGGTCCAGGCCCACGCCTCCTCCCACTCCGGGCTCGCCGGGGGCGCGTAGACCTCGTCGCTGAGGCCCAGCTCGCCGCGCTGGCGCTGCCGGGGGGCGCGCCCGAGGCCGCCGAGCAGACGCGCCAGCCGCGAGCGGCGCCGCCACTCCCGCAGCACCCCGCCCTCGCGCCGCTCGCGGTACCACGCGGAGTCGCGGAAGCTCTCGTCGAGGGTCAGCGCGTCGCCCTCGAGCCGGAAGTGGGGTGCGGGGTCGCCGCTGATCCGGAGCGCGGGGTGGTTGTCGGAGACGTCGTTGCCGGTGAGGAACGCGAGCACGATCACGTCGGGCTGCCAGGTCCACACGCGGTGGCGCAGCAGGAGCAGCTCCTGCGCGGTGCCGTAGCCGCTGACCCCGAACGACAGCACCTCGACCCGACCCAGGCAGCCCTCGAGGGCGCGCTCGGCGTGCGCGTGGAACGCCTCGTCGAGGGCCACCTGCTTGGCCTCCGTGTAGCTGTCGCCGAGCACGGCCACGCGGAGCACGCCGGGGTGCGGCCCGGGCGGGACGTCGACGCCCCGGAAGCCGTGCTCCGTGATGCGCACGTGGGCTCGGCCCTCGCGGGTGTGCCAGCCCTCGGCGCCGGGGATCGGCGCCCAGCCGAGCTGCGGGTCCACGTCGCGGAGGATCGGCTCGCCCACGTCGAGCCAGCCCAGCGTGAGCTCGGCGAAGAGGAGCGAGAGCGCCGTCGAGGCGAGCACCAGGGCCGCGCGCTTCAGACGCAGCTTCATGGCGGATCAGCGCAGCGCGTAGACGCCGCCGTCGTCGACGCCGACGTAGATCGTGCCCTCGGCCCCGAACGCGATCGAGGAGTCGATGTCCTGGCCCATGTTGCGATCCCAGAGCACCTCGCCGGTCGGGCTGATGGCGTAGAGGTGGTCGTCCTGGGAGCCGACGTAGATGCGGCCCTCGGCGTCGATGCGGGCGGACGCCCGGATGCGCCCCGAGGTGCGCACCGACCAGAGCTCCTCGCCCTGCGGCGACAGCGCGTAGAGGGTGCGGTCGTAGGCGCCGACGATGACCGTGCCGTCCTCGGCGATCGCCGGAGTGGCGCGCACGTCCCCGCCGGTGTCGAACGCCCAGAGGCGCCGTCCGTCCGGGGAGAAGGCGAGGACCTGCCCGCGGTCGGTGCCCACGTAGAGGTTGCCCTGGCGGCCGACCGAGGGGCCGCTCTCGACGCTGGAGCGGGTGCGCGCCTCCCAGGCGACCTCGCCGTCGGTGCGGACCGCGATCAGGCGGCCGTCGGCGGTGCCGAAGACGACGAGCCCGTCGGGGTGGATGACCGGCGACGAGCGCACGCCGCCCGACGCGGCCACGTGGAACCGGAGGTTGCCCTCGAGATCGAAGGCGTGGAGCCCCGCGGCGGTGACGTAGACGTTGCCCTCGTCGGAGATGACGGGGCTGGCGTCGACCGGCGCGCCGAGCTCCTGCCGCCAGCGGACCTGACCCGCGGGGGTGAGCGCGACGAGGCTTCCGTCGTGGTTGCCGACGACCACCGTGCCGTCGGGGGCGATCGCGGCCGTGGAGTAGAACTTGTCCGCGCCGGTGTAGCGCCACCGCAGCTCGCCGTTCGGCGAGATGGCGTTGAACGTCCGGTCGAGCGAGCCGACGTAGATCGTGCCGTCCTCGCCGACGACCGGGGAGGCGAAGACCCGCGCGCCGGTGCGGTGGACCCAGAGCGTCTCGGGCGCCGAGGCCGGCCCGGTCTGGGGGCTCCGCCCGGCGTGGAGCGGGCCGCCCATGAACATCGGGCGCTCCACCGAGATCGCGGGCGGGTCGGGCTCGACGCCGGCGTCCGGGCCCAGCTCGCCGCCCGCGGTCTCCGTCGGCGGCGCCTCCGCTCCGTCGAGCTGCGCGGCGAGCGCGGCCCGCGCCTCCTCCTCGAACATGCAGCTGCCCTGGTGGCAGACGCGGTCCCCGCGGCACTCCCGGTCGGACATGCAGGCGCTCGGGGGCACGCTCTGCGCGCCGCAAGACGTGATCAGCGCGAAGAGCAGGGCGGTGACGCGGCGCATCGCCCGCGGGATACCACCCGCCGACGCCCTCATCAACGGGACGGCGCCGTGCGAAGATGTCCTCCATGGACGGCGGGTATCGGGAGAGCGGGGCCGAGGATCGATCCATCCTCGTGGTGGCGTTCGCGGGCAAGGTGTTCGGGATCGCGCCGGCCGACGGCAGCGTGCGCTGGGAGCACTCGGTCGCCTACGCCGGGGCGGTCGAGCTCCAGATCCACGGCGGCCGCGTCTTCGCGTCGACGGGGGCGAGCCTGCACTGCCTCGACTACGCGACCGGGCGGCTGCTCGGGAAGGTGCAGGTGCCCGATCGCTACAAGGGCCGGCCCTCGATGGTGATCGAGGGGGACCGGCTCTACCTCGGCAGCCAGGGCGAGGTGACCTGCTTCCGCCTCTCGGACGGGGCGGCGCTCTGGACGCAGGGGCTCGAAGGCAAGGGCCTCGGTCGGGTCGCGCTCGGCTTCCCCGGCAACGTGCGGCAGGCCGACGACGCGGGCACGCGCTGACGGCTCGAGAGGTGGCAAAACAATGGCGCCGGGGCACCCCCGCCCGCCTCCACGACACTGACCCGAGACGACGGCAGGCGACGAGCGCAGCGAGGTCGCCGCACGCGCCACTCGAGTCGTTCGATCCCGCGGCAGCGAGCGCGAGCCGCGTGGCTCACGCGCGGAGCGCGGGACACGCGCGCCGGAGGCGCGCGACTTGGGTTGGGGGGCCCGCGGAGATAGGTCTGACGGCGCAGCGGGGGGGAGGGGCTTGGAAGCTTGAAAAGCCCCTCCCGACAAACTCGAGAGGTGGCAAACAATGGCGCGGGGGCAGTCGAAGCCCGCCTCCGCGACGACTGACGCGAGACGACGGCAGGCGACGAGCGCAGCGAGGTCGCCGCACGCACCACCCCGTGTGTTCGCTCCCGCGACAGCGGGCGGCCAGCGAGCGCGCAGCGCGAGCGCGAGCCGCAGGGCCCCCAGCGCCCCGTCGCTGGGGTCGCGGGGCCAGGGCGCGAAGCGCGCGAGGCCCCGACGGAGTCGGGAGGGGGCCCCATTGGGCTTTGCCCAATGGGGGGAGGGTTTGCACCAAACCCTCCAAAAAGCTCAGCGCGCTCGTCGGTAGCGGAGGTCGTACTGGATGGGGATCGGGAGCTGATGGGAGCTGATCCGGACCTGCATCCAGAGCGCGCCGTCCTCTCGGTCGGGGCGCAGCCAGCTCTCGCGTGTCCCGCGGTCGGTCTCGGAGCGAAGGTAGAGCCCCGGCCCGCTTCGCTGCACGCTGAAGCGGCTCACGATGCCGTCGCTCCCGGTCACCTGGACCGGCGCGCCGCGCACCGACACGGCGGGAGAGCGCCAGTCTCCGAGCTGGACGGCGACGCGATCGCTCCCTTCGGCGTCGATTCGAACGCTCGGCTCGGGCTGCACCGCCCTGCGGATCTCGGTCCGGGCGAACCCTCGGATGAAGAAGTTGAGGCCCATCACCGCTCTCTCGATGCCGCGCCGCAGGCTGTCGTGGCCCGAGGTCAGTCGATACGTACCGGAGAGGTCGTCGAGCTCGCCGCTCGACGGTGGGGCCTGCGCTTGGCCCGACCAGGTCGTCCCGCTCAGCAGCGCGAGCGCCGCGAGCATGGAGAGTCGTCTCGAGGTTCGCATGGGTTCTCCTTCCGGCCGGGCTGGCGGTCACGCCTCCGCGCCCACCAGCTCCAGCCGAGGGCCGCCCGGGATGCGGCACATCATGTGGCTCAGCCCCGTGGTGCCCAGCGACTCCGGCGCGAACTCGAGCTCCGCGCCCGGATGGTCCGAGATGCGGCGGGAGAGCTCGGGCAGCTGCGCCGGCGGCACCCGCAGCGCGAGGTGGTGCAGCCCGACGTTCCGGCGTCGATCGAACGGGGCGCAGGCCTCCGGGTCCTCGACCCGCCAGAGGGTGATCAGCGTCACCCCGTCCGACACGAACACCGCTGGGTAGTCGAGGCGCTCCGCCACGACCGAGAACCCCAGCACCCCCTCGAAGAACGCTCGCGCGCCTTCGAGATCACTCACCGTCAGCCCCACGTGATGCACCCCGCGAGTGACCGGGCGCCGAGTCGCCTTCCGTTCGTTGTTGCTCGTCATGACGCTTCTCTTCCTTCCTGTACGCGCAGCGCAGCCCGGGCTTCGGCCCAAGTGCCCACCAGCGCTTCGTTCTTGGACGGCTTCGGGACACCGAACCGGATCGGGACCACACCCTCGAGGGTGCGGACCCGCTCCACGTGAATCCGCACGAAGCGCTCGGCGCCGTCGTAGGTCTCGAGCAGCGGATCCTCCCAGAGCACGACCGCGCGCCCTTCGATCTGCAGCAAGCTCCCGCGGTCGAAGTCGATGAAGAGGAGGCCGACCGGCGCGTGCCGCAGCACGTTGCCGATGGTGTTGAAGTGACGGTTCCCGCCGAAGTCGGGGAAGAGCAGGGTCCGGTCGTCCTCCACGCGCACGAAGCCGGGCGCGCCCCCGCGATGGCTCGCGTCCACGCCCCGTCGAGGATCGTCGGGACGGCCGAGGTAGGCCGACGCGATGAAGAAGGCGTCCGCGCGGGACACCAGCCGCGCCGCCTCCGGGTCCAGCCGCGTGGCCTCGTGCCGCGCCCGTGGGACGAGCGGCTGGTCGATCTCCGGGGCGAGCTCCATCGCGCGCACGCGGATGTGCTGCGGGCAGTTGCCGAAGGCCTGCCCGACGGACAGCTCGAACCCGTCTCGGGTCGCCGCGCTCACGCGCCCGTTGACGCGGTTCCTGCGGCGGGTTCGGAGGTCGATCCCGAGGACGCCGAGGTCTGCCCCGACGGTGAGCCGCGCCGCGAGCGGGTCACCCTCGATCGGGCGCGCTCGCACCGTCAGGTGCCGCTCGTCGGCGGCGGTGGCGAACCCCGGCCGGCCGAAGACCACCGAGGCGGTGGGCGCCCCGTCGGCCGAGACCGACCCGACCACCAGCATCGGCTGGCTCGCGTAGAACTCGCGGTGCTGCTCCGGGAGCGCGTCGCGGATGAAGCGCGACGCGTATCGGTGCACCTGCTCTCGAACGCCCAGACGACCCTGGGCTTCGAGCTCTCCATCGTGAAAGGGCGTGTCGGTCATCGGCGGTACCTCGGTGAAGGGCGGGACGTTCTAGAGGGGCGGGTGGGCGCGAAGCGCGGGGAGCGCGCGGAGTCTCGGGGCGGCCAGATCGAGGAACGCGCGCACGCGCGGCGGCACGAGGCGCCGCGACGGGTGCACGAGGTGCACGGGGCTCGGGGGTGGCTCGTGTGGGCCGAGCACTCGGACCAGACGGCCTGCTTCGAGATCGTCGGCGAGCTGGTACGACAGCGCGCGCACCACGCCTCCCCCATCGCGCGCGGCGGCGATCGCGACCTCCGCCCGGTCCACGATCAGTCGGGGAGTCAGCCTGACCACCTGGGCGCCCCGGAAGCGCCACTCGGGCACGCCCGCGTGGGACGTGAACCAGACCACGGCGTGCCGCGCGAGCTCGGACGGGGTGAGGGGCACCCCGTGGGTCATCAGGTAGCCGGGGCTCGCGGCGAGCTGCTCGCGCACCTCGCCGACCCGAGTCGCGCTCAGCGAGCTGTCCGCGAGCGCTCCGACCCGCACCGCGACGTCGATCCCCTCCGCCACCAGGTCCACGAGCGCGTCGCTCATCGAGATCTCCGCCGTGAGGGCGGGGTGCCGCTCGAGGAGCTCGCTCACCAGCGGCGCGACGTGCAAGCGGCCGAACACCTCCGGCGCGGTGACGCGCAGCCGGCCCCGTGGACGCTCCGGGTCCATCGCCCGGTCGAGCGCTTCCTCGTACGCGGCGAGCAGCGCGCGCCCGCGGTCGGCGAGGGCGGCTCCCGCCTGGCTGGGCGTGGAGGCGCGGGTCGAGCGCTCGACCAATCGAACGCCGGCGCGCTCCTCGAGCGCCGCGAGGGCTCGCGTCACCGCGGCAGGGGAGCGGTGGAGCCTCCGCGCCGCCGCGGCGAGCGAGCCGCCATCCACCACGGCCATGAGCACCTCGAGCTCGTCCAGCCGGTCCACGTTCTCGACCCTTCAGGCTCGCTCGAGGATCATCGCCGCCGCCTGCGCGCCTGCCGCGCAGATGCTCACCAGACCGCGTCGGGCGTTCCGGCGTCGCAGCTCGTTCGACAGGTTGGTGACGATGCGGGCGCCGGTCGCCGCGAAGGGGTGGCCCACGCTGATCGAGCTCCCGTTGACGTTGAGCTTGTCGAACGGGGGCGCGCCGATCGCCGGCTCCTTCCAGCCCCTCTCCCAGGCCGCGAGGTTGGCCGCGACCTGGCCCGCGAAGGCTTCGTGCATCTCGACGAGGTCGAGGTCGTCGAAGGTGAGGCCCTCCTGACGAAGCAGCCTGGGGACCGCGATCCCCGGGCCCATCAGGAGCCCGTCGGCCGGGTCGATCCCCACCGTGAGCGTCGCCCGGATGAACGCCAGCGGCTCGCGGCCCTCCCGCTCCGCGCGCTCGTCGCTCATCAGCAGCACCGCGGCGGCCCCGTCGGTCAGCGGGCTCGCGTTGCCCGCCGTGATGGACCCCGCCCCGCTCCGATCGAAGACGGCGGGCAGCTTCGCGAGCTTCTCCATCGAGGTGTCCGGACGGATCAGCGCGTCCTCCTCGAGGCCGCCGAGCGGGTGGATCTGCGCGCGCAGCCGCCCCTCGCGGGTGGCACGCGCTGCGTTCATGTGGCTGCGGAAGGCGATCTCGTCCTGGAGCGCGCGGGAGATCCCCCACTCCTTGACCGTGATCTCCGTGTGCTCACCCATGGTGAGGCCGGTGGAGGGCTCCTGGACGCCCGGGAGCGTCGGGAGCAGGTCCTTCGGCCTCACCTCGAGGAACTGCTTCAGCTTCTCCGGCAGCTTCGCCGCCTCGTTGGCGCCCCGAAAGGCGTCCGCCATCGCCTCGCTGAAGAGCACCGGGGCGTGCGACATCGACTCCACGCCGCCCGCGATCGCCACCTCCGCCCGGCCCAGCGCGATGGCGTCGTGCGCCGCGGTGATGGCCGAGGTCCCGGTGATGCAGTTGTCCGAGAGGGTCTGCGCGTAGACCTCCGGATGGAGACGGCTCCGGAAGGCGACCTCGCGCGCCAGGTGCGGCACGCGCGGGTCGACCACGACGTTCCCGAAGTACAGCTGCTCGACCGCGCTCGGGTCCAGGCGCTGCCGCTCGAGCAGCCCGTCGACGGCGTGGCCGCCCAGGTGGGTGGCGTCGAAGTCCGAGAGTTGCTTCGCGGCCTTGGCGAAGGGCGTCCGAGCGCCCCCCACCACGACCACGCGTCGAAGGGTACGAGTCATGTCTACTGTCCTCCTGCGTTCCTCGAGGGGAGAGGCGGGCGCCTCACGCGCACTCCCGCCGGCCGGCGTCACGCATCGCGGACACGGCTTCATCGGTGGTCCACGTGGCGTTCGCGAGGAAGCGGAAGTTGGTGAGCGCCGCGGCGTAGCCGTCGCCCTCCTCGACGCGGGCGGCGGCGGTGGCGTCCTGGACGACGGCGACCTCGAAGCCCTGCTCCAGCAGCTCCCGCAGGTGCGACTCCGTGCAGAGGTTCGCGCTCATGCCCGCGAGGATGACCTTGTCGATGTTCCGCTTGCGGAGCTGCAGGACGAGGTCGTTGCTCTCGGGGCCGTACACCTTGTGCGGGCTCACGACGATCGTCTCGCCGTCCTCGATGAACGGCTTGTATCGCTGGAGCCAGTCGGCGCCGGAGCCCTCCAGCCCCGCGGTGGTCAGCGCGTGCGGCCGGTCGAACATGTGGATGTCGTGCATGAGGGCCTCGAGCGCGCCCTCGAAGAACCAGCCGTGATCGGTCGCGTAGTAGTAGTGCGGCGAGATGAAGACGGGCATCTCGGCCGCCTTCGCGGCCACGAACAGCTGCTCGATGTTCTCTACGGTTCGATTCTCCGTCACGCTCTCGCCGACGACCCCCCACGCCACGCCATCGGGGCTGAGGAAGTCGTTCTGCGGATCGGTGACGACGAGGGCGGTGCGAGTGAGATCGATGTCCATTCCGGGGTTGGGTAGAGCCATTGCGGCCTCCTTTCGTGATCCCGGGACTTGGCAATCCGCGTGCCGCGCCGCCGCGGGCGTGTTCCCGGGGCACGCGGACACGTCGCCCCACGAGATCTCGAAGCCTCACGACATCTCGTGGCCCCCCGGAATCAACCCGAGCGCTGGCGGGTTGCCGGCGTCGGACGAATGGGGGACGGGGCGGCAGGTCTGGTAGAGTCGGCGCGCGCCGAGGGGCGGCGCCCGGAGGGGAGTCAGCGTGTTCGAGGTGAGAGCGTGAAGCGGAAGGTCTCGCTGGACGGCGCCGCGCCGCGGAGCGCCGGGACGCGCCCGGTGGAGCCCTCGACCGAGGTGCTCGAGCTCTTCTTCGACACCGGCCCGATCTTCCACGAGGTCGAGCTGCCGGCGCCGCTGCCCGATCTGATCAGCGGCTTCGTCATCGAGCAGGGCGGCGACGCTCGCGCGGGCGAGTCGGTGCGCCGGGCCGCGCCGGGGGAGGAGCCCGACGTGGAGATCTCGGCGGTCGAGCACCTGCCCGAGCTCGCCGGTCGCTGGCTGCCCTGCCCCTACCAGCTCTCGTGCCTTCACTGCGTGCAGGTGTACCTCGCCAGCGGCGAGCGCCCCGGGCAGTGGAAGGCGCTGCTCGCCATCGACACCAAGGCCGCGCCCGAGAGCGGCGGGGCCCACCTCGACCCGAAGGTCGACGGCGGCCGCCCGTTCCGGCCGCTCGAGAAGAACGAGCTCGGCGGCTTCCTCTCGCACCCGGTCACCCGCGGCTTCATGCGCGAGCTCGGCAAGAAGGGCATCGACCGGGCGCCGTTCAAGCTCGCGGCGCTCCTCGAGACGCTGGCGCCGCTCCTGCCGCGGCTCCGCTTCGCCGCGCTCGACGAGCTGTCGACGGTGCCGGTCTCCCTGGTGCTCGACTTCGGCAACTCGCGCTCCAACGCGGTGCTGGTCGAGAGCCACGCCGCCGGGGTGACGAGCGTGCCGCTCGAGCTGCGCGACGGCGCCAACCCCTTCCACACCACCGCCGAGACCTTCGGCTCGCGCATCACCTTCCTGCCCGACAGCTTCGACGACACCGAGCTGGACGTGGCGGTGGGCAAGAGCTTCCAGCTCCCGTCGCTGACCCGCATGGGCCGCGAGGCCCTCGACCGCGCCCTCGAGACGCCGCACCGCTATCAGTGCTCGCTCTCCGGGCCCAAGCGCTATCTCTGGGACGAGGAGCCGACCGACGAGCGCTGGCACTTCGCGCTGAAGCAGGGCGACGAGCACCGGCCGGTGAGCGGGCGGCTGCTCAAGCACCTGCCGGACCACGGCGACGGGCTCGCGCTCCGGGAGGACGGGCCGTCGACCCCCGCCGACCCGCGCTACGCGCCGCGGGCGATGATGCTCTTCGCGTTCTGCGAGGTGCTCCAGCAGGCCTACGCCCAGATCAACTCGATGGGCTACCGCACCTTCCAGGGCCGCGAGCAGCTCCCGCGGGTGCTGAAGCACCTGGTGGTCACCTACCCGTCGGCGATGCGGCCGGAGGAGCTCGCGGTCTACGAGGCGCTGGTCCGGAACGCGGTGGTGCTGACCTGCCACTACCTCGACATCCGCCCGGAGGACCGGCCGAACTGGAACGCGCAGAGCCAGTCGTTCGATCGCTTCCTCGTGGTCGACGAGGCGATGGCCGCGCAGATGGTCTACGTCTACCAGGAGATCGTGCACTCCTTCTCCGGCTCCATGGAGGAGCTGGTGCGCATCTACGGCCAGGACGGCGACGCGCTGCGGATCGCCTCGGTCGACATCGGCGGCGGCACCTCGGACGTGATGATCGCCGAGTACCGGGATCGGATGCCGGGCACCGGGACGGCGCTCTCGGTGAAGAAGCTCTTCCAGGACGGGATCTCGATCGCCGGCGACGACGTCTGCAAGGCGATCGTCGAGGACATCGTGCTCGATCAGATCCTCGCGCAGCTCCCCTCGAGCCAGGCGCGCCGCGAGCTCGGGCAGCTGCTCAGCGAAGGCGACGCGGGATGGGGCGCGGAGTGGCGGACGCTCAAGGCCAAGCTCGTCCCCTACTTCTGGCTGCCGATCGCGCGGTGCTACTGGGCGCTCGCCGAGGGCTTCACCATCCCCGAGCACAACGCGGAGAAGCACTACACGCTGACCGAGGCGTGGCGCATCTTCGACCGCGCGCCGCCCGGCGGGGTGGTGCTGCAGGAGCTCGACCGCTTCCTGATGAAGGCGGTGCCCGGCTGGCCGGGGCTCATGAACTTGTCGTTCCGCTTCGACAAGGAGGAGGTCATGCGCGCGGTGCGCCGGGTGCTGCGCGAGCCGCTCCGGAAGTACGCCGACATCATCGCGCAGTTCGACGTGGACCTGCTCGTGCTCGCCGGCCGGACGAGCAAGCTCGAGCCGGTGCGCGGCCTCTTCGTGAGCGAGATGCCGGTCTCGCCCCCTCGCATCAAGACGATGGCCGACTACCGGGTGGGCGACTGGTACCCGTCGAAGTGGCGCGCGTCGGGTCGCATCAAGGACCCGAAGAGCACCGTCGCCGCCGGCGCCGCCATCCTGCACCTCGCGTCGCGCAACCAGCTGCCGGGGCTGCTCCTCGAGGGGCTGAACGAGCTCGAGCAGAAGCCGATCTACGGCCTCTACCAGACCCACGAGCCGCACATCGCGCGGGTGAACGAGCTGTTCCGCGAGGGCGAGACCAGCCCCGCCTTCCTCTACACGCGCGGCATGATGATCGGCTTCCGCAACGTCGACGCGCAGGAGATGGACGGCTCGCCGCTCTTCGAGGTGCTGCCCGCGTCGCCGCAGGTGGAGCAGGCGCTGCTCGAGGACCGGGTGAAGCTGAAGTTCGCGCTGAAGGACGAGGGGCAGATCGCGATCGCCAGCGTGGAGAGCCAGCGGCAGGCCTACAGCTTCGGGCCGGACGACTTCCGGCTGCGGCTCAAGACGGTGACCGTCGACCGCTACTGGCTCGACACCGGCGTGCTGACCACGCCCTACCGCGCCTTCGACGAAGAGGACGACGAGGCGTGACCGACCGGGCCAAGCGAGTGCTCGACGCGGTGGTCGCGGCCGTCGATCGCGAGGCGCTCGCCCGCGCGCTCGGGGACGCGGGGGAGACCGCGGCGCCCGGTCCGACGGCGGCGGCGGTGCTGAACAAGATCGTGCTCGGCGACATCCTCGACGACGCGATCCTCGGCGCCCGCCCGGGCGAGACGTCGTACCCGCTGCGTGTGTTCTTCGGGACCCTGGGCGACTCGCTCGACGGCGAGGACGGCTTCGCGCTCGCCAACGGCGTCAACTTCTTCTTCCGCGTCGGCATGGACGAGGAGGCGAAGGTGGTGCTCGGCCTCGAGGTCAGCCGCCTCTACTATCGCTTCGCGGCGAGCCAGCTCGAGCCGGAGCTGACGCGCGCGCTCTCGCCGCTCCTGGCCCGGCTGATGAGCACCGAGCTGAGCACGGTGAGCTACGAGGCGATCGACGGCGCCAAGGTCTTCGACTCGTCGCTCCACGAGCGCGCGCTCGGCTCGAACGGCGGTAGCCCGAACATCCTCGCACCCAAGTCGTTTCTGTGTCGGGTGGTCTCGAACCAGCGAGTGCGGATCAAAGCGCAGGTCGCGACGTAGGAGGGGGAGAACGTGGCCCAAGACAACGAGAGCTGGCTGCCGAACCTCGTCGGCGGGGTGAGCATCTGGAAGCTCGCGCCCGACCTGAACGAGGCGCAGTTCTTCGACGGCCGCCTGCTGGTCCCCGAGACCGAGGGCTCCGACAGCCTGCCGGCGCGCGTCGAGTGGGACCTCACCGGGCTGGTGCCGCTCCCCGAGGCGCGGGCGCAGCACCCGGATCGTGTCGAGAAGGCCACCGAGGACTTCTTCGCGTGCCTCGAGCGCACGGCGGAGGTCTTCGAGAAGGGCGGCTCGGGCTACGACCGGTACAAGGAGGCGTTCACCGTGCCCGCGCTCGCGGCGGACGGGGGCGCGCACTACTTCTTCGACCCCGAGACCGACCAGCTGCGGGTGATCAACTGGGGCGCGTCGCCCCGGAAGATCAAGCACGAGAAGGAGTACCTCTTCGGCTACGCCGAGTTCCGCGACCTGATCCGTCAGGCGCAGGAGGGGGCCGACGGCGGCGAGCTCCCGCCGGCGCGGGCGGCGTCCGCGGCCGGCGCGGCGGGCGCGGCGCTGGCGGCGGCGGCCGACGGAGAGGCCCCCGAAGGCGAGCCGGGCGAAGAGACGAGCGACGACGAGGAGGAGAAGGACGACGAAGAGGAGGCCGAGGCCGCGGGCGGGCGCCCGTGGTGGATGTGGCTCCTGATCGCGATCGGCGTGCTCTTCCTGCTCGCGCTCGGCTTCGCGGTGCTGCGCGACTGCGAAGGCCAGCCGGGCGGAGCGGCGGGCGCCGACGCGGGGCAGCTCGACGCCGGCCTCGCCGAGGAGCCGATCTACGGCGAGTCCACCGACGACGCCGGCCCGCCGGCCACCGACATGAGCGGCGACGGGGGCGCGGCGAGCGCCGGGGACGCGGCGCTCGCGGGCGACGCGGCGGCGGCGGGTCCCGACGCCGGGGCCAGCGGTGAAGGCGCCGAGGGCGAGGGCGCCGAGGGTGAAGGCGCCGAGGGCGAAGGCTCGGAGGGCGAAGGCTCGGAGGGCGAAGGCGAGGGCGGCAGCGGGTCTGGCAGCGGCAGCGGGTCCGGCAGCGGCAGCGGGTCCGGCAGCGGCAGCGGCTCCGAGGCGCCGCCGACCGACGCCGAAGGCGACCCGATCTACGGCGAGATCTCGGACCCCGAGGGCGGCCACTACTACTGGGTGCCGGGCTACGGCCGGCCGCTCCCGAGCCGCGCCTACTACCACGCCGAGGCGGTGCAGTGGCGCATCGTCGGCGGGACCGGGAAGGTCCGCGACTACGCGGGCGGGGGGCAGAACTTCAGGGTCTACCTCCGGCCCGGAGAGTCCTTCGACGGGGTGCGCGTCCAGTGGCGCGACCGCGGCGGGAACTGGCACGATCACTGATGAACGAAGACACCTTGCAGACCCTCCAGGAGGCGATCGAGAAGGCGCGCGCGGCCGCGCTGGCGGTCGACGGCGAGCCGCCTCCCGAGGCGCAGGCCCTGACCGATCTCGAGCTCCGCATGAAGAAGCTGCGGCGCGCGTGGGGCCGCCCCCAGAGCCTCGGCTTCTTCGGGCCCTCGCAGGCCGGCAAGTCGTTCCTCGTCGGCGCGCTGCTGAGCCACGAGCTCGGCACGCTGAAGGTCCGGGCGCGCGAGGGGGAGGTCGACTTCCTGCAGGACATCAACCCGGCCAAGGGCGTCGAGTCGACCGGCGTGGTCACGCGCTTCTCGAGCGCCGTCGGGCCGGGCCCGCTGACCCGCGGCGACTTCCACTGTCAGGTGCTCAGCCTCGAGGTGATGCTCGAGTCGCTGGCGACCGGCTTCCTCGTGGAGTGCACCGCGCCCGCCGCTCAGCCCGAGCGGGTGGAGCGCGCGCTCCGCGACGCGCGGCTGCAGTCCGGGCCGCCCGCGCCGGCGCTCTACCGGCAGGCGTGGGACGCCGTCTGGCACGACCTGCTGAAGAAGTACCAGGACCGCCACCCCTACCTGAACGAGCTGCGCCGTCACCCCGAGCTCCGCACCGAGAGCTGGAAGAAGGGCATCGGCTCGGTGGCCGGCTGGAGCCACGTCTTCTCGCTGCTCTGGGGCGGGCGCGGCTACAGCCAGGACCTCGATCGCCTCGCGGACAGCCTGATCGCGGGCCTCGAGGTCCTCGGCCACCCCGACGCGGTGGAGGTCGACCTCGACTACGTGCGCGCCTCGAGCACCAACCCCAGCATCATCGACGCCGCGTGCCTCAACGCGATCGGCACGCCGCAGGCGACGATGCAGGTCTGGGTGCCCTCGCACCAGAAGGAGGTCTCCATCGAGCCGAGCGTGCTCGCGGCGCTGGTGGCCGAGGTCCGGCTGCCGCTCCAGAAGGTGGAGGGCTCGCTGCTCGAGAACACCGACCTGCTCGACTTCCCGGGCGGCCGCGCGCTCCGGGGCATCAACGGCTTCGAGCCGGGGGAGCTCAACACCGGCAACCTCGAGAACGCCATCGAGGTCTTCAAGCGCGGCAAGCTCACGTTCCTGTTCGAGCAGTTCTCGCTCGACCGGGAGATCACCGCGCTCGTGCTCGCCTCGCCCGGCCCGACCAAGCCCGAGGCGATCCAGATGCAGCACCAGGTCGAGCGCTGGCTGGCGATCCGTCACGGCGCGCCGACCCCGATCGAGCCCGAGGAGATCGAGCGGCCGAGCCTCTTCATGGCGCTGACCAAGTTCGACATGAGCCTCGGCGCGCTGCGGAGCGACAACGCGAAGGAGCGCTGGGAGTCGCGCGTCGAGGAGGCGTGCGTGGAGTTCTGGGCCCGCTCCCACGCGAGCTGGATCTACAACTGGGGCGAGCGGAGCCGCGCGTTCGCCAACATGTTCTGGATCCGCAACCCCTACGCGGATCAGATGAACACCCTGCGGCCCGGCTCGCCCGACTGGGACGCCGTGAAGCGGGGCTATCACGAGTCGCGCGCGGTCAAGACCTTCGTCGCGCACCACAGCGACAAGTGGGCGGCGATGGAGGGGGAGGGCGACGACGGCCTGCCGCGCTCGGGCATCCCGCTGCTCGCGTCCCATCTCCGCGCCAAGCTCGCCGAAGACATCAAGAAAAAGGAGCTCATGGGCGAGCTGCGCGCCATCCACGCGGAGCTGCTCCAGGCGCTCGAGCTGTTGACCCCCTCGCGCGACGAGGCCGAGCAGCGGGAGCGCCTCGAGCACGCCGCGCGCTCGCTGGTCAACGCGGTGCGCGGGGAGATGACCAAGCACTACAGCGGCGCGGTCTTCGGCGAGCTCGTCGAGCTGATCACGCTGCCGCACGACGAGCTCGAGCAGGAGATCCGCGCCTTCTACAAGACGCTCGCGCCCATGTCGATCAAGGTGAGCGACAAGGTGAAGAAGCTGATGGTGCACGTGCTGAAGCACTGGTCGGCGCGCGCGGTCTCGCGCTTCCGGAGCAGTGAGCTCGATCTGTCGGGCGCCCTCGTCGAGCGCTACGTGCGCGAGGTGTGCACGAGCAAGATGCTGCTCCCGGTCCTCGGCAAGGCCATCTTCCCCTACTTCAACAAGAGCGACGTCGACTTCGCCCTGATCGCCACCATCATGCAGGTGAAGATCAGCGACGCGATGCTCCACCTCTTCAGCGACCGGGCGCGCCGGACGCCGGAGATCCCCGTCCGGCTGAGCTACTCGGAGACGACCGGGGCGGCGGAGGACGCGGCCGAGGAGATCGACTGGGCCGACGTCGACTTCGACGAGGAGCCGGGGCAGGCCGAGCCCGAGCACGTCGACATCGTCTTCGCCGGCAACCGCTTCTTCGAGCACTGGGCGGACGCGCTGCCGCCCTTCTACGTGAAGAACGCGGGCGGCAAGGTGAAGAGCGCGATGGACGATCCCCGGGTGCAGCAGCTCGTGGCGGCGCTCGGTCAGGTCGAAGCCGTCCGGCTCTGACACGAGATCTGAACCACGAGCAGGGCGCCGCGAAGGCTGGCATCATCGGAGGCGTGGGACGCGAGTGGTGGCTGGGGACGCTCGCGCTCGCGGCGAGCGGCTGCGGGCTGACGCTGGACCTCGCCCCGCCCGACCCGGACCCGCCCCCCGACGCGGCGACGCGGGACGCGCGGGTGGTGGAGAGGGACGCCTGCCGACCGGAGGCCGAGCGCTGCGACAGCCTCGACCAGGACTGCGACGGCCGGATCGACGAGGGCTTCGACCTGCTCACCGATCCCGCGCGCTGCGGCGGCTGCGAGCGGGTCTGCCCGGCGGTGATGAACGGGGCGCCGCGCTGCGCGGCCGGCGCGTGCGAGGTCGTCTGCGAGGCCGGCTTCGCCGACTGTGACGACCGGCTCGACAACGGCTGCGAGGCGGACCTGAGCGCCCCCGAGACCTGCGGCGCCTGCGACGCCGTCTGCCCCGCGGGCTCGGCCTGCCTCGACGGCGCCTGCGTCTCGACCTGCGACGCCGACGAGGTCTTCTGCGACGGGGCGTGCGTGGACGCGACCTCGAACGTGAGCCACTGCGGCGGCTGCGGCGCGGCCTGCTTCTCGGATCCACACGGCGACATCCGCTGCGTGGCCGGGCGCTGCGTGGTGGACAGCTGCGGCGACTGGCACGACGACTGTAACGGCGACCCCTCCGACGGCTGCGAGCGCGACATCCGCACGGCCAGCGACTGCGGCGCCTGCGGCGCGACCTGCCCGTCCCCGGCCGTCTGCGTCGGCGGCGCCTGCGCCCTGCCCTGAGCGTTCGTGCTAGGAACGCTCTCCGTTCCCCGATGTCGTCACGAATCGCTCATCGCGTCGTCGCGCTGACGCTGCTCTTGGCCGCGCCGTCGTCCGCCCTCGCGCAGGAGGAGGCGGCGCCCGAGGTCCGCTGGCGCTGGCGCAGCTCGGACATCGGCGACTACGTGACCATCGGCGCGGGGGCGGCGGTCGCCGGGACGATGATCGGCATCGGCGCGTCGGGCGTGACCACTCCGTCGCGCGGCGGGATCCTCTTCGACGACGACGTCCGCGACGCCATCCGGCTCGACGACGAGTTCGCCCGGCAGATCGCCCGCGACGTCAGCGACGGCACCCTCTCGCTCCTGACGAGCGCGCCGATCCTCTTCGACGCCCTGGTCCTCGCCGCGTGGCAGCACGACGACCCCGAGGTCGCGCTCGAGCTGATCCTGATCCACGCCGAGGTGATCGCGGTCACCCTCGCGCTCCAGACCACGGCGAACATCATCGCGAGCCGCGAGCGCCCCTACGGCCAGACGTGCGGCGGTCCCTCGCCGGACGACCTCCCGGAGGAGAGCTTCTTCTGCAACTCCCCCGACCGCTTCTACAGCTTCTTCAGCGGTCACACCTCGCAGTCCTTCGCGTCGGCGGCCGTGGTCTGCTCCGCGCACATGAACCTGCCGCTCCTGGGCGGCGGGGACATCGAGGCGCTCCCCTGCGTCACCGGCTTCGCCTTCGCGGCGGCCACCGGGATGCTGCGCATCATGGGCGACCAGCACTACCTGACCGACGTCATCACCGGCGCGGTGGTGGGGACGGCGGTCGGCTTCCTCGTGCCCTGGGCGCTGCACTTCGCGCACGAGCGGCCCGAGGGCGAGGAGCGGGCGCCGGGCGACGTGTCGTGGAGCCTGGTCCCGACGGGCACCGGCGCCTCGGTGATCGGGTTCTGGTGATGCGGGCGCTGACCCTGCTCCTTCTCTCGCTGGTGCCGAGCGTCGCGGCGGCCCAGGACCTCACGGGGGGGCCGATCCCGCACGATCCGCCCGCCGATCCGCCGTCCCAGGACATCCCGTTCTGGGGCGAAGAGCGCGGGTTCATCAGCGGCACCCTCGACGTCGGCTTCCTCTTCCTCCAGCCGCGCTTCCACTTCGGCTACGGGGTGCCGCACGAGACGTGGATCGGCGCCGAGGTGGACCCGATCATCAGCGGCTCCGGGCTCGGCGCCTACGGCGGCGTCCGCGGCGCGGTCCCGTGGGGCGACCTCCGGGTGGGCGCGCGCTACCGCTTCAACTGGACCCGCTCCTTCCTCGAGGCGCTCGACGGCTACGATCACCTGCAGCTGCGCGACCGCACCGGGCCGAACGCGAACTACCTCTCGCTCGAGGCCCAGCTCAGCCTCGACATCCCGGTGGAGAGCACCGCGTTCGCGGCCGAGCTGACCGCGACCTACGTGCTGCCCTTCGAGGAGGGCTACTACCTCTACGAGGACACGCTGCGTGTCATCACCGTGGCCCCCGGCTGGGTGTGGAGCGTGGCCGCGGGGTGGCGCTTCCACTTCGGCGACGAGGACGCGTTCAGCATCGAGCCCGGCGCCGAGGTCGTGCACCTCGTCGACCGCGACGACTACGTGCTCCGGGTCGGCCTGCGCGCCGCGATCCGCATGTGGCCGGATCTCTCGGTCCGCCTGATCGCGATGCCCGCCGTGCTCGCCCCGGACAGCCTCGGGGGAGCCGGCGGGCACTCGTTCCTGCTCGGCATCCGCTACCGCTGGGCGACCGACGCCCCGCGGTTCGGCGACGAGTAGGTCGCTCAGCTCATGTCGATGGTCTCGAAGATCTGGACCTGACCGCCGTGGCCGAGGTGCGGGTGCTCGGCGCACTTCTTGGCCGCGTCGTCGAGCGAGTCGGCGGTGATGATCGTGTAGCCGGTCGCCGGGTGATCGCCGAGCGGGCCGTCCTGGATCTTACCGGTCGCCTTCAGGTGCTTCGACTGCGCGAACGGGTTGCCGCCGTCCACGATCGACGGGCCCATCTTCCCGTACCAGGCCCCCCACTCGGCCATGATCTTCTGCTGCTCTTCTTCGCTCGCGGCCATGCCCATGCCGCCGGAGTAGATCACCATGAACTTGTTCGACATCGTTCCTCCCACGCGCTCCCCCCTGGAGCGCCCGCAGGCGTTGTCCCCCGCCCGCGCAGCCAGGGTCAACCGCGACCATTTGGCGACGCCGCGGGATGAGCGTATGTGGAGGCTCGAGATGAGGACGACCGCCCTCCTGATCCTGAGCTCGATGCTCCTCGCGACGCCCGCGGCCGCGCAGGAGGCGCAGGCGGAGCTCTCGCCGGAGACCGCCGCCGAGATCACTCGCCTCGAGGCCGAGCTCGAGGGCGCCGAGGGGCGCTCGGCCGCGTTCGGCGCGCTCACCATCGGCGGGACCACGCTCCTCGTCGGCGGGGTGGTGGCGATGGTGGTCGTCGCCGCGATCGATCCGATGGGCTGCGTGGGCATGATGGACTGCGTGAAGCCGGTCGAGGACTTCGCGGCCGGGATCAGCCTCATGGCGGTCGGCGCGGCCGCGATCCTGGTGGGCGGCCTCCTCTGGGGCAGCGCCGACGCCGACGCGCGCGAGCTCCGCGGCCGGATCCGCACCCTGCGCACCTTCGAGCCCGCGGTGGAGTTCGGGCCCCAGAGCTTCCGACTCGGCCTCACGTACCGGTTTTGAGCTAGGGCAGTATCTCTTGAGCAGGGGCGGGTTCGCGCGGGTCTGCCCCCGCCCCCCTATCCACTCCGGGACCTCGCTCCGCTCGGCCCCGACCCCAGCGCGCGACGACCTCGCGACGCCCCTCGCCTCGACGCGAGGCGAGGTCGCCCGGCAACTCTCGAGCGCATGCGAGGCGTATCGCAACGCCACGGTCGCGCCTCCACGCGCGGCGTCGGTGTACGGTCGGCAGGCCTTCGGGGCCGGCATGGTCTCTGCGGTGCTGGCGGCCCATGACCGCCGCCCCCTCCACGCTCGCGCTCTGGTCGCCCAGCCTCGCCGACGCGCCCCGCTCCCTCGACGACTGGATCGACCGGGTCGACGCGAAGCTCGCGCGCTGCGCCGACGAGGGCGCCGATCTGCTGATCATGCCGGAGCTGACCGCGATGGCGTGGCTCGGCTACGGGCCGAAGATGGCGCTCACCGAGCACTGCGCGTGGCTCGCCGATCGCGCGGCGGTGGCCATCCCGCGGCTCCGGGCGCGCGCCGTCGAGCGCGGCGTCTCGCTCGTGCCCGGCAGCACGCCCTACCGCCACGAGCGCGACGGAAGGCTGGTCAACCGCGCGTTCTTCCTCGCCGCCGACGGCGCGGTGCATCACCACGACAAGCTCGCGCTCACGCCCACCGAGAGTCAGCCCGACGCGTGGTGCCTCGAGGGCGGCGACGCGCTCCGGGTCTTCCACTGGCGCGGCCTCCGGGTGGCGATGCTCATCTGCCTCGACGCGCAGCTCACCCGGGCGGCGGCGAGGCTCAGCGCGCACCGCGTCGATCTGCTCATCGTGCCCGCCGGCACCCGCGAGCTCGCCGGGCATCACCGCGTCTTCGACTGCGCGAAGGCCCGCGCGATCGAGCTCCAGTGCCCGGTGGCCGCGGTCGGTCTGCTCGGCCCGATCGGCAAGGAGCGCTACGTCGGCGGGACCGCGGTCTACCTGCCCTGCGAGCCGAGCCTCGATCACACCGGGGTGCTCCACCAGAGCGGGCCCATCGCGCCCGACACGGCCGACGATCCCTTCGTCGTCGTGCGCGACGTGCCCTTCGCCCACTGCCGCACCATTCGCCGCGGCGACGCCCAGGCCTACTCGATCCCGGCCCGCTGGCTCGACAGCGCCGTGCGCGACTCCATCCGCTCGATGATGCCGGTCATCGGCCGCTGACGCGCCACCGCGCCGCGCCGACCGCGCGCTGGAGCGCGGCGAGATCCCGCAGCAGCGCCTCGCCCTCCTCGAGCCGGTCCTCCAGCTCGGCCTCGCCCGCCTCGAAGCGAGCGCGGAGCTCGAGCAGATGCGCGAGGAGCGCGAAGCCGACCTCGGGCGGGGCGGCCACGACCGAGCGATCGGCGGAGGCGATCCAGGCCTCGTCGCCGCGCCGGTACACCGCGTACGCCGCCTGGTCGGCGTCGCAGATGGGGTGCGTCGTGCCCGGCTGCGGCTCGCCGAGCGCGCACGCGTCGTCGGGCCAGACGTCGGCCTCCTCGAGCGGGAGCGCGAGGGCGAACGACGTGTCGCGCGCCAAGGCAAGGCCGAGCGCGAAGCGACGGGTGGTGAGCGTCGCGCTCGGGACGGGCCCCGCGAGCTCGAGGCCCGACACGCACGGACCGCGTCGGCACCGGGTGTTCGATCGCCACGGCTGGAGCAGCGCGGGCTCACCCTCCCGGTCGGCGCCGAGGAACGGGCCGCTCGCTCGGGGCCGGTCGGTGACGATCCCGGCGAGCAGCTCGCGGGCCTCCGAAGAGAGGAGCGCGGCCGCCGTCGTCTCGATGAGTGAGCCATCGGAGAGCGCGTGAGGCTCCACCGGGGCGGCGGTCAGCGCGCTCAGGGCCATCAGCCGCGCGCCTTCGACGCCGCGCGAGATCCCGTCCTCGGCCGCCCGAGAGAAGCCCAGCCCCGAGGGGAGCGCGTCGGTCGCGTCGGGCAGCGTCGCGAGCTCGGCCAGCCACGTCAGCGAGGCGATGGCGCCGAGCCGGCTGTTCGCGAGGCGGAGCCGGCCCAGATCGAGGATCGGGTGGCCGGGGGTGAAGGCGCGCACCCCGAAGTCCCGGACCTGCGTCGCCGCGGCGAGCGTCATCTCGGGGGTCGGATCCGGCACCGCCGCGCGCCCGAAGGCGTAGGGGTAGAGGTCGCGCCAGAGCGCCCGCCGGTTGCGCGCGATCTCGAGGAAGCTCGCGCCCGCGTCGTTCGGCTGGCAGCGCGCGTCGGTGGCGGCCGCCCCCGGCCCGCAGTGCTCGAGCGTCAGCGCGTGGAGGTGAGGCTCCATCCCGTCGCGGTAGTAGGCCTCCGGCCCCCGGCCCTCCTGGTAGGCCCGCAGGTCGGCCTCGAGGGTGGAGCACACGCACGCGTCGCCGTCGCACGGCCCGGCCTCGACGCGCGGGCCGTCCACGCAGCGCTGGTGGAGGGCCTGACGGCCGGGGAGGCCCGCGCTGCCCGGCCCGAAGGGGCAGTCCTCGTCGACCGCGCACGCCTCGCCGCCGCCGTACCGGACGAAGTGGCGGGTGGGGTGGAGGTCGACGCGCAGCCAGCGCTCGTCCTCGATGCGCTGCCACGGGTCCACCGCGTCGAGGATCGCGACGCGGTCGGCGTAGTGGAACAGGATGGACGCGCGATCACCGGGCCCGACGCCGGCGAGGTCCGACAGGTCTCCGTGCACGTCCATCACGCTCGAGCTGGAGAGGTTGCCGAGCCCGCGGGCCAGCGCGCGGTTGCGGCGCACCTCCAGCTCCGCGAGCCACGCGGCCGCCTCGAGCGGCTCCAGCTCGCCGCTCGCGTCGTCGTCGTAGTCGGCGACCGCCGGCGGGCGCGTCTCGAGCCCCACCCCGAACCACGCTTCGGGGTAGCCGTGGGCGGCGACGCTCCCGGCGAGGTTGGTCGTCATGCCGAGCGCGTGCCCGAGGGCGCGGGTCAGCTGGGCGCGGTGATTGGCCTGCCGCCAACGCGTGCGGCGCTCGGCGTCGGAGCGGCCGGTGAACGCCTCCGCCCAGTAGCGGTGGAAGCGCATCGCGAAGTGGGCCGGCCGCGGGAGCGACACCCCGTGGTGCGCGAGCAAGAGATCGCGGGTGCGCCGCCGGATCGCGCGCGGGAACGGCGCCCCTCGAAGGGGAGAGATCGCGTCGAGGGGATCGTCGACCCGCGCCGCGGCGAGCGGATCGTCGCGCTCGAGGTCCGCCCAGAGCGCCGCCTCGATCGGCGCCATCCACCGCGCCTCGACCTCGCCGCCGGCCGCGGGCGCGAGCGGGCGCAGGCGCTCCTCGGGATGCGCGGGATCCACCGGGGTGCGCGGGCGGGCGGGGTCGCGCAGGCCCATCGGCGGCGGGGCGGGCGTGAAGGAGGCGGCCTGGCGGTGCGCGCGATCGTAGTAGCCGTCGAGGGCGGGCGCGCCGAAGGTCTCCCCTTCGCTCCGCTCGCCCTTCGCGATCGCCCAGAGCTCGCTCGCCGCGTCGACGAGCTGCTCCAGGCAGCCCCCGCCCACGTGCACCGCCGCGGTCACGATCTCCCCGGTGGTCGGATCGAGGCGGGGCTGGGCCAGCGCGCAGAACGACGCGTCCGGGACCCAGCGGATCACCGGATCGAGGGGCTCGGGCTCGCGCACCTCGAGGGTGAGCGCGCACTCCTCGCCGACGAAGCGGTGGTCGAAGACCTCGGCGCCGTAGTCGTCGTCCGAGGTCGGTCGCGCGGTGTCGGGGGGACCCTCGATCGCGCAGTCGTAGGGGTCGGTCTCGAGGCGCGCGATCGTGGGGGTGAGCCAGTCGGTGCGGGCCACGCAGGTGTCGTCGCCGGCGACCTCGGGCGCGCGGGCGTCGCGATCGCAGAAGCACCAGGCGGTCGGGCTCTCCGACTGGCAGTCCACCCGGCGCCGCACGCGGGGCAGCGCGTCCCCGCGCGCGATCCGATGCGCGGCCATCAGCGCCTCGTTCCACTCCGCCACCGCGAGGAACGAGCCCCGCACGAGGTGCCGCGGGGTGTCGGGCGCGAGCACGAAGGACACCCGGCGCGGCGTGCGGCGCTCGACCGGCGTCGAGCAGCGCGCGGGGACGCCCACGCAGTGCGCGCCCGGGTCGCAGTCGAGGTCTCCCTCGCAGGGCTGGGAGGTCATGGCGTCCTCCCACAGGTTCCAGCGCCCGCGCAGCGAGCGCTCCTCGTCGACGGCCACGAAGAGCCCCCCGAACGCCTCCTGCTCGTCGGCGTGCAGCGGCGCCGGCGGATAGCCCGCGCGGACGCGGACGAAGCTGTCGCGCCAGCGCACCTGAAGCCCCTCGCATCCGGTGCAGCCGTCCGGCGTCCACAGCTCGCTGGTCGTGACGGCGATCCGCTCGGGCGAGAACACCGGGCGAGAGTCGAGGTCGGTGAAGAAGGCCGGGATCGACTCGCGCCGGTAGGCGACGAAGCCGTCGTCGGCCTCGAGCGAGGCGGGGAACAGCCCCTCGGTCGCCACCAGGTTCTGGCTCCAGTCGACCCGCATCTGGCTGCGCTCGTGCCAGGGCAGATCGGGGGCGTCGGGCTCCACGTGCATCGCGATGCCGAACACGGCGACCGGGGCGTCGTCCACGACCGAGAGCGCGACCAGGAAGTCCTCTGTGATCTCCCAGGTGACCCGCGCGAGCCGGGGCGCGTCGCCCGGGCCGGGGGCCGCCGCGAGCGCGCCGACGAAGGGCGCCGTGACCGAGGGCGCCGGACCCGACGCGGGCGGCGTCCCCTCCACCGCCACGATCTCGCGCACGTACCAGTGCTCCCCCTCGAAGAGGCTCTTCTCCACCAGGTTCGGCGGGACCCCGACCGGGCCCACGTGGGAGCCGGGGCAGCCGACCGCGAGCAGGGCGGCGAGCGCGGGGACGCAACGAAGAGTGCGGACCATGGGCAAGGCAACTAGCATCCCGCGTGCCGGGAGGCGATCCGGCGCCCCCTGGCCGCGAGCGAGTCGATCCGTCACGGCGCCCGTCACGTCACGCACGGCGCCGCGGGGGTGGCCGCCCGAGCCGCCACCCCGGTCCGTCGAGGGTGGCCACTCGAGGAGCCGGTCGGCCGTCGGCTTCGCCCGAACCGCGTTTGGCACGGAGCGTGAAATGTTCCAGGGCATGCCGTACGACGACCCCTTCGCCCAGTCGCCCTTCGAGGATCTCCCGACGATGGAGCTCACCCGCGGCGAGGCGCTCTCGATGATCGAGGGACAGGACGGTCCTCCGGCGCTCCCGTTCCCGCTGCTCCGCCGCAAGAGCGCCCTCGAAGACGAGGTCTTCGAGCTGCTCCCGTCGCGGCGCGCCGACCGCCCGCGCTACCTCGCGCTCCGCTGACCCGGAGACTGGAATGTCGCCCCGGGTTTCGACGTAGACTCGGGGCGTGACCCCGCAGCCGCAGCCCGACTTCGACCACGAGCTGGACGACGACGCCCTCGCGCCGGCCGGGCTCGGCGTGGACGGGCCTCCGCCGAGCATCGACGAGCTCGTGGCCCGCGAGGACGTCGAGGGGCTGATGGAGCTCGCCGCCGCCCACCGGGTCGGCACCCCGCACGCCGAGCGCAGCCTCTTCGACGCCCTCCAGTGCTACGAGGCCGCCTCCCGGCTCGGCAGCGCGGAGGCCGAGTACCACGTGGGGCGCGCGCACTTCGCGGGGGTGGGCGTGACCGCGGATCCGGCCGAGGGCGCCAAGCGCATCCGCTCGGCGGCGCAGCGCGGCGAGCTCCGGGCGAAGGTCTTCGTCGCCAACCTCTACGAGATGGGCCTCGTCTACGCGGCCGACGCCGACAAGGCCGACGTCTGGTACCGGAACGTGGCCCGCGCGGCCGGCGTCGAGGCCGACCCCGAGTCCGAGGCCTACGAGCTGGCGATGGCCGAGCTCGGCTGCGTCCGCTACTGCCTGACCCTCGTCGCCGACGAGGCCCTGCCGAAGAAGGACCGCGCCTTCTACCTGAAGAAGGCGAAGGCGATGGGCTACGCCCAGAAGCTCGCCGAGCTCCGGGCCGAGAAGGCGCGCGTCCAGGCCGCTCGAGACGAGGCGGCCCGGAGCGAGGCCGCCCAGCGGGAGGCTGCCCAGAAGACGGCGGCGGTCGAGGAGCCCGAGGCCGCAGCCGAGAGCGCCGAGGCCCCCGCCGCCGAGGGCGAAGAGAAGGGCGAGGAGGAGCGCGACGCGCTGCTCGGCGAGCGCTGGACCTTCGGCTGGGGCAGCCTCGCGTTCCTCGCGGCCAGCTTCTTCGCCGCCGCCTCGGTCGCCGCCGGAGGCCTCGCCTGGGAGGGCTCGGTGGCGCTCGCCCGCGCCGGCCGCGCCGTGCCGTACGTGGAGGGCCGCCACTGGCTCGTCTACCTCGCGACGGTGATCGCGCTCGGCGTGCTGCCGGCCACCGCCGCCTATCGCGGCCGGGTCGTGGCCATGGCGGCCGGCCTCGGCGGCGCGCTCGCGGCCGGCGGCTTCTATCTGTACGACGCCCAGCCGCTGCTCTGGGACCGGGTCGCGCAGGCCACCGCGGGCGGCCTCGTGGGCTTCCTCGGCCTGCTCCTCTTCCTCGGGCTGCTCGGAGGGACGCGCGCCCGGGTCCGCCCCCGGACGTGATAGTCTGCTCTCCCTCACGGGAGCTGCCCCCTGTCTCGTCGCCGCCACTTCTGGACCCTCAGCGAGGCCAACCAGCCAGCGCGCGATCCGCATGACGTGCGGGGGCTCGTGGCCGACGAGATCTCGGCGCTCTTCCAGCCCATCGTCGACCTGAGCACCAAGCGCGTCTGGGCGGTGGAGGCGCTGGCGCGCTGCACCCGGAAGCACTTCGCGGATCCGCAGGCGCTCTTCCGGGCCGCGGTGGAGCAGGGGGCCACCGGCCGGCTCGGTCGCCTGATCCGCGAGGTCGCCTTCGAGCGCTGCGGCGGGCAGCGGGTCTTCGTCAACGTGCACCCGCACGAGCTGAGCTCGCGGTGGCTCGTGCGCACCGACGATCCGATCGGCTTCCACGACGGCGGCGTGTTCCTCGAGATCACCGAGACCGCCGCGTTCGAGTTCTTCGATCTCTGCAAGAGCGTGCTGCGCGAGGTGTGCAACCGCACCGGCGCGCACCTCGTGCTCGACGACCTCGGCGCCGGGCACTCGAACCTGGTGCGCTTCGTCGAGCTCGAGCCGGACGTGGTGAAGCTCGACCGCGCCCTGGTCACCAACATCCACCTGGACCCGCGCCGCCAGAAGATGCTCACGCACCTCACCGCGCTCTGCACCGATCTGGGCGCGCGGGTGGTCGCGGAGGGCATCGAGCGGCGCGAGGAGCTGAGCGCGGTGGTGGACGCTGGCGTCCACTACGGACAGGGCTATCTCTTCGCCCGCCCCGCCTACCCCATCCCCCCGGCGCCCTGGCCCGACGGGGCCAGCGCACGATGACGAGGATCGACGACCGCAGATGACGGCCAGCCGCGACGATCGCGCGCCGGGCGAAGGCTTCCTCATCCTCTGGGTGGGAGCCGCGAGCCCGGAGGAGGGCGCCGTGCAGAGCGCGCTCGACGAGGCCGGCGTGCGCGTCGAGCTCTCGCCGCTCGACGGGCTCGCGGGCCGGGTGGCGCAGCGGGCGCCCGACCTCGTCGTGCTCGCGGGCCTCGCCGGCGCGGCGCCCGAGGGCCCGCTCGAGCGGATGGCCGAGACCGCCCTCGGCGCGGCGACCGCGGTGGCCGCCATCGGGCCGACGGACAAGGCGAGCGTCCGCCCGCGCGCCCGCTACGGGTTGGTGGTCCGGCTCGACGAGGCGGCCCCCGCCGCCGAGCTGGCCGAGCAGCTCCAGGTCTTGCTGAAGGGCCTCAGCCGCCGGCCGGCCCGCTGGAAGTCGCGGGTGGATCTCGAGCGGGTCCCCGAGCTGGCCGAGCGCTACGCCGGCGCCCGCCGCGCGGGCCTGCTCATCGCCCGGGGCAGCGGCGCGCTCGCGATCGACGCGCGGGGTGAGGTCGCCCCCTCGGCCGGCACGATGGTCGCGGCGCTGAGCGGCACGCCGACGGTGGAGATGGTGTTCGCCGAGCGGGCTCCCGGGCGCGTGGTCGTGCTCGACGCGCCGCCGAGCCGCGAGGAGACCGCGCCCGCGATCCGCGGCGCGCGCGTGGTGGTCATCGATCCGGTCGAGGCCCGCGGGACCCGCATCGCCGCGCGGCTGGCCGAGGCCGGCGCCGAGACCCGCGCGGTCCTGCCCGACGAGGAGTCGGTGCGGGGAGGGCGCGCCCTCGACCCGAGCCTGGTGGTGGTGGCCGCGGACGCCCTCGTCGAGGTCGGCTGCCGCCCGCTCTGGGAGGACATCCGGCTCGCGAGCGCGCCGCTCCTGGTGCTCGGCGACGCCTTCCTCGCCGACGCCGGGACCGAGCGCCTCTTCGGCCCGGTGGCGAGCATGTGCGCTGAGGAGCTGACGCTGCGCAAGCGGCTCCGGCACGAGGAGGCGGTGGCCGACCGTCTCGAGACGCTCGGCACGGCGCGCTGGCTGAAGCTCCTCGGCAAGTGCCCGCACGCGGTCAGCTTCCGGGTCTTCGCCGCGGCGGGCCGCGGTCGCGTCGACCTCGCCGAGGGCAAGATCAAGGGCGCCTCGTTCCACCCCGCGACCGGCGCGGCCGGTGAGTCGAAGAAGACCATCGAGGGGCGCGCGGCGATCCAGACGATGCTCGGGCTGCCGTTCGGCCGCGTGCTCGCCGGGCCCCCGGACGCGCTCGGACGCCTCGATGGACATCGCAAGAGCCGTAGACGTCAGAGCATCGTCGGGCGGATCGTCTCGACCCCGAGCGACGGCGCCCGACGTCGGGGCCTCGTCGCCGAGGAGGTGGTGGTCAAGCGCACCGACGCGAGCCGTCTCCGCCCGCTGGCCGTGTCCCGCCCCGCGCCCGAGCTCCCCAAGCCCGAGCCGTCCCTGCTCGACTGGGAGGACGAGGACGACGACGAGCCCACGACCGCCTACCAGCCGGACGAGGTGGCGAAGCTCCGCGCCCAGCTCGAGGCCACCGAGGAGGAGGCCTCCGAGCCCGCCGAGCGACCGGCCTCCGATCCCCCCGAGCCGGCGGTCCCGGTCGCGGCGGAGGCGGCCCCGGTCGAGGAGCCGAACCCTCTGGTCGACTCCCATCCCCCCGCCGCCGCTCCGTCGTCCAGCGCCGCACCCTCCGCCGCTCCCTCGTCGACGGCGGTGGAAGCGCCCGCCCCCCGCCGCTCTTCGGCGAGCCTCGTCCTCGCCCTCTGCGCCGCCGCGGCCCTCGCGGTCGGCGGCTGGGCCGCCTGGCGCCTGACCCAGGACGACCCGGACTCCGCCTCGGTCCCCGCCGTCGCCAACGCCGGCCCCGCCGAGCCCCCCGCGCCGATCCCCGTCGACGAAGCGCCGGCCCCGCCCGATCCGCCCCCCAGCGCGCCCCCCGACGAGGCCGCGGCCGTGGCGGCGAGCGACCCGGACCCGGCGTCGGACCCGGACGCGGACCCGGCATCGGACTCGGACCCGGCGTCGGACTCGGCGTCGGACTCGGACTCGGCGTCGGCGTCGGCGTCGGACCCGGACCCGGCGTCGGGCTCGGACCCGGCGTCGGCGTCGGACCCGGACCCGGCGTCGGATTCGGCCCCGGCGTCGGACTCGGCCCCGGCAGATCTCCCGCCCGCGAATTCCGACGCCGACGCCCTCGTCGCCTCCTCCATCGAAGCCGCCCGCTCGGCCGACTGGCCCCGCTCCGAGCAGCTCGCCCGGCAGGCCCTCTCGCTCTCGCCGCGCCACGCCGGCGCCGCCTACCGCGTGGCCGTCGCCCTCTTCCGGCAGGACCGCGCCGACGAGGCGATGGAGTGGGCCGAGCGCTCGGCGGAGTGGGACCCCGAGGATCCCTTGCCGGTCGCGCTCCAGGGAGACCTGCACATGCGGAGCGGCCGCTTCCACCACGCCGCGCGGGCGTTCCGGCGGGCGCTCGAGATCGAGCCCCGGTTCTCGCCGGCGGAGCGTCGCATGGAGCGGCTGCGCGAGCGCGGCATCGTCGACTGATCGAAGGCCCCACACTGTCGGGCTTTCCCCTCTGGGGGAACTCCCCACACTCGCGCCCGAAACCACCGGAAACTCTCCCAAATCCGGGAGGTCCGAACGGTGCATCGTGCCACGGCGTGGTCAGGGAATCCGGGGTCGGCCCGCTCGAGGGCCTGGAGTCGTTGGACGTCCCGCTCGCGCGCGGGAAGTACCTGCTGGACCGGGCGCTCTTCCGCGGCACCCGCACGACGATCTACGCCGCGTGGCACGCGTCGCTGGACCGGACGGTCTGGATCGAGCTCGGGCATCGCGGCGTCGCGGTGCGGCACCGGTCGCTCCGTTTCCGGAGGGGGCATGCGCCCCCTCCCGCCCGACCGGCAAAGCCGGCTCGGGCTCCCACCCCATCTCACGCGCTCGCGCGTGAAAGGCGCGGCAATTACCGCACCTTGAGCGGGCTCGAGAGCCCCGGGCTGCCGCGCATCTTCGAGCTCGGCTGGGACGAGGAGCGCGGCCCCTTCGCGGTGATGGAGGCGCTCACCGGGCGCTCGCTCACCGAGCGGGTGCTCCTCTCGGGGCGGCGGCTGGGCGTGGTCGAGATGGCGTTCCTCGGCCAGGAGATCCTGACCCACCTCGACCTGCTCCACGACACCGGGCGCACCCACGCGGAGCTCGACCCGGACCACGTCTGGTTGCCGCGTCGGCGCGGGGGCGTGCGCATCGCCTTCCACCCGCTGCAGGACGAGCAGCACGGCGGCGTGGTGAGCAGGAGCAGCCCCTACCACGCGCCCGAGCAGCTCCGCATGGGCGCGGGCGTCGACCTGCGCACCGACCTCTACCGGCTCGCGGCGACGCTCTACTTCGCGCTCACCGGTCACCCGCCGTTCGCGGCTGACCACGACGAGGCGCTCGACGCGAGGATCCGGCGCGGCGGGCACGCGCCGCCGTCGGCCCACGGCGACTTCGGCCGGGACCTCGACGACTTCTTCGCGCGGGCGCTGGCGGCCGACCCGTCCGACCGCTTCCACAACGTGCCGGAGATGGGCCGGGCCTTGCGGCTCGCGGCCCTCTTCCACGGCTACGGGAGCTGATCAGATCGCGGCGAGCGCGGCGTCGTAGTCGGGCTCGTGCACGATGTCGTCGACCAGCTGGCGGTGCACGACGTCGTTCTTCTCGTCGAGCACGACGACCGCGCGGGCCAGGAGGCCCTTCATCGGGCCGTCCATGATCTTCACGCCGTAGTCGGTCGGGAAGGTCGAGCGGAAGGCGCTGAGGGTCTCGACGCCCTCGAGGCCCTCGGCGGCGCAGAAGCGCTTGGCCGCGAAGGGGAGGTCGACCGACACGTTCAGCACGACGACGCCGTCCTTGCTCGACGCCTTCTCGTTGAACTTGCGCACGCTGGTCGCGCAGACCGAGGTGTCGATGCTCGGGAAGATGTTGAGCACCTTCTTCTTGCCGTCGTAGTCCGAGAAGCCCTTCTCGGAGAGGTCGCCGGCCACCAGCTTGAACGGCGGCGCCTTGCTGCCCTTCGCGGGCAGCTCTCCGCTGGTGGACACCGGGTTTCCCTTGAGCGCGGTCTTGGCCATGTCTCTTCCTCCCCGGACCCGTCTGGGGCCCATGCACGTGCGGCCTCGAGCCGCGGTCAGCCTCCAGCCGCCGTCAGCTCAGCGCGGCCGGTCAGCTCAGCGCGGCCGGTCGCTGCGCGTTCTGCTCCGCGTAGTAGGCCGCGACCTCGTCGGTCGTGACCATGTTGTCCGCGCCGAGGTGCCGGAAGAACGCCGCGGCGGCGGCGCAGGCGGCGAGGGTGTCGGTGCCCGGCTCGGGCATGCGGCGCCAGACCCAGACCGTCTCGTCCTGGGTCGCGTTGATGATCTGCTCGGTGACGTCCGGGGGCGCCTCGATCTGCGCCGCCTCGAGCGCGTAGCCGAGGGTCTGGTGCGCGAGCGCGAGCACCGCGAAGCGCGGGTCGAGGGCGTCGAACGACTGCCACTTCGGCTTCTCAGGCTTCATCTGGTTGAGCACCGCGAGGAAGGCGTTGACCGCGTAGACGGCCGCGATGCGCTTCTGGCGCTTGCGGATCTCCTCCAGGATCACGAGCGGGTCGCCGCGCCGGCCCTCGAGGTGCTCGCCGAGCACCTGGGTGATCACGGCGACGTGCGCCTCGGCCGCCTGCAGCGCGTCCATGAGGAACAGGCCGCGGAGATCCCGCGGGGGCTGCGCGCGGTACTGGTCGACGAGGTCGGCGAAGTTCTGATCGGCGGCCATGCGCTCGGCCACGATCGTCGCCCACGCGTTGCAGGTCGCGTCGATCTCGACGAGGCGGTCGCGGACCTTGTCGCGCTCGGTCCGGCTGGGTCGCGCCGACACCGGCGTGAGCGCGCCGTTCGACTTCCCCTCGGCCGGCTGCGCTTTCGCTGTGGCCTTCTTCTCGGGCGCGGCCTTCTTCTTCGGCGCCGCCTTCTTCTTGGTCGCGCCCTTCTTCTTGGTCGCAGCCTTCTTCGCCTCCTTCTGCTTGGAGGCGGTCTTCTTCCCGGTCTTCTTCCGCGCGGCCATGCGCGCGAGCATGCCAGATCCGACGCGGAACGCGACCGCCCATTTCCGCGAGGTGACCACTGGACACCGGAGCCGCCACCGGAGCCTCCAGCGTCCACCCAGATCGGCCAGCGTCGTGGCCACCGCGCCTCGAAATCGCCCCATTCGCCGGGCCCGACGGCTTGGCACCGCCGCTGCAGTGCACGGAGGCAACCGACCGGAGATCACGATGCGAACGCTCACCAAGACCCTCTCCCTCGCCTGCCTGCTCGCCCTCGGTGGCTGCGCGGTGGACGCCCCCGGCGCCGGCCCGTCCGAGTGCTCGCCCGAGTACCTGCAGCGCTTCCCCGGCGCGGCCGAGTGCTCCGAGGACGGGGTGGGCGGCAAGGGCGACGCGTGGGACCACGTGAACGACCCGACGCGCATCGCGAACAACTTCGAGTACCGCTACGAGGAGCTGCCCGAGCGCGGCCGCTTCGAGGGCACCGCGTGGGCGGCGAGCTACTGGCCCACCCTCCAGGGCTCGAGCAACTACCGCTGGCAGGGCCAGGACGTGCTCTCGCCGACCGAGAAGTACGACGTCGCGTTCCACGGCTGGGAGGCCGAGGGCGAGTTCAGCGAGACCGTGCCGAAGGAGTGCGGGGAGTCGGCGCCGGACTACCGCCGCTACGTCGACTGGCTCGGCCCGGCCGCGGGCTGGCAGGCCACCGCGCAGAGCCGTGACCGCCTCTTCGACGGGATCGACAACGACGACGACGGCGAGGCCGACGAGTGCGGCTTCGGCGAGCAGGACGGCCTCGAGAGCTGGTGGGGCCTCTGCCACGCCTGGGCGCCGGCCGCGATCCTCGAGCCCGAGCCCCTGCACGCGGTCGAGTACAACGGCCAGCGCTTCGAGGTGGCCGACATCAAGGCCCTCATCATGACCGCCTACGACGGCACCGTGAGCACCGGCGTCGGCGGCCGCTGCAACCTCCGCGAGGTCGAGCACGACGAGTCGGGCCGCATCGTCGAGGACGAGTGCCGCGACGTGAACGCGGGCGCCTGGCACGTGGTCATCACCAACCTGCTCGGCCTGCACGGCCGCGCGTTCATCGAGGACCGCACCTTCGACTTCGAGGTCTGGAACCAGCCGCTCCTCGCCTACGAGATCACCACGCAGCGCGAGATCGAGCTCGCCGACGCCCTCGAGCTCCTCAACAGCGAGGGCGAGGCCTACCCGTTCAACGCCGACGCGGCGCGCTTCGTCGAGATCCGCATGACCACCGACTACCTCGTCGAGGGTCACCAGCAGACCTACCCCCTCGGCGAAGAGGGCTACGTCCGCCACGACCAGTACCACTACATCCTCGAGCTCGACGGCGAGGGCCGCATCATCGGCGGCGAGTGGGTCGGCTCCAGCATCGACAACCACCCCGACTTCCTCTGGGTCCCCACCGGCCCCCGCACCGGCTGGAACCGCCGCAGCAACCCGCACGTCGACCTCGAGACCGTCCGCATGCTCATCCAGCTCAGCCGCCAGGAGGAGACCGAGGAGCCGCCGGTGACCGAGGCCGGCACCTACGTGAACGACGTCAGCGTCGCCATCCCCGACGACGACGAGGCGGGCGCGTCCAGCGTCATCGAGGTGGACGACGCGCTCGAGTTCGAGCGGGTCAGCGTGAGCGTCGAGATCGCCCACACCTACCGCGGCGACCTCGTGGTCGAGCTCGAGCACGAGGGCACCCGGGTCACCCTGCACGACCGCGAGGGCGGCGGGGCCGCGGACCTCGTCCAGACCTACACGCTGAGCGACTTCGCCGGCCACGACAGCCGCGGCCCCTGGACCCTCCGCGTCAGCGACCGGGCCAGCGCCGACACCGGCACCATCGACCAGTTCCGGCTCACCTTCATTCGCTGAAGTGAGTCACGGATAGCCAAAACAACCCACCGACCCGCTTACCTTGGCCGGCCGCTCCTCGGGGCGGCCGGCGTCTTTCCGTCGTCCGGCCGGTCCGGCGTGGAGATGCAGCGCGCGGAGAAGGAACCGTGCGATGCTCTCACCGCCATGAGAGTGGACGTGCTCCTCGCCCTGGCCGCGCTCCTGACCGCCTGCGCGGCCGACCCCGACGACCCGCCGCCGGTCAGCCCGATCGCACCCGCGGCCGCGCCCACCGCCCCCGCTGCGCCCGATCCGTCGCCGAGCTCGGAGGCGGCGCCGACGCCCGAGCCGCCCGCGGCCGCGCCGCTGGCGGAGGCGGTGCCGGAGGCGGAGGCGGTGGCCGGCGCGAGCCCCGACGAGCTCGAGCGCGCGCGCGTCCGCCAGGGCTCCATCGAGACGGACGGACCGCTCTCGGGGTCGACGGTCCGCCGGGTGGTCGGCCGACATCGCTCGGAGGTCTTGCAGTGCTATCGGCGGGCGCTCGAGGTCGATCGCGGGGTGACCGGCCGGGTGGAGGTCCGGGTCGAGGTCGGCTCCAGCGGCGCCGTCGCGCAGGCCACGGCGCCGAGCGACGTCGTCGGCGCGGCGATGGCGGACTGCCTCACCGACGCGGTCCGGCGCTGGACGTTCCCCGGCGCCGAGACCAGCACGCAGGTCACGTTGCCCTTCGTGCTGTCGGTAGGCTGACTCATCACCCCAGGCGCGTCAGCGCGGCGTCCAGGGTGGTCGCCGTCAGCGTTCGTCCGGGGGCGCGGGGATCGGGGAGGCGCGTCTCGCGCGCGTCGCCGAGGGTGCGACGGATCCGCCCTCGGAGCGGCTCGGCCGGGTCGTGGGCGGAGAGCGCCAGCGAGACCGCCACCTTCTCGGGGGTCGGCTCCGCGTGCGACAGCGCCTCGGCCAGGCGGCCCTGCAGGGGGCGGCCGCGCGCGGTCTGGACGCGGGTGAGGGCGTAGAACACGCGGGCGCGCTCCTCGGCGTCGCGGGCGCCGCTCGTCAGCGCGATGAGGATGGGCTCGAGCGAGGCGTCCTGATCGGGGAAGCGCGCGGCGAGGCAGCCGGCGAGGCGGGCGACCGAGGGATCGCGCGACGTGCCGGCGAGCCGGACCAGCTTGGCCGCGCTCGCGCCGACGAAGTCGTAGGCCCGCCGCCGCGCCTCGGAGCCGCCCGCGCCGGCCAGGCTGCGCGGCGGATCGTCGATCGCGGCGAGGAGGTGGCTCAGACGCAGCAGCACGCCGCCCGCCTGCGGGTAGCCCTTGGTCGTGGCGAACTCGAGCAGCGCGGGCAGCAGGTCCTCGGCCTGCGGCGTCGGCTCTCCGTCCGACAGGAGCGCGCCGCCGATCGCGTCGAGGCCGGCGACCCGGGTGCTCGCGTCGGCGTCGACCAGCCGCGCGATCCAGGGCCGCGCCGCCGGGCTCACGCCCGCGAGCACCCGCGCGCCGTCGCTCCTCTCCCAGGCCATGCGTCACCGGAGCCGCGCGAGGAGGAAGTCGAGCGCGGTCACGTCGGCCTCGACGTCGAGGGCCGGCGCGCCGACCACCGTCTCCGCGTTGCCGGCGCCCTGAAGGGCCAGCGCGTGCAGCGGGTGATGCAGGGGATCGAACTCCGCGTCGGTCGGCGGCGCGTCCGGCCCCTCGTTCACGATCAGCGCGGGCGGATCGTCGTCCGAGAAGAGCGACAAGAGGTCGACCTGCGCTCGGTACGCGCTCATCTCCGGCGACTCGAGCGCGGCGCGCAGCGTGTCGGCGTCCGCGGTGGCGCTGGCCGGCAGGCCGTAGAACCGGGCGACGTAGCGGCGTCGCGCCGAGCTCGCGAGGAACAGCGCCTCGGTGGTCAGGTCGTAGCGCGGCATGAAGACGTCGGGGCCCCAGCGAAGGAGGTCGTAGGTCGCCTGGGTCGAGCGCACCGCGACCGCCGTCACCCGGGTGCTGACCCGCTCCACCGGATCGGCGGCGCCCGGGTCGGCCATGTCGTCGCTCAGCGCGATCCAGAGCGCCGTGCCCGCGCCGGCCGAGCTGCCGCGGAGGCCGATCCGCGCCGGGTCGATCCCGAACGCGTCGGCGTGATGGCGGACGAACTGCAGCGCGCGTCGGACGTCGGACATCGGGCCGAGCACGCCGTCGCGCTCGTCGTCCTCGAGCAGCCGGTAGCCCACGCTGATCCACGCGAGCCCCGCGCGCACCGCCTCGGACGGCTCCCGTGCGCCGCCCTCCCAGATGTCCGACCGGCTCCCCTGGGTGAAGCCGCCGCCGTGCACCCAGAGGATCGCGCCGACCGGGCCGCCCGGATCGGCGGGCAGCAGCGCGTCGAGCCGCTGCGCCTCCTCCGGCCCGTAGGCGACGCCCTCCGCGAAGCGCGCCGGCGCGTCGACGCCCGCGGGCGGGTCGGTGAGCGTCAGCTCGAGTGGCGCGTCGGAGGGGCCGGCGTCGGAGGGGCCGGCGTCGCGGGGCGGGCTCGCGGCGTCGACCGGCGCCGGGGCGCCGTCACACGCCCACAGCGCGAGCGCGGCCAGCAGCAGGATGCGGGGCATGGCGCGAGGATAGCGTCGGTCGTGCTACTCCGGGGACATGACCGATCCCCGGCTGGACGCCGCGCTCACCGCCGCGGTCGAGGAGCGCTTCGAGCGCGAGCAGGTGCCCTTCCTGCGCGAGCTCGTCGAGCAGCCCAGCTGCACGCGGGAGCCGGAGGACGTGGAGGCGGCGGCGCGGATCGTCGACGCGCGGGCCCACGCGCTCGGGCTCGTCCAGCACACCCACGTCGATCCCGACGGCCGCGTCGCCGGTCACCGCGTCTACGAGACGCCCGCGGTCGAGGCGCGCACCCGCTGCCTCGCGCTGGTCGGCCACGTCGACACGGTGTTCCCGCGCTCGCTCGGCTTCTTCGGCTTCACGCGCGACGAGGACGTGGCGCGCGGGCCCGGCGTGCTCGACATGAAGTCGGGGCTCAGCGCGATGCTCTTCGCGCTCGAGGCCATCCGCGGCAGCGCGCCGGAGGTCTGGGCGCGGCTGCCGGTGCGGGTGATCGTGGTGAGCGACGAGGAGATCGGCTCGCCCTCGTCGAGCCGCCTCTACACCAAGCTCGCGCCGCTCGTCAGCGAGGCGCTGGTCTTCGAGTGCGGCCGCGCCGAGGACGGCATCGTCACCGCGCGCAAGGGCGGAGGGCGCTACGAGATCGAGGCGACCGGCCGCGGCGCGCACGCGGGGCTGCACCACGAGGAGGGCCTCAACGCGATCGCCGCGCTCGCCCACGTGATCGAGCCGATCGAGGCGCTGACCGACTACGCGCGGGGGGTGACCCTCAACGTCGGCCTGATCGAGGGCGGGACCTCGACCAACACCGTGCCCGAGCGGGCGCGCCTCGAGGTGGACGGCCGGGTGATCGAGCCCGCCGACGCGGTGGAGACCGACCGCCGGATCCGCGCGCTCGTCGCCGGGCTGCAGCTGCCCGAGCGTCTGAAGGACGCGACGCTGCGCATCGAGGGCGGCTTCCACCGGCCGCCGATGGTCGCGACCGACGAGAGCCGCGCCCTGATGCGCCGCTACGCCGCCGAGGCCGAGGCGGTGGGGCTGGGCGCGCCCGAGGCGCCGCTCCAGGGCGGAGGGAGCGACGCCAACCTGCTCGCCGCCGCCGGCGTCCCCTGCATCGACGGCCTGGGCCCCTGGGGGCAGGGCGCCCACCGGACCAGCGAGTGGTGCAGCCTCTCCAGCCTGCGGCGCCGCACCGAGGCGCTCGCCCGCTTCCTCGCCCGGGCGTCGGACGACGCCGACGCTGCGTAGGCTCGACCCCACGCCTCGGACGTCGCGAGGAGCGTGAGAGACCGCCCGGACCGGCTGGCACGCGTCGTGATATCCGGTCCGCCGTGCCCGACGCCCGCACGCCCGTGATGCCCCGCGCGCTCGTCCTCGACGAGCGGCCCGCGCGCGCGCAGGCGATGGTCGCGGTGCTGCACGCGGCCGGGGTGAGCGCGGTGGTCGACGACGGGGATCCCCGCACCCGGCGCGCCTTCCTCCCCCACGTCGCGGTGCTCCTCGGGGGCGAGGCGCTGGCGCCCGATCCCATCCTCGACGAGATGGCCCGGCTGCGCCGCGCCGACGTGCTGCGCCCCGGCGAGCCGATCGCGCAGGCGGTCGAGCGGGTGCGGGCCGCGGCCGAGCGAGCCCGCCGCTTCGAGGCCGAGGCGCGCCGCCGGGCCACCGAGCTCCGGGCGAGCACCTACGCGCTCCGGGGGCTCGCCTACGCGCCGGTGCCCCTCCGGGTCCGCATCGAGGGCGACGACCCGGTGACCCTCGAGCTGCATCGCGGCCGGGTCCACGCGGCGAGCGCGGCCGAGCTCCACGAGGCGCTGACGCACCTGCGCGGCGCCCGCCTCCGGGTCAGCCAGCAGCCCGCGACCCGCCTGCCCGCCTGCGGCAGCTTCCGCCGCCTGCTCGTCGAGACCCCGGTGCGCCTCCGCTCCGACGTGGTCCCTCGCCGCGCGCCGATCACCGGCTTCCGCTCCCCGAGCCGGCCCCCGGGCGTCGAGCGCCTCGGGAGCTAGAAATTTCCCGCGGCTCCCACACCGGCCTACCCTCAGGGCCGTGGGACCCGACGCCGGCATCACGCTCGATCGGCGCTACGCGCTCAAGCGGCTCGTCGCGAAGTCGGACCACGCCTCCATCTTCGAGGCCACCCACGTGCACCTCGGACGCACCGTGGCGGTGCGCGTGCTCTCCGACCCGTCGCCGCGGGACGTGGAGGCGCTCTTCGAGGAGGCGCGGCGGCTCGACGCGGTGGCGCACCCCGGCGTGGTGCGCGTTCACGACGCGGCCGAGACGGAGGGCGGCGACATCTACCTCGCCACCGAGGCGATGGACGGACGCCCGCTCGACGGGCTGCTCGCGACCCGCGGCCGCTTCCACCTCGAGGAGGCGATCGCGGTGGTGACCGCGGTGGGCGACGGGCTCGCCGCCGCGCACGCGGCCCAGGTCAGCCACGCCGGGCTCTGCCCCTCGAGCGTGCTGCACGTCGATCGGGCCGGGGTCGGCGCGAAGCTGATCGATCTCGGCGTGAGCCCGAGCCCGATGGGCGTGCTGAGCGGGCCGCTCGCGGCGATGGGCTACGCGGCGCCCGAGCGCCTCTCCGGGTCCGACGGTGGCCCGCTCGGCGACATCTACGCGCTCGGCGCCATCTTCTGGGAGATGCTCACCGAGCAGCTGCCCGAGCGGGACGGCGAGCGCGACGTGCGGGCGCTCCGCGCGGACGTGCCGGACGAGGTGGCGTTCGTGCTCGAGCGCATGCTCGCGCCGGCGCAGCACCGCTTCCCCACCATGACCCAGGCGATCGACGCCCTGCGCGAGGTCACCAGCGCGCGCCCGCTGCCGGTCACGCTCCCGCCCCCGGCGCGCCGCGCCCACCCGCGCGCGGCTTACGTCACCCCGGTGCGCCTCCGCGTCCCCGGCGGCGACTCGCTCGACGGCCGCTGCGAGGACATCAGCGAGGGCGGCCTGCTCGTGCTCGTCGGCGGCGAGGTCGCGGAGCACGCCGAGGTCCTCGCGCGCTTCGCGCTGCCCTCGAGCGGGCGCATGGTCAGCCTGCCGGCGGAGACCCGCTGGTCGCGCGAGGTCGGCGGCAAGCGCGCGGTCGGCCTCCGCTTCCTCGAGCCGGGCGAGAAGGTCGCCGAGGACGTGCGCGCCTACGTCGCCCACATGGGCGCGCCGCTCGAAGAAGAGTGAACGGTCAGGGATCGCGCGGGGGCGAGATGTCACGAAGCGGGCTGCGCGATCGTCCCACGAGGAGTGCGGCCTACTCCATCGTGGCGGTCTGAGCTACCGTAAAGGCCGCGTGCCTTCGTCCGAGATCCTCCGCGAGTATCCGCTCCGCCTCAGCCCGCGCCTCATCGCGCTCACCGTCGTGTTCGGGGCCTGGGCCATGATCCAGTCGGCGCTCTGGCTCCGGGGCGCGCTCGGCTCCACCCCCCCGTTCAGCTGCCTGCCGGTGGCGTGGATCGGGACCGGCGTGTGCGCGCTCGTCCTGAAGCGCGCGTGGCTCCCCGGCGGTCGGGCCGTCGTCCGGCTCCTTGTCGTCGGAATCGACGGGTTTTCGATAGTTACTATCGATTTGTCGTCGAAATCGACGAGTTTTCGATAGTGACTATCGACTTGTCGTCGAAATCGACGAGTTTTCGATACTGACTATCGACTGGCCGTCGAAATCGACGAAACAAACGGAACCCGAGACAATTCTCGTCGAAATCGACGCTAACGCTCGAAGGCTGCGCGCAGCTCGGCGTCGAGGCCGCTCGCGCGGGCCGCCTGCTCCACGCGCTCGCGCACCTCGGGCTCGAAGCGGCGGATCGCGAGCGCCTCGAGCGCCTTCACCGCGTCGGCGCGGCTCCCTTCGAGCCACGGCAGCAGCGCGCGGAGGGCGGGCTCGCTCCGGTGCAGCGCCAGGGCGGTGAAGTAGGTGGCCCGCTCGGCGGCGCGGACCACGTCGGCCATCGCCGCGAGCAGCGCGTCGAGCGCGTTGGGCCGTCGCGACTCGCCGAGCGCGACGATGGCCAGCTCCCGGGCGGTCGCGTCGGGCGAGTGGAGCAGGGCGGCCACCGCCGGCACGCCGACGTCGGGCGCGAGCGTGATCAGCGCGCTCATCGCCTTCGAGACCACCAGCGGATCTTCGTCGCCGCGCCGCATCGTCAGGTGGGCGAGGCCCGCGCCCATCCGGTCGCCGTGGCTCTCGAGGGCGCGGAGCGCGGCCCGCCGCACGACCGGGAGCGGGTCGGCGAGCAGCTCGCCGGCCAGCAGCGGCAGGTCGGGGTAGTCGCCGCGCGCGAGCGCCAGGACCGCGCGGGCCCGCACCGGCGCCGCGGTGTCGGACGTGGGCCCGGCGCCCTCCCGCTGGGTGCAGCGCGCGGCGGCCAGCAGCGGCTCGCGGCGCGCGGCGTCGGTCGCGTCGAGCGCCTCGGTGATCGCGAGCTTGGCGTGGCACCCCGGGTCGAGCGCGGCGCCCCCGGCCAGGAACCGGTCGAGCGCGGCGCAGAGCGCGTCCGCCCACCCCTCGAGGCGCTCGTCGCGCACGATCCCGGCCGCGCGCGCCGCCAGGAACGAGGAGCCATCGAGCGCCTCCGCGATCGCGGCCCTCGCCTCGGGCGAGCCGGGGTCGCGCGTCGCCTCGTCGAGCTGTGCGAGCGCCCGCTCCAGCCCGTCTCGCCGCTTCTTGCTCGGCATCGCCTCGACTGTATCAGGGCGGGTGGGCTGCTATCCTGACGCCATGACCGCCGCAGCGCGCCGCGCGATGACCCTCGAGGAGTGGGCCGCGCTCCCCGGGGACGTGCCGGGGGAGTGGGTGGACGGGCGCGTCGAGGAGGAGGAGATGGCGAGCTTCGCGCACGAGCTCTGCGTCGGATGGCTCGTCATGGTGCTGGGGACGTGGCTGGGTGACCGGGGCTTCATCTTCCCCTCCGACTCCAAGTACGCGGTCGCGGAGGACCGGGGGCGGAAGCCGGACGTCAGCGTCTTTCTGCCGGGCCGTCCTCTCCCGGCGGGACGCGCCTCGGTCAGCCACCGTCCGCCGTCGATCGCGATCGAGGTGGTGACGCCCACCCCGCGCGACCAGCGTCGCGACCGCGTCGAGAAGCTCGCGGAGTACGCGCGCTTCGGTGTGACCTGGTACTGGCTGCTCGACCCGGAGCTGCGGACGCTGGAGATCCTGGAGCTGGACGAGCGCGGGCGTTACGCCCACGTGCTGGGCCGGAGCGAGGGGCGCGTCTCGGACGTCCCGGGCTGCGAGGGGCTGGCCCTCGACCTCGATGGGCTGTGGGCGCGCGTCGACCGGCTGGGGGCGGACGCGTAGGCGCACGCGGCGGGGTGCTTTCGGGGCTTCGATCGACTAGCCTCCCGGGCCCGGCCGAGCGGCCGGTATTGCTGGGTTTCTCGACGTGCAGCCCTCACCCATCGCCTCCTCGAGCGCCGGCGCGGCGCCGCCACGCTTCGACCCCGAGGGGGTGCTCGAGGCGGCCCGTGACCTGCGGGCGTCCGTGCACGTGGTGGAGGAGCCCTCGACCCGGCGGCGCGGGGTGGCCGCGGCCGGCGAGCTCCAAGGGACGAGCCTCATCGCGACCCTGGGGCCGACCCCGCCGGAGTGGCTCGGGGACCGGACCTTCCTCGACGCGCACGGGGTCCGCTTCCCCTACGTCGCCGGGGCCATGGCCAACGGGATCGCGACCGCCGAGATGGTGATCGCGATGGCCCGGGCCCGCATGCTCGCCTTCTTCGGCGCGGCGGGCCTGCTGCCCGACCGGGTGGAGGCGGCGCTCGACCAGATCGACGCGGCGCTCGGCCACACCGACGCTGCCTGGGGCGCCAACCTCATCCACTCGCCCAACGAGCCCCGGCTCGAGGAGGCGGTGTGCTCGCTCTTCCTCGCCCGCGACGTGCGGCGGGTCAGCGCCTCGGCCTACGTGGACCTCACGCCGGCGGTGGTGCGCTTCGCCGCGAGCGGGCTGCGCGAGGAGAACGGCGAGGTGGTGCGCGCGCGCCACGTCTTCGCCAAGGTCAGCCGGGCCGAGGTCGCGCGGCGCTTCATGTCGCCGCCGCCCAAGGGGATGCTGGACGCGCTCGCGCGGGACGGGAAGATCACGGCCCGCGAGGCCGCGCTGGCGCTCCGGATCCCGGTGGCCGAGGACATCACCGTCGAGTCCGACAGCGGCGGTCACACCGACAACCAGGCGCTCGGCGCGGTCTTCCCGGTCATCGCCCGGCTCCGCGATCGGCTCCAGGCGGAGCACCGCTACCCGCGGGCCATCCGGCTCGGCGCGGCGGGCGGCATCGGCACCCCGGCGAGCGTCGCCAGCGCGTTCTCGCTCGGCGCGTCCTACGTGCTCACCGGGTCGATCAACCAGGCCGCGCTCGAGGCGGGCCTCAGCGCGGCGGGCAAGGCGCTCCTCGCGCAGGCCGAGACCAGCGACGTGGTGATGGCGCCGGCGGCCGACATGTTCGAGCAGGGCGTGCAGGTCCAGGTGCTGCGCCGCGGCACCATGTTCGGTCCGCGCGCCGCGCGCCTCCATCAGCTCTACACGGCCCACCCCTCGCTCGAGGCGATGACCCCCGAGACCCGCGCGCGCCTCGAGAAGGACGTGCTCGGCGCCTCGGTCGACGACGTCTGGGCGAGCGCGGTCGCGTACTTCCGCGAGCGCGACCCGGGCGAGCTCGAGCGGGCCGAGGCGGACCCGAAGCACCGCATGGCCCTCGTCTTCCGCTGGTATCTCGGCCTCAGCTCGCGCTGGGCCATCACCGGCGCGCCCGAGCGGCGCCTCGACTACCAGATCTGGTGCGGCCCCGCGATGGGCGCCTTCAACGACTGGGCCCGCGGCTCCTTCCTGGAGGCCCCCGAGGAGCGCTCGGTCGTCACGATCGCGCTCAACCTCCTCGAGGGCGCCGCGACCCTCACCCGGGCTCATCAGCTCCGGGCCCACGGCGTGGCCGTGCCGCCCGCCGCCTTCGACTTCCGACCCAAGCGCCTCTCCGCATGACCGAGACGAAGCAGACGCCGATCGCGATCGTCGGGCTCAGCGCCCTGTTCCCCGGCTCCCGCGACCTCACCGGGTTCTGGCAGGACATCTTGCTGGGGCGCGACCGCCTCACCCGGGTCCCCGCCGACCGCTGGCTGGTCGAGGACTACTACGATCCGGACCCCAAGGCGCCGGACAAGATCTACGTGGACCGCGGCGGCTTCCTCGACGCGATCGACTTCGACCCGATGAAGTGGGGCGTGCCGCCGTCGATCGTGCCGGCGACCGACTCCACCCAGCTGCTCGCGCTCGTCGTCGCCGAGCGCACCCTGCGCGACGCGTTCGCGGACGACGTCTTCGCCGGGCTCCGGGACCGCACCAGCGTCATCCTCGGCGCGACCAGCGCCCAGAAGCTCCTCGGCGAGATGAACAGCCGCCTCCAGCGCCCGGTGTGGGTCAAGGCGCTGCGCGAGATGGGGCTCGCCGAGGACCGCGTCCAGGAGGCGTGCGACCGCATCGTCTCGCACTACGCGGACTGGCAGGAGAGCACCTTCCCCGGGATCCTCGGCAACGTCGTCGCCGGCCGGATCGCCAACCGCCTCGACCTCGGCGGCACCAACTGCGTCACCGACGCGGCCTGCGCGAGCACCTTCAGCGCGCTCAAGATGAGCGTCGACGAGCTGACGCTCGGGCACAGCGACGTGGTCCTCTGCGGCGGCGCGGACACCATGAACGACCCGTTCATGTTCGAGTGCTTCGCCAAGACGACCGCGCTCAGCCAGACCGGCGACTGCCGTCCCTTCAGCGACCGCGCGGACGGAACCATGCTCGGCGAGGGCATCGGCATGCTCGCGCTGATGCGGCTCGAGGACGCGGAGGCGCGCGAGATCCCGGTCTACGCGGTGATCCGCGGCGTGGGCAGCAGCTCGGACGGACGGGCCAAGAGCGTGTACGCGCCGGTCCCCGAGGGGCAGGCCAAGGCGCTCCGCCGCGCCTACGAGCGCGCGGGCTACGGGCCCGAGACGGTGGAGCTGGTCGAGGCGCACGGGACCGGGACCATCGCCGGCGACGCGGCCGAGTTCGAGGGGCTGCGCCAGGTCTTCGGCGACGCCGGCGAGCGCGCGCGCTGGTGCGCCCTCGGGAGCGTGAAGTCGCAGATCGGGCACACCAAGGCGGCGGCCGGCGCGGCCGGGATCATCAAGGCGACCCTCGCGCTGAGGCACGGCGTCTTGCCGCCGACCCTCAAGGTCGACGCGCCGAACCCCGGCCTCGATCTCGAGCGCGGGCCCTTCTATCTCAGCACCGAGACGCGGCCCTGGATCCGGGGTGCGGACCACCCGCGGCGCGCGTCGGTGAGCTCCTTCGGCTTCGGCGGCAGCAACTTCCACGTCGCGCTCGAGGAGCACGCGGGCGCGCGCCCGCCGCGGCTCGCGAGCCCGGGGCCGGAGCTGGTCGCGCTCAGCGGCACACCGGAAACGATCCTCGCCGCGCTCGACGCGCTCGCGAAGGACGCCGAGGTGCCCGGGCTCCTGCGCTTCGCCGCGTGGGACTCGCAGCGCTCCTTCCGGGCGGACGCGCCGGCGCGCCTGACGATCGTCGCCCAGGACGAGGCCGACCTGGCCGGGAAGCTCGAGCTGGCGCGCGGCGTCGTGCAGCGGGGCGAGACCTTCACCGCGCCGGGCGGGGTGGCCTTCGCGGCGGGCGCGCCCGAGGGCGACGTGGCCTTCCTCTTCCCGGGGCAGGGCAGCCAGTACCTCGGCATGGGCGCGCCGCTCGCGACCCGCTTCGAGGCCGCGCGCGCCGCCTGGGATCGGCACGCGAGCCGCGGGCTGCACGACGTGGTCTTCCCGGCGCCGGCCTTCGGCGCGCAGGACCACGAGGCGCGGCTGCTCGCGACCGAGAACGCTCAGCCGGCGCTCGGGCTCACCAGCCTCTCGTTCCTCGCGCTGCTCCGCGCGCTCGGGGTCGAGGCGTCGATGCACGCCGGGCACAGCTTCGGCGAGGTGTCGGCGCTCCACGCGTCGGGCGCGCTGTCCGAGGACGACCTGATGGCGGTGGCCGCCGAGCGCGGGGCCCGCATGGCCGAGGCGGCGGCCTCGACCGAGGGCGCGATGCTCGCGGTGACCGCCGACGTCGAGGCGGTGCGCGCCTTCGTGGCCGAGCGCGGGCTCGAGGTGACGGTCGCCAACCACAACCACCCGACCCAGGTGGTGCTCAGCGGGAGCGCGGCGGCGATCGACGCGGCCGAGGCGGCGGCGAAGGAATCCAAGCTGCGCGCCAAGCGGCTCGACGTGGCCACCGCGTTCCACTCGCCGATCGTCGCCGGCAGCCGGGAGCCCTTCGCGGCGTTCCTCGCCGGGGTCGAGGTCTCCGCGGCCCAGGCGCCGGTCTACGCCAACGCGACGGCCGCGCCCTACGGCGACGTGCGCGAGACGCTGGCCGACCAGATCGCGTCGCCGGTGCGCTTCGTCGAGCAGATCGAGGCGATGCACGCGGCGGGCGCGCGGGTCTTCGTCGAGGTCGGCGCGGGCTCGGTGCTCACCGGGCTGGTGAGCCGCATCCTGAAGGGCGCGCCGCACCGGGCGATCGCGCTGGACCGCAAGGGCGCGTCGGATCTCACGGCGTTCTGGGCCGGCCTCGGCCAGCTCGCGGCGGCCGGCGTCGGGCTCGACTTCGAGGCGCTCTGGCAGGGCGAGCGGGCGCCGAGCGATCCCCGCGTCGAGGCGTCGCCGCGCATGACGATCTCGGTGGGCGGCGCGAACGTGGGCAAGCCGTACCCGCCGGCCGGCGGCGCGTCGGCGCTGCCCCCGCCGAACGCGGCGCCGAAGGAGGACGCGCCGCGGCTCGCGCCCGAGCGCCCGGCGCCCGCGAGCCAGGCTCCCAGCGCGGCCGCGCCGGATCCGGCGCCGGCTCCTCCCGCGGCGCCCAGCGTCGCCGCGGCGCCGAGCCACGAGGCGCTCCAGGTCTTCCTCGAGAGCCAGCGGCACGCCGCCGAGGCGCACGCCACCTACCAGCGCTCGGTGGCCGACGCGCACGCCGCGTTCCTGCGCTCGAACGAGGCGACGATGAGCGCGCTCGCCGCGATGATGGGCGGCGCGTCGACCACGCCGGTCGGGCTCCTGGCCGCTCGGCCCGAGACGCCGCGGCCCGCCCCGGTGATGGCCGCGCCCGCGCCGCAGCCCGCGCCG
>JAYZQJ010000046.1:0-25074 GCA_036149055.1 Myxococcota bacterium | reverse complement strand
GGGCCCCCCTCCCGACTCCGCCGGCGCGTCGCGCTTCGCGCTCGCGCCGCGACCCCAGCGACGGGGCGCTGGGGGCCCCTGCGGCTCGCGCTCGCGCTGCGCGCGAGCTGGCCGCCCGCTGCCGCGGAATCGAACGACTCGAGTGGCGCGCGCGGCGACCTCGCTGCGCTCGTCGCCTGCCGTCGTCTCGGTCAGTGCCGTGGAAGCGGGCGGGGATGCCCCGGCGCCATGATTCGCCACCTCTGACTTTGTTGCGCCCGCGGCGGGCTTGTTCGTAACCTGCCACCTGACACGGATCTGTCCGTGGGGAGACCACGTCATGCGCTCAGTAGCTTTCGCCTCCATTCTCCTCGCCCTCGGTCTCGCCGGCTGCGGTGACCCGAACGCCGGCGCGCTCTTCGCCGACATCCAGTACGCCACCCGCTGCGAGATGGCGGCGACGCCGCACTGCGGCGGCCCGAAGAACCGGGACGTGTGCGGCATCGACAACGGCGACACCTGCGAGGACGGCGTCGCGTCGCCGTCGCTCAGCTGCAGCGTCCAGGAGCAGGACGACGGGACCCGCGTGGTCAGCTTCGGCGCCCAGCAGGGCTCGGACTTCAGCATCGCGGTGAACCAGGCGGTCTTCGCGCCCGGCTCGTCCTCGGCCGGCGGCGCGGGCTGCACCGTCACCCTCACCGAGGGGGCCAACCGCTACCGCGGCGACTGCGGCGCGAACCCGCCGAGCGAGGCCCAGCCCTGCCAGATCAACGCGGTCCGGTTCTACGACGAGATGGGCAACCCGACGATCGAGGGCGCCATCTTCTGCCAGGGTCTGGAGAACCAGGCCAACCCGATGCTGACCCTCGAGGTCACCCAGGTCGGCTCCACGCCGTCCAACGAGATGACCCCGGGCCGCTTCATCTTCCAGAACTGCGACGGTCTCACGCTCTGAAGGAGCGCGCGCCCGGTCACTTGATCGGGCGCTGGGTGTGCTCCTTGCCGTCGAAGCGGAGGAGCACCGGCTTGCTCTCGACGAGCGTGTGGATCTCCACCGGGCGGCGCCACACGCGCTCGAGGGCGCGGAGCACCTCCTTGGCCCAGTCGAGCTTGAGGTCGACGCCCTGGTGGTCGTGGCTGAGCAGCAGCTCGCCGCGGTTCTCGTAGTTGTTGTCGACCACGTAGATGAAGGGCTGGCCGGCGTTGGTCAGGCTGAAGAGCAGCTTCTCCTTCACCGACTGGAACTTCCGGCTCTCGATCTCGTAGCGGTCGTTCCGCTGGTTGTAGCCGAACGTGTAGAGCTTCTGCTCCGCGACGAACTCCGGCGTGAGGAACTCGTCGATGAAGGTCACGTCGTTGTAGAGCGAGCGGACCTCGAAGATCTTCTTCCGCCCGAGCCCGGTGCGGCGGTCCCAGTTGCGGCGCGCCTCGAGGGAGTCGCAGTCCTCCCACTCCTTGCCGAACTGCCCCTTGTTCCACCGGTCCTCGATGTGCCGGTAGAGCTCGACCCCGATCTTGTACGGGTTCAGCCGCCCCGACCCCGTCTCCATCACGCTCGCGTTCCGCTCGGCGTACTCGATGATCTCCGCGTCGGTGGCGACCTTCGTCGTCATCATCTTGGAGTGCCAGTACGAGTTGTGATTGACCAGCCCGGCGGCGGCGTAGCGGTGCGTGTCCTCGACGGTGATGTCGTAGACGTCTCCGCGCCCGTGCTCGATCGCGACGATCTCGTCTTGCCAGCGCTCGCGCTTCAGCCAGCGCTTCGAGGCCAGGTACGCCTCCAGCGCCTCCTGCTTTCGGGCCAGCCCGAAGCCGATCTCCTCGGCGAAGCGCTTCGCCGACGCGCCGGGCACGTGCCGGTGCCAGACCCCGTCCTTCTGCTCGCGGCGCCGCGACAGGATCCCGAAGCCCAGGAGGAGCAGCTGCGTCTCCCGACCGAGCCGCTCGCTCGCGGTGCTCAGGATCACGCCCTGCTTGCCCGCGTAGCCGTCGCAGTCGAAGTACGCCCGGAGGAACGAGGCGACGACCGGCTTCGGCGAGCGCAGGATGGCGCGCGGGATCGACTTCTCGCGGGCGCTCGGCCCATGGGTCAGGCCGAGGCCGTCCACCAGGAGGTCCGAGAGGTGCTCGGCGCTCACGCTCACCCGGATCCGGCCCTCGTCCTGGCGGAGGGTCGGCCGCACGTCGAAGAGGCGGGTGGCGAGCTGCGCGAAGCGCTCGGCCTGCGGCGCGTCGGCGGTGGTCAGCCCCAGCGTCCGCTTGGCCCGGCTGATGTGCCCGTCGCCGACGAGGTAGCCGAGGAACGCGCCGAGGTCGGCGTCGACCGTCCGCGGGACGCGGATCGCGGCGCGCTTCTTCATCGACGTCGGGAGCGCCTGGTTCGCCGGCGCCTCGTAGGCCTCGAGCGCCGAGGCCACCGCCTCCGCCCGCCTCACGGTTCGGCCGGCCCGGTGTCGGAGCACGGTCCAGATCGAGACGTCCGCCTCCTCGGCCACGTCCTCGAGCGACACCCGCGAGCCCGGCGTCCAGCCCAGCGAGACCTGCTCGGTCGGCCACATGCCCGCGCCGCCGCCTACTCGGACCTCGTCGCCGAGCGAGAGGGCGTCGAGCCGCCGCCACTCGCCGTCGGGCGTCATCACCCGGTGGTTGTCCGACCCGGTGAGCACGAGGCCCCGGCGCGTCCGCACCGTGATCGTCGCGTGGTCGCGGATGACGTTCTGGTCGAGCACCCGCTTCGGCGCGTCCCCATCGGAGACGGCCGCGCACGCTCCCTCGACCACGTCGCGCATCGTCAGCAGCCCGCGATCGGTGAAGACGAGGGTGTCGGGGGCCACGCAGGCCCAGCCCTCGTTCATGATCTTCGTCTGCATCTGCGGCCAGAAGTAGTAGGCCTCGCGGCGCACCACGCTCAGCAGGTCGCGCTCCCAGCGCTCGAGCGGCGCGTGCTCGAGCAGGAAGCCGAGCACGTCGCGGTCGGGGTGCTCGGGGGTCCTCTTGGCCTGCTCCCGCTCCTGCTCCGCCTTCGCCTTCTGGGCGTCGAGGAACTCCTGCGGGTTGATGTAGTCCTCCATGTACTCGTGCTCGACACGGAGGCGGGCGATCTCGATCGGATCCTCTTCGCCCTCGCCGGCCTTCTCCTCGGAGCGCCGGACCGGCTGGAAGGGCTTCTGCGGATCGATGAGGTTCTCGAGGCTGAGGCAGCTGTCGATGAACTCCTCGACGCGCTCGATGCCGACGCGGTTCGCCCAGCGGCGCACGATGGCGCCGTGGTTGGCCATCGTGTCGACCCACTTGCGGAAGGGCGTGCCCGAGGCGTGGTCGATGCCCTGGTTGGTCGCGCGGAAGGTGAAGTTGTTCTTGAAGAAGTCCACGTGCGCGTACACGTGGGTCATCACGAGCTTCTGATCGACGAGGCTGTTGCCCTCGAGCAGGTAGGCGATCGCCGGGTTGTTGTTGATCACCATCTCGTAGATCTTCGACAGGCCGTACTCCGCGCTCTTGCTGAGCTGCTCGTACTCCATGCCGAAGCGCCAGTGCGGGTAGCGCACCGGGAACCCGCCGTAGGCGGCGAGCTCGTTCATCTGGTCGTAAGCGACGACCTCGAAGATGGTGGGGAAGAAGTCGAGGCCGAAGTCCTTGGCGACCTCCTCGACCTCGAGCTGGATGTCCCGCAGGTAGCGCGGCAGGTGCGTGGCGAGCTTGTAGGAGGCCATGCGCTCACTTCCCTCGGCCGAGGAAATCGCGGATCGAGCCGACGATCGCGTCGCGGTCCCGGATCTCGCTGGTGATGATGCGTTCGTCGGACTTCAGGTGCTCGCGGAGGTCCTTGATGAACTGTCCGCTCCCGTAGGGGCTCTCGACCTGGCCGTAGCAGAACACGTTGCTGGCCGGCAGGAGCGTCTTCTTCATCAGCTCGATGCACAGCAAGGTGTCGTCCACGCTCCAGTTGTCGCCGTCGGAGAAGTGGAACGGGTAGATGTTCCACTCGGCCGGCGGGTAGTCCTTGTCGATGATCTGCGCGGCGAGCTTGTAGGCGCTCGAGATCATCGTGCCGCCGCTCTCGCGCGTGCGGAAGAACGTGTCGCGGTCCACCTCGCGCGCGACCGCGTCGTGGATGATGAACCGGGTCTCGACGCCCTTGTATTGCTTCTGCAGCCAGGCGTCGATCCAGAAGGACTCGATGCGCACGATCTCCTTCTGCTCGTCGCCCATCGAGCCGGAGACGTCCATCATGTAGATGATCACCGCGTTCGCGACCGGCTCCTCCTCCGTCTTCCAGGAGCGGTAGCGCATGTCGTCGCGCGTCGGGATCACGATGGGGTTCTCGTCGTTGTAGGTCCCCATCACGATCTGTCGCTTCAGCGCCGCCTTGTAGGTGCGCTTGAAGTGACGCAGCGAGTTCGGGCCCACCCGGCGGATGCCGACGTAGCGGTCCTTCTGATCGATGATCTTCGACTTGCCGCGGTTCTCGATGTTCGGGAGCTCGAGCTCCTCGCCGAGGATCTCGGCCAGCTCGTCGAGCGTGACGTCGACCTCGAGGACGTGCTGCCCGGCGTCCTTGCCGGCCTGCCCGGTGCCTTCGCCCTCGCCCTCTTCGCCGCCGACGGGATCGCCCTCGTCGCCTTCGCCTTGCCCCACGCCCCCCTGCTGCTTGTCCCCGTAGCGGAACTTGGGGATGTCGATCTGCGGGATGGGGATGCTGACGACGTCCTTGCCCTGCTTGCCGATCAGCTCCCCCTGGGAGATGTACTGGCGCAGGTTCTTCCGGATCCGCCCGCGAACGATCTGTTTGAACCGGCTGTGGTCCTGGTCGATGCGAAGGGACACGTCCGCAGGATAGAGGTGTCCTCACCCCCTGGCTACCGAAGACCGCGGTCTGTCACCCTCGTCGGCCGGTGCTATGCTCGCGCGACTTGCTTCTCGGGGGTCCCAGTGCGTGCACGCGTCCATCTCCTCTTCGCCATCCTCGCCTGCGCCGGCTGCTCCGTCCTCGTGGACGGCGAGCTCTCCAACAAGGACATCGACTGCGAGGTCGAGGCCGACGGCACCGAGTGTGACGACGACCGGATCTGCGTCGACGGAGCCTGCGTCAGCAGCATCTGCGGCGACGGCTACGTCGACCCCCTCGACGACGAGGAGTGCGAGGACGGCAACGACGAGCCGGGCGACGGCTGCACGGCGTGCCGCTTCGACTGCGTCGACGACGTGGACTGCGACGCGACCGATCCCTGCGCGGGCGTCTACAGCTGCGTCGACAACGCCTGCGCGCTCGGCGACCCGCTCCCGGCGGGCACGCCGTGCGAGACCGACGAGGTGCCGGACGGGGTCTGCAACGCGAGCGGCGCGTGCGCTCCGGCCGGCTGCGGCAACGGCGTGGTCGACGCGGGCGAGGACTGCGACGACATGAACGAGGTCGACTCCGACGGCTGCACCACCCTCTGCGCCTTCACCTGCACCGCCGACTCGGACTGCGACGACATGGTGATGTGCACCGGGATCGAGACCTGCGACCTGGAGACGCACACCTGCGTGGCCGGGACGCCGACCGACTGCAACGACGACGATCCCTGCACCGACGATCTCTGCGACGACGCGATGGGCGGCTGCTTCAACCCGCTGATCGACATGGACGGCGACGGCCACGCGCCGATGGAGCTCGGCGCGTGCGGCGACGACTGCGACGACACCCGCGACGATCGCTACCCGATGGCGCCCGAGCTGTGCGACGGGATGGACAACGACTGCGACGCCGCCACCGACGAGGACTCGCCGACCTGGTACATCGACTGCGACGAGGACGGCTACGCGGCCGGCACCGACTCCAGCCGGGTGAGCTGTGACGCGCCGCCCTCGAGCGCCACCGGCTGCGGCGGGGGATGGACCAGCCGCCGGCCGATCGACGCGAGCACGACCGACTGCAACGACGCCAACGCCAACATGCGCCCCGGGCAGACGGCCTACTTCACCTCGCCCCACCCCTGCAGCGGCTGCAGCGGGGACGCGCGCTACGAGAACTACGACTGCAACGGCGCGGTGAACCGCGAGCTCACCACCTCGACCGGCGCCGACAGCAGCGGGAGCTGCGAGTATCTGGCGCCGCGCTGCTTCACTCCGCCCTTCGGGGTCCCGGTGTGCTTCACGGAGCAGTGCAGCGGGTCGGCGGGCTGGACCGGCTCGAGCGCGCCGAGCTGCGGCGGCTCGGGGAGCTTCACGGCGTGCAACGCGCCCGAGTACTGCCCGGGCAGCACCGCGCTCGCCTGCCGCGGCTACTCTCTGGAGTGCACCCAGGACTCGCCCATGTGCGACTGTCCGCGCCCCCCTTGCTGCACGCCGGGCACGCGCGGCTGCCCGTGGGCCTACGTGCGCTGCACCCGGAGCACCCGGACCGAGCGCATGGGGTGCCGCTGACGCGGCGGACCTGCGCTATCCTCCGCGCAGGGGGACCATGCTTCGACTCTCGCGCCTCGGCCTCGTTCTTCTGACCGGCTGCTCGATCGTCGTCGACGGCGAGCTCGCGAACCGCGGAGAGACCGCGGACTGCGCCGACGCCGCCGACGGGACCGCGTGCGGCAGCGGGCTCATCTGCCTCGACGGCGAGTGCGAGCTGAGCATCTGCGGCGATGGCTTCGTCGACGTGGAGGACGGCGAGGAGTGCGACGACGAGAACCGGGTCGACGACGACGGATGCGACGCGGACTGCACCTTCTCCTGCGTGGCCGACGTCGACTGCGGTGAGGGCGTGCCCTGCGGCGGCAGCCCGAGCTGCGATCTGGAGACCCACGCCTGCGTGGTCTCGGAGCCTCCGGCCGACGGCTCGACCTGCGATCTCGAGGGCGAGGAGGGCGTCTGCCGGGCCGGCGAGTGCGTGAGCGCCGGCTGCGGCAACGGCCTGCTCGAGGGCGACGAGGTCTGCGACGACGGCAACGACGTCGAGCGCGACGGCTGCGACAACGACTGCACGCTCTCGTGCCTCGAGGACGTGGACTGCGTCGACGAGACGGTCTGCAACGGGTCCGAGACCTGCGACACCACGACGAACGCCTGCGTCGCGGGCGAGCCGCTGGACTGCGCCGACGAGGATCCCTGCACCGAGGACGTCTGCGATCCCGAGACGGGCTGCGCGAACCCGATCGCCGACGCCGACGGAGACGGGCAGGCGCCGACCTCGCTCGGCACCTGCGGGACCGACTGCGACGACACCGATGACACCATCTTCGACGGCGCGGAGGAGCTCTGCGACGGCGAGGACAACGACTGCAACGGCGTCGTCGATGACTCCGCGCCCACCTGGTACATCGACTGCGACGGGGACGGCTTCGCGGCCGACACCACGGGCGCGGTGGGGCCGAGCTGCGACCCGCCGACCTCCCCGCCGGCCGGGTGCGCCGGGGGCGCGTGGACGAGCGTGCGGCCGGTCGGGCAGCCGAGCACCGACTGCAACGACGCGAACGGCGACGTCTTCCCCGGCCAGACCCGGTACTTCGACGTCCCGATCCCCGGCTCGTCCGGCAGCCTGCGCTACGACTACGACTGCAGCGGCGGACACAGCCGGCAGTACGGCTGCGTGCCGAGCGGCTCCACCTGCAGCAGCGGGTGCGGGAGCGGCTTCGCCAACCGGGACAGCGACTCCAACCCCAACGGCTGCACGTTCATCTGCATCATCGGGGGCAGCTGCTTCGCGCAGTCCCCCGACTGCGGGGTCACCGCCCGCTACAACTCGTGCGGCGGCTCGGGGCGCCTCTGCACCGTGTTCAACGGCTCCCGGCGCCAGGCCTGCCGCTGACGGTCAGAACGCGCCGACGACCTGGGCGCCGGCGATGTCGGGGCCGAGCATCGGCACGACCATGGCCGACTCCCCGGAGCCGCCGTCGTCGAGCACGAACATGAGCACCACCCCGGCGGCCACCGCGACCGCGCCGACCGGGAGCAGGATGTCGGTGACCAGGGCGAGGGTGCGGGCCTCGTCGGCCTCGGGGCCCTCGTTGCTGGGCGCGCTGCCGGCCGCCGCGAGCGCGAGCCCGCCGGTGATCGCGCCGCCGATCAGGATCGCGCCGCCGCCGGCCGCGACCGCGACGCCGACCATCGAGATCCCGCCGCCGCCGCCGCTCGTGGTGGTCGCCGCCTGACCCGACACGCCGGCCACCAGCTCCACCGCGACCTCGACGCTCTGCCCCGCGCTCACCGCGACGACCGAGACGAAGTCCTCGTGGCCCTCGGCGCGGACGACCACGCGGTGGCTCCCGGGCTCGACGCGGAGCGGGTCGGGGTGCGGGAGGCGCCCGCGGTCCTCGCCATCGACCAGGATGGCGGCGCCCTCGACCCCTCCGGTCAGCAGGATGCTGGTGTTCCCGACCCGCTGCTCGAGCGACGCGATCCGGGCCCGCGCGTTCTGGGCCCGCGGGTCGTCGCCCGGGGTGTTCTCGACGTAGATGCGGTAGGCCGCGACCGCGCGATCGAGGTGCCCGAGCCGCTCGTACGCCTGCGCGAGGTTGTACTGGAGCAGGGGGCGCGGATCCATCTCGTAGGCCCGCTCCCAGTTGCGGACCGCGGTGTCGTAGTCGCCCGTCTCGTAGGCCGCCTGGCCCTGGAGGAAGAGCTCGCGGGCCTCCTGCGCGGAGGCCGTCGCCGGCACCAGAACGAGGAGCGCCACCAGGAAGGGAAGTCGTCGCATCGCGCGCATCATACCCGAACGCGCGCTCCTGCCTTCATCCCCATCCAGGGGCATGCGTCGGGCGGGGGTCCCAGGGCGGGCTCTCGAGCAGCTCGGCGAAGAGCACCCGCCAGGTGACCCAGCCGTGGCCGCCGGGCGCGGTCCCGTGGTGGCGGGGCGGGAGGGCGGCGGCGAGGATGCCGATGCCGGGGCGGAGCGAGTCCTCGGTGCCGACCGCGACGTAGAGCTCCGGCATGTCGTCCGGGCGGCTCGCGTAGCCCGTGAGCCAGGCCCAGAGGGCGTCGTCGAACTCGTCTTCGTCCCACGGGTCGGCGTCCTCGGGCGGCGTCCAGCGCGCGAGCCCGCCGGCGTCCTCCACCGACTGCACGAGCGCCGCGTCCCCGAGGAAGGGCGCGAGCAGCACGACGCCGCGGATCCGGTCCGCGTTCTGCTGCGCGACCATCAGCGCGCCGAGGCCGCCCATCGAGATGCCGACGAGCCAGATGTCCTCGTAGCCGCGCAGCTCGGCCCGCCGGAGCACGTCCTCGGCCACCCGCTGCCGGATGATGCCGGCCCGGTAGTAGCCGAAGTGCGCGTCGATCGCGACGAGGTCGCAGCGGCTCGAGGCGCGGGCGGCGGCGTCGAGGAAGCCGGCGTCGACGAAGTTGTCCGGCGTGTCGAGCATGCCGGGCATGAAGACCACCAGGCAGCTCCGGCGCACGTGCGGATCCATGCGCGCCTCGAGCGCCTGCATGGGCTCGTTGTTGTTCCGCGCGAAGTACGCGGCGAAGTTGCAGCCCCCACAAACGAGCGCGGCCGCCAGGACCCACCACCGACGCATGCGGCAGTTGTAGGTCTGGCGGCCCCGAGGCGTCCAGCGAGACGGCTACTTCTTGGCGGCTACTTCTTCACGTCTACTTCTTGACGTCGCCGCGGGCGAAGATGCTCGCGACGTAGCTGAGGACGTCCTTGGCCGAGGCCTCGTTGTAGCCGTAGTGCTTGATCAGCCGGCTCTTGATGACGTCGATCTTGTCCTGCGTGTCCTTGTCGATGACGTTCGAGACGAAGCTGGAGAGCTTGATCGAGTCCTTCTGGTCCTCGAAGAGCTTCATCTCGAGGGCGCGGCGCAGGCGGTCGTTCGTGTCGTAGTTGAACTTCTTGCCCTCGATCGCGAGCGCGCCGATGTAGTTCATGATCTCGCGCCGGAAGTCGTCCTTGCGCGTCTCGGGGATGTCGATCTTCTCCTCGATCGAGCGCATCAGCCGCTCGTCCGGCTCCTCGTCGCGGCCGGTGTAGCGGTTCTTCACCCGCTCCTTGAGCGTGTAGGCGCGGACGTTGTCGATGTAGTTGGCGCAAAGGCGCGCGATGGCCTCCTCGTCGGCGCTGATGGCGCGCTGCACCTCGTTCTTCACGATCTCTTCGTACTCGGTCTTCACCACGCCGATGATCTCGCGGTAGTGCTTCCGCTGCTCCTCGTTGGCGATGAGCGAGTGATGCGCGAGCCCCTTCTCGAGCTCGTTCATGACCATGAAGGGGTTGATGTAGCCCTCGACGCCGTCCCGCACGAGCGCGTTCGAGACCTTGTCCTGGATGTAGCGCGGCGAGATGCCGTCGAGGCCCTCGCGCGTCGTCTCCTTGCGGAGCTCCTTCACGTTGTCCTGCGTGAAGCCGGGGAGGGTCTTGCCGTCGTAGAGCTTCGCCTTCTGCAGGAGCGAGAGCTGGTGCTTCTTCGGCTCCTCGAGCCGCGAGAGCACCGCCCACATCGCCGCCACCTCGAAGGTGTGCGGGGCGACGTGCTTGCCGCGCAGCCGCTCGTGCCCGAACTCCTTCTTGTAGATGCGGACCTCCTCGGACATCTTCGTGATGTACGGGATGTCGATCTTGATGGTCCGGTCGCGGAGCGCCTCCATGAACTCGTTGTTCAGGAGCTTCTTGTACTCCGCCTCGTTCGTGTGACCGATGATCACCTCGTCGATGTCGGTCTGCGCGAACTTCTTCGGCTTGATCTTCCGCTCCTGCGTCGCGCCGAGCAGGTCGTAGAGGAAGGCCACGTCGAGCTTCAGGATCTCGACGAACTCCACGATGCCGCGGTTGGCGATGTTGAACTCGCCGTCGAAGTTGAAGGCGCGCGGGTCGGAGTCGGAGCCGTACTCGGCGATCTTCCGGTAGTTGATGTCACCGGTCAGCTCGGTCGAGTCCTGGTTCTTCTCGTCCTTCGGCTGGAAGGTGCCGATGCCGACGCGGTCCTTCTCGCTGAGCAGGAGGCGCCGCACGCGGATGTGGTTGTGCACCACCTTCGACCAGTCGCCGCCGTAGCGCTCCATCAGCCCGTTGAAGATGAAGCGGCAGGCGGGGTTGAGCGTGCCCTTCACGACCACGCGGTGCCGGTCGTCGCCGAGCCCGAGGTCGCGGATCGCCTGCTCGCGCCACTCCTCCGGGATGAGCTTGAGCGGCTCCTCGTTCATCGGGCAGGGGAACTCGTCGTCCCCGGCGGCGAGGCCGGTGTCGGCGAGGTTCACCCACCGGTAGGTGTAGAGCGCGCCCTCCTGGGTGCGAGAGTAAGCCTCGATGCCCTTCTTCAGCAGCCGCGCGATGGTGCTCTTGGAGGATCCGACCGGGCCGTGGAGGAGGATGATGCGCTTCTCGGGGCCGTAGCCCAGCGCGGCCGCGTGCAGGACGTTCACGAGCCGCATCAGCGGGATGTCGAGGCCGAAGATCGCGTCCTGGCCGCCGCCGATGGGATCGGTGAAGAAGGGGTAGCGCACGAGGCGCTTCTTGTTGTCGATGTACTCTTCTTCGCCGTAGCTCACGACCATGTCGTAGAGACGCTGGTACGCGTTGCGCGTGACCTGCGGCCGCTCCTTCACGATCGCGAGGTAGTCCTCGAACGTGCCCTCCCAGTGGAGGTCGCGGTACTGGTCGTAGTCCTGGAACGACGCGATCTTCGAGACGAGGTTTGTGGTCTCCGCCATGAATCCTCCGGGCCGCGGCCGATGCGACCTGCTCCCGCACAGGGTAACACCTGCGCTCGGATCCTGCTGTAGGTCCAGCTTCGATGTGACGCTCCCGATCGCGCCTGCTACGTTCGGTGATCGAAACGATGCGTCGCCGTATTCACGCTTCCGTCGTGCCGCGCGAGCTGCGAGAGGCCGACGCGCTCATGAAGCGGATCGCCGACGTGGCCCGGCTGCTGCCTGCGCTGACCGCGGAGAACGCGGCGGTCGAGCGGGCGCGGCTGGTCGACGCCGTCGAGCGCGGCGAGACGCCGGGGCCGCGCTGGGAGCTCTCGCGCCGCCGCGTCGAGCCCGAGGTGTGGCGCATGCTCGACGCCGCGCGTCGGCTCGTGGCGCACCTCCCGGTGGCGAGCCTCTACGAGGATCGGCTCGAGGAGCTCGAGGTCGAGCTGGCGATGATCGAGGCGCTCGGCGAGAGCAAGCGCATCCGGCCGCTCGCCGCGCGCCGCTTCGGGACCGGCAGGACGCGGGTGCCGCTCGACGACGGCGACGTCACCCTCGGCGGCGTCGCGCGCACGCTGATGGACTCGCTCCCGCACCGCGAGGAGGAGCGCGTGGTGCCCGCCTCCGGGCCGAACGGGACGCTCTCGCTCGCCGCGCTGATGCTCGCGGTGGCGCGGTCGGCGGGGCTCGACATCGACGTGAAGATCGAGCCGCGGCTGAGCGCCGGCGCGGCCACCGGTGACCGCACCGTCTTCCTCGCGCCGCGCTCGTTCGGGCGCGCGGAGTCGCTGCGCTTCGCGGTGCACGAGGTGCTCGGGCACGCGGTCGCCGCCGCGAACGCCCGCGACCAGCCCATCCGCCTCTTCGAGATCGGCACCGCGGGATCGTTCTCGTCGCAGGAGGGGCTCTGCCTCTGCCTCGAGGAGCGCGCCGGGGTGCTCGACGCCTACCGGCTCCGCATCATCGCCGCCCGCGTGCTCGTCACCGACCGCATGCACGACGGCGCGCCCTTCGGCGAGACCGCCCGCTGGCTCGTCGACGCGCACGACTTCTCGGCCTCCGACGCGATCGCGGTCACCGAGCGGGCGTACCGCGGCGGCGGCGTGGCGCGCGACGTCGGCTACCTTCACGGCTGGCTCCGCGTGCGGTCCGCGCTCGAGGCCGACGAGACCTCGATCGATCACATGCGCGTGGGCCGCGTCGGCCTCGACGTCGCCCGGCAGCTGCCGGCGCTGGTGGAGATGGGGCTCGCGCGCCCCCCGCGTCACCGGCCGAGCTTGGCCCGCAGCCTCTCCGCCACCGACGGCGGCACCAGCCGCGACACGTCGCCGCCCAGCGTCGCCGCCTCCTTGACGATGTTGGAAGAGACGTAGAAGTAGGCGTCGTTGGCCATGAGGAACGCCGTCTCGACCTCCTCGTTGAGGTGACGGTTCATGTTGGCCATCTGCAGCTCGTACTCGAAGTCCGCCACCGCGCGCAGGCCGCGCAGCACCACGCGGACCTCCTTCTCGCGGCAGTAGTCGACGAGCAGGCCGTCGAAGGAGTCCACCTCGATGTTCGGCTCGTCCGCGAACGCCTCGCGGATCATCTCGAGCCGCTCCTCGACGGTGAAGAGCGACCGCTTCTTCGGGTTCTTCAGCACCGCGACCACGAGGCGGTCGAAGCACACGAGCCCGCTCTGGATGATGCTGACGTGGCCGTTCGTGATCGGGTCGAAGGAGCCGGGGTAGATGGCTGCGCTCATTCACTCTCCCACGCCGCCACCAGGACGGCGGTGTCACCATAGCGATAGCTTCGGACCTCGCCAAAGCCGGGGGGCAGGGTGGGGGGCTCGCGGCGCGCGTGCTCGACGACGACGACCGCGTCGGGCTGGAGCTTGCCTGCCGCCGCGAGGGCGGACAACAGCGGCTCCACCCGCGCGATCTCGGCGTAGGGCGGGTCGAGGAAGACCAGCGACGCCGGCTCGACGCCGTCCATCCAGCCGGCCTTCGTCAGGTCGGCCTGGATCACCTTCGCCCGGTCCTCGAGCCCCAGCTCCCGGGCGCTCTTGTCGATCGCGCGCGCCACCGAGCGGCTCTTCTCGACGAGGAACGCCCGGTCCGCGCCCCGCGAGAGCGCCTCGAAGGCGAGCGCGCCGGTCCCGGCGAAGAGGTCGAGCACCACCGCGCCCTCGATCCATCCGCGGGCGTCGAGCGCCGAGGCGATCGCCTCGCGCACGCGCTCCGAGGTCGGCCGGGTGGCGTCACCCGGAGGCCCGGAGAAGCGCCGCCCCCCCAGGCTCCCGCCGACGATGCGCACGCTGGCTCGTCAGAAGCTGCCGCGGGCGGTCAGCGACGCGCCGTCGGGCGTGATGGAGGGGATCAGCATGAAGGCCGAGTCGCCCTGGGCGTCGTCGCCCATGAGGGCCTGCACCAGGAAGTAGGCGCCCACGCCGGCCGCCGCGGCGGCCGAGATGCCGAAGACGAACTCGAGGATCTCGTAGGTCCCGGCCTCGCGGCAGAGGCCGTGCAGATCCTCGTTGGCCACGCTCAGGCGGCCCATGGCGTCGCGGCCGATGATGTTCTTCTCGCAGATGTCCTCACCGCGGAAGGCGTTCTCCCGGGCCATCACCACGAGGTCGTCGTTCTGGATGTCCACGGTCACGTGGTACCAGGAGTAGATCCACGCGGCGGTGAGCCCGCCGGCGAGGACCAGGAGGCCGCTCCCGAGCAGGAGATCGGTCGGCACGTCGCCGCCGCCGCTGGACGTCTGGTCGAGCTCCGCGTCGAAGCTCGCCTCGCCGTACGCCTCGACCGCGATCGTCGAGCGGATGCCCTGGTGGCCCGCGGCCGCGACCCGGACGCTCCGGTTCCCGGTCTCGACGTTCTCGACCAGGAGCGTGCCCTCGGCGTCGGTGCGCCCCACCGACTCGCCGTCGACGAAGACCTCCGCGCCCGGCACGTTGACCGCGATTCGCAGGCTGCCGACCCGCGGCGCGCCCGAGAGCGCGGCGATGTAGCGGCGGACGTGCCCGCGGAGATCGTCGATGTCGCTGCGGACGGCGGGGATGGTGTCGGCGACCGAGTGCTCGATCGTGTCCGAGTCCCCGTTGAACAGGTGCAGGTTCACCGAGAAGTCGAAGCGCTCGCCGGCGCTGGTGCGGCGCACGTCGCCGTAGATGACGCGCTCGGCGGAGAGCGAGTCGGCGATCTCGGCCATGCAGCCCGGGTTCGGGTCGTCGCAGCCGTGGGCGAGCGCCATCTGGGCGAGCGTGACCTCGCGGTCGCTCACCTCCCACCCGTCGACCTGGGCCGCCGCGTGCCGGAGCCCTCCGGTGAGGTTCCGGGCGAAGTCGTCGTCGCCGTCGAGGGATCGGACGCCGAGCACGATCACGTTCTGGGCGCTCGCGAGCGCCGGGACCGAGAGCCCGGCCGAGAGCGCCGCCAGGGCGATGAGCCCGCGCATCGTAATGGAACGCTGCCACTTCATGCTGGTGGCCGCCACGATACCCTCCGGCCGCGCGAAGCGGCAAGCATCGCGCAGCCTCGAGTGGCGCCGGGTCAGAAGGAGCCGACGACCGAGAGCCCGCCGCCGTCCGGGCTGGCGGTGGGCACGAGCAGGAACGCGTGCTCCCCGTCCCCGTCTGCGCCCATCACGCCGTCGAGCAGGAAGTAGAGCCCCACGCCGGCCACCGCGGCCGCGCTGACGGCGAAGACGAACTGGAGCGGCTCGAGCGTGTCGGCCTCGTTGCACAGGCCGGTCACGGTGTTGTAGCCGGCGTCGCCCGGGGCGATGGTCGCGCAGATGTTGTCGACGGTCTCGGGCTGCGCAGCCCGCGCCGAGACGAACGCCGGATCGTTCTGGATCTCGTTGGTCACCCGGTTCCAGGACCAGATCCAGCCGGCCGCGAGCCCGACCGAGACCGCGAGCAGCCCGGCGCCGACCACGATGCCGGTGGGGAACTCGCCGCCGCCGCCGCCCCCGCCGCCGCCGATCGCCTGCAGGTCGGCCTCGAGGCTCGCCTCCTCGTACGGCTCGAGCGCGACCTGGGAGGTGTAGGCGTCGTGCCCCTCGGCCGCGATGCGCACGTTCCGGGTGCCGGGCTCGAGGTCCTCGACGAGCAGCTGCCCCTCGGCGTCGGCCACGCCCACCGCCTCGCCGTCGACGAAGATCTCGGCGCCGGGGAGCGCAACGACGCGCAGGGTGCCGGTCCGCGGCGCTCCGGCGAGCTCCGCGACGTAGCGTCGGACCGGCTCGCGCAGATCGTCGATGTCGGTCCGGATGCTCGGGATCGTGTCGGCCACCGACCGCTCGACCTGATCCGACTCCGCGTTGAAGAGGTGCAGGCTGACCGAGAAGTCGAACTGCGCCTCCGCGCTGGTGCGCCGGACGTCGCCGTAGATGACGCGTTCGGCGGAGAGCGAGTCGGCGATCTCCGCCATGCAGCTCGGGTTCGGGTCGTCGCAGCCGTGGGCGAGCGCCATCTGCGCGAGGGTCACCTCGCGATCGCTGACCTCCCAGTCCGACACCTGCGAGGCCGCGTGCCGGAGCGCGCCGGTGAGGTTGCGGGCGAACTCGTCGTCGCCGTCGAGCGAGCGGATGCCCAGCACGATCACGGACTGCGCGCTCGCGGTGGCGGGCGCGGACAGCGCCAGGGTGGACAACAGGGTGAGCAGGGCGCCCATCCGGAGGGTACGGAACGACGGGAGACGCATCGTCACGCCACCATACCGCCCGGCCGCTTCGGCCAGCAAGCACGGAAGGCGTAGGCCGTTTTGCGGTCCCGGCGCGTCGTAGGTATGCAGAGGAGGCGACCGATTCGGTCTACGACGGTACGATTCGAGAGCATGGACGCCCTGGCCAAGGTGTGCCCCAAGTGCGGGCGTCGCTACGACACCGCCGCGGCGTTCTGTCAGAAGGACGGCGCGCGCCTCCAGCTGACCGACGAGCAGCCGGATCCGTACATCGGCCAGACCCTCCTCGATCAGTTCAAGATCGAGGAGCAGATCGGCGCCGGCGGCATGGGGAGCGTGTACCGCGCGCGGCAGACGACCCTCCACCGCGACGTCGCCATCAAGATCCTGCACTCGGAGCTGGCCGACAACCGCGACGCGGTCCGCCGCTTCAAGCGGGAGGCCCGGGTGTGCACCGCGCTCGACCACCCGAACGTCGTGCGCGTCTTCCTCTTCGGACAGCTCGACGACGGCTCGCTCTACATCGTCATGGAGTACCTCAAGGGGCGGTCGCTCCTCGAGGTCCTCCAGCGTGAGGGGGCGCTCCCCGTGCACCGCGCGCTCCACATCGCCACCCAGATCTGCGACGGCGTCGGTGAGGCCCACGCGCAGGGCGTGGTGCACCGCGATCTCAAGCCCGAGAACGTCGTCCTGGTGAACAAGGCGCGCGACCCGGACTTCGTGAAGGTGCTCGACTTCGGCATCGCGCGGGTGCTCTGGGGGGACGAGCAGACGGTGGCCACCCAGAGCGGGCTGGTGTTCGGCACGGCGCGGTACATCTCGCCCGAGGGCGCGGCCGGCGAGAGCACCGACGTCCGGAGCGACGTCTACTCCCTCGGCATCATCACCTATCAGCTGCTCTCGGGGGACACGCCCTTCGACGCGCCGTCGCCGGTGGCGATGCTGATGAAGCACATCCACTCGAGCCCGCCGCACCTCCTCTCGCAGGAGCGCGCCAAGCACGTGCCCGAGGCGGTGGCGGACGTGGTGATGCGCGCGCTCTCGAAGAACCCCGAGGGGCGCTACGACGACGCGCACGCCTTCGCGGACGCGCTGCGCGGCGCGGCCGAGCGCGCCGGCTTCGAGGTGCACGTGCGGCGCCCGGTGGGGCGCCCCTCGATCGGCCCGCCCTCCGATCCGGGCACCCGCGCGGCGGCGACGCCCCCTCCGTCGAAGGTCATCACCCCGACCCCCGCGATGGGCGAGCCCCCGCCCCAGCCGCCGTCGACCACCCTCGACGGCGCCCCGAGCCCCTGGGGCGACGAGGACGAGCCGGCGATCCCGGGGCTGCGCCGGCGGCGCGCTCTGAGCGGCAACCTCAAGATGGTGGTCGGCGCGTTCCTGGTGGGCGCGCTCCTCGTGGGCGCCGGCTACGGCGTCTACGCGTGGGTCGAGGGGGTGAGCGGCGAGGAGGAGGTCGACGTCGACGCGCTGGCTGCGCAGGCCCGCGACGCCCTCGGCCGCGGCGCCTACGACACCCCACGCGACGTCAGCGTGCTCGGCCTGACCGACCGCATCCTCGCCGAGCGCCCCGAGCACGCCGAGGCGCGGCGGCTCCGCTCCGAGGCGGCGCGCCGCCTGATGCAGGACGCGGCCCGGCTCGTCGAGCAGGACGACCGCGAGGCGGCCCGGGAGCTCTACCTGCGCGCGCAGGCGCTGACCCCCGAGGCGGCCGCGATCGAGGAGGCGCTCGCCGAGCTCGACGCGCCCCCCGTCCCGCCCGCGCCGCCCGGCGTGCGGACCCGCCCCGCGCACGTGCAGGAGGGCGACGAGATCACCCTGGTGGTCGTGCTCGAGGAGGGCGTCGAGCTCGGGGAGCGCACGCGGCCGCGCTTCGTGGTCAAGCGCGGCCGGCGCCAGATCGGGCGCTCGATCGAGGCGCAGCCCGACGAGGACGGCGAGCGCACCTTCACCGCCAGCCACACCTTCACCCGCGCCGGCACCTACACCCTGTTGTTCCGCGCCGGGAGCGGCGCCGAGCGCGTCGAGATGGAGACCGAGGTCGAGGTGCACCGCGACCCGGATCGCCCCCGCCCGACCCGCCGCGGCGGCGACCCCGATCCGCCGCCGGTCACCACCCAGGGCTCGGCCTGGCAGCCGCCGACCATCGCGCCCGCCTGGACGCAGACGCCGTCGAACCCGACGCCCACGCCGGCCCCCACGCCGGACCCGCCGCCGCCTCCGGCGCCGTGGACCGGCAGCGTGCTGTGATGGTACGACGAGCCCCGTGCTCGTCTACACCGTCACCTGCGCGCTGCCCTCGGAGGCGGAGTGCGCCCGCTACCTCGCCTGGCTCGAGGACGACCACCTGAACGACGTCGTCCGCGGGGGCGCGCTCTCCGGAGAGGCGGTGCGCCTCGACGGCGACGCGATCGTGGTCGAGACCCGTTACCGCTTCGCGTCGCGCGAGGCCTTCGCCGCCTACGAGGCCGGGCCCGCCGAGGCCCTTCGGGCCGAGGGGCGGGAGAAGTTCGGCGAGGGCACCGGCATCACGTTCACGCGCTCCGTCGGCGAGGTGCGCGTCCGACGCGGCGGTTGACGTGGCGGCCGAGCGACCGCGCGCCGTCCTCTGGCTCACCATCCTCGCGGCGCCCGGCGCCCTGGTGGTGGAGACCGCGCTCCGCAAGCTGATCTTCCCGCCGGAGTTCGACGAGGTGCGCGCGTTCCTCGAGCCGATGCTCACGCCGGTCGGCTGGGGCATGGCCGCGGTCGCCGCGATCGGCGCGGCCCTCGGGCTGGTGGTCCAGCGACGCGTCGCCCTGAAGCGGCTGGCGCGGCTGCCCGACACCGCGACGGTGGACGACCGCTACCGGGAGATCTTCGCGGTCTTCCTCCTGACCACCGCGGTGCCCCAGATCCCCGCGCTGCTGTCCACGTTCGTCTTCATGTTCGGCGCGTCGGTCTGGACGGTGATCGCGGCGATCGCGTTCTGCAGCGTCGGGGTGGTCGCGCAGGCGCTGCGGGTGCCGGCGATGGCCGAGAATCCGTGAGCTGCGCGCGACCGCCTGGTACGCTCCGGCGTCGTGGAGTCGGACCAGGTCATCGTCCTCGCGGACCGGTTCCGCCTCGACGCGCTCATCGACGGACGCGGCATGGGAGACCTCTTCCTCGCGACCGATCTGAAGAAGCCGCGCGTCGTCGCCGTGCACATCCTGGCCGAGCGCTGGACCTCGCACGGGCCGTCGGTCGCCCGCCACCTCGAGGAGGTCGCGCGCATCAGCGCGATGGGCCACTCCGGCCTCGTGCGCGCCATCGGCGTGGGCCGGATGACCTCGGGGCGCTGCTACCGGGTCACGCCCTGGCTCGGCGAGAGCAACCTGGGCGCGGTGCTCGCGAAGATCGGGCGCATCGCGCCGGACACGACCGCGGCCCTCCTCGTCCCGGTCGCGCACGCGCTCGACGCGCTCCACGCCTTCGGCGCGATCCACCGCGGGCTCACCCCGAGCAAGATCCACCTCGTCCCCTTCGCGCCCTTCGTGCAGCTGGGCGGCTGGGGTCTCGGCGCGCTCCTCGCCCCCGAGGGCGACGACGACGGGCGCCCCACCGGCGTCATCACGGGGCCCGGCATGCTCGAGCACGTCGCGCCCGAGTTCGATCGCGGGGCCGCGAGCGATCACCGCGTCGACGTCTACTCCCTCGCCTCGATCGCCTTCCGCGCGATCAGCGGCGCCTCCCCGTTCCCGGCCGAGACGAGCTTCGTGCGGGCGCTCGTGCAGCGACAGAACGAGCCCGCGCCCTCGCTCAGCGCCGTCGTCCGCGCGCCGGTCCCGGGAGCGCTCGACGAGGTCCTCCGCCGCGGCCTCGCGCCCGATCCCGAGCAGCGCTACCGGTCGGCGAGCGCCTTCGTGCGCGATCTCTGGCTGACCGCCAACGGCATGGACGCCGACGACGACGCCACGCTCGACGACGTGCCCGACGAGGCGACCCGCGAGGCGGTGGTCGCGCTCGTCCCCTCGAACCAGGTCGACGACCCGTTCGATCCCGACACGGAGGAGCGCATCCCCGCGCCGCCGGACGACGCGCTCGCCCCGGTGGCCGTCTCGACGATCGTCCCGACCGGCGCCGACGGCGTGGAGGAGGTCTGGATCGAGAGCCGCCCCGAGCCGCGCGAGCCGCACACCCCCGCGCGCCGCCCGACGGTCGGCGGGGTCGGCGAGGTGATCACCTCGGTGATCCGCGAGCAGCTCGACCGGATCAGCTCGATCCCGCCGCAGGAGTGATCAGGCGATCCGGCGCCAGCGCGCCTCTTCGGCCTTCTTCTCGGTCTGCTTGGCCCACCAGCTGAGGCACTCGCGCTCGCGGCCCCGCACCACGCGCCGCCCGGTCAGCGGGCCGCGGTACTCGGTGACCACCGTCGCCTGATCCTCGTGCCCGCCGTGCTCCCAGTAGACGACCACCCAGTCGTCGGTCTTGCCCAGCTGATGCGCCTGGGCCGAGTTCGAGAAGAGCAAGGTGAAGTCCCACCCGTCTCTCTCGACGTGCCAGATCGGCAGCCAGCGCTCGCCGGTCGGGTTGAAGCGGCGGGGCGCGATCGTCGGGAGCTCGCCGCTCTCGGCGCGCGCGCGGTAGGCGACGTCGAGCTCCAGCAGGAGCCCGATGTCGGGGCGCTCCACGTCGGGCTCGGTCGGCACCATCGCCGGCACGATCGGGAGGTCGTCGGCGGGGCCCGGCGGGGGCGGCGGCGCCTCGCTCACCCGGCGCACCCGGCGGCGCGGCGAGCGGCTGAGCTGGGTCGCGAGCATGTCGCGGATCGCCTGCACCCGGCGCGGCCCGAAGCCCTCCAGCCGCTCGAGGCGCCCGTCGTGGGCGGCCAGCTCCAGCTCCTCGAGGGTGTCGATGCCGAGGGCGTCGTGGATCCGGCCGGCCAGGGTCTCGCCCATGCCCGGCAGGGTCATGAGCGTCTCCTCCGGGGTGACCTCGCCGCGGAGCCGGTCGAGCTGCGCCCAGCGCCCGCGCCAGGCCATCTCCTCGATGGCGCCCGCGATGCTCTTGCCGATCGTCGGGATCGCGATGAGCCCGTCGACCCCCTCCCGGTCGAGCACCTCGATCGCGTGCCGCCGCATCATGCGCAGGGTGCTCGCGGCCTGCGAGTAGGCGCGCACCCGCCACATGTCCGCCTCCTGGCGCCTCAGCAGGCCCGCCATCTCGTCGAGCCGAGCGGCGATCTCCTGATTCGAGGGGCGATGAGGAGCCGGGAGCACGAATTCAACGTAAGCCCGGTATCAGTCGCGGCAACGTATGGCAGTGTAGTGCTAGCTTTACGTCCGCGCGGATCGGGACCAGATCGGAGCCATGATCCGCATCCGACGGTCCGAGGAGCGCGGCCACGCCGATCACGGCTGGCTGCAGAGCGCCCACACGTTCTCGTTCGCCGGCTACCACGACCCGGCCCACATGGGCTTCCGGTCGCTCCGGGTGATCAACGAGGACCGGGTCCGCGGCGGCGCCGGCTTCCCGCCGCACGGCCACCGCGACATGGAGATCCTCAGCTACGTGCTCGAGGGCGGGCTGGCGCACGAGGACTCCACCGGTCACCGGGAGGTGCTGCGCCCGGGCGAGGTGCAGCGCATGAGCGCCGGGCGCGGCGTGATGCACAGCGAGTTCAACGCGAGCGAGACCGACGACGTCCGCTTCCTCCAGATCTGGATCCTGCCCGCCGCCCGCGGGCTCGAGCCGAGCTACGAGCAGCGCGCCTTCCCCGAGGCGGAGCGGCGCGGTCGGCTGCGGCTCCTCGCGGCGCCCGGGGGTGAGGCCGGCGCGGTCGACATCCATCAGGACGTGAAGCTCCACGGCGCGCTCCTCGATCCGGGGCAAGAGGTCGTGCACGAGCTCGCTCCCGATCGGCACGCCTGGATCCAGATCGCCCGCGGCGCGGTGACGCTGAACGGCGAGCCCCTCTCACAGGGGGACGGGGCGGCGGTGAGCGACGAGAAGATTTTGAGGATCGCGGCGACGGACTTAGCTGAGGTGCTGGTGTTCGACCTCGCGTGAGGAGAGAAGAGTGAGCGAAGAGATCCGAATCGTCGGCATCGCCGGCAGCCTGCGAGAGGGCTCCTTCAACCGCGCGCTGATCCGGGCGGCCACCGAGCTGAGCCCCAGCGGGGTGCGCATCACCCCGTTCGACCTGGAGGGCGTGCCCTTCTACGAGGCGTCGCTCGACGAAGGCGACCTGCCCGAGCCCGCGGCCCGCCTCAAGAAGGCGATCTCCGAGGCCGACGGCGTGCTCATCGCGACCCCCGAGTACAACTACGGCATCCCCGGCGTGCTCAAGAACGCGATCGACTGGGCCTCGCGCCCCGGCTACCGCTCGCCCTTCCGCGACAAGCCGGTCGCCATCCTCGGCGCGTCGCCGTCGGCCATCGGCACCGCCCGGGCCCAGCAGCACCTCAAGCTCGTGCTGCTCGGCATGGCCGCCGCCGTCTTCCCCTGGCCCGAGGTCGCGGTCGCGCAGGCGATGAACCGCATCGAAGACGGCCAGGTGAAGGACGACGGGACCCGCGAGAAGATCGAGGAGCTCCTCGCCGGCTTCGCCGACTGGATCCGCGCCGTCCGCACCTACGGCGCGAACGCGAAGTGACCTCGGCTCAGAACCGTCGGCCGCGCCAGATGGCGAAGTCGACGTCCTGCTGGGCGGCGTAGCGGGTCTGGACGCGGATGAGCTCGCCGTAGGTCGCCGGCATCTGCGGCGCCGCGGAGAGCAGCACCTTGCCGGTGGCCTCGGCGTCGTTCGCCGCGCGGTGGGCGTCGTCGAGCGGGATGCCGAGGTGCTCGCAGATCGCGCCGAGCTTGGCGCTGACGTCCGGGTAGAGCTCGCGGATCCAGACCAGCGGGTCGATCCACTCGACCTCGCGCTGCATCGCCGGCGGGAGCGCCTCGCCCCAGGTGGCCTCGCCCATGCGCTCGAGCTCGGCGAGCAGGAACTTCTTGTCGAAGCCGGCGTTGTACGCGACCGGGAGCCGGCCCTCGAGGTGCTGCCGCATCTCCGCCCAGACCGCCTCGAAGCGAGGCTGGTCGGCGAGCATCTCGTCGGTGATCCCGTGGATCTTGGACGCCTCCTCGGGCACCGGGATCGTCGGATGGATGAGCCAGTTGTGGCTCCCCGTGAGCACGCCGTCGTCGAAGGTGACGATGCCCATCTCGAGCACGCGGTCGACCGCGGGATCGAGGCCGGTGGTCTCGAAGTCGATGACCGCGAACGACGCGACCGCCCACTCGAGGTCGGGCTCGAAGCCCGTGGCGAGCCCGCGCACGTCCATCGCGCCGCGCGCCTTCGCGAGGCGATCGGCGATGCCGGGGTAGTGGCGTCCCGTCGGGAAACAGCCGCAGATCTCGACCTGACCGCGCACGGCCGGACCTTCCCGCGAAAGCAGGCGCGGAGCAAGCGGAGATCCGCTATGCCTCCGTCGTGAGCGTCTACCGCGGCCGCTTCGCGCCCTCGCCGACCGGGCCCGCGCACCTGGGCACCGCCCGCAGCGCCCTCATCGGCTGGCTGCGCGCGCGATCGAAGGGCGGCGTCTTCGTGCTCCGCATGGAGGACCTCGACGGCCCGCGCGTCCGCGAAGGGGCGGCGCAGGCGATGCTCGACGATCTGCGCTGGCTCGGGCTCGACTGGGACGAGGGCCCCGACGTCGGCGGCCCCCACGGGCCCTACACCCAGTCCGAGCGGCACGATCGCTACGCGGAGATCATCCGGCGCCTCGCCCGCAGCGGCCACACCTACCCGTGCACCTGCTCGCGCCGCGAGATCGCCGAGATCGCCTCGGCGCCCCACGGCGACGAGGGCCCGATCTACCCGGGCCTCTGCCGCGACGGCCCCCGCCACCCCGATCGCGAGCCGGCGACCCGCTTCCGCATGCCGGACCCGCCGCCGGTCTTCGTCGACCGCTTCGCCGGCGAGGTGCGGAGCGAGGCCGCGGGCGACTTCGTCATCCACCGCAAGGACGGCGTCGTCGCGTATCAGATCGCCTGCGTGGTCGACGACCACGACATGGGCATCACCGAGGTCCTGCGGGGCGACGATCTGCTCCCCTCCACCCCGCGGCAGATCGCGCTCTTCGACGCGCTCGGCTGGACGCCCCCCGCGTTCCTGCACGTGCCGCTGGTGCTGGGCGCGGATGGTCAGCGGCTGGCGAAGCGCCACGGGGCGATCGCGCTCGCCGACCTGCGGGAGCGAGGGCTCACCGCCGCGCAGATCGTCGGCAAGCTCGCGCATGGGGCGGGCCTGACCGACACCGACGCCCCGGTCGAGGCGCGGGCGCTGGTCGAGGGCTTCTCGCCCTCGAAGCTGCGGCGCGAGCCCACTGTCTGGATGTGACCGTCTGGATGTGACTGTCTGGATCTGACGATCAGGCCAGCTCGAGCTCCCGCGCCCGGTGCTGGTGAAGCAGCAGGTGCGCCATCACGTAGGCGCTGCCGACGACGTAGTGGGCGACTCCCCCCGGAATACCGATCACCCTGCGAATCATGCGTAGGTCCTTTCTCTCCAGCCTTCTCCAGACACTGTGACCGCCGCGGGTTTCGGATGTGTTTCGGCCCGACGAAACCTCTGTAAGAGACTCGAGCGGTGGCAAACAATGGCGCGGGGGCTGCCCGAGCCCGCTTCCACGAAGACCGACCCGAGACGACGGCAGGCGACGAGCGCAGCGAGGTCGCCGCACGCGCCACTCGAGTCGTTCGATCCCGCGGCAGCGGGCGGCCAGCTCGCGCGCAGCGCGAGCGCGAGCCGCAGGGGACCCAGCGCCTCGCGCTGGGGTCGGGGCCGAGCGGAGCGAGGTCC
>JAYZQJ010000045.1:0-27906 GCA_036149055.1 Myxococcota bacterium | reverse complement strand
GCCTCGCGCTGCGCGCTCGCGCCGCGACCCCAGCGACGGGGCGCTGGGGGCCCTGCGGCCCGCGCGCGCGGGCCGCCCGCTGCCGCGGGATCGAACGACTCGAGTGGCGCGTGAGGCGACCTCGCTGCGCTCGTCGCCTGCCGTCGTCGCGGCCTCGACGTCCGCGGCGCGCGGCCGGGGACAATGTTTGCCACTTCTCGAGAGCCCGGGGACGACTTTCCCCACTCGGCCTCGGCCCGGGTGTCGGACTCGGACCTCGGACTCGGAGCCGGACTCGGCCTCGGTCTCGGACCTCGGACTCGGACCTCGGACTCGGAGCCGGACTCGGCCTCGGTCTCGGGCTCGGAGCCGGTCTCGATCTCGGAGCCGGTCTCGGAGCCGGTCTCGGGCTCGGGCTCGGGCTCGGACCCGGACTCGGTGACGATCCCGAGGAGGAGCGGCTCAGTGCAGGGTCTGCAGCCCTGCCACCCGCGCGCAGGCCTCGCGCAGCGCCACCGGCAGCTCGGGGGCCTCCATGACCTCCCTCGCGTCCTGCGCGTGCAGGTGCGCCGCGAGCTGGAGGGCGACGTCGAGGGGGGTGAACGGGTTGTTCACGATCGCGCGTCGGACCCGGTAGCGGAGCACCCACTTCGTGGTGCGGAAGACCTCTCGCAGGACCTCGGACGACACCGGGCGCTGGGCGCAGAGCCGGATGACGTCCTCCTCGGTCAGCGCGGGGTTCGACAGGAGGATCCGGATCACGTCGGGGTGCGGGTCGCGGAGGACCCTCGCCAGCAGATCGCGATCGCGGCGGCGGGCGAGCGACTTGCGCTCTCCGAGCGTGACCGCGCGGCCCTTGCCGAAGTCGGGCACCGCCAGCGGCTCCTCGGTCTCCTTCGGGGAGGGGCGCGGGCTGAGGAGGGCGACGGTGTCGTTCATGCCCCGGAGGACCGCCTCCCGCACCACCGCGTCTCTGAGCTCCGCCCGCTCGGGCTGGGCGAGGGCGAGGCAGAGGGCGAGGAGCAGCGCGCCGAGGTCGCCGTCGCGGGCCTCCGCGCCGTGCACGGCCACCGTCACCAGATCCGCGATGTCTCCCGGATCGGTGCGCGCGAGCACGTTGGCCACGTACCGCACCCGCATCGGGGGATCGGCGATGGCGGCGATCCGGCGCGCGAGCCGTCGGGCGTGCGTGCGGGGGTCCTCCATGATGGCTCTCTCACTCTACTTCCACCCGGGACGACCGTCTCGGGCCGCGCCGTGTATACTGATGACGCGTCGCGTCGCGAGGGGCCGCCCGAGGGCGCATCCCAGGAGGATTGCTTGGAAACCAGCCAGCAGCACAACGGGGACGACGAGAAGCCCCGGCTGATCAAACGCTACGCGAACCGCAAGCTCTACGACACGCGCGACAGTCGCTACGTGACGCTGCAGCAGATCGCGAAGTTCGTCCGCGAGGGCGAGCACGTCACGATCATCGACAACACGACCAAAGAGGATCTGACGAACGTCACGCTCGCCCAGATCATCTACGAAGAAGAGAAGAAGGGCGCCGAGGACAACCGCGCGGTCGCCCCGGTGAGCACGCTCCGGACGCTGATCCAGCAGAGCGGCGAGCGCCTGATCACCAGCCTGCGGGAAGGCCCGATGGGCAAGCTCATCCCGCGGGACAGCGTCCGCGAGGGCGAGGAGGGGGAGGAGGCGGAGCTCGAGGCGAAGAAGTCCGAGCCGCCGCCGAAGGCCAAGGAGGCCAAGCGATCCGTCTTCGCGACGCCCAAGGAGGCGCTCGACGAGCTGCAGCGGCTGGCCGACGACCGGATCCGGGGCCTGCTCGGGCACGCCCTGACCCACGTGCAGCAGCTCCAGTCCGAGGTGAAGCGCATGCAGGCGCGCATCGAGGAGCTCGAGGACAAGCTGGTGAAGCTGAGCCGGAGGGAAGAGGAGGCCGAGGCGGCCGCCCGCGAGGAGGAGTAGGTTTCCGTTTCTAGCGAAATCTGCTGCGGGGCGCGCCCGCATGGTTACCCTGTTCTCGTCGCCAGTGAGGGGGAGCTAGCGCAACCATTCCGAGGGGTTGCAGCCGGAGCGCCCAAGGTCGGGACGGCCGCGCTTTTCGTGGAACAGACGCGCCGACCCCCTCGTTGAGCGCCCTGAAAGGAGACCGATGGCCTTCACCCCTCACACGAACGACCCCGTGCGCGAGGACTTCGAGCGAGAGGCGCTCCAGCACCTCGACGCCCTCTACGGGGCCGCGCTGCGGCTCACGCGGAGCCCGTCCGACGCGGAGGACCTCGTTCAGGACGCCTTCGTGAAGGCCTACCGTTTCCATGACCGCTTCGAGCCCGGCACCAACATGAAGGCCTGGCTCTTCCGGATCCTCACCAACACGTTCATCAACAAGTACCGCCGCAAGACGCGCGAGCGGAAGGTGCTCGAGGGGCGTGACGCCGAGCCGGTGGGCGACGGGGTGATGAGCCGCGCCGCGATGCGCTGCCTGACCGATCCGGAGTCGGAGGCGCACCGCCGCCTCATCCACGCGGAGATCCAGGACGCGCTCGACGCGCTGCCCGAGGACTACCGCATGATGATCATCCTCGCCGACGTGGAGGAACTCTCCTACAAGGAGATCGCGGCCATCGTCGGCTGCCCCATCGGCACCGTGATGAGCCGCCTGCACCGGGCCCGGAAGAAGATGCAGAAGAGGCTGATGGCCCAGGCCGTTCAGCTCGGCATCGTCGAGGAGCCCGCCGCCGGCGAGCCCATCTCGCTCGAGGCCTACCGTCGCGCGAAGGAGAACGCGGGATGATCACGTGCGAGATCTTCCGTCGCCACGTCGACGCCGTCGTCGATGGTGAGGTCGATCCGGACACCCAGATCGAGTTCGAGCAGCACCTCGCGTCGTGCGGGCCCTGCCGGGTCCATCTGTCGTTCGTCCAGGGCTTCAAGGGTCGCGTGAAGGAGGCCTGCGCCGACGCGCCGGCCGCCCCGCCCGACCTCGCGGCCCGGCTCCGGAAGGCGCTCGACGCCGAGGACGCGCGCAAGGCGGCGGCGCTGCCGGACGCGCCGGTGGGCGCCAGGGCCGACGCCCCCGCGCCGCTGGGGCTCCAGGGCTTCCGCGTGATGCCGATCAAGGCGCGCTACGCCGTGCCGGCCGCGGCCGCCGCGGTGGCGCTCGCCGTCTTCGCCGCGCGCGAGGGCGGCAACCCGGACGCGGCGCTCGAGGGCCTGCACGCCGAGGCGGGCGTCGCGACGCCGCCGTCCATGGGTATCTTCGAGGACGTCGTGCAGCGGCACTCGAGCGAGCACCCGGCCGAGGTCAGCGGCCCGCCGACCCAGGTCGCCGGCTGGTTCCGCGACAAGCTGCACTTCCAGGTGCAGCCGATGGAGTTCACCGGCCCGGACGTGCGCCTCGTCGGCGCGCGGATCTCCAACGTGCGAGACCGCGAGGCGGCCGCGTTCTACTACACGGTCCGCGGCCGTCGGGTCACGGTCATGGTCTTCGAGCCTCCCGCGCCGGTGGATCGCATCGCGCGACCGGTCGACGTGAGCGGCCGGGTCTACGTGGGCCGCGCCCGGGGCTACACGGTGCCGGTCGTCCAGCACCGCGGGCTCACCTACGCCATCGCGGGCGACCTCGACGAGCGCTCGCTCCTGCAGCTCGCCGCCTCCGCGCGCGTGCGCGACCGCTGACGGTTCTGCCCTCCAAATGCCCGGAACTCGTGGGTTTTGGGGCGTAGAACGCCGTTGACGCCGCGCGCGGCGGCCACGTATCCTCGCGCTTCATTCGAGGAGCGTCGATGGCAGCGAGCATTCTCTTCTTCGAGAGCGATCCCACCTTCGCGGCCGCCGTCCGGGACGCGCTCGAGGCGCGCGGGGCGAGCGTGGAGGTCGTCGACGACGGCAACGCCGGCCTGAGCCAGGCGACCGCGTCGTCCCCCGACCTGATCTTGCTGACGATCGAGCTGCCGCAGATGAACGGCTTCCTCGTCTGCAAGAAGCTCAAGAAGAACCCGGCCACTCAGGGGATCCCCGTGGTGATCCTCTCGAGCGAGGCGACCGAGGAGATCTTCGAGCAGCATCGCAAGCTGCGCACCCGGGCCGAGGACTACCTGCGCAAGCCGATCGAGGTCGACGGGCTCCTCGACCGGATCGGCGCCCTGATCGAGCTCGACGCGGCCGGGGCCGTCACGCCGGAGCCCCTCGATCTGTCCGAAGAGGCGATGGAGATCCCGATCGAGGAGGTCGAGGAGCTCGAGCCGATCGAGGAGGAGGGCGAGCACGTCGACGACGAGATCGACGCGTTCGCGGAGAGCGCCTTCGACGCGCTGGTGATGAACGAAGAGGGCGGCAGCGACAGCACGATGGTCGCGGAGCTGCCGAAGGCGCTCCGGGCGGAGCTCGAGGCCGAGGCGCAGACGGCGGAGAGCGCCGCGCCGCCTCCCCCGAAGTCGGCCGCGCCGCCTCCTCCGAGGTCCGCGCCCCCGAAGTCCGCCGCGCCGCCGCCTCCGACGTCGGCGCCTCCGAAGTCGGTGGCGCCCGCGCCGGCGAGCGTGCCTCCGGCGCCGAGCGTCCCCGCCGACGCCACGCCGGCCACCGGGGTCGACCCGGAGGAGCTCTCGGCCGCGCGCTCCGCCGCCGAGGACGCCGAGCGCGAGCGGGATCGCGCCCAGGCCGACGTCGAGCGGCTGCAGGCCGAGGTGGAGGCGCTCCGCGCGAAGGCCGCCAAGGGCGGCGGCATCTCGAGCCGCGAGTTCCTCGACCTCCGGGAGGCGCTCAACTCCAAGGACAAGGAGATCCTCGATCTCCGCGACCAGGTCAGCGCGCGCGACAAGCAACTCATCGAGCTGCGCGACAAGAACCTCTCGATGGAGCGCGAGCGCGCCGACTTCGAGGACAACCTCCTCGCGCTCGAGCGGGCGAAGGCCGAGCTCGAGGATCAGAACGCGGCGCTCGGCGCCGACAAGGAGTCGTTCGAGAAGCGGGCCGAGGACCTGAAGGGGCGGCTCGAGCGCGCGGACGAGAAGGCCAAGAAGATCGAGAGCGAGCTCGAGGAGGAGCGCGCGATGCGCTCGGCCGAGCGGGCGCGCCTCGAGAGCGAGCGCGACGAGAAGGTCGCCGAGGCCGAGGCCAAGGCGGCCGCGGCCGAGGAGGAGCGCGACGCCAAGGTCGCCGAGCTCGAGAAGGAGCGCGACGAGAAGATCGCGGCCGCCGAGCAGGAGCGCGACGCGAAGATCGCCGAGCTCGAGCAGGAGCGCGACGAGAAGGTCGCGGCGGCGGCGACCGAGAAGGAGGAAGCCCTCGCGTCGAAGTCCGCCGAGCACGCGGCGGCGCTCGAGGCCAAGGACGCGGAGCACGCGGCAGCGATCGAGGCGAAGGACGCCGAACACCAGAGCGCCCTCGAAGCCGAGAAGACGGCGCACGCCGAGGCGCTCGAGGCGTCGAAGGCCGAGCACGAGGCGGCGCTGTCCGCGGAGAAGACGGCGCACGAAGAGGCCGTCGCCAGCCTGCGCGCGGAGAGCGCGGCGGAGCGCGAGGCCGCGCTCGAGAAGCAGCGCGAGGAGCTCACCGCCGAGCGCGAGCAGGCCCTCGAGGCGAAGACCACCGAGCACGAGGCGGCGCTCGAGGCGCTGCGGACCGAGCTCGAGGGCGCCAAGACCGAGGCGCTCGACGCGGCGAAGGCCGCGCACTCCCAGGAGCTCGCGGTGCTCGGCCGCAAGATGGCGGAGACCGAGACCAAGCTCGCCGCGGCCGAGGAGCGCATCGAGGATCTCGAGGGCGAGCGGGACGGCCTCAAGCAGGAGATCGAGTCCGCGCAGCGCGAGATCGAGGACCTGAAGGCGAAGCTCTCCGAGCGCAAGGCCGAGGTCGAGGCGCTGAACGCCATCAAGTCGGAGCAGGGCGACCGCATCGGCACGCTCGAGGCGGCGCAGGCCACGCTCGAGGGCCGGCTCGCGGGGGCGGAGAGCAAGATCAAGGGCGACGAGGCGCTGCTCGAGCGGGCTCGCAAGGCGTTCGCGATCGGGCTCAGCCTGCTCGAAGACCAGAAAGACGGGGGCGACCAGCCGGTCGCCGAGTAGCGGCGCGAGGACGTAGCCCTGCGGGCCCTCCCGAGCTCCGGTCGTCGCGCGCTGGCGGCGCTGGCGTCGGTGGCCTGCGCCTTCGTGCTGTTCCGCGAGATCTGGATCGACCCGCGATCCACCGGGTTCGGCGACTACCAGGAGTACCACCACCTCTGGGAGGCGGGCTGGGTGGCGCTCACCCGGTTCGGGGAGCTGCCGCTCTGGAACCCCTGGCAGTGCGGCGGGATCACCCAGTACGGCAACCCGCAGACCCAGGTCTTCCACCCGCTCTTCTACGTCTCGCTGCTCACCGGCGCGACGGTGGCGCTCAAGCTCTTCCTGGTGGTGCACGCGGCGGCCGGTCTGCTCGGCGGCTACCTGCTCGCGCGGCGGGAGGAGGGCCTCGGCGTCATCCCCTCGATCCTGGCGGCCGTCGGCTGGGCCGCGTCCGGCTACTTCGCGTGGCACTGCGGCACCGGGCACGCGAACTTCATCGCCTTCTACCTGCTCCCCTGGCTGGTCCTCGCCTGGCGCCGCTCCACCGTGGACCTGCGCTGGGCGGTGCTGACCGGGCTGGTGATGAGCGCGGTCGTCTTCGCGGGCGGCGTCTACGCGTTCCCCTTCTTCGTGCTCGTGCTCGCCCACGAGGCGCTCTGGTCGCTGCGCGAGCCGGCGCGCCGCCGGCGGGTGCTCTCGGCGGGGCTGCTCGCCATCCTGGTGACGGTGCTCGTCGGGGGGCTGCGCCTGATCCCGATCCTCGCCGACCTGCAGCACCACCCGCGGCTGGCGCCCTCGCTGGACGCCATGACGCCGGGGGAGCTGCTCGTCGCGCTGGTCTGGCAGGACTACACCTGGCCTCACCGCCCGATCCCCGGCCACGACTGGATCTGGGTCGAGTACAGCGCGTACGTCGGCTGGACGATCGTCGCCCTCGGCGCGCTCGGCGTCGCGCTCGCGCTGTCCGGGCGCCGTCACCTGCGGCTGCTCACGGGTGCGATGGTGTTCGGCGTCTTGACGCTCGGCAGCTTCGCGCCGTGGGCCCCCTGGGCGCTGGTGCACGAGCTGCCCATCTTCGACTCGCTGCGCGTGCCGAGCCGCTTCTCGGTGATCCTGCTCTTCTACTTCGTGCTGCTCGCGGCCCACGCGCTCGCGGCGATCGCGCGCGGCGCGGCGCGGCTCGTCGAGGCGCAGGGTTGGCCTGGAGCGCGCGTCATCGGGCTCGGGGTGGCGGTCGCGCTCGCCGGCATCGGCTGCGCCGACGTGGTCGCGGCGCATCTCGCCGTGCTGAAAGGCAAGTGGCAGGACCCGCCGATCGACGCCGTGCGGCCGCTGCCGCACTTCCTGGCGAGGGTCCCGGGCCCGGAGGACTGGCCGGGCGAGGACATCCACCCCACGCCGGCCTACTTCCCGCGGCTGAACCTCGGCACCGGCTACTGCTACAGCGGCATGCACTATCACGGGGCGCGCGGGCTCTGGGAGGGCTGGCGCGAGCAGGTCCGGGTCGAGCCGGGCCGGGGCCGCGTCTACGAGGAGCGCATCACCGCGAACACCGTCTCGGCGCTGGTCGAGCTGCCCCGGGCCGCGCGCGCGGTGTTCAACCGGACGTGGGCGCCCGGCTGGACGAGCGAGCACGGGCCCGGCTTCGAGGGGGGAGGCGTCGAGCGGACGAGCGCCGATCTGATGGCGGTCGCGCTGCCGCCCGGCATGCACCGGGTGGAGCTCCGCTACCGACCGCCGACGTTGCCGTGGGCGGCGGGGGCGACGCTGCTCGGTCTCGCGCTCTCGGCGCTCCTCGGCTGGCGGCGGGTCGGGTGGCTCGCGGGCCCCGCGGGCGCGCTCGTGTTCCTCGTGTCGAGCGCGGGCGCGCTCGCCGGCTACTTCGTGCTGATCGCCGAGGTGACCGAGCGCGAGCCCGACCTCGCGTGGGAGGCGCGCGGCAGCGACTGGGCGGAGCGGGAGCTCAACGACTGGTACCACCCGGCGCACGCCATGGACGGAACGCCGGAGTCCGAGTGGCACCTGCCGTCGCCCGAGCCCGGGTGGGTGGAGCTGCGTCCGAGCCGGGCCACGCCGATCGCGTGGGTTCGCCTCCTGAACGCGCTCAACCCGCCCCACCTCGACCGTGGGTCCCGGCGGGTGCGGCTGACCGCGATGCACGGGGCGACGGTCGTCGCCCGCACCGAGGTGACGCTGGAGCCGCCGAGCGCCGAGCGCGTGTGGCGCGACGTCTACCTGGGCGCGCCGCGCGCCACGCTCCTGCGCGTCGAGGTGCTCGAGAGCTACGGCCTCTCGGGGGGGCTCGCGGAGATCGAGGTCGTGGCGGCCCCGATCGTGTACGGCCCGACGACCGAGGTGCTCGCGTCGAGCCCGGGGACGGGGGAGATGGCGCCCCGGGTCCTCGACGGCCGCGTGGACACGGTGTGGCGATCCCCCGAGGCCGACCCGGCCCCCTGGATCGAGCTCGGCTTCCAGCTCCCCGAGTACATCTCCGGCCTGACCCTCGTGGCGCCCGCCGGCGCCGAGCGACCGCAGCCCTTCGAGGTGGAGGCCCGCGACGAGCGCGGCGAGCGGCTGTCGATCACCCGAGGCGTGCTCCCGGCCGCGTCGGAGCAGGCGGCGGAGATCGACGTCCCGATCCACACCGCCGGCGCGCTCCGCCTGCGGGTCCGCTTCCTCGAGCCCGACGCGGCGCTCGCAGAGATCAGGGTGTATTGAAGCTGGGGCGAGCATGCCGCAGCTTCCACGCGCGTGAGCTTGTGAGATGGGGCGGGAGGGGGCGCATGCCCCCTCCGAAAACCGAGTCGGTCGTTGACGGAGCGGGTGGGGACCGTGGACAGTGATGGCTCGTGTCCGAGGTCTCCGTGTCGCTGGTCCTGCCGGTCTTCGACGGGGCGGCGTTCCTGGAGCGCTCCCTCGCGAAGTCGTACGAGTGGCTGGGGCGTCGAGCCGGGGGCGCCGAGCTCATCGTCGTGGATGACGGGAGCCGGGACGAGACGCTGGCGATCGCGCGCGAGTTCGCGGCGAGCCGGGGCGACGGGCCCCGGGTGCGCGTGCTGGCGAGCGCGGAGAACCGAGGCAAGGGGCACGCGGTCCGGCGGGGGCTGCTCGCCGCGCGGGGGCGGCTGCGGCTCTTCAGCGACGCCGACCTGACCTATCCCATCGCGAGCTTCACCCAGGTGGTGCGGGCGCTGCGGCGGGGCGCCGACATCGCGGTCGCGTGCCGCGTACACGAGGACAGCCGGTATGTCGTGGCGCCCGACTTCTTCCGCTACATCTACACCCGGCACAACGCGGGCCGGATCTTCAACTGGCTCGTGCGCCAGACGGTGGTGAACGAGCTGCGCGACACCCAGGCCGGCCTGAAGGGGTTCCGGGCCGAGGTCGTCGAAGATCTCTTCCCGCGCCTGGTGCAGGACCGCTTCAGCTTCGACGTGGAGCTGCTCTTCCTCGCCCAGCGGCGCGGCTACCACGTGCGGGAGGTGCCGGTCACCTACCACTACCGCAAGGAGCCGAGCACGGTGGACTTCGCCCGGGACACCGTCGCGATGTGCGCCGACCTCGCCCGGATCCGCCTGCGTCATCTCCGCGGCGCCTACCGTCTCGACGAGGACCTGGACCCGCCCATCAGCGAGCCCGACTGAAGCGGCCCGGGCGACAGCCCTCGGGCGCGCGGGTGAGCGCGTCGAGCTCGTCGCGCCATCGCTCCCCGCGCGGCCCCAGCCGGTCGAGGCGCCGGAAGGCGGCGTCCTCCTCGCGGGGGTGCACCATCAGCTCGAACGCCGGCGCGGGCGGGGCGGCGAGCAGCGCCTCGAGGCGGGCCGCGAAGTCGGCGCGGTCGTGCAGGTCGAGCCCGGTGAAGGGGAGGGCGTCGAGGCGGATCCCGCGCGCCGCGGCCCGTCGGCGAAAGGCCCGCGCGAGGCTCCGGATCAGGAGGGTCCGCGGGGTCGGCCGGGCCCAGGGATCGTCGGGGACGCGCAGCCGCAGGTGTCCGGCCACCGAGAGCACCGCGTCGCGCACGCCGGGGAAGGTGTGGGCGTGATGGTGGCCGTCGAGGTGGTCGAGGGGGACGCCGAGGGCGGCGGCGCGATCGAGCTGCGCGCGGACCTCCCGGCGCAGCAGCGCGCTCGGCGGGAGCCCGAGGCGGAGCCGGGCGAGCGTCTCCGGCAGCGGCGGGAAGCGGCCGAGGCCGTCGGTGAGGCCGTCGATCGGGCCGCTGACCGCGCGGCCGAGGGTGAAGCTCAGGTGCAGGCCCAGGTCGACCTCGCCGACCCAGCGCCGCGCGAGGGCCGCGCCTCCCTCGGCGTCGTCGCCGGTGACGCAGAGGCTCACCGCGCGCACCGGGCCCGCCTCCACCGCCCGCGCGACCCCGCGGCTCACGCCGGGCGAGATCCCGAGGTCGTCCGCGTGGAAGACGACCTGCGGGATCATGCGTGCTTGCGGGCGCGGATCACCGCGGTGAACGGCCCGGGGCGGCGGAGCGCGTCCGGCTCGAGCCCGGCGGCGCGCATCCAGGCCATCATGCGGTCGACGGGGTAGAGCTGGATCCGGAGCCCGTTCCGGCGGTGGTGCAGCTGGTAGGCGCGGCCGACCAGGGTGGGCGGCGGGAAGAGGGCGACGAGGCGGCCGTGGGGCGCGACGTGGCGGGCGAGGGTGTGCAGCACCTGGCCGGGCGAGTGACAGAACTCGAGCGGGCCGGCGCAGAGCACCTTCGGGTAAGCGCGCCCGAGATCGAAGTCGTGCAGATCGCCGACCCGGGCGTTCACGCCGCGCTCGCGCGCGATCTCGACCATGCCCGGAGAGATGTCGACGCCGTCCACCTCGCAGCCCAGCTCCATCAGCGGCACCGCGTCGAAGCCCGTGCCGCAGCCGGCGTCGAGGATGGCGTCCCCGGGCGAGGGCTCGAGCAGCGCCATGATGTCGGCGCGCTCGCGCTCGCGCAGCCGGCCGAGCAGACCGCTCGAGAAGCGGCTCTGGTAGTCGGTCGCCTCGCGGTCGTAGTGCGCGCGCACCTCCTCGGTGCTGCTGCTCATCGGCGCCGCCTCTTGCGGTTCAGCCACATCGCCCAGGTGGTGTGCACGGTCCCCCAGCTCAGGGCGCCGAAGAAGAAGAGGCCGCCGAGCAGGAGCGCGTCGGCCGCGAGCAGGATGGCGCTCCCGATGAGGAGGCCCATCACGACCATGCCGCTGTAGGCGCGGCGGCCGAGCACGTCGACGCTGAGCGGCAGCATCGGCTCGCGCGTGCGCACCTCGAGCCGGCCCTTGCGGAGGTCGTCGAGGATCTCCTGGCTCTGGATCGGCAGGTCGGTCGCCGCCCCGCTGATGCGCGTCATCGTGCGCACGAGATCTTGCGTCAGGCGCTCCGGCGAGTAGCGCGCCCACATCAGCCGCATGAAGTACGGCTTCATCTCCTCGAAGACGTCGAGCTCCGGGTAGATCTCCTTGCCCACGCCCTCGATGGTCATCAGCGCCTTGCCGACGAGCAGGAAGTCGGGCGGGATCTCGAGGCCGTACTTGGTCGCGCCGGTGACCAGGTCCTGGATGAGCCGGGAGATCTCGATCTCCTGCAGCTGCTTGCCGAGGTAGCGGTCCGAGAGCGCGGCGACCTCGGCCTCGTAGGCGCGCCGGTCGATCTTCTTGGTCGGGGTGCCGATGGCGTAGAGCGCGTCGGCGATGCCGCGGTAGTCCTCCTGGACGGCCGCGATCATCAGGTCGATGGTCTTCTCGCGCATCTGCGGCGTGAGCCGCCCGACGAGCCCGAGGTCGATCACGCCGAGGATGGGCGCCTCGGGCGCGCCCATCAGGATGAAGTTCCCGGGGTGGGGATCGGCGTGGAAGAAGCCGTCCTCGAACACGGCCTTGATGATGAGCCCGAGGGTGTTCTTGCAGATCTTCTCCGCGCTGTAGCCCTCCTCGATCGCCGCGTAGATCTTGCGGCCGTCGAAGAACTCGAGGGTCATCACCCGCTTCGCCGAGGCGTCGCGGTAGATGAAGGGGAAGCGGATCTCGCCGTGGCCCTCGAAGTTCTTGGCGAACTTGCCGGCGTGATCGGCCTCGAGGGTGAAGTCGAGCTCGGCGGTGATCGCGCGGTCGAACTCGCTGACCAGCTTCACCGGCTGGTAGATGCGCGACTCGGGGATGGAGCGCTCGATCGCCTTGGCGAGCCAGTAGAGGAGGTCGATGTCGCGCTCGATCGTCTCCTTGATGTTCGGGCGCTGGACCTTCACCGCCACCGCGCGGGGGCCGCCGTCGGTCTCCAGGGTGGCGCGGTGCACCTGCCCGATCGACGCGCTCGCGAGCGGCTCCTCGTCGAACTCGGAGAACAGCTCGGCGATCGGCGCGCCGAGCTCCGCCTGCACCTGCGCCTCGATCTGCGCGAAGGGCACCGGCGGCACCGAGTCCTGGAGCTTCTTGAGCTCCGCGATGACGTCCTCGGGGATCAGATCCGGGCGCGTCGAGAGGATCTGACCGAGCTTGACGAACGACGGCCCGAGGTCCTCGACCACGAGCCGGATGCGCGCGGCCATCGAGACCTTGCCCGCGATCTCGTCGGCCTTCGGCTTGCCGCTGACGAGCGAGCCGAGGCCCGTCCGCTGCACGATCTCGCCGAAGCCGTGGCGGATGAGGACCTGGACGATCTGTCGGAGTCGTCCGAGGTCCCGGACCGTGTCGAGGAGGCCGGCCATGCGGGGCGCAGAGTACCCCAGACCGGGCCCGGGGCTACTCGTCTACTGGCAGGAGTCGGCGACGCGGAAGGTGCGCGTCGTGTCGTTGAACGGGCCGGGGACCGGGTTGCCCTCGGCGTCGACGAGCTGGAGCTGCAGGGTGTGCTCGAGCGCCGGCAGGTTCTCGAGGTAGTGCGGGACCCAGCTCGTGATGTCGCCCTGGATCGCGCCGTCGAGGTCGTAGCGGACCCGGAGGCCGTCCTCGGCGAGCTCGGCGTGGCTCAGGTAGAAGTCGAGCAGCACGCGCTCACCCACCGGGTAGCAGCCCTTCGGGCGGCTGAAGGTGAGCATCGGGGCGTCGGCGTCGAGCTCGAAGCCCTCGGTCTGGCTGCGGTAGTGGAAGGTCACCATCGCGAAGGCGCCGTCCTGCTTCACCGACTCGTGGTGGCCGCGGCTCGGGAAGACCCGGACCACGTGCGTGCCCTCGCTCAGCTCGTGGCCGAGGTTCTCCTGCACGAGCGCGTTCAGGTCGAGCGGCTCGCTGACGTCGCGGACGGCGATGTAGGGCTCGTTGTCCACGATGACGTGCACGTGGTTGCCGGGGTCCGCGGCGAGCTCCCAGCCCTGGAGGCGGAGCCGCAGCGAGACGTTGCCGCGGCGGATGGTGGCGCCGTCGCGGGGCGCGAGGATGCGCAGGCTCGGCGCGTCACCCTCGATCGGCGTGCGCGTCCCGGCCACCACCTGCACGGGAGGTGGCGGAGGCTCGGCGTCCTCCTCCGCCGTCTCCTCACCGCCCTCGGACGCCTCCGGCAGGCCCATGTCGTCGGCCGACCGGTCGATCACCGACGGGTCGGGCATCTCGGGCTGCTGGTCGGTCCCGCCGCAGGCGAGCAGCGAGAGGGCCGCGAACGAAAGCACGGTCTGGCGAAGCATCGATCCTCCTCGCGGGGACTCCGGGCCCCGCGCCGCGCGAGGCTATGCGACCCGCGCCGTCACATTCAAGGGGTGCGTCAGAGGAAGAAGTCGGGGATGAGCTCCGCCGACGGATCGACCGCGTACTGATCGAAGTCGGTGACGCCCGCCTCCGTCAGCACCTCGTCGTCGATGTAGAAGTTCCCGGTCGCCTCGGTGGAGGGCCGGGTCAGGACCACGTGCGCCGCGTCGGCCATGATCTCCGGCTTGCGGCTCCCCTTCATCGCCTCGTCGCCGCCGAGCAGGTTCTGGACGGCGGCGGTGGCGACCGCGGTGCGCGGCCAGAGCGCGTTGACCGCGATCTTCTTCGGGCGGAGCTCCTCGTGCATCCCGAGCACGCACATGCTCATGCCGAACTTCGCCATCGTGTAGGCGACGTGCGGCGCGAACCACTTCGTCTCCATGTTCAGCGGCGGCGAGATGTTGAGGATGTGCGGGTTGTCCGACTTCGCGAGGTGCGGGATCGCCGCCTGCGAGCACACGAACGTCCCGCGCGCGTTCACCTGATGCATCAGGTCGAAGCGCTTCATCGGGGTCTGGAGGGTGCCGGTGAGCATGATCGCGCTCGCGTTGTTCACGAGCACGTCGATGCCCCCGAACTTCTCGACCGTCTCGGCGATCGCCTCCTGCACGCGCGCCTCGTCGCGGATGTCGACCTGGAGCGGCAGCGCCTTGCCGCCGGCCGCCTCGATCTCCTCGGCCGCGGTGTGGATGGTGCCCGGCAGGCGGGGGTGCGGCTCCACGGTCTTGGCCGCGATGGCGACGTTGGCGCCGTCCCGGGCCGCGCGGAGCGCGATCGCCTTGCCGATGCCGCGGCTCGCGCCGGTGATGAAGAGGGTCTTGCCTTTCAGAGTCGCCATCGTTCGTCCTCCCTTGGTTCGGAGCTCAGAATCCGAACTGGGCGCCTTCTCCCGCGCGCGCCAGCCCCCAGCTCATGGTCTCGGTGTTCCGGGCGTGGCCGACGTCCCCGCGCGGGCCCACCAGGATGAGGCCGCCGCGGCCTCCGATGCGCTCGTCGAAGCCGGCGATGGCGGCGTCGGCCGCCTCCTGCGCCGGGGCCCCCGCGCGGAGCAGCTCCGCCGCGTGCCGGGCGAGGGCGAAGCGCATGATCTGCTCGCCGATCCCGGTGGTGCTGCACGCGCCGGCCCGGTCGTCGGCCCAGGTGCCCGCGCCGACCAGCGGCGTGTCGCCGACCCGCCCGGGCGTCTTGCCAACGGTGCCCCCGGTGCTCGTCGCCGCCGCTACCCGGCCGCTCGGATCGCAGGCCACCGCGCCCACCGTGCTGCCGGCCCAGCCGCGGTCCGCCTCGCCGGCGAGCACCTGCTCGAGGCGACGCCGCGCGGCGTCGGTGATCATGTCCTCGTCCGCCGCCCGGGCGAACCCCGCGCGCTCGGCGAAGCGGGCCGCGCCCTCGGCGGCGTAGAACGCATGCTTGCCGTCCCGCCGCACCGCGTCGGCGATCCGGATGGGGTTCGTGTAGGCGGGCAGGCAGGTGACCGCGCCCACCCCGAGCCTTGCGCCCTCCATCACCGACGCGTCCAGCTCGAGCGTTCCGTCCGAGGTCAGGCAGGCGCCGGTGCCCGCGTTGAAGAGCGGGTCGTCCTCGAGCATCACGACCGCCGCGATCGCCGCCTCGAGCGGGTCGCCGGTCTCGAGCAGGACGCGCAGCCCCTCCTCGGACGCCCGCTTGCAGCCCTCGGCGTGCACCGGCCGCTTGGCGAGCGGCACGTCGCCCGCGCCGCCGTGCACGAGCACCACCGGGACGACGCCGATCATCGCGGCTTCACGCTCCGGAGGAAGCGCACCAGGTCTTCTCTGGGATCGAAGCGGAGCAGGGCCCGAGCCAGCTCTCGCTCGCCGCTCCAGACGCTGCCGGGGAGGGTGGTGAGGCTCGCCACCGGGCGGATGGCCTCGAGCTCCTTCTCCCCGTGGAAGCGGCACTCGCGGCCCTCGTTGTCCTCGAACCGCGCCTCGTAGACCAGCTTGCGCTGGACCGGCTTGATCTGCAGCCGGCCCCGGAAGGCGCGGTGATCGGCGAAGCCCTGCAGGTCGATCTCGCCGACGATCTCGGCCTCCGCCTGCACGAGGAAGCTGCGGAGCCCGCGCACCCGCGCGTGGAGGGTCAGCGACATCGGGCGCTCTTCACCGGGGTCGGTGAGGAGGTGGTAGCTGCCCGCGAGCATCTCCTGGAACTCGAAGCCGGCCATGCGGACGGGGACGATAGCGCATCACCCGGCGGGTGTGCGTTCCCCCAGCGTTCCCCCCGGAAAACGGGGATCCCGGTTCGCGATTTAACGGTCCGGAAACCGGCCGGAAACATGGCGCGGGTAGGTCTGCGCCAACGCCATGAAGAAGGTCGAAGCCATCATCAAGCCGTTCAAGTTGGACGAGGTCAAAGACGCGCTGGGCGAGATCGGCGTCCAGGGCATGACGGTCACCGAGGTGAAGGGCTTCGGCCGGACCGGCGGCAAACGAGAGGTCTACCGGGGGTCGGCCTACGTGGTCGACTTCGTCCCGAAGGTCAAGGTCGAGGTGGTCGTCCCGGACGAGCTGGTCGCTCAGCTCATCGAGGCGGTCGAGGGGGCCGCGAAGACCGGTCGCATCGGCGACGGGAAGATCTTCGTCAGCCCGGTGGAAGAGGCCGTCCGGATCCGGACCGGCGAGCGCGGCGAAGAGGCCATCTGACCGCGTCCATTTCATTTTCAGAGTTTTCTCAGAGCAGAGACCCAGGAGGTTCCCACACATGAGCAAGAAGACCGCGTCCGAGGTGATCGAGTACGCCAAGGAAAAAGGCGCCAAGATGCTCGATCTCCGCTTCATCGACCTGCCCGGCGTCTGGCAGCACACCACCGTGCCGATCCACCGCCTGGACGAGTCGGCCTTCGAGGACGGCTTCGGCTTCGACGGCTCCTCCATCCGCGGCTACCAGCCGATCAACGCGTCCGACATGCTCATCGTGCCCGACCCCGGCACCGCGCAGATGGACCCGTTCACGGAGATGCCGACGCTCTGCGTGATCTGCAACATCCACGACCCGATCACGCGTGAGCCCTACGCCCGCGACCCGCGCTACATCGCGCGCAAGGCGGAGCAGTACCTCAAGCAGACCGGCATCGGCGACACCGCGTACTTCGGGCCCGAGGCGGAGTTCTTCGTCTTCGACGACGTGCGCTTCGACGTCGCGAACAACGGCGGCTTCTTCGAGGTCGACTCGACCGAGGGCGCCTGGAACTCCGGCCGCGACGAGGGGCCGAACCTCGGCCACAAGGTCAAGCACAAGGGCGGCTACTTCCCGGTGGCCCCGGTCGACACCCTGGTGGACTGGCGCAACACGACCTGTGAGCTGCTGACCGGCGTCGGCATCGAGGTCGAGGTGCACCACCACGAGGTGGCCACCGCCGGTCAGTGCGAGATCGACATGAAGTTCGACTCGCTCACCGAGATCGCCGACCAGCTCATGTGGTTCAAGTACGTGGTGAAGAACTCGGCCCGCATGGCCGGCAAGACCGCCACGTTCATGCCCAAGCCGCTCTACGCGGACAACGGCAGCGGCATGCACTGCCACCAGTCGATCTGGAAGGACGGCAAGCCCCTCTTCGCCGGCGACCAGTACGCGGGCATGAGCGAGATGGCGCTCCACTACATCGGCGGCATCCTCGAGCACGCGCCGGCCATCTGCGCGCTGACGAACCCGACGTTCAACAGCTACCGCCGGCTCGTCCCGGGCTACGAGGCGCCGGTGAACCTCGCGTACTCCAGCCGGAACCGCTCGGCGTCGATCCGGATCCCGATGTACTCGAACTCGCCGAAGGCCAAGCGGCTCGAGGCGCGCTTCCCCGACCCGAGCTGCAACCCGTACCTCGCGTTCGCGGCCATGCTCATGGCGGGCCTCGACGGCATCAAGCGCAAGATCGACCCGGGCGATCCCCTCGACAAGGACCTCTACAGCCTCAGCCCCGAGGAGCTGAAGGGCGTCCCGACCGTGCCCGGATCGCTCGACGGCGCGCTCGCCGCGCTCGAGAAGGACCACGAGTTCCTGCTCCAGGGCGACGTCTTCACCCAGGACATCGTGCACGAGTGGATCAGCTTCAAGCGGCAGAACGAGGTGGAGCCGATGCGTCTCCGCCCGACGCCGATGGAGTTCATGCTGACGTACGATATCTGATCGTCCGTCCAGGCACGCAGGAGGCCGGTGGGGAGACCCGCCGGCCTCTCGCGTTCCGTCCCGGTTGGAAGTCGCGTAACCGACCGATTGCATTGACGAGTCGGAGCGCGCTCGGATAGCATCCGGTCACGCCGCTCCGCCCCCCGCGACGCTCGCGGCGCGGACGAACTCCGTGTGGCGGAGGCGGGTGGGACGCGGCACCGAACGTGCCTTCTTGCACATGCCGTCTCTCGCAACCCGCGTCGCCGCCGAAACGCTCCGCCTGCTGCCCCGAAAGCGCATCAGCCGGGGGCTCGGCTCCCTTGCGTCCTTCCCGGCCGCAGCCTCCCACGCCGGAGGCGCGCTCCTGCGTCAGGCGATCGACGTGTACGTGAAGGCGTACGACGTCGACCTGAGCGAGGCCGTGATCCCACCCGAGGGCTGGGACTCGTTCGACGCCTTCTTCACCCGGCCGCTGCGCCCCGGGTCGCGCCCCATCGAGGGGGGCGACGAGGTCCTGGTCAGCCCGGCCGACGGTCGGGTCGAGGACTGCGGGCCGATCGAGCCGGGCGCCCGCGTGCACGTGAAGGGGCACGACTACGCGCTCGGCGAGCTGCTCGGGGATCCGCGCGACGGGGACCGCTTCGAGGGCGGGGCCTTCGCCGTCGTGTACCTGTCGCCGCGCGACTACCACCGGGTCCACGCGCCGGTCGCCGGCCCGGTCCACACGATCCGTCACGTGGGCGGCACGCTGCTGCCGGTGAACCCCTTCGGCGTCTCCAACTACCCGAACCTCTTCGCGCGGAACGAGCGCGTGGCGGTGTTCCAGCGCAGCGAGACGCTCGGCGAGGTGGTCACCATCCTCGTGGGCGCGATCGGGGTGGGGCGCATCAGCCTCAGCTTCGACGACTCGGTGATGACCAACGTCGGTCGCGGCCCGACCACCAAGCGCTACGCCCCGGAGCGCGCGCCCCAGATCGAGCGCGGGGGCGAGCTCGGCATGTTCCACCTCGGCTCCACCGCGATCGTGATCACCAACCCGGACCACCCGGTGTCGCTCGCGGTGCAGGCGGGCGAGACCGTGCGCATGGGGCGCCGGCTCGGAGACCTCGAGGTCGACCGATGAGCGGCGAGCCGGACGAGGCCGAGAAGCCGAAGCGCCGGCGGAGGCGTCGCTCGCTGCGGGTGCCGGTGGACGAGGTGCCGCGCCCGACGCAGGCGGTGGCGGAGTCGGTGGAGGTCGCCCTCGAGCCCGAGGGCGGCATGACCGTCGAGATGCCGGTCTACGACGACGAGGCCGCGATGCGCGCGGCGACCACGCTCGACAGCGGGCTGGAGGGGCCTCCGACGGTCGAAGGCGACGCCCCGGACGAGTTCGACGAGCCGCGCACGGTGGTCGAGCTGGAGAGCGCCTCGGACGCGCCCTCGCTCGAGGTCGAGCTCGACCCCGTTCCGGACGAGGCGCCGGACGAGGCCGAGGAGAACGAGTTCGAGGCCGGACCCACCCGCGTGGAGGAGCCCGTCACCGAGGCGAGCGCCGCGGAGACGAAGGAGGACCCCGCCCCGGAGGAGCCGCCCGCGAAGGCGCCGGCGCCGTCGGTCGGCGTGGTGGTGCAGCGGGTGGTCGCCGTGGTGAGCGCGCCCGGCGCCCAGGCGCCGCCGCCGGAGGAGGACGACGAGGCGATCGTGACCTCGTGGGCGCCGACCGAGCCGGGGGCCGAGCTGGCGGTGGACGTCGACGAGCCGGAGATCACCGTCGACGAGCCGGACGACTCCGAACCCGGGGAGCCCGAGGACGAGGTCGAGGAGCTGGACGTCGACCTCGACGGAGGCGCCGACGACCCGGAGCCGGCGGCGGAGCTGGCCGCCGACGAGCTGCTCGAGGACGAAGAGGACGCGGGAGGCGCGCCGCGCCACTCGAAGCCGCCGCCTCCGCCGCGGGGCGAGAAGGCGCCTCCGCCGCCGCCGGAGAAGGTCGAGAAGGCCGAGGCGAAGCCCGAGGCCGCTCCTCCCAAGGGCGCGGCGGCCGCGAAGGCGCGGGCCCGCAAGCCGCGGCGCAAGTGGTACGAGACCCTCTTCAACGACGACTACCTGCGCACCGTCCCGATCCCGCACCCGAAGACGATCGAGCGTCAGTGCGACTTCATCGAGCAGCGCTTCGGCCTCGCCAAGGGCGCGACGATCCTCGACGTCGGCTGCGGCCTCGGGTTGCACGCGGTGGAGCTGACCCGGCGCGGCTACCTCGTCGTCGGGCTCGATCTCTCGCTGCCGATGCTCTCTCGCGCGGCCGACGAGGCGCAGGAGCACGGCTTCAAGATCAACTTCCTCCACGCGGACATGCGGGAGATGAACTTCGACGGCGCCTTCGACGCCGTCCTCTGCTGGGGCACGACCCTCGGCTACTTCGACGACGAGACCAACAAGCAGGTCATCGAGCGCCTCTACCGCGCCCTGAAGCCGCGCGGGCTGCTGCTGCTCGACGTGGTCAACCGCGACTACGTCATCCGCACCCAGCCCAACCTGGTCTGGTTCGAGGGCGACGGCTGCGTCGTGATGGAAGAGACGCAGATGAACTACATCACGTCGCGCCTCGAGACGAAGCGCACCGTGATCCTCGACGACGGGCGTCAGCGCGACAACCTCTACTCCATCCGCCTGTTCTCGCTGCACGAGCTCGGGCAGGTGCTGCACCACCAGGGCTTCCGGGTGGTCGAGGTCACCGGGCGCGAGGCGCACCCGGGCGTGTTCTTCGGCGCCGACTCGCCGCAGCTGATCATCCTGGCCGAGCGCCGCCCCAACCAGGGGCCGCCGACCCCGCCGGGGCGCAGCTCCTCGATGGGCATGAAGACGGTGACCAGCGACGCGCCGCCGCCGCCGAGCGAGCCGCCCGCCGAGGCCGAGGACGAGCCGCCGCGGGCCGCGCCCGCCGAGGATCCCTCCGACGACGTCAACGCGGCGCTCGCCGAGACGCTGCAGCACTCCGAAGAGGCGGCCAGCGAGGAGCGCATCCTCGAGCCGGAGGACCTCGACGATCTCGACGACCTCGAAGAGGCCGACGACTGATCACCAGAGCGGCTCTTCGAGCCGGGTGCCGCGCAGGTCGAACGAGAGCTCGCAGGGGAGGGCCGGGAACGCGCCGCCCTGGGGCAACAGCAGCGCCGAGCACTCGCTGCCCGTCGCCGGGGAGATGGTGACGGTCGTGGTGCCGTCGAAGCCGTCGCGGGCGTCGTCCTCGGAGGTCCCTCCGTCGGGCGCGTCGCCGGCGTCGCCGCTGGCCGACGGCTGGACGAGCTCGCCCGCGATCACCTCGCGGCGGATCAGGGTGCAGCCGGGGTGCGCGTCCGTCCGCTCCAGGCCGACGTGCTCGGTCGAGCCCTCGAAGCGGAACGCGCCCGCTTCGACCGTCCCGTTGGCGATCGGCCCGTCGGCGAGCTTCCAGTAGCCGACCGGCCCCGGCTCGTCGCGCAGCTCCACGTGGAAGAGCAGCGTCTGCGGGACCGCGTGGCCGGCGCCGCAGGTGCTCTCGATCAGCTCGCCCTCCACCCGGAACTGCCCCACCGACTCACCGGCGAGCTTCTCGGGCCGACAGGCCGGGAGGACGATCAACGCGAGCGCGAGGGGGAGGAGGCGGCGCATGGGCCCATCTGCGGTGGACCCAGGCGGCCGGTCAAGAAAGCGTCAGCGTCCGCGTCGGCGTCGACCGCGGCGCTCGGGCTCGGCGGCCGGCGGGCCGGCCTCCTCGGGGCAGCCGTCCTCGTCCTCGAACTCGTCGAGGTCCTCCGGCTGGTCGGGGCACTGGTCGACGTCGTCGGGCACGCCGTCCTCGTCGAAGTCCGTCTCCGGGCAGCCGTCCTCGTCGCCGAAGCCGTCGAAGTCCTCGGCCTCCTCGGGGCACTGGTCCTGGGCGTCTTCGATGCCGTCGCGGTCGGTGTCGTCGTCCGGACAGCCGTCCTCGTCCCGGTCCCCGTCCATGTCCTCGGCCTGGTCGGGGCAGGAGTCGTAGCCGTCGTGGATGCCGTCGCTGTCGTTGTCGGTGTCGGGGCAGCCGTCCTCGTCCTCGAAGCCGTCCATGTCCTCGGCCTCGTCGGGGCAGGGATCGTCGCCGTCGTCGCGGCCGTCGCCGTCGTTGTCGGCCTCGGGGCAGCCGTCCTCGTCTTCCCAGCCGTCCGTGTCCTCGGCCTCGCTCGGGCAGGCGTCGGACGCGTCCTCGACCCCGTCGCCGTCGGTGTCGAGGTGGATCGGCGCCCACTGGACGCCGGCGATGACGCGGAAGAGCGGCGTGCCCACGCCGGCGAGGCCGGGCATGCCGCCGCCGCCGGCGAGCGAGATGTCGAAGTCGGAGACGCGGAGGCGGCCGCCGACCCGGTACTCGAGCCAGTGCTCGTCGATCTGGCCGCTGAAGGTGGAGGCGCCGGTCACCTCGCCGAAGACGCCCACCAGGGTGGTGATGTCGTAGCCGACGCCCGCGCCGTAGGTGATCTGCGGACCGACGGTGGTGGAGAAGAGGGTGGCCTCCTCGCGCCACATCCCGCCGGCGTTGAGCGAGGCGTGGAAGCCGCTCGTCACGATCTCCGCGATGACGTGGCCGCCGAAGGTGGGCAGCGCGTCGCCGACGTAGCGCTCGGCCGCGATCGCCTGGCCGGTCGGGAAGGTCACGTAGGCGCTCGCGCCGAGCGAGAAGCCGCTGTCCGCGTCGGTGAAGATGCGGCCCTTCACGTGGAAGCGCGGGTCGGCCAGCGCGAAGGCGTCGCCCCCGGTCAGGCCGACGAGCGAGCCGTCGGAGGTGGAGTACTCGAAGGCCTGCCCGCTCGTCAGGACGAGCGGCGCGACCACGCCGAGCTGCAGCCGGTCGAAGAGGGTGAAGGTGCCGGTGATGTGGGCGGCCGCGACGTACTCGACGAGGGCGGCCCGCTCGCCGTCGACCTCGCAGTCGGTGCCGTCGGGCGCGCAGCGCGCGTTGTAGAGCACGAACGGCTGGTGCGCGTAGTCGAGCACGAGCCCGGCCGAGCCCTGCACGTGCCCCGGCGTCCGCGCGCCCTCGACCATGAAGTAGTTCATGGGCCCGGGGGCGGGCGAGAAGCGCATGACGTTGAATTCCCCGAGGGGGACTTCGTCCTGGGCGAGCGCGGCGGCGGGCGTGAGGCTCAGCCCGAGGAGCGCCGCGCACACCCACCCTGACCACCGGCGAGGCGCACGCATGCGACCATCATCGTCGATCGACCGTTCCGTGGCAACGGATTGTTACGTCGGGGTTCTGCCCACGGGCGGGGGTCAGCTCAGAAGTCGATGGTGAAGTTGCAGAAGAAGCGGACGATCGTGTCGACCGGCTCGCCGTTGCGATCGAGAGGGGGATCCCACCGACCGGCCGCGCGGATGGACCGGCGGCAAGCTTCGCCCATCCCGTCGTGCGCTTCGCTGAGCACGGAGAGCACCTGGACCCGGCCGTCCGACCTGACCCGGAGCCGCACGTACGCGCGGCCCTCGAGCCCGAGATCGCGCGCTCGAGTCGGGTAGTTTCGCCGGAGAATGCTGACCAGATCGCTCGGGGAGCCCGGCGGTCGGCTCAGGTTCCCCACCGCGACGGTGCGGGGGCCGGGCTCTCCGTCCCCGGTGCCGCCGATCGCCCCGCCGCGCGCGCCCTCGCGGCGCCGGCCGGTGACCGCGGCGTTGGGCTGCCCGACGGGCCCCTCCATCACCTGGCCGTTGCCGACCGCGCTGTTCCAGGCGGCGCCCTGATCGTTGGTCAAGGTCTCACCCGTGAAGTCGGCGATGGCCTCCTCCGCGGGGGGCGGCGGCTCGTCACTCGGCGGGGGCGGCTCCTGGGTGGGCTCGGGCACCGGCTCCGGGCGGCGCTCCACGACCCGCTCGGGCTCGGGCGGCGGCTCCGGCTCGGTGATCTCGGGCTCGGGCTCCGGCTCGGTGACCTCGGGCTCCGGCTCGGGCTCCGCGACCTCGGGCGGCGGCTCCGGCTCGTCCACCACCATCTCCACCATCAGGGGAGGGGGCGGCGAGAAGCTGTCGAGCAGCGGGAGCACCACGACCATGCCGAACGCCATCGCGGCGTGGAGCACGAGGCTGATCGCGAGCGTGAAGACGAGCCGCACCGCTCACACCTTGGGCCCGGTGGGCGCGGCGGTCGAGGGCTCGCCGCGGAGACGTCGCGTCGCGCTCGTACGCATGGCTCTCAGGATAGGCCCGCCAGGCGAGCCTTCACTCCTCCGCCTCGACGTCCTGCGGGTTCACGTTGATCGCGTACCGGGTGATGCCGGCCCCGCGCAGCGTGTCCACGATGCGGATGAACTCGCCGTGGCTGACCCGGCGGTCGGCCGCGATCACCGCGCGGGGCTCGCTCTCGCTGTCGGCGAAGGCGCGGGCCCGGCTGCGGAGGTCGGCCCACTCGATCTCCTCGGCGTCGATGTAGAGCTGCCCCGCCTCGTCGACCGAGACGGTCAGGGTGCGGGGCGGGCTCTCGTCGCCGGTGTCCGCGTTGGGCAGATCCATCGGGATCGACTTGGAGACGATGTAGCTGGCGGTGACCATCAGGATGATCAGCAGCACCAGGACGATGTCCACCAACGGGGTGACGTTGATGTCGGTGATGATGTCGTCGTCACCGTCGAAGTTGGCGCCGCCAGCCATGACTCACTCCTCGTCCGCGTCGTCGTCGGACGCCTTGGACTTCTCGCCCTTCTTCGCCTTGCTGCGGAAGGGCCCGCCGGCCGGGATGGCCGTGCTCTTGAGGAACGCCAGCACCTCGTGACCGAGCGCGTCGCCCCGGGCGAGCCGGGCGCGGATGGAGCGCTGGAAGAGGTTGAAGAAGGCGACCGCGGGGAGCGCGACGAGGAGGCCGATGGCGGTGGCGACGAGCGCCTCGCCGATCTCCGACATCAGGCCGCTCGAGACCTGTCCGCCGCTCGACTCGAGCTCGTGGAAGGCCCGGATGATGCCGATGACGGTGCCGAGCAGCCCGACGAAGGGGGCGTTGTTGCCGACCGTGCCGACGAAGGCGAGGTTCCGCTCCATCGCGAGCTTCGCGAGGCGCGCCTCGCCGGCCATCTTCTCCTCGGCGCTCGCCGCGCCGTCCTCGGCGCCCTCGAGCCCCGAGAGCGCGATGCGCGCCTCGAACGCCTTGCTCGCCTTCAGGCGCTTCATCGCCCCGTCGACGTCGCCGCCGCGCAGCCGATCGAGCAGCGACTTCTTGAGGGCGTCGATGTCGTCGCGGGTCGCGATGAGGTAGTACGCGCGCTCGAGCACGATGGCGAGCACGACCACCGACAGCACGACGAGCAGCCACATGACCCACTCGGCGCCGAGCATCGCAAACGCTGTCAGCCGTTCCTGAATGTCCACGGTCTCTCCGACTCTGACGGCGCCGAGCGCCGTTCGTTACAGATGCGTGCCCCCCGGAGCGCGGCTCAACTGCCGCCGCGCCCGATCGATTCCGACCGCGCGCGCGCCAAGCTAGGGGTGGGGCGAAGACGGGGCAACGCGACCGTCGACTTGGCGCAGTTTCGTTGCAGATGCAAGCGAATCGGTATCCGGATCAGGTGGGGTCGCTGTGCAGCAGCTCCCGGAGCACCACCGTCGCGTAGGCGCCGCTCGGCAGGCCGAACGCGAGGTGCAGGCCGTCGTCGGCGGCCCGGACCTCGGGCTCGGTGGGGCGCACGCGGTAGGGGCGGCGGGTGCCCGGGCCGACCTTCTTGAAGCGGCCGAGCGCCTCGGGGTCGAGGCCGAAGGCGGCGAGGGTGGCCTCCTCGCGGGCGCGCGCGTCGGTCTCGGGCCAGCGCATCTTGGCGCCGAACATCGGGCCGGTGGGGCTGATCTCGAAGGCCTTCACCCGCGCGTCGTCGGCCTCGTCGTGGCTCACGAACATGCCGCCGGTCTCCTCCTTCTGCATGAGGTCGCCGTCGACCGCGGCCGCGAAGAGCCCGTCCCGGAGGCGCGCGGCGAGGAGGGCGTTGAACATCGCCGACTGGAGCGCCGAGACCTGCAGCTTCCGGTGGAAGGGCTTGCGCGGCGCCCGCCCGCCCTCGAGCAGCCAGCGCCCGGCCAGCGTCAGGTTCTGGCCGCCCCGCCCGAAGCGCTGGGCGCCGAAGTAGTGGGGCACCCCCTCGCGGGCGAGCCGCTCCATGCGGGCCTCGACCACGGGCAGCGCCTCGGGGTCCACCCCGGCGACGCGGAGGGCGAAGCGGTTCCCCGCGAGGTGGCCGGTGCGGAGCTTGTTGCCGTGCCGCTTCGCCTCGAGGACGCGGATCCCCTCGAGCTCCAGGCCCTCGAGCTTGGCCGGGTCGGCGAAGAGGAAGCTCGCCCACTGCTCGGTGATCGCGTGGCGATCCTTCAGCCCCGCCCAGCCGGCCTGCCGCGGGTCGACCTCGAGCGCCGCCGCGAGCCGCTTCACCGCCTCGGGGGTGTCGAGCCCGGACTTCTCGAAGCGGACGAAGAGGTGATCTCCCTCTCCGGACGGCAGGTAGGCGGGCACCTCGACCACCCGGAAGTCCTCCGGGCGCTCGCGGATGCGCCCCTCGAAGGCCGGGCCTCCTTCGGTCAGGCGGGGCAGGAGCGTCACGTCGGCGGCGGCCTGGAGGTCCATGGCCGCGAGTGATAGCAGCGTCGGCGCCGGACGCCGTTCGAACCGCCATGACCGTTTCTCGTGGACCTGCGTGTACCTTTTTCGATAGACAAGGATCGTGGGTGGAGAGCCCCGAGACCGTGTCCGGGCCGAGGCCCGCAGGCTTCTGGCGGCGGGGGTCAGCGGCCGCGTCTTCCCCGGCGGGGTCGCCTGCGTGTCCTGGCGGGACGGCGGAGGGGCCGAGGAGCTCGTCGAGGCCTGCGCCGGGACCCTGGAGCCGGCCATGCCCCAGCGCAGCCCGGAGAAGGTCCGCGAGGCCACCCGCTACGACCTCGGCGCGCTCACCCAGTCGGTGGTCGCGGTGGCCGCGCTCCGGCTCGCGGCGGCCGGGGAGCTCGAGCTCGACGCGCCGGTGGAGCAGCTGGTCGGCGACGTGCGCGGCGGGGTGCTCGACGGGGTGACCCTGCGGCAGCTGCTCGGGCACCGCGGCGGCCTCGCCCGCTGGGGCGGCCTCTACCTGGACGTGCCGCACGAGATCGGCAGCGCGGCCGCGCGCCGCTGGCTGGTGAGCGAGGCGGCGCGGCGCCCCCTCGAGCCGGGCGAGCCCGAGGCGCCGAGCGATCTCGGCTACCTGATCGCGGGCGAGGCGATCGCGCGGGCGGTGGGTCAGCCCCTCGACCGGGTGGTCGACGCGTGGGTGCTCTCGCCCCTCGGCCTCTCGGCGCAGCTGGGCTTCCCCGGCGCGCTGCCGACCGAGAAGCGCGCCGCCCAGGCCCGCGAGTCGGCGCCGACCGAGCGCTGCGAGTGGCGGGGCCGCCTGGTCCGCGGCCAGGTGCACGACGAGAACGCGGTCGCCCTCGGCGGGGTCGGCGGCCACGCGGGCCTGTTCGGCACCGCCCACGCGGTGGCGCTCTTCGGCCGCGCGGTGGTCGACGTCCTCCGCGGCCGCAGCGACTTCCTCCCGCGCTCCCTGCTCGACGAGGCGCTCGCCGAGGGCCCGGGCGCGCTCCGCGCCGGCTGGCAGGTCAAGGCGGGCGACCGCCCCGCGTGCGGCCGCCGCATGACGGTGGCGAGCTTCGGCCAGCTCGGCTTCACCGGCACGTCGATCTGGTGCGACCCCGAGCTCGACGTGGTGGTCGTGCTCCTGACCAACCGCGTCTGCCCCAGCCGCGCGAACGAGAAGATCGCCGGCTTCCGCCCCGCCTTCCATGACGGCGTCCTCGCCGCCCTGAGCTAGCTCGTTCGGCGACAGCTGGGTTCTCGCAGAGACCCAGTGGGGTGGCCTCGGGATGAAGGCTGGCCGCCGGCCACCTGGTCGTGCGTTTGGTGGCGGATGCTGCGGGGGCAAATTGGCTCTCGCAAAGGCGCAAAGGCGCAAAGGCGCAAAGGGGCTGGGTGGCGGCGGGATGGTAACCGTTCAGGCCGGTACTTTGAGAGGTGGTCTGGTCGTGAGATTCGGCGTCCATGGCGACGACGACAGACTCCCTGGAGCAGAAACTCGCGAGGGTGGTGGAGGACGTGTTGCGCG
>JAYZQJ010000044.1:0-46149 GCA_036149055.1 Myxococcota bacterium | reverse complement strand
GGAGGGTTTGGGGCAAACCCTCCCCCCATTGGGCAAAGCGCCAATGGGGCCCCCCTCCCGACTCCGTCGGCGCCTCGCGCTTCGCGCTCGCGCCGCGACCCCAGCGACGGGGCGCTGGGGGCCCTGCGGCTCGCGCTCTCGCTGCGCGCTCGCTGGCCGCCCGCTGCCGCGGGATCGAACGACTCGAGTGGCGCGTGCGGCGACCTCGCTTCGCTCGTCGCCTGCCGTCGTCTCGGGCCGGTCGACGTGGAGGGTGCGCCGGTGGCCGCCGTTGTTCGCCACCTCTCGAGCTCATCGGGCAGGATCCCGTCCGGCTTCGATCGAGACTTGATTTGACGTGAAAAGTCCGAGAGCCTCGGGGGTCGTGGTGCAGGAATCGTGAGGCGCAGATGCCCGACTTGGAAGTGATCGACATGGGAGCCGGGTACGCCCTCGGGCTCCACGGCCCCGTGCTCATCCAGCTGTGGGAGGACGGGACGCCCGACGAGGGTGCAGTAGGCGCGCTAGCCGCAGCGAAGAGCCTCGCCGGCCGCGGTCACGCGGCGACGGGATCCCTGGTCGTCGTGGCCGAGCACGCCTCGCTGCCCTCGGCCGAGGCGCGACAACACCTCTCCCAGCTGCCCAGCGAGCTGGGGAAGGGAGTGGGCGTCGCGCTCGTGCGCGAAGGCGAGGGCTTCAGGTCGGCCGCGGTTCGTGCGGTGATGACCGGCATCATGATGTTCTCGCGCGATCCGGTGCCTCACCAGATCCTCTCGACGGTGGGCGAAGGCGCCGCATGGCTGAGAGACCGAATGCCCGGCCTCGACCCCGCAGGCCTCGAGGCCGCGGTGTCGAAGCTGCGCGCCCAGCTGAAGGGCGGCTGAGCGCGCTAGGCAGTGTTCTCAAAGCCCGGCGAAGCCGGGCCGCGTACACGTCCTCGTACACGTCCTCGTGCACGTGCACGTATCGGTTGACGTCCTCGTCGCACGATCAAGAGCATCGTCGATGAGGAAGCCCTCGTCGGTGGGGCTTGGCTGGCCGGCCACCGTCTGGCGCTCGGGAGGTAGCAACGATTCGATACGCGCCCACTGGTCGTCGCGAAGTCGAAGCAAACGCCCTATCGAAGAGCTTCGACCACACCTCGTTCGAGATTAGTGGACCTCACGCCTGATCCGCGCTCCCGAGAACGAGGACGTTCACGGGTACGTTGCACGTGCACGAGGACGTGCACGTGCACGAAGGGACTGGGCCTTCGGCCCGTCCCCTTGAATACACTCCCTACGGGCAGACGACGCCGCCGCCGCGGGGCGGGATGGCGATCTGCACGACCGTCTCGCGGAGGGTGTTCACGCCGTCGCCCCGGAGGGCGACGTTGAGGAAGAAGCTCTGGGCGACGTCCGTCTGCGGGATGCGGTCGTTGGCGAGCAGGATGCGGAACTCGACGCGGGTGCCGGGGCGGACCTCGTCGAAGCGATCGCCGCGCGGGATGGCGCCGTCGGCGGGGCGCGCCTCGAACGCGATGATCTCCTGCACGAAGGAGGTCGCGTCGACCTCGTCACCCGGGAAGTCCTCGAGCACCACGTCGACGTCGATCGGCACCTCCTCGACGAGGATGCGCACCGCCTCGATGACCGACGCGCCGAGCTCGCGGCCGTCGCCGCCGATGTCGAAGACGAGCGGCGTGCCGTCGGGGCGGACGGCGCCGGTGTCGCGGGCGAGCGCGGTGAGGTGGGCGCGGCCGGTCTCCCCGAAGTCGCCGGAGTTCAGGCCGAGCACCTTGGCGCCGATGCCGCGCAGCGCCGCGACGGTCTCGTCGTAGGTGTGGGGCCGCGGGAAGATGCCGCTGTAGGGCTCGTCGCCGCCGGGGCCGTTGTGGCTCGGCGCGTCGGTGAAGGCGAGGATGATCGGCGGCTCTCCCTCGCGGAAGCACGGGTAGCCGACGAGGCCGGCCGCGCAGGAGCGGGCCCGCACGTACTCGCCGATGCCGTCCCCGGTCGCGACCTGATAGAGCGCCTCGACCATCGACTCGGGGGTGTCGCTGCCACTCTGCAGCGGGAGGTCGTCGACGGCGATCTGTACGCGCTCGAGGTCGTTGGTCTGGGCCTGCAGGAGGCGGAAGACCTCGTCGCCGTCCGCGCCGTAGCCGAGCCCGGGCTCGGGGAAGTCGGCGAAGTGGCCGACGCCGATCCGGATGTCGGGGATGGAGTCCGCGAGGCCCGGCACGATCACCGTCCGGAGGTTCTCGCGGATCTGCATGATCTCGTCGCTCATGCTCCCGGTCACGTCGACCAGGAAGAAGATCTCGGCGCTCTGGATCTGGGCGACGAAGGACACCCGCAGCTCGGAGGGCGGATCCATGAACGGCAGCTCGATGCACTCGTCCGGCATCGGGCCCGCGTCGGTCCCGGAGTCGACGCCGCTGTCGATGCCGGCGTCGGTGACCACGCCGGCGTCCTCCACCGGCTCGGGGACCAGCAGCGGGCTCTTGGACCCGCAGGCCACCGCCAGCAGCGCGGTCATGAGGATCCCGAGGTGTCGCGTCGCGTTCATGTCGCTCCTGGCTCTTCGCTGGTGCAGCGCGGGTGACTGTAGCAAGGGTGGGCTAGCAAGACCCGTGCGCTGCACCGTCGTGGCCGGCCAGGCGCGTTTCCGTCAACTCGCGAGCCGCTCCCGTGCCACGGTGTGCCGCATCGGCCCGGATCTCCTCGCCCGTCGGAGCCGCCGCCGGAGCTCGGAGCACGCCTCCCGGGTCAGCGGATAGCGGCGGAAGACGAGCCACGCGGCGAGCACGAGGGCGGTCGGCGGCCCGGCGAAGAGCAGCTTCAGGCCGAGGACCGTCTCCGGGCCGGGGGCGACCCGCTCCTCGTAGCCGATCAGCGCGAGGCCGAGCCCCACCCCACCGGCGGCGGCCGCGAAGGCGCACTTGCGCAGGAGCGCCGAGAAGCCGGCGAAGAGCCCCTCGCGACGCTCGCCGTGGGCCAGCTCGTCGAGGTCGACCACGTCGGCGCTCAGGGCGTGCATCAGGGTCCAGAAGCCCACGTTCGCCGCGCCGCTGAACACCATCACGCCGAAGAGCGCCCAGCGCTGACCCGGGCCGACGAAGAAGACGCTCACGAAGGCGACCGCGCTGAGACCGAGGCCGAGCCGGAACGCGGTGGGCTTCCCGCGCCGCGCCGCGAGCCGGGTCCAGGCCGGGTAGCTGCAGATCGCCGCGAGCGCGTTCACCGCGAAGGCCGCCATGTGGATCGCGGGATCGGTCTCGTGCATCACGTGCCGCAGCACGTACAGGAACATCGCCTGCACGAACGCGAGCCCGAGCGCCGCGAGGCAGCTCGCCCCGAGCAGCACCCGGAACGGCGCGTTGCGGCGGAGCGCGACCAGGGCCTCCCCGAGCGAGCTCGAGGCCGGGATCGCCGCCGGGTCCTCGTAGGTGCCGCGGTGGGTCAGCAGCAGCGCCACGAGCGCGAGGGCGCCGATGATCACGCCGGCGTGGGCGAACGCGTCGCGGGCCAGCTCGCGCTCTCCGTCGAAGCCGGCCGCGACCATCAGGGCGGGCGGCAGGAGGAGGCCGATCAGGTCGCCAACGTTGCCCAGCTGCTCGCGGGCGGCGGCGAGGTGGACGCGCTCCCGGGCGCCGCGCGCCATCTCGGGCAGGAGCCCGAGCGCCGGCACCTGCGTGACCGTCTTGGCGGTGAAGAGGAAGAGCAGCGCGCCCACGAACCACAGCCCGAGCAGGTCCCCCTCGAGCCCCCGCGGCGGCGCGAGCAGGAGGGTGACCCCGACGGCCACGGGGAGCGCGCCCAGGAGGATGAACGGCCGGCGCCGACCGGCGCGCCAGCGCGTGCGATCGGAGATCCGTCCCATCCAGACGTCGCTCACCGCGTCCCAGAGCGTCGCCACGAAGAGCCCGCCGCTGACCCAGAGCGGCGAGAGGCCGACCACGTCGGTGTAGAACACGAAGAGGTGGACTCCGAGGCAGGTGCCGACGACGTTCTGAGCGAGCCCCGAGGCGCCGAAGGCGAGCCGGGCCGAGCGGGGCACGGTCATCGGAGCCTCCCGAGGTCGTAGGTCACCTGCACGCCGCCGAGGGTGGTCACCTCGTCCCGGCGCACGACGTGGTGCGTGTACCAGCCGCCGCGGACGAAGAGGCCGAGGCTCGTGACCGCGTCGGCCGGTCGCTCGAAGGCGAGCATCACGATCGGGCCGACCTGGTGGCCCACGTAGCCCGACGCCGGCACGTGGCGGAGGTTGTCGTAGGCGCCGAAGCGGAGCGCGACGCTCTCGGAGAGCGAGACCTCGGCCAGGAGCAGGGCGTCGTTTTCGAGCACCCAGTCGCGCCCCGCCAGGATCAGGTCGTGCTTCAGGCTGTAGAAGTGCGAGGCCTCGCCGAGGGTGACGTGGCTGAGCTGGGTCTGGTTCCAGATCAGGAGCCGCGCGGGGCCCAGCGGGACGAGGCCCTTGAGCGTGGCCGCGAGCGTGAGGTTCCAGCCGCCCGCCCCCTCCCCCGCGTGCCCGGGCAGCTGCTCGGAGCGCACGTCGGCGCCGTAGCCGCCGAGCGGGTAGTAGCCCGCGCCGTCCATGCCGATGGGCCACATCAGCGTCCCGGTCATCTCGGCCCGCAGCACCAGGAAGGCGAGCGGAGAGACCTGCAGGTAGCCGCCGTGAATGGCGTAGACCGGCGAGACCTGCGAGACGCCGCCCGCCTCGGCGTGGGCGCCGGTGAAGAGGAGCGCGTCCGGATCGCCGAGGCGCGCCCGCACGCCAGCCCGGAGCTCGTGCTCGGCCCCCATCGGGTTGAGCAGCAACACCAGCCGCTCGTGGATCACGCCCCGGAGGCCGCCGTCCTGGGCGGCCGCGGGCTCCGGGAGGGCGAGCGACAGGAGCGCTCCAAGGAAGGTCGCCGTGCGCATGTCGCACCGGAGACAGCAGCGATGATGCCAGGGCCGCCGGGCCCCGGATTCGCGGCCCCTCCCGCCCGACCGTGCAGACCGCTACACGCGGCTCTGCACGGTGGGTTCCCACGGGCGGCCCGCCCCCGTAGTCTCGCGACCATGGAGAGACCCTTGCGCCCCACCACCCTCGCTCTCGCCCTCCTCCTCGGCGCCTGCGGCTCGCAGAGCGCGGAGTCCACCGAGCCTCCCGCCGCGCCCGCGGAGGAGCCGACCGCGGCGCCGGAGCCCGAGGCGCCGCCCCAGGAGCCCGCCGTGACCGACGCCGCCAGCGCCGCCTTCGCCGCCTCGACCCGCCAGTTCGGCGTGGACTTCTACCAGCGCCTCCGCGAGCGCGAGGGCAACCTGGTGATGAGCCCGGGCAGCATCGACATCGCCTTCGCGATGACCTGGGCCGGCGCGCGCGGCGAGACCGCCGAGCAGATGTCGCGCGTCTTCCACTTCGGCGGCGACGCCGACGCGCTGCACGCCGCGGCCCAGGCGCAGCTGGCGCGCTGGAACGATCAGGACCGCGACACCTACGAGCTGCGGGTCGCCAACCGGCTCTTCGCCAAGGCGGGCATGGATCTGCAGCCCGACTTCGTGACCCTCACCCGCGATCGCTACCAGGCCCCGGTCGAGCTCCTCTCCTTCACCCCGCCCGACGCGGCGCGGGTCCACATCAACGAGTGGGTGGCGGGGCAGACGAACGACCGGATCGACGAGCTGCTGCCGGAGGGCTCCATCGACGAGCTCAGCCGGCTGGTGCTGACGAACGCCGTCTACTTCCTCGGCAACTGGGCGACCCAGTTCGACGAGGATCAGACCCGCGACGAGCCCTTCCACGTGGACGGCGGGGACGGGGTCGCGGTGCCGATGATGCACATGACCCACACCCTCGGCTACGCCGAGCGGGACGGCGTCGCGCTCCTCGAGATGCCCTACGCGGGCGGCGACCTGGCGATGGTCGTGGTGCTGCCCGAGGCGCGCGACGGGCTCGGCGCGGTCGAGGAGGGCCTGACCGCCGCGCAGCTCGAGGCGTGGACGACCGGCCTGCCCGAGCAGCAGGTGCAGGTGACCCTGCCGCGCTTCCGCATCGAGATGGACGCGCCGATCGCGATGAAGCCGACCCTGATCGAGATGGGCATGCCGCTGCCGTTCACGCCGGCGGCGGACTTCTCCGCGATGAGCAACCCGGCGAGCGCCGACGACCAGCTCTACATCGACGACGCGTACCACCGCGCGTTCATCGACGTGAACGAGTCCGGCACCGAGGCGGCGGCCGCGACCGCGGTGGTGATGCGGGTCCGTGGCGCGGCCGCGGCGCCGCCCGAGCCGCCGCGCTTCACCGCCGACCACCCCTTCCTGTTCTTGATCCGCGACACGCAAACCGGGAGCATCCTGTTCATGGGTCGAGTGAACGACCCGCGAACGTGATGAGCGACTCCATCGACGGATTCATCCCCGACGAGGCCGAGGACGAGGAGGACGCGGCGCCCACCCGGGCGGAGCCCGTGAGCCTCCCGGCCTCGCTCTCGCCGTTCGACGAGAGCACCTTCGAGGACGAGACCACCGAGGTGGAGCCTCAGGACGATCCGCCGACCGCCCCGTCTCCCTTCGGGCCTCCCTCCGACACCGGCATCCGCGCGGTCACCGGCCGCCTGACCAAGCCCCTCACCGGCCCGGTGACCCGGCCGGCCAAGAACCTCCCGCTCATCGCCGACGAGGTCGAAGGCGAGGAGGAGGCGGAGACGGTGATGAACTACGTCGATCCGCTGGCCGAGCCGGAGGATCTGCCCACCGCGATGAGCTTCGCGGCCATCGGCGAGGTCGAGCCCTCCACCCAGGTCGAGGCGCTCCCCGCGCCGCCGATGGACGCGCCCCCGCCCGACGGCGTGAGCGGCTTCCGCCCCGCGCCCCCTCCCCGGCTGCCGGCGATCTCGCCGCCCGAGGAGCCGAGCGCCCAGCCGATGGGCCGCGCCGTCCTGATCATGGTCGGCGTCGGCGTGCTCAGCCTGATCTTGGGCCTCGGCGGCGGTGTGATCCTCTGGGTCGCCATGCAGTGAGCTCCCTCGGCCCCGACCCCAGCGCGGGGCGAGCCCCCCCATCCCGCCGCCACCCCCACGTCTTTGCGGCTTTGCGAGAGCCCAATTCACCCGCGGCGGCCGCCGCCGAGCGCGCAGCCGAGTGGCCGGCGGCCAGGCTCCATCCCGAGGCCACCCCTCTGCGTCTCGGCGAGAGATCCCTCGCCGGCTCGCCTCAACGGCTGACCGGGTACTTGGCGAGCTTGCGCTGGAGCGTGCGGCGGTGGAGGCCGAGGAGGCGCGCCGCCTGGCTGATGTTGCCGTCGCAGTCGGTCAGCACGCGGTGGATGTGCTCCCACTCGGCGCGGGCGAGCGACGGAACGGTGGTGGGCGGCTCGACCGGCTCGCCCGCCTTCTTCTGGAAGGCGCGCAGGATCTCGTCGACCTCGGCCGGCTTCGTGAGGTAGTCGGTCGCGCCGCGACGCACCGCCTCGACCGCGGTCGCGATGCTCCCGTAGCCGGTGAGGAGCACGATGTTCGTCGCGGGATCGATGCCGAGCAGGCCGTCGACCACGTCGAGCCCGCTCATGCCCGGCATGCGCAGGTCGACGAGCGCGTGCTCGGGGCTGTCCTCGCGGGCGTGCGCGAGCGCCTCCTCGCCCGAGGCGACCGCCGTGACCTCCCAGCCCCGCGACTCCAGCGCCCGCGCGAGCATGCGCCGGAAGCGCTCGTCGTCGTCGACCAGGAGGATCGTGGGCTTCATGTCTCTCTCCGTCTATCAGGCGCGCGCGGGACCCGCAGCGTCATCGTCGTGCCCGCGCCGGGCCTGGAGTCGATCTCGAGCGCGCCCTCGAGCTGCTCGGCCAACGCCTGCACGAGGAAGAGCCCGAGGCCCATGCCGGCGCCGGCGGGCTTGGTGGTGAAGAAGGGCTCGACCGCCCGCGCGGCCACCTCGGGCGACATGCCCTCGCCGCGATCGACGACCTGGAGCGCGATCTCCTCGGCCCCCGCGTGCACCTCGAGCGCCACCGGGTCGGTGCTGGCCTCGAGGGCGTTGCGCGTCAGGTTGCGGAGCGCGGTGGAGAGCGCCGCGACCGGGAGCTCGGCGGTGGCGTCGAGGTCGCCGGACACCCGCACCCGCGCGCGATCCAGGGGCGCGAGCGCCGCCTCGACGATGTCGCCGAGCCGCGTCTCGGCGAAGCCCTCGCCGCGCGCCTCCCCGCTCGCCTCGCTGAGGCCGTCGAGCACCGCCCGGCAGCGACGCCCCTCGTCGCGGATCAGCCGCGCGTCCTCGAGGATCGCCTCGGGCAGCGCCCGCTCGGCGAGCGCCCGCTCGAGCTCCCCCGCGGCGAGCACCATCGTGTTGATCGGCGTCCCGAGCTCGTGCGCGGCGCCGGCGGCGAGCCCGGTGAGCGCGGCGACCTGCGCGCTCCGGGCGGCCCGGTCGCGCTCCCGGGCGAGCTCGTTCTCCCGCGCCGCCAGGGCGCGCGTGAGCCGGGTGAGGAACAAGGCGAGCAGCGCCGCGACCACGCCGAACGCGATCCACATGCCGCGGAGGTGCGTGCGGAAATCGTGGGCGTGGTGGGCCACCGGGTCGTCCACCGCGAAGAGCGCCGCGTAGCCCGCGACCGCGCACGCGAGCAGGGCCACCACCCAGCGGGTCCCGAGCAGCACCGCCGCCATGGTGATGAAGACGAAGTAGAGCGCGGTGAAGGGGTTCATCGGCCCGCCGGTCAGGTGCAGCAGGGCGGTGAGCACGAGCACGTCGACCACCAGCACGGCGCCCACCGGCGGGGCCGCGCGACCGACGGCGAAGATCAGGTTCGAGAGCGCGACCGCCGCGAGCAGCCCGAGGGGCGCGCCGAGCGGCACGGGCTCGGGGCCGGTGGCCGCGGTGGCGACCGCGAGGCCCTGGGCGGCGAGCGTCAGCCAGCGGAGGCGGACGAGCCAGGTGAGCCCGAAGTGCGCGTAGGCGGCGGCCACGCCCGCATCCTACTCGTCGAGGGCGCGGACGCGCGCGGCGGGCTCGAGCGCGAGCAGGAGCGCCTGGGCCACGTCGTCCGCGGGGCGGGCGGGCACGTCCGCGAGGGCGCGCGGCAGATCGACCGCCACCTCGAGCGCGACCGGGGGCGCGCCCTCCGAGAGCTCGAGCGGGGCGGCCAGCGGGAGCCGCCAGACCTGCATCGCGTAGCCCTCGCCGTCGAAGCGGCGGCCGTCGAGGTCGCCCTCGGCGTGGAGCGTCCAGCCGTCGAGCGCGTCGTGCGGCGCCACCGCCACGAGCAGCGCGCACCATCGCCCGGGGGGCGGAGAGAGGGCGCCGATCGGCTCGCCGTCGACCAGGGAGACGACGCGCGGCCCGCCGAGCGAGTTGCCGCCGGCGTCGGGGTGGAGCGCGTACGCGCGCCCGATCAGCGAGAGCGACGCCCGGGCGGCGCAGGGCTCGAGCCAGGCGTCCGCGACGCCGAGCTCCAGCGCGTCGACGGTGAGCGGTCGCCCGTCGGCGCTGAGACCGGAGGCGGTGGGCACCGAGAGCGTCAGCTCGACCGCGCCGGCGCGCTCGGCCACGAGCACACACGACGGCGTCATGGCCATCGCGGCGGAGAGGATCAGCCCGAGCACGGTCGCGCGCACGCCGGGGACATACGGTCGCCGCCGTCGCGCGCCAATGCGGCCGATCGTCGCAGTCACAGCTCCGCGTCGACGGTGAGGGCGGCGCGCACCGTCCAGCCCTCCTCGCGGCCCTGCTCGGTCACCTGGAGCACGGGCACACGCACGCCGAGCTGGAGGATCCAGTCTCCCGCGGGCGACCAGAGCAGCTCGGGCGACACGAAGAGCGAGAAGTGATCGGAGCGCGGGTCGGTGCGGCCGGCGAGGGTCGCCGGGGCGTCGAGGCGCGTGTCCACCGCCGCGCGCACGGTGAGCGCCCGGTCGAACCGGTACTGCGCCGCGGTGGTGGTGGCGAAGGACGGGCCAGGCGTGTCGGCGTAGCGCCCGGCGAAGGGCAGGGTCACGGTCGCCGACACGAAGACCGACCAGGGATCGACCAGCCACGCGTACTGGAGCCCGGGCATCGCGGCGAACGCGCCCGAGCCGCTCTGGGCGTCCACCGGGAGCAGGCCCTGCCCGTCGGCGTGGTCGAGGGAGGTCGGCGCGCGCACGCCGAGCGTGGGGCCGAAGACGTGGCTCGGGGCCCAGGCGCGGTCGCGCAGCCAGACCACCCGGGCGCGGACCTCGGTGTCCCCGGGGCCGACGGTGAGGAAGCGGCCGTGCGGGCCCTCGGACACCGCGCGCAGCACCAGCGGCGTCGAGGCGGAGAGGGTCAGCCAGTCGGTCGGGGCCACGCTCAGCGCGAGATCGGTGCGCCCCTCCGCGAGCGAGACGTCGCCCACCCGGTCCCAGAGCGCCGAGACTCCGAGCGAGACCCGCACCCGCCCGGCGAGCGGCGGCTCGGCCCCCATCACCGTGAGCGTCGGGTCGCCCGCCCCGCAGGTCACGCAGGCCGACGCCGGCGCGGGCGCGAGGGCGACGGCGAGCGACAGCGCGAGGCCGGCGCGGGTGGCGAGGGACCAGGGCACGCGGGGGGTTAGCGTCCGGAGGCGCCCGGCGAGAAGGGCCTGCGACAATTGACCGCAGCCGTCGACCGGCGCCGTGGACCGGGCAGCCTCAGGGGGTGACGAAGACCAGCCGCGGCCAGTAGGCCTCGGGGTCGGCGGCGACGCGGGCCTCACGATCCGGCGCGAGGGTCGAGACGTCGTAGGTGATCGCGAGCTGCGCGGGGCGGCGCGGATCCATGCGCTCGAGGCGGATCACCGGGGAGCCGCAGAACGCCTCCTCGTCGTCCGCGGGCAGGTCGCAGCGCACGAGCTCGCGGGCGTTCGTCCAGGGCCCCTCGGGCGCCTCCGCGGTGCGGATCCGGATCGCGTCGCCGAAGCCGGGCGCGTAGACGTGCACGTAGCGCGCGAGGCCCGGGATCCAGCGGAGGGAGGAGCGCTCGGGGCCGGAGAGGAACACCGTCTCCGCGTCGTCCCAGTCGCCGTACGCCCCGCGCGCGCCGACGAAGCGCCAGCCCGCGCGTAAGGTCGGGTCGTCCCCCTCGAGCCGGCCGAGCCGGCAGTCCTCGTGGAAGAGCTCCGTCGGGCCCTCGCACGCGAGGGTGTAGAGGCGTCCGTCCCGGCCGCGCGCGAGGGTGTCGCCCGCGTCCTCCGCGGCGCCGAAGGGGAGCGCGACGCCCCCGAGCCGCGCGGGCTCGGGCGCCCAGCGCGCGAAGCCGCTCCCCACCACGCGCAGCCCCGGCCAGCCGGCGTCGGCATCCCAGCGATAGCGGCGCAGGCTCACCCAGGTGTCGTCGCCCAGCCGGGCCGCGTCGAGCACCGAGAGGAAGGCGCCGTCCGGCTCGGGATCGGTGTCGAGGTCCCGCCAGGTGCCCGAGGGACAGGCGCCGAAGCCCGGCGCGTCCGGGACCGCGAGGCCGAGGGTGGGCGCGCGTCCGTCGGCGGTCACCGGGAACTGGGCGATCCATCCGCACGCGTCGCCGACCGGGACCGCCGCGGTGAAGCCGCCCACCGACGCGATCGAGGCCGCGCGGTGCGGCAGGCAGACCGCGCCGTCGGGGACCGGCGCGGGGAAGTCCGACAGCCAGCGCTCGCCCTCGGCGCAGCGCCACTCACCGTCGACGCAGTCCGGCGCCCGGGTCGTCCACGCCTCGCAGCCCTCGGCCCGCGCGCATTGCCCGGGGGCTCCGAGGCAGCCGCCCCCGTCACTCGGAGGCGCCGGCAGCGCGTGGCTCTCCCAGCAGCCGGCGGCGAGCAAGGCGAAGGCGAGGGGAAGACGACGCATGGGCGTGGTGACAGCATCGCGCGTGCCAGCCCCGCCGTCCGGTCCGGGGCGCGGGCTCGCGTGAAGAATCGACACGCGCCGTTCCGCGTCGTCACGGACGGTGTAGGCTCGGCCGCCGTGCGCGCGCGTGTCGAGAGCCTGCTGGATCGCCTCTTCCCCGGCATGGGATGGCGGCCGCTCTATCTCACCGCGGCCGCGACGTGGCTGATGGTCCTCTACCACCACCACGGCGGACAGTACGAGGCGCCGACCTGGTTCCTGGAGGGCAGCCAGGCGCTCCTCGGCGAGCAGGTCGAGGCGCTCCATCAGCACCTCTGGTCCCACGCGTCGGCGATCGTGCTGTTGATGATCGCGCCCCTGATCCTCTGCTGGGTCGGTGAGCGCTGGACGCCGATCGACCTCGGCTTCGGGATCCGCAACGCCGGGCCCGAGCTGCTCGTCGTGCTCGGGCTCTGGGCGGTGATGGTGCCCCTCGTGTGGCTGGTGCACGACCTGCCCGCGTTCGAGCGCGTCTACCCGCGCCTGTCCGAGGCGGAGAATTCGCTGGAGCTCTACCTGCTGTTCGAGGGGCTCTACCTCTTCAAGTGGATCGCGTGGGAGTTCTTCTTCCGCGGCTTCATGCTCTTCGCCTTCCAGAAGGACTTCTTCCATCGCTCGGTGCTGATCTCGACCATCCCCTTCACGCTCATGCACTACGGCAAGCCGGAGCTGGAGATGGCGTCGGCGATGATCGCGGGCCTCGTGCTCTGCTTCATCGCCCTCCGCAGCCGGAGCATCTGGCCGGGCGTGCTCCTCCACTGGCTGGTGGCGAGCACGATGGACTTCATGGCCTCGAGCTTCTGGCGCTGACCGCACGCCCTCGCGCCTCGAGGGTGCGGCGGATCATGAGGTCGCCCGCCGCCCGGACCGCGGCCGCCGCCGCCGTGTCGCCGAGGGCCTCGAGCGCCTGCGCGATCGCGGCCGCGGTGTGCACCTTGCCCGGCTCGGGGGCTCGCCGGAGCCCGGCGCGCGGCGCGACGTCGACCTTCACCGGGATCGCGCCCGGCAGGGCCAGCAGCCGCCGCGCGATCCGCCCCGCGCGACGCCACGAGCCGTCCGGCACGAGGAGCCGCACGGGACCGTCGACCGGCGCGATCGGCCGCGCGTCGGGGCCCGGGTGCAGCACGAGGTGGGTGTGCCCGTCGCGCAGCAGGAGCGAGAGATCGAGCGGCGCCTCGCGTCGGCCCCAGACGGCCAGCTCCGCGCTCCGGAGCGAGAGCAGCGCGACCCGCCCGGTGTTGCTCGGCTGACGCCACTCGCGCGCGTGCGGCACGAGCACCACCCGGGCGCGCGACGGGACGAAAGGCAGCGCCGCGCACAGGCACTGCGCGTCGAGCATGCGACAGCGCGCGCAGCGGGGCTGGGTTCGGGCGCGTCCCACGCCGAGGCATAGTGCGGAGATCCGACCGGTGGAAGGGGAGATGGCGACGGACCGGCGTTTCAGGGCAAGGCGCGACGACGAGTCGATGCCCCGCATCGGCGAGGAGGAGCAACGCCGCCCTGGAGCGTCGGGACGAGCCAGGTCCCCTTTCACCGGGATGGATCTCGCACCAGCAGCCCGCGCGCTCGGCGACCCTACGCCCGCGTGCTAGCCCTGGGCCCGTGCCTCGGGTGATGGTGATCGGGCTCGACTGCGCGCCGCCGGCGCTGGTGTTCGACCGCCTGGCGCCGGTCCTGCCCAACCTCTCGAGCCTGCGGCGGCGCGGGGCGTGGGGGCCGCTGCGCTCGGTCGCGCCGCCGATCACGGTGCCGGCGTGGGCGTGCATGGTGAGCGGGCGCGACCCGGGGGAGCTCGGGCTCTACGGGTTCCGCAACCGGGTGCCGGACAGCTACGCGCTCTCGGTCGCCGACGGTCGCGCGGTCGAGGCGCCGCGGGTCTGGGACGTGGCCGGCGCGGCGGGCAAGAAGGTCGCCGTCTGCTACGTGCCGCTGACCTCGCCGCCGCGGCCGGTGAACGGCGTGCTGGTCGGGGGCTTCCTCGGCGCCGAGCCGCCTTTCACCCACCCGCCCGAGCTCGGGCCCAGGCTCGAGGCGCGCTTCGGCCCGCACCGCCCGGACGTCGACGAGTTCCGCACCGAAGATCGCGAGGGGCTGCTGGAGGCGCTCTACGACACCACCCAGCTCCACTTCGACGTCGCGCGCGCCCTCTGGGACGAGGAGGCGCCGGACTTCGCGATGATGGTGGAGATGGGCACCGACCGGCTGCACCACGCCTTCTGGACGCACCTCGACCCGAGCGCGCCCGACCACGATCCGTCGCACCCGCTGGTGCGCGAGGCGCGCGACTACTACGCCTTCGTCGACGCGCAGGTGGGCGCGCTGATCGAGCGCGCCGACGACGACACCGCCATCCTCGTGGTCAGCGATCACGGCGCGCGGCGCATGGAGGGCGGGGTGTGCGTCAACGAGCAGCTCCGCCGGACGGGCTGGCTGACGCTGAAGGAAGAGCCAGCGGCGCCCCGCGCGTTGACCGCCGACATGATCGACTGGTCCCGCACCAAGGCCTGGAGCACGGGCGGCTACTACGCGCGCGTCTTCTTCAACGTCGAGGGGCGCGAGCCCGAGGGGATCGTCGCGCCGGCCGCGCTGGACGACGCCCGCGCGGCCCTCGCGAGGGAGCTCGAGGCGCTCGTCCCCGAGACGCGCGCCGCTCGCCCGGAGGCCCTCTACCGCGAGGTCCGCGGGCTGGCGCCGGATCTGCTGGTCTTCTTCGGCGACCTGCGGCGGCGCGCGCTCGGCACGGTCGGCGGCGAGGTCTTCGCCGAGCGCGACGACCGCGGGCCCGACGGCTGCAACCACGACTGGGACGGGATCTTCATCGCCGCCGGCGCGGGCGTGGAGGCGCGCGGCCCGCTCGAGGGCCTCTCGATCCACGACGTCGGCGTCACCGCGCTCGCCCTGCTCGGGCTCGACGCGCCGGACGGCTGGATGGGGAAGAACCGAGCATGAGCGCACGACATCTGGTCATCGGGCTCGACGGAGCGGACGTCGACGTGATCGAGGCGCTGGGGCCCGCGCGGCTCCCGTCGATCTTCGGGCTGATGGCGCGGGGCGCGTGGGCGCGGCTCGAGAGCGTGAAGCCGCCGGCCACCCTGCCGAACTGGACGACCTTCCTCACCGGCGTGGACCCGGGCCGACACGGCGTCTTCGACTTCACCTCGCGCCGCGGCTACGGGGTCGCCTTCACCGCCGGCACCATCCGCGAGGCGCCCACCGTGGCCGCGCGGCTCGACCGGATGGGCAAGCGCTGCGCGCTCGTCGGCTTCCCGGCGACGTGGCCGCCCGAGCCCCTCGAGCGCGGCGTGTTCGTGAGCGGGTGGGACTCGCCGGTGGCGTTCGAGGCGGACCGCTCCTTCGTGCACCCTCCCTCGCTGCACGACGAGATGACGGCGCGCTTCGGCCCGAGCCGCTTCGACGACGTGGACGAGTTCGACGCCGAGCGGCCGGGCTGGCACGAGCGGCTGCCGGCGCAGCTCGCGGCGCGGATCGCCCGCAAGGTGGAGCTCGCCTCGTGGCTGCTCGACCGCGAGCGGTGGGATCTCTTCGCCTTCTACTTCGGCGAGAGCGACACCGCGGCGCATCACCTCTGGGCGTTCCACGACCCCGGCTCGCCGCGGCACCAGCCGGGACACGAGGACGCGCTCGCCCAGGTCTACGAGGCGCTCGACGCCGCGGTCGGGGCGCTGGTGGCGCGGGCGGGGGACGCGGTCGAGGTGACCCTCGTCAGCGACCACGGCTCGGGCGGGGCGAGCGACCGGGTGCTCTACCTGAACCGGGCGCTCGAGGAGGCGGGGCTGCTCCGCTTCCACCGCGCGTCGCTCGCGGCGCCGCTCGTCGGCCGGGCCAAGGACCTCGCGCTGACCGCGCTCCCCGGCCGCGCGCGCCAGGCGCTCTTCTCGGTCGCCGGCCGGGCGCTCCCGGGCTGGGTGGAGTCACGGGCCCGCTTCGGCGCGATCGACTTCCCGCGCACGCGCGCCTTCTCGGACGAGCTCAACTACTTCCCGGCGGTCTGGCTCAACCTGCGGGGGCGCGACCCGGACGGCACCGTCGACCCGCGCGACGTCGAGATCGTGCGCCGCGACGTGCAGGCCGCGCTCGGCGCGCTGCGCGACCCTTGGACTGGCGCGCCGGCGGTGCGGGAGGTGATCCCGCGCGAGGCGCTCTACGACGGGCCGCACGTGGAGCGCGCCCCCGACCTCATCGTGGAGCTCGAGCTGTCCGACGCCGGCTCCTACAACGTCATGCCGAGCGCGAGCGCGCCGCCCGGCACCGGGCCGTGGCGCAAGCTCGCCCCCGAGGAGCACCTCGGCCGCAAGGGCCGGAGCCTGCCCGGGAGCCACCGCGAGCGCGGCCTCTTCGTCGCCGCCGGCCCGAGCGTGCGGGCCGCGGGAGAGATCCGCGCGCGCATGCCCGACGCGACCGCCACCCTGCTCGCGCGCATGGGCGTCGCCCCGGCGCCGGAGATGAGCGGCCGCGTCCTGCGCGAGGCGCTGAGCCGCCGATCCACCGGCCGCGAGTCCCTGCCCGACGCGGAGGCCCCGAGCGCCGGCCGGGGCGACGAGAGCGCCCTCGAGCGCCGCCTGCGCGCCCTCGGGTACCTGGACTGACGGGGCCTGGTACCCTCGGCGCCGTGGCGCTTCTTCACGTCGCGGCGATGCCGTTTCCTTCCGTGCAAGGGACCCAGGCCGCGGTGCGAGCGATGCTCGACGCGGAGATGGCCGACGGGCGCAAGCCCGAGCTGCTCGCCTACGCCCACGGCGGCTTCGAGCTCACGCCGCCGTGGAAGCTGCACCGCATCCGCGACGTGGTGAAGGATCGCTCGCTCCGCTCCGGGCCCTCGTGGCGCAAGGTGGTGCAGGACGCGCAGCTCGCCGTGCGCGCGCGGCGGCTCTTCGGGAAGATGCGCGCCGAGGCGGTGGTCGCGCACCACGTCGAGGCCGCGGCGGCGGCGCTCTCCGCCCAGATCTCGCCGGTGGCCTTCTTCGCCCACACCGCGCTCGGGCCGGAGCTGCCCAGCTACCTCCCTCCGGCCGCCGGCAAGCTCGCGAGCAAGGCGGGTGACGCGCTCGACGTCATGCTCGCCCGCCGCGCCGACGTGACGATGGCCGTCTCGCCCTGGCTCGCCGAGCGGCTGTCGGACCGGAGCGGGCGCGAGGTGCGCTTCGTCCCGGTGCCCTGGTCCATCCCGGAGCCGATCGGCGCGGACGAGCGGGCGAAGGCGCGGGCCCGCTTCGGCTTCGACGCGCTCGCGCCGGTCTTCCTCTACGCCGGCAACCTCGACGCCTACCAGGGGCTCGACGCGCTGGTGCAGACCTTCCGGCTGATCTGCGCCCAGCGCCCCGACGCGCGCCTGCTCGTCGCCACCACCTCCGATCCCGAGCCGCTCGAGCGGGCGCTCTGGTCGGCGGAGTGCGTGGCCAGCGTCACCTTCGCGCCCCTCGCCGACGAGCCGGACCGCCGCATGGCCCACGCCGCCGCCGACGCCGCCTGGGTCCCGCGAGGCGCGCCGGGCGGCCTGCCGATGAAGCTCCTCGACGCGATGTCCCGCGGCGTGCCCACGGTGGCCGTGCGCCGGGCGAGCGCCGGGCTCGACCTGTCCGGGGCCGCGATGATCGTCGCCGACGACGACCCCGAGGCCTTCGCGGCCGCGTCGCTCCTCGCCACCCAGGCCCGCGAGGGCGCCGCCGACCTCGGCCGCAAAGGGACGGACTGGGTCCGGGTCGCCCACTCGGCCGAGCGCTACCTCGAGGCGCTGGACGCATGCCTCGAAGAAACCCGAGGCCCGGAGAAAAACGGGTGAAACTTCGGGGCCCCCGCGCCGTATGACGATCCGAGCTGGGTGTATTCTCACGCTCCGATCGGTATGATGGGGAACCTATGAGGCTCGCAGGCGGAGGGACGTGGGCGGCCATGCTGTGGCTGTCGGCCGGGTGTACGACGCCCACGCAGCTGATCGTGGTGGTCGACTCGGACTACGAGATCGGCCCGGAGATCGACGCTCTCCATGTGTCGGTGTCGTCGGCCGACCAGCAGGCGGAGCACCGCTTCGACCTCGTCGAGACCGGGCTGCCGCTCTCGTTCGGCGTGGTCCCGAGCGGCGCGCCGGAGGAAGAGATCACCCTGAACGTCATCGCCGAATTCGGCGGCGGCGGGGAGGCGGGGGAGGCGGTGGCGTACCAGCGCGTGGTCACCTCCTTCGTCCCGGGCCGGCGGCTCCAGCTCGAGGTCCCGCTCTCGCGCCACTGCCCCGCTGGCGACGACGTCGGCGGCTGCCCGAGCTCCGAGCGCTGCCTCTACGGCGCCTGCGTCCCGGAGGGGGTCGACCCGTCGACCCTGCCCGACGCGACCGACACGCTGCCGGACCTCTTCGAGGGGCGCGTCCCGCCCGACGCGAGCGTGCCCGACGGCGGCGTGGGCGCGGACGGCGGAGCTCCCCCGGGCGACGCGGGGCAGCTCTTCTGCAGTCCAGGAGAGACGTGCACCGACGGGACGCCGTGCATGATGGGCATGTGCAGCCCGGCCGGCGTCTGCGAGAACATCATGAGCTGTGCGGACCTCGGGATGACCTGCAGCGAGAGCGGAAGATGCGAACGAACCATGTGACCAGGACGCTGCGCCTCGTCGCCGCGCTCTCCCTGCTGCTCCTCGCCGGGCCGGCGTCCGCGCAGGACGCAGAGGACCCGAACACGGTGGAGGCGCGCGCGCACTTCGATCGAGGCCGCGACCTCGCCGAGCAGCGCCGCTTCAGCGAGGCGGCCGAGGCCTTCCGCCGGTCGCTCGACCTCGTCGATCGCCCGGTGACCGCCTTCAACCTCGCGCTCTGCTACTACGCGCTCGAGCGCTACGTGGAGGCGATCGAGGCGCTCGATCGCTACCGCGCCCAGGCCGACATCGCGACCGAAGGCGACGCCTACGTGGAGGCGCAGCGCATGCTCGCCCACGCCCAGCGCGCGGTCGCCGAGATCCACGTGGACGTCCTCCCGGTGAACGCGACGGTGATCCTCGACGGCCGCCCGATCGAAGGCGAGGGCGCGCGCGTGGCCCGGGTGAACCCGGGGAGCCACGTGATCCGGGTCGAGGCGGAGGGCCACGCGCCCCAGCTCATCGAGGTCGAGGCCGAGCCCGGGGTGACCCTGCGGCGCGCGGTGCAGCTCGACTCCACCCTGCTGCCCGCCCGGCTCGAGGTCAGCCTGCTCGAGCGGGCGCCCGGGACCCGCATCCTCGTCGACGGCGAGGAGGTCGGCACGACCGGGGCCGCGATCGAGCTCGAGCCGGGGGAGCACACCGTCTCGGTCCTCGCGCCCGACCGCGAGCCGGTGGAGCGCCCGGTGGTGCTCGAGCACAACCAGCACCTGCGCCTCGACCTCGACCTCGGCGACGCGCTGCCCGAGCCCCGCGGCACGATCTTCCTCGAAGAGCCGGTCTTCTGGGGCGTGGTCGGGGGGACGCTCGCCGCGATCGGCGCCGGCATCCTGATCGGGTGGGCCATCGACCAGGCCAACGGCCCGACCGGCGGGAGCACCGGGGTGATCCTGAACCCGGGCGCGATGCCACAGGGGGCGATGGCCACGTGGTGACGTCCGCGCTGCGCGAGGGCGCACGTGCGTGGCGGCGTGGCGACGGTCCGTAGCACCCCAGCGGTGGGTGTAGGACGGGGTGCGCTTCTTGCGAAGCCCCAGGAGACGAGCCCCTCTCCCGCAGTGGGAGAGGCGCGACCCTGGGAGACGCCATGAACGGTTTGATGGAGAAGACGCGCGAACGCCTGGAGCTCTGGGAGACCCGCCTGCAGCGGGCCCTCTTCCGCTCCTCCGCCGCGTCGCAGGCGCGCATCCAGCGCGAGCTGATGGAGCTCTGGGACCGCAAGCAGTCCCTCTCCCAGCTCGACGCCACGCAGCTGCGCACCCTGCACGACCACCTCGCGCGCGACCCGAACGAGTGGCTGCGTCAGCCCGTGGCCGCCTGACCTGGAGGAGGGGGTCGCGCCGGAACGCGCTGGCGGAACCGGCCCCCTCCCTGCCATGCTGCCCTGGTGTCCGGCGTCTCCGGAGCCATATCGCCCACCGGCCCCTCCGCCCTGCCCGCGGGGACGGTCATCGCCGACCGCTTCGAGGTGGTGGGGATGCGCGGCGAGGGCGGCATGGGCGCGGTCTACGAGTGCGTGGACCGCCGCATCGACCGCCGGGTCGCGCTGAAGATCCTCACGGTCGAGCACGGCCGGGCGAAGGAGCGCTTCATCGGCGAGGCCCGCGCGGCCAGCCGCATCTCGAGCCGCCACGCCGCCGCCATCCACGACTTCGGCGAGGACCCCGCGCATGGCCTCTACATGGTCATGGAGCTGCTCAGCGGGCACACCCTCGACGAGGTGCTCGAGCGGCACGGCCGGGTCACCCCTTCGCAGGCCTGCGAGATCGCGTCCGACGTGGCCGAGGCGCTCGGCGCCGCCCACGCGGCGGGCGTGGTGCACCGGGATCTGAAGCCGGCGAACATCTGGATGCTCGACGGCGGCGGCGTGAAGGTCATCGACTTCGGCATCGCCCGCGTGCTCGATCACGGCGACGGCCCGCGGGGCGCGCGGCTGACCAGCGACGCGATGATCGTCGGCACCCCCGCCTACATCAGCCCGGAGGCGGTCGAGGGCGGGGTCGAGATCGGCCCGGCGGCCGACCTCTACGCGCTCGGCGTCATCCTCTTCGAGATGATCACCGGCGAGCCGCCCTTCTGGGACGACGCGCCCATGGCCCTCTGCGCCATGCACCTCCGCGAGCCCGCACCACGGCTCGACGAGAGAGCCGAGGGGCTGCCCGACGGCCTCTCCGACCTCGTCACCGCGCTGCTCGAGAAGGATCCGGGCACGCGCCCCCGCAGCGCCTTCGAGGTCGAGGCGCGCCTCCGCTCCATGTCGTCCGAGGAGGGCCCGGTCCGCTTCAGCGGCGTGCCCGTCATCCACGGCGACCACACGGTCGTCACCCGGCGCCGCCCCCGGCTGCTCGTGCCGCTCCTGATCGTGGCCGGCTTCGTGCTCGCCGCGGTGGCCGTGCTCGGCGTGGTCTGGGCCCTGCGCGCGCCCCCTCCGGAGCTCGCGACCGCGCCGTCGCCGGTCGAGGCTCCGGTCGAAGAGGTGGAACCGGTGGCGCCCGCGCCCGAGGCCGAGCCCGAGCCCCCGGTCGGCGCCGCGCTCCCCGCCGAGGTCCGCATCGAGATCACCACCACCCCGAGCGGCGCGACGCTGACCCTCGACGGCGAAGAGGTCGAGTCGCCGATCGTCCTCCCGCGGAGCGACGCGCCCGTCACCCTCGAGATCGCGGCCCGCGGCCACCGCACCGAAGAGCGCGAGCTCGTCCCCGACCGCGATCAGGCCCTCGAGATCGTCCTGCCCCGCCGCCCGCGCGCCCGCCGCCGCGAGCTCCCCACGAATTTCCGCGGCTGGGAGTAGCGCGGCCGGCCGCGTCCGCCGGCGGCCTCCGCGAGAGACAATGAAACTGTCGACGTCTCACTCGAGAGCGCGGTCGACGGCGTCGACCAGACGACGCAGCGTGCTGTGGGCGCGGAGCTCTTCGGGGGTCCACCAGGCGTGCGCGTCGTGCTCGGCGCTGCGGCGGACCTCGCCGCCGGTCCAGCGCGCGCGGTAGGCGATCACGCCCATCGGCTCGACCCCGCGGCGCGCGACGTAGGCGTCGATCGGGCGCGGATCGATCTCGACGTCGAGGCCACACTCCTCGGCGATCTCACGGCGCAGGGCGTCGAGCGGCTGCTCGTCCGCCTCGACGCGCCCGGAGAGCGTCTCCCACAGCCCGGCGCCCGCGTCCTTGTCCGGGGATCGCCGCATCGCGAGCACGCGCCCGTCCCGGATCACCACCGCCGCCACCGCGAGCACGAACTTCGGCATGCGGTCAAGGTAGCCGCAAGCCCGCGAAAGGATCCCGAAAACTGGAGAGCGGGCCCGATCGTTTCCTACGATGACGTCCACGAGCAAGGCGGTCGACGCCGCGCTCGCCCCGGCCCCGAGAACCTTCGTCCAGGGGGCCTTGGCTGGTCGCCTCGCCGATCCTCGGCGAGGGCCGGACCGATCCGTCCCGTTCGCCCGGAGAGCACTCCGCCGATGCGCGTGATCCCGATTCGACCGTTCGAAGACGTCAACGCCCCGATCGCCGTCCACGCGGCGCGAGAGGAGGAGACGGAGCGCGACCTGCGCGACCTCCTCCTCGGGGTCACCGACGCGTTGCCGATGCCGCCCCTGGCCGACCTGCTCAGCGCCGCGCTCGCGCTGGCGACCGGCGGCCGGAAGAAGTCGCTGCTCCCGCTGGCCACCACCCCCGCCGAGCTGGTGATGCTGCGATCGGGCGACGACGTGCTGGTCAGCTACTACCTGATCGACGGCCCCACCGAGGTGCGGGTGCTCGACCGCCCGGTCGGCCTCGAGGCGCTGCTCGCCCGCTGCGCCGAGATCGCCGAGACCCAGGCGACCGCCGACTCCGATCCGATCTCGCGCCGCCTGGTGCTGCGGCTCGCCGAGCGGGCCCGCGAGGAGGCGGTGGCCCCCGAGCGCGTCCCGCTCGCCCCGGTGATCGAGACCGGCGGCGCGGTCCAGGCGCCCCGGCGCAGCGTGCCCCTCGCCTTCGGCTTCCAGGCCGCGATCGTCCCGGTGGCCGATCCGCCCCGGCAGACCAGCGCCCACTCCGACGCGCACGCGCTGCTCTTCCCGGGCACCCTCTGGCTCTGGACCCGCGGCCGCCGGATCCCGCTCGTGCGCGGGCCGATCATGCTCGCGATCCAGCGCATGGTCTCGGCCGCCCGCGCGCTGGTCGAGGCGCACGAGGCGGACCGCGCGGCGAACGTGCGGCTCCGGGCCGGGCGCTTCGCGGTCGGCGTTCGTCGCTCCCGCACCGACGGCGTGCAGCTGACCCTCGGCTCCGACGAGGCGGGTCGGGTCACCATCCCCGCGCTCAGCGTGAGCGACGCGGCGCTGCCCATCCTCCGGCTGGCCTCCGACGTGCTGCGCGCGCTCGTCTCGATCGACCGCAGCCAGGCCCGCAACCTGCGCGTCACCACCCTCCGGGCCGAGGTGCGCGCCCTGCGCCGCCGCGTGCGGGCCCGCAGCCCGAAGGCCAGCGCGGTCGTGCACGCCGACCCCGAGCGGCTCCGCGCGTCGTCCGGCGCCTGCGCCGCGCCCGAGGGCGCCTCCCGCGCCAGCGCCGCCCCCCGCCGCCTCGCCTTCGAGCGCCGGTGGGAGACCGAGGTCGAGGGCCTCGACGCCGCCTCGACCTTCCTCTGCGGCGATCGCCTGGTGGTCGCGACCCCGCGCCAGACGGTGGCGCTCGGCCGCGACGACGGCGAGGTGCTCTGGTCGCGGGTCTCGCCCGCGAGCGCCTCCTTCATGACCGGCACCGTGCTCGCCCGCCTCTCGAGCGACGGACACCTCACGCTCAGCCATGTCGACGACGGCGAGACCTTCGCCGAGGCCCGCCTCGCGCCGCGCACCGGTGGACCGCCCGCCGGCGTGCTGGTCGGCGGCCGCTCGATCCCCCCGACCGCGGTCCTCGCCGAGGGGCGCGATCGCCTGGTGGCGGTGGACCTCCGGACCGGCGAGCTGCGCTGGCGCTCGAGCGGGCACGGCGCGGGCGAGTTCCGACTCGAGCGGGCGGGCCGCATCCTGCTCACGACCGGCGGGGACGGCACCCTGAGCGCGCTCGACGTCGCGACCGGCGAGCTGCTCTGGCGCTACTGCGCCGACGGCGGCTGCTTCGCGCTCGCCCCGGTGGTCGCCGGCGAGGTCGTGGTGGCCGCGAGCGGTCGGCCCGGCGGCGCGGACGGGGTCCTGCACGGCATCGACCTGTTCAGCGGCCGGGCCCTCTGGACCCGCGACCTCGAGGCGGCGCCGGCGAGCGCCCCGATCGCGGTGGGCGGGATCGCCGCCCTCGCGGTGGGCGGCCCGCGCGACGCCAGCCTCGCCGCGGTCGACGCCGCCGACGGCCGGCTGCGCTGGATGGCGCCGGACCCGGGCCTCGCGCTCGGCGGCTCCTGCCTCGCGGTGGACCGCGCGCTCATCGTCAACACGCCGCTCGGCTCGGCCCGCGCCCTCGGCATCGACGACGGCGAGCTGCGCTGGGAGCGACAGCTCTCCCACCCGGTGGCCGACGACGTGCCCCGCCGGCTCGAGCCGGTGCTCCGCGGCGGCGCGCTCTTCGTGCCGAGCGCCTCCGTCCACGTGCTCCGGGTCGCCGACGGCCGCTCGATCGGCGACGCCCTCCCCTGCGAGCTGGTGCCCGACTGGACCCGCGTCGACGAGCGCGGCTGGGTCTACGTGGCCGAGGAGAGCGGACACCTGCACGCCTACGCCCCCAAGCCTCAGCTCTCGGTGGTCCGATGATCCGCGCCTTCACGCTCGCCCTCCTCCTCGCCGGCTGCGGCGGCGGTCAGCCCGACCACGCCGCCGGGCACCCGGGCGGCCACGGTCACGGCCACGCCGGACATCAGCACGACTTCTCGGACGTCGAGCGCTTCGCCGCGATGTTCGACGACCCCGAGCGGGACGCGTGGCAGCGGCCTGCCGACGTCGTCGCGCTCCTCGAGCTCGAGCCGGGCATGACGGTGGCCGACGTCGGCGCGGGGACCGGCTACTTCCTCCCGCACCTGAGCCCCGCAGTGGGCCCCGAGGGGCGGGTGCTCGCGCTCGACGTGGAGCCGGCGATGGTCGAGCACATGCGGCGGCGCGCCGCGGAGGCGGAGATGAGCAACGTGGAGGCCCGGGTGGTCGCCGCCGACGACCCCGGTCTCTCCGGCGTGGACCGGGTGCTGATCGTCGACACCTGGCACCACATCGAGGACCGGACCGCCTACGCCCATCGCGTGATGCGGGGCCTGAGCGAAGGCGGCCTCGTGCTCGTGGTCGACTTCACCGAGGACAGCCCCCACGGCCCGCCCGAGGCGATGCGGGTCGCCCCCCACGCCGTCCAGACCGAGCTCCGGGCCGCCGGCTTCGACGCCGAGATCGTGCCGAGCGAGCTGCCTTACCAGTACGTCGTCCGCGCCCGCCGGCCCTGACGGACGACGAAGGCCCCGCGATCGGCGATCGCGGGGCCTCGGCGCGTCAGCGCGGCGGGGTCACTGACCGGGGTTGGCCGTGTAGTGCAGCGTGTAGGCGCCGCGGCCCTCGCCGTTGTAGCTGTTGGCGCGGAAGGTGTACGTGCCGCTCGAGGGCGCGGTGTAGCTGACCCGGCTGTTGGTGCCGTCGCCGCCGTCGTCGTCCTGCACGAGCGACTGACCGTCGGGACCGATGAGCCAGAGGTAGGTGTCGAAAGCGCTGCTCTGCATGTCGCCCGTGATGGTCCAGCCCTCCGCGACCTCGAACCGGTACTCGTCGTAGGGCGAGTTGTCCTGCTCGACGCGCGGATCGTCTTCGGTGAGCTCTCCGGTGACGTTCTCGTCCACCGGGTCGGGCTCCGAGCACCCCGCGAAGGCGAGGGCGAACGCCGAGACGAAGAGAATGGTGGCCAGCTTCTTCATGATTCCTCCGAGTGCAGGCGGATGGCGTGCGGGCGAGAGTATACAGGCGAAGCCCCTCGCGTCTTCCCTCGTCCGCCCGAGGGTGGATTCCGCTCCGGCGCGACGCATACTCGCGGCGTGAGCGCCGAGACCGAGACCGGGCCGCGCCTCTTCGGATTCCCCATCCGGGTCAGCCCTTGGTTCTTCATGATCCTGCTGTTCCTCGGGGCACCCCGCAGCGGCGAGTGGACGCCCGAGGTGCTGGTGGGGCTCGCGATCTGGCTCGGCGTCGGCGCCGTCGGCGTGATCTGGCACGAGCTCGGCCACGCCTTCGCGATGCGCCACTACGGCTACTCCCCGTCGATCGCCCTGCACGGCATGGGCGGCCACACGAGCTGGGGGCGCGGACCCACCCCGAGCGCGACCCAGCGCCTCTGGGTGAGCCTCGCCGGCCCCTTCGCCGGCTTCGCGGTGGGCGCGATCGTGTTCGCGGTCGGCCAGCTGGCCGACGTGGCCCACGCGCACTGGGCCGCGCGGGAGCTCTACACGATCCTGCTCTACGTCAACGTCGGCTGGGGCATCATCAACCTGCTGCCGATGCTCCCCTGGGACGGAGGCCACGCGGTCGAGGCGCTCGCCGATCGCCTCACCGGCGGCAAGGGCCGCAAGCCCGCCGCGGTGGTGACCTTCCTCGTCGCCGTCCCGCTGCTCGCCTGGGTGGTGATGACCTTCGGCTTCAGCCTGACCACGGCCTGGCTCGGCCTGCTGCTCGGCCTCTCGCTCCGCCAGGCCGCGCGCGCCTTCTCGGATCCCCGCCCCGCGCGCTCGAGCCGGCCCCTCCCGCCGCGGGAGGCCCTCGAGCGGGCGCGCCGGGCGCTCGCCTGGGATGAGGCAGCGGGGCACCGGTCGGCGGAGCGCCTCGTCGGCCGGGTGCTCTACGGCGCGCGGGCCGCGGACTGGGCCCGGCTCGCCGAAGACCTCGAGCGCGGCGTGCTGCCCGAGCTGGAGTCGGCCGACGATCGCGCGACCGCCCGCGAGCTCTCCGCCTGGGCCCGGCTGCTCGCCGGCGACACCGACGGCGCCGCCGCCAACGTGCAGGTCATGCGCGAGAGCCACGAGCCGTCGCCCGCGCTCGGCAGCCTGGTGGCCCTCCGCGGCGGACGCTGGGAGGAGGCGCTCGCCTGCGCGGAGGGGCTCGACCCGGAGGCCGAGGAGGGGGAGCGCGCGCTGCTGCGCGCCTACGCGCTGACGATGCTCGACCGCCACGAGGAGGCCGGCGACGCGGTGGGCACCGATCCGGAGCGGGGCGCATTGGTGGAGGCGTCGCTCTTCCGTGACGGCCGCTTCGACGCGGCGGCCGAGCTCGCGCGCGTCCTCTGGGAGCGGACCGGCGGCGCCGACCACGCCTACAACGCCGCCTGCTCTCACGCCCGAGCGCGCCGACCGGATCGCGCGATCGCCTGGCTCGAGCGCGCCGTCGACTCCGGCTACGACGACCTCGAGCACCTCGAGAGGGACGAGGACCTGGCCAGCCTGCGCGGCACCAGCGCCTACGAGACCCTCCGCGCGAAGCTCGATCGCGGCTGATACGTAGTTCAGTGCCCAGCCGACGAGCCGTTCACCGATCCCCGTGGAGGTGACGATGCAGAGGCTGTGGTGCGCGCTGGCGATCGGGCTGCTCGGGTGCGGCGGGTCCATCCCGGCGACGGGGCACGACCCCTTGCCGGAGAGCCACCGCGTGAGCGGCGAGCAGGCGATGCGGCTGGTGATCTCGGGCGCGCTGCTCGTCGACGTCAGCCCGCACATGGAGTACGCGGGCCGGCACCTCGAGGGGGCGATCAACATCCCGATCACCGAGCTCCAGGATCGCCTGCACGAGCTGCCCCGCGATCGCCCGATCGTCGTCTACTCGCGCGACGGCGAGGACGCCCCGCAGGCGGACCTCGTGCTGCGCGCCGCCGGCTTCGACGTGCACGTGCTCGGCGCCTTCGATCGCTGGCACGCCCGCGGCGCGTAGCAGCGCGCAGTCGTCTTCTCCGCGCGCTGCCATCTCACAGGACGCGGTGCGCGAGGCTGGGCAGGCCGCGCCGGACGCGGGCGACGACCTCGGGATCGACCGCGGCCACCGCCGCGCCCTCGCCTTCGCCGCACTCCGCGAGCACGGTGCCCCACGGGTCGCAGATCAGCGCGTGCCCGTAGCTGTTGCGGCGCCCGTAGTGGTGGCCGGTCTGCGCGGCGGCGAGCACGTAGCACTGCGACTCGATCGCGCGGGCGCGGAGGAGCACGTGCCAGTGGTCCTTGCCGGTGGTGAGCGTGAAGGCGGCCGGCACCGCGAGGGCGATCGCGCCCTGGTCGACGAGCCTCCGGTAGAGCTCCGGGAAGCGGAGGTCGTAGCAGACGCTCAGGCCCAGCTTCCCCAGCGCGGCGTCGGTCACGACCGGCTCGCTGCCCGGCTCGACGGTCTCCGACTCCATGAGCCGCACCCCGTCCGGCAGGTCGACGTCGAAGAGGTGAATCTTCCGGTAGATCGCCCGGACCTGGCCTTCGGCGTCGAGGTGCACGCACGCGTTCCGGACCTTCTTCGGGTCCTCGCCGCGCTCCCAGAAGCCGCCCAGCACCAGCTCCACGCCGCGCACCTTCGCGAGCTTCTGCATGCGGGCGAGGATCGGCCCGCCGCCCGGGAGCGACTCGGCGATCTCGAGCTTGCCGTCCTCGGGGCCCAGGTAGGCGAAGCACTCCGGCACCAGGACCAGCTTCGCGCCGTCCTCGGACGCCTGGCTCACGGTGCGCTCGGTCGCCGCGAGGTTCGCCTCCACGTCGCCCGTGGAGGTGATCTGTACGACGCCCACCTTCGTCCGTCCGCTCATGGGCGGAAGGTAGCAGCACCGTCCCGACGTCGGCGCGTTATAGTCCTCGCGGATGCTCGATCGGGTCGGCCCCTACACCCTCGCGAAACCTCTCGACGACACGACGCCGAGAGCCGCGCGCGAGGCGCGGCGCACCGACGGTGAGGCCACGGGACCGGTGCGGCTGGATCTGGTCCGGCTCCCCGATGAGGAGGATCCCCGCGAGCTCGATCTCTTCCTCGAGGACGCGGCGAGCGCCTCGCGCCTGCCGGTCGACGGCCCCGCGATGCGCCCGCTCGACCACGGCGTCGCCGACGGCTTCGCCTGGGTGGCGCACGAGGACGCGCCGACCGTCTCGCTCGCCGAGGTCATGGCGCAGCACGAGGGCCCGCTCCCGCCCGAGTGGGCGGCGCTGATCGCGCGGGACGTGGCCGAGGCGCTCGAGGCCGCCCACGCGATGCGCCCCGCGCTGGTCCACCGCGCCCTCTCCCCGGACGCGATCGCGATCGACCGCGAGGGCCGCGCCCGGGTACACGGCTTCGCGACCGCCTCGCTCGAGCGGCGGCTCACCATCGAGGCCTCCCGGGTCGGCACCGAGGCGATCTACTTCTCGCCGGAGATGGCGCTCGAGCGCCCGATCACCGAGAAGACCGATCTCTTCTCGCTCGGCGCGACCCTCTATCACGCGGTGACCGGGCAGCCGCCGTTCGACGGGCCCACGCCGCTCGCGACGCTGATCAAGGTCCGGCTCGTGAGCTACGACCCGGTGCCGGACGTGGCCCCCGACGTGCCCGAGGCGCTCGTGAAGATCCTCGACGCGCTCCTCGCGGCGTCGCCCTCCGAGCGACCGGGCGCGCGCGATCTGCATCACGCGCTGCGCCCGCTGGTGCCGGCGCGCGAGGAGAAGGAGCGCCGGGCCGCCCTCGGCGCCTTCGCGCCCCAGCCTCCCGCGCCGCCTCCGTCGACCGAGCTGCCGAGCGACACCGTCGACACCCACGATCTCCTGAGCCTCGCGCTCCCGACCGGCGGCGGGCTCGACGAGCGAGACGCGCAGACCGACCAGGAGCGCTTCCCGTCGTTCGACGACGAGGCCGACGGGATCACCGAGATCGATCGCGAGACGCCCGCGCCCGACCCGATCGCCGCCGAGCCCACCGTCGTCAGCGGCGCCGCCCACGTGACGCTGCCGATGGCGCTCGCCGACGGCGGCGCGGAGAACGCGCCCAAGACGAACCCGCTCATCCGCGCCCCCGAGCTGGACTGGGAGGCGGAGCGCACCGACGAGAGCTTCATCGACGTGCCCTCGCCGCTCGCGCACACGCCGAAGACGACGCAGCCGCTCGAGCGAGCCCCGCTGGATCAGGCGCCGCCGCCCCGCCCCTCGCGGGCCTCGGGGCCGCAGCTCACCACGATCCACTTCGTCCTACTCGGCGCCGCCGCCCTCGGGCTCCTCGCCTTCACCGCCATCCTCACCGCCTGGCTCACGAGCTGACACGTCGGCGGTGACGAGCTGCTCGAGGACCGTGCCGTAGGCGCGCTCGTGCACGGCGGCGAGGTCGGGGGCGAGGGCGCGGGACGGGCCGAAGAGGCCGAACAGGTAGGTCACCGGGCCGCGGGTGCCGAGCGTGAGATGAAGGTCGATCGGCGGGGCCCCGCGATGATCGGAAGGCGCAGCGGTGCCGCGGGTCTCCCACGCCGCCTCCAGGCCGCCGAAGGGCGCGCGCTCGGCGAGCGGCGCGAGCTCCGGCGCCAGGCCTCGCTCCGCCATCGGCAGCAGATACATCGAGGTCAGCTCGTCCGGCGTCAGGTCCACGCCGACCCGCAGCTCGATCTGCGCGAGCACCTCGCCGCCGACCTCGCGGTCGACGACGATCTTCTGCGTGCCGTCTTCGGCCGGGAGCTCGCCCGCCTTCCAGCTGAGCGGGTAGTAGGTGTGGAAGTCGCCCGGCTGACCGCGGCCGATGCCCTTCAGGCGCTCGGCGTAGGGCCAGGCCGACGGCGCGTCGGGCGCGAAGCCGCCGGCGGCGAGGGCGAGCGACTCGGCCGCGTCGGCGTAGACGTCGCTCCGGGCGCGCGCCTCGACGGCGAAGACGTGGGCGCCGTCGTTGCGCCCCTCCTTGTGCACCGACCAGCGCGAGACGAAGGTGTCGCCGCCCACCGCGCGCCGGGTCAGCAGGTCGACGGCGTCGCCGCCCTTCTCGCGCGGCAGGTCGCGGCGGTGCACGACCTCGGCGTCGAGCATCCTGAGCAGGCCGCCGAGCCAGTCGGCCGGGCTCACCTCGCGCTCCAGCCAGCCGCAGACGATCTCGACCTCGACCGGTCGCTTGTCGTCGGGGTCGCGGAACGTGCCGAGCGTGCCGATGAGGCGATCGCGCCCCGGCACCTTCACCGGCGCGCGCACCGGCCGGAAGTGGGCGGGAAGGACGGTGGAGCAGGCCAGCGCCGGCGCCTCCTCGACGAAGACCTGCGCGCGCACGTAGCCGTCGGGCGCGGCGTCCGGGAGCGGGAAGCTCTCGGTCACCGGTCCCCCACGATCACCGTCGAGGCGCCTCGGGCGATCTGGGCCGGGCCGCCGCCCTGCGCCCCGCTCTCCGGCGCGTCCGAGGCGCAGGTGCCCCAGAGCTCGACGTCGGCCTTGAGCCCGACCAGCGCGGCGAGCTTGCCGCCGAGGCCGAGCTCGTAGCGCTGATCGGTTCCGTCCCAGCCCATCTCCGCGCGCCCGCCGGCGCCGAGCGAGGCGAGGCTGCCTCCGCCGGTCACGTTGCCGCCCCAGCGGCAGCCGAAGAAGGGGAACTCCCAGCCGCCGCTCACCTCGCCCTCGAGCGCGGCCGCCATCAGCTCGCCCTGCACGCCGACGCCCGCGTCGCCCGTCTCCGGGTTGCGGCCGAGGAGCGCGGTCCCGCTCGCCCGCGCGGTGCCGGCTCGACCGAGCCCGGAGGCGTAGACCGAGCTGCCCTGGCCGTTGGTCAGCATCTCGGTCCCGCTCACCCGGGCGAGCGTCGCCTCGGCCGCGCCCTCGAGCGCGAAGCCCTGCTCGGACGACTGCGAGAGCATCGCGCGGCCCTCGCCGAGCGCGTAGTCGCCGCCGCTGACCCGGCCGGGGACCCCGCCCGAGGTCGCGTTCGCGACGTCGTCGCCGTAGGTGCCCTGGTACTGCACGATGCGCGCCTCGGCGTGCTGGGTGCCGTCGCTCATCGCGTGGCGCGAGTAGGCGTGCGAGCCGTCGGGGTCGCCCTCGAGGGTCTCGCCGCGGCTGTTCGGCCCGAGCACGCCCGGGCGTCCCGCCGCCGCGGCGCCGGCGCTCGGGGCGGCTCGATCGAGCTGACGCGCGACCGGAGAGCTCACCGCGTAGACGTTGGGCGCGTGGGTGGAGACCTGCCCACACCCCATCAGGAGCGGGTCGGTCACCACGTCGCCGAGGCGCGCCACCGCGACGCCCTCGATGAGCACCGAGATGTCCCCGGTGGTGATGGCGCCGCCGGAGGCGGTCGGATCTCCGAGGCGGGCGATGCCCAGCCCCGGCATGGAGTCGTCGGAGACCTCGGCCATGTCAGCAGTTCAGCTTGATGGTGGCGCCGTTGATGGCGACGTCCCCGGTGGCGCGCTCGACGATCTGGCCGCTGCCCTCGAGGATGATGTCCGCGCCGGCGATGGTGATGTTGCCGTCCTCGAGCGTGATCGACGCGTCGCCCGCCTCGATGCGCACCTTGCCGCCGACCTTCACGTTCCAGTCGCCCTTCACGTCGAGCACGTCGTCCTCGCCGATCTTGGTCTCGCGGCTGGTGCCGATCTGACGCTTCTCGTGCAAGACGATCTGCGTCTCGCTGAAGCCGAGCACGTTGATGAGCCGGTTGATGCCGATGTTCTGCACCAGGCTCTTGGCGATGTTGTCGCCGAACGCGTCCTTGATGGTGCGGGTGAGGCTGCCGAGGATGGTGTGGGTCGCGTTCCGCTGGATGAGCACGTCCTCGTCGCGCCCGACCTGCCGCACCCGATCGGTGCCGACCTGGATGGTCTCGCTCTCGCCGACCGAGTGCTGCCGGTTGCGACCGACCGAGACCGACTCGTCCACCCCGACCGAGCGCGAGCGGTTCCGGGTGACCTGCTGCGCCTCGTCGTGACCGACCGAGCGGGTCAGGTCGTTCCGGATGATCGTGTTCCAGTCCTTCTGCCCGTGGAGGAAGATCTCCTCGTGGCCGGCGAGGTCCTCGAGCCGCAGCTCGTTGAAGCCGCCGCCGCCCGGAGACGAGTTGCTCCGGATGGTCGTGCGCGTCTTGTTCTCCGGCAGGTTCAGGGGCGGCGGGTTGTCCGGGTTGTAGATCGCGCCGGTCACGATCGGCCGGTCGGGATCGCCGTCCACGAACGAGATGGCGACCTCCATGCCGATGCGCGGCACGAACGAGAAGCCCCAGCCCGAGCCGCCCATGTTCTGCACGACGCGGAGCCAGCAGGAGTCGGCGTCGGTCCGGTTGCCGTGCCGGTCCCAGTGGAAGTGCACCTTGATCCGGCCGTGCTCGTCGGTGTGGATCTCCTCGCTCGGCGGCCCGACCACGATCGCCGTCTGGAGGCCGTAGGCCCGCGGCTTCGGGCGCACCCGGTCCGGGCGCCAGGGCGTCTCGGCGGGCAGGCAGCGGATCACGTTCAGGTAGTCGCCGTCCGCCGCCTCGTCTCCGGCGTCGTCGGTGTGGCGCCCCCAGCGGTGCTCCACCTCCGTCACCACGAGCTCCCGGTCGAGCTCGAAGCGCGGGTGACCCGAGAGCGCCCAGCGCACGCCGGCCCGGAGCGCGAGCGAGGTGGTCCGCCCGGCGAAGCGCTCGCCGTCGCGGGTCTGCAGCTCGCGGTGCACGCGGAGCCGGCGCAGCGCGTCGTGATCCCGGTAGGCGCCCGCGTAGTCGTGAAGGGTGATCGGCGCGTCGACCACGTAGTCCTCGAGCACCGCCTGCTCCGGCGCCTCGAGCGTGGTGCCGACGATCGGCCGCTCCGGGTGCGTCCAGTCGAACGCGTTGGTCGAGACCCCGGTGCCGGTGATCGTGCGCTCCGGGCTGAGCGTCAGGACGTGCTCGCGCCCTCCGCGCCAGCCGTCCTCGCGGTCGCTGAACGGCAGCGTGTGCCCGTCCTCGCCCCGCGCGGCCGCGTGGTGCTCGCGAGCGTCGAAGAGGGTGAGCACCTCGGCCTCGTCGGGGTGCTCGAAGTGGAAGCCGATGCCCTCCTCCTCCATGAGGCGGCACGCGAAGTCGAGATCGCTCTCGCGGTACTGCACCGTGAACTCGCGCGCCGGGTAGCTCTCCCGGAGGTCGAGCGACACCGAGCGACCGAACGGCCCGAGCCCCTGCCCGAGCACGCGCTCCAGGATCTGCGGGATCGTCATGTCCTGGAAGATGCGGGTGTCGATCCGGTGCCGGAGCGCGGCGAAGGCCGGCTCGATCGTGAGCCGCGCGTGCGCCCCGTGGTCGGCCTCCTCCTCCTCGTCGCGCACCCGGGTGACGATGCCGTGCAGCGTCTGGTCCACGCCGCCCCGGCTGAGGCGCAGGGTGCAGCGCCTACCGAGGAAGGGCTGCGCGTCCTGCCCCGCCTGATCCCGGAGGAGATCCAGCGTGAGCACGTAGGGCTCGTTCAGCGCCTCTCGAAGCGTGGCGCCCACGGGCCTCCAGCCCACCGGCTCCACTCCGTCGACCGCCCACTGCGCGTCGACCATCCTGTTGACCGCGTCCATACCTCTCCCCTCGCTCCATCCCGGGCGAGGGACACGCTAGCAGATCGAACCGGGTCAACGGCCGCGGATGCACCCGCGGAGCAGGTCCACCAGCTCCCCCGCGCTCCGGCAGCGGTGCCTCGGATCGCGGTGGAGCGCCCGCGCGAAGGCCTCCTCGAGGGGCAGCGAGAACATGCGGCCGGTGCTCTCGGAGAGGGCGTGGGCGGGCCGGGTCGCCTTCGCGCGCAGGATCTCCATCGGCGAGCCGCCCTGATGCGGGAGCGCGCCGGAGAGCGACTCGTACGCCACCACCGCCAGCGCGTAGACGTCGCTCGACGCGGTCGCGAGCGCACCTTCGACGACCTCGGGCGCCATGTACTCCGGGGTGCCCACGATGCAGCCGGTCTCGGTCAGGCGCTCGTGTCCGTCGAGGAACGCGGCGATGCCGAAGTCGAGGAGCTTCACCATCGGCTCACCGCGCTGCTCGACCCGCATCATGTTCGGCGGCTTCACGTCCCGGTGGACCACGCCGCGGTGGTGGAGCTCGTCGAGCGCATGGGCGACCGGGGCCAGCCACTCGATGATCTCCTTGAGGCGAATCGTGCCCTTCTCCTCCAGCTCGTCCTCGAGGCTGTGGCCGCGGAGGAGCTCCATCGCGATGAACGGCCCGAAGCCGGCGTCGACCCCGTAGTCGTACACGCGCACGACGTGGGGATGGTCGAGCTGCGCGACGAGCCGCGCCTCGCGCTCGATGCGGGCGAGGTGCTCGTCGGTCAGCGGAGTGTCGGCGCGGGCGAGCTTGATGGCGACCCGGCGACGCAGCGAGGCGTCCTCGGCCTCCCAGACGGTGCCCAGGCCTCCCTCCCCCAGCGGCCCGATCAGTGTGTACCGGTCTCCCACCGGTAGCCCCACCTCTGGCGTCACCCGCATGTACCCTCCGCGCAGCGGAGATTACACCCCGCGCGGGGATTTGCCTCTCCCCGGCATGGGACATTCCGTGTCCGGAATCGTGGCCGCTAAAAGCTGAAGCGTCGGATGGACACGTTCATCAGCAGACCGATGCCCATCATCGAGGTCAGGACGCTCGACCCGCCGTAGCTGAAGAGCGGAAGCGTGACGCCGACGACCGGGGCCATGCCGCTGACCATCGCGAGGTTGATGATCGTGTGCCAGAAGAAAAAGGCGCTGACACCGACCGCGACCACCGCGCCGAAGCGATCCTTCGCCTGCGAGGCGACCTTCAGGCCCCACAGGATCAGGAACACGTAGAGGAAGAAGAGCAGCCCGACCCCGAGGAAGCCCTGCTCCTCGGCCCAGACGGGGAACGGGAAGTCGGTGTGCTGATCGGGCAGGAAGCGGTGCTGGTTCTGGGTGCCCTGCATGAAGCCCTTGCCCCAGAAGCCGCCGCTGCCGATGGCCACGATGGACTGGTGGGCGTGCCAGCCCGCGTCGAGGATGTCGGCCTCGCGGTCCATGAAGCTGGTCAGCCGCTCGCGCTGATAGGGCTTGAGCAGGTAGGTCCAGGTGAGCGGCGCGCTGAGCACGAAGGCCGCCGCGAGCGTGAAGAGCGAGCGCAGCTTCAGGTTCGTCAGCAGCATGATCGAGCCGAAGATGAACGCGAGGATCAGCGCGGTCCCGAGATCCGGCTGGAGCAGGATCAGGGTCATCGGCACGGCGAGGATGAGCCCCGGGATCACGAGATCCTTGAGGGTCCGGCCCTCGGTCTTCGGGTCGTTGTGCAGGTACTTCGCGAGCGCGACGATCAGCACGATCTTCATCAGCTCGCTCGGCTGGAGCGAGAAGCTGCCGATCCGGATCCAGCGCTGGGATCCACGGATCTCGGGCGCGAGCAGGAAGACCAGCAGGAGCAACACGATGCCCGCGCCGTAAGCCGCCCAGCCGAAGCGCTCGAAGTGGCGGTAGTCGATGGCGACGATGAGCACCGCGACGCCCGCGCCGAGGGTCAGCCAGTAGATCTGCTGGATGTAGAGCTCGCTGAGGGCGGACGTGGCCGCGCTGGTCGCCGAGTAGAGGTTGGTGACCCCGATCACGCAGACCGCGGCCACCGTCACGAAGAGCGGCCAGTCGAAGTTGTCCCTCAGGCCCTTGCCGATGGTCTCCATCGCTACGGCCTCCTCGCCAGGCGGGTGCCCGAAGGGGCGGCGTTCGACGCGGTCGCGCCCTCGCTGCCCAGGTACTCCTGGAGGATGTTCATCGCGATCGGCGCCGCCTGCCGGCCGCCGGCGCCGCCGTGCTCGACCAGCACCACGATCGCGTACTGCGGGTCCTCGGCCGGCGCGAACCCGGCGAACCACGCGTGGGCGCGGTTGTAGTACCAGGCGCGGTCCGGATCGTCGTCGGGGCGCGCGCGGCGGCTGACCTGCGCGGTGCCCGTCTTGCCGGCGATCGGCACGCCGCCGTCCACGCGCGCGTCGTAGGCGGTGCCGGTCGGGTCGTTGACCGCGCCGTAGAGGCCGTCGATGACCAGCGCGAGGATCTCCTGGTCGACGTGCACCCGGCGGCGCACCCGCGGCTCGAAGGCCTCCACGACCGTGCCGTCGGGGCTGGTGACCCGCTCGACGAGCTGCGGCACGTAGAGGGTGCCGCCGTTGGCGATCGCGCCGTAGCTCATCGCGAGCTGCACGAGGGTGGTCCGGGTGTCGCCCTGACCGATGGCGGTGTTGAGCGTGTAGCCGAGCCGGAAGCGGCGGCCGACGCGCTCGTACCAGGAGCGGGTGGGGATGAAGCCGGAGGCCTCGGTGTTGATGCCGACGCCGGTGCGGCGGCCGAGGCCGAAGTCGCCGGCGACGCGCGCGAGGCGATCGAGGCCGACCTGCTCCGCCAGCCGGTAGAAGTAGACGTTGCACGACTCGACGAGCGACTCGCGCAGGTTCACCTCGCCGTGACCGTTGCGGTTGTTGCAGTGGAAGACGGTGGTGCCGAGCGTGTAGGAGCCGAGGCACTCGACCCGCTCCTCCGCGTCCATCACCCCGTCCTGCATCGCGGCGATGGCGCTGAAGGGCTTGAAGGTCGAGCCCGGGAAATACGACTCGTAGATCGTCTTGTCGATGAGCGGGCGGAAGGGGTTGTCGCGCAGCTCGCCGTACTCGTCGAAGCTCAGCCCGCGGGTGAACGCGCCGAGGTCGTAGCTCGGCTTGGAGTAGAGCGCGCGGACCGCCCCGGTGCGCACGTCGACCACCACCGCCGCGCCCGACGGATGGCCGCCGAAGGCGCGATCGATGATGCGCATCAGCTCCATGTCGAGGGTCAGCGCCAGGTCCCGCCCGGGCACCGGCTCGCGGCGGGTCGGCCCGTCGGCCTCCGGGAACAGCCCCTCGACCTCGCGCCCGCGCACGTCCACGTACGCCCGGCGGTAGCCGCGGCGGCCGCGCAGGTAGCTCTCCCACGCGCGCTCGACGCCGGTCCGGCCGATGCGGTCGCCGAGCCGGTAGCCGGCGGGCTGGAGCCGATCGAGCTCCTCGGCGTTCATCTCGTTGAGGTAGCCGATCGCGTGCGCGGCCAGGTTGCCGAAGGGGTAGGTCCGCACCGGCTCCGCGATCACGGTGATGCAGGGCAGCCGGGTGGGGTTGTCCGGGTTGCCGGTCCGCGCGCAGAGATCGAGCTGGTGCGTCTCGAGCGCGGCCAGCTGATCACGCGAGACGTCGGTGAAGACCCGGATCTGGTGGGCGCGCCGCCGGGCCGGGACCCGATCGATGCGCTCGCGCAGCGCCGCCTGCTCCTCCTCCTCGAGCCCCATCAGCTCGGTGACGCGATCGAGGTCGGTCTCCGCGAGGTACTGCGGCGTGAGGTAGACGTTGTAGGCCGCGCGGTTGGTCGCCACGATCCGGCCGGTGCTGTCGCGGATCACGCCGCGGGTGGCCGGCAGGGTGACCGTGCGGGTGATGTTCTCCCGCGAGACCTGCGCCCAGTGCTGATAGTCGACCAGCTGCAGCTGGATCATGCGACCCATCAGCACCAGGAAGACGATCACGACGACGAGCGCCATCCACTTGTAGCGCTTCTTGAACTCGCCGACCTCGCGACGGACGCTCAGCAGGTTCATGTCGCGGCCGCCTCCTCGCGGCGGCGGGTCACCAGCGCGTCGAGGCGCCGGACGACGAGGAAGATGGCGGGCGACAGGAGCGCGGTGATCGCCGCGCCGGCGGTGAGGGCCACCACGGTGTCGGTCACGCTGCCGGTCGGGAACGGGGCCGGCGGCTCGAAGATGGCGCGGAGCGCGAGGATGGAGCCGCCCGCGAGCACGCCGAACACGAAGGTCAGCGCGATCTGGAAGAGCGGGCCGCGCATGAACAGGTTCAGGCCGGCGCCGCGAGCCACGAGGAAGGTCGCGACCATGACGAAGGTCTGGAGGCCCATCGGGCTGCCGCAGAAGGAGTCGAGCAGGTAACCGAGCACGAAGGCGAGGGAGACGCCCCGGACGATGTGCACGTCGTGGGCGACGCCGAGGTAGATGACGATCGGGAGGAGCAGGTTCGGGGCCCACTCGTCGAGCGGCACCATGACGCCGACCGCGGCCTGCTGCACGAGCAGCAGGAATCCGAGCAGCACGAACGCGAGGTTACGCACGCCTCAGAGCTCCTCCGCCGGGGCGTCGACGTCACCGCCGGTCCGCTCGACGAGGCTCCGCTCGCGCGAGCCCTCCGTGAGGATCAGCACCTCGTCGAGGCTGGAGAAGTTCACCGCCGGCGTGACCTCGGCCTCCTGATAGAGGCCGAACTCGCGGCGCACGATGCGGGTCACGCGGCCGACCAGGATCGAGGCCGGGAAGCGCTGGCCGAGGCCGCTCGTGTGCACGAGGTCGCCCACCCGGATGTCGTCCTCGCGGCGGAGGTACTGGATCTGGGCGAGGTAACGGTCGTCTTCGCCGGTGCCCCGCAGCATGCCGCGGGCGCCGGTGCGCTGGACCACGACGTCGATGGCGCTCGTGCGGTCCACGGTGAGCAGCACGTCGCTGTAGCGGCCCCAGGAGCGGCGGACCTGCCCGACCAGCCCCTCGGAGGTGATGACCGGCATGCCGGCGCGCACCCGGTCGCGCTCGCCGCGGTCGAGCCGGATCCGGGTCACCCGGAAGAAGCGGGAGACGTCGCGGCCGATGACCTGGGCGCCGATCAGCTCGCCGCCGATGCGCTCCCGGAGCTGCAGGAGCGAGCGGAGCCGGCGGTTCTCGAGCGCCTCGTAGCGCAGCCGCCGGTTCTCCTCGGTGAGCCGCGCGTTCTCGGCCCGGACCCGGTCGTTCTCCTCTTTGACGTCGACCAGGTAGATGTAGTCCTGCCACACCCCGGAGAACCAGCGCGCGGTGGTGGTCGCGACCATCTGGATGGGGGCGCTGATGGTCAGCACCGTCCGGTCCAGGGCGTTCGTGTGCTCCGGGTCCTTCAGGTTGGCGTTCAGGAAGAAGAACGGAATCGCCAACAAGGCGACGCAGATGGCGGCGTCGCGAAATCGCTTGAATGAGCCCATGGAGACCTTGCCGGGCGTCGGACCGATGGAAGCCCGATGCGCATTCCCGCGGTCGTGGGAGTCCCCCGGGGTAGATCACCGAGGCGCCCCGGGCAAGCCGCGGACGTGATGGATGTATCCGCCCTGCTCCATCGCCGCGCGGGGGTCCTCGGGGCTGGCTCACGCGCCGGGGTCCATCGGGCGCGGACTTGTGAGGGGCCCGCGACGCGGACACTTTAGCTGTGAGGGACGTCACGAATTCGTCCCGAGGGGGCTCGATGGAACGCCACGTAGACGAAGTGCTGCGGGCCAAGGGACGTGAGGTGGCGACGATCTCGCCCGACGCGACCGTCTTGGCGGCCGTGCGCAGCATGAACGAGAAGAGGATCGGCTCGCTCCTCGTGATGAGGAACGACCAGCCGGTGGGCATCCTGACCGAGCGCGACGTGCTCGTTCGGCTGGTGGTCCGCCGGATCGACCCGGCCACCGTGCGGGTCGGCGAGCTGATGAGCAGCTCGCTCACGACCATTCATCCGCACCTGTCGATCCGCTCGGCGCTGCGGCTGATGACCGAGCAGCGGAAGCGTCACCTCCCGGTGGTCGACGACGGTCGGCTCGTCGGGCTGGTCTCGATCGGCGACCTGACCAAGGCGCTGGGCGAGGACCTCGAGCGCGAGGTGCAGGATCTCACGCACTACATCCACGGCCCCTTGGCCGTCTGAGCTCGGTGATCACGGTTCAGGCGCGGAGGGTCATCTTCGACTGGCTCGGTGAGGACGCGCCCCGCATACTCGGCCGGTGCAGCAAGCGCTGGCAGACGAGAGCGGTCGGCTCGTCCTCGAGCTCCACCGTGCCCTCTCCGAGATCGATCCCGCGCGCTGGCACGCGGGCGCCGCGGACGCCGCGCGGCTGAAGCTGCGCGCCATCGAAGCGAAGGTCGCGCACCTGACGTCGCAGTCCTGGCCCGAGAAGAGCGCCGCGCTCCGCGTGAAGCTCGCCGAGGTCGGCGCCGCGCTCGCCGAGCGCCTGCCGCGCGAGGACATCACCGCCGCCAACGCGCGCGCCCGCTGGATGGCCTTCCGCAAGTCGATGACCCCGAGCTACGAGGCGCTCCAGGCGACCCTCCATCAGCTCGAGATCCACGTCCCCAGCCTCCGGCCGACCAACCACCGCCGCAGCCTCTTCCACGTGCTGAACGCCGCGGTGTGCATGGGGATCCTCTACGCGGTCCCGGACCCCGCCTGGGCGATCGCGATCTCCGGCCCGCTGGTGCTCTGGGCGTGGACGATGGAGATCGGCCGCCGCTGGAGCGAGCGCTGGAACGCGGTCCTGATGCGCGCGTTCGCGCCGATCGCCCACCCGCACGAGTGGCGCCGGGTGAACTCGGCCACCTGGTACCTGACCGCGATCTTCTCGCTCTCGCTGACCCAGGCCCCCCTCCCCTGCGCGGTGGGCCTCGCGGTGCTCGGCGTCGGCGATCCGATCGCCGCGTTCGTGGGTCGCCGCTGGGGCCGGATCCCGCTCGTGCACGGCCGCACCCTCGAGGGCACGCTCGCGTTCTTCGCCGCCGCCTCGCTCTTCGGCGTCGGCGCGGCCTTCCTCTTCGCCCCCGGCATCGCGCTCGGCGCGGCCCTCGCCATCGCCTGCGCCGCCGGCGCGGCCGGCGCCCTCGCGGAGCTGCTCAGCCTCCGCGTGGACGACAACCTGAGCATCCCGCTCGTGGCGTCCGGCGCCGCCGCGCTCGTGACCTGGGGTCTCGGGCTCTAGCCGCGCGCCGCAGGCGCGCGGCTCCCGTGCCCCTGCCCGTGCCCGTGCCCGTGCCCGGAAGCGCCGCGATCTCGAGATCGCCGCGATGTCCTGAAGCCGCAGTGTCCCCGAGCCGCAGTGTCCCCGAGCCGCAGTGTCCCCAAGCCGCAGTGTCCCCAAGCCGCAGTGTCCCCGAGCCGCAATGTCTCCGGGCACAGCGAAGCAGACGGGCAACTGCGCGCCCCTCGTTGGATGCCCGAAGTTTCACGCGGGCACGGGCACGGGCAGGGGCACGGGCACGGGGGGTTGTGGGACGCCCTTCGGGCGAGTTCGGGTCAACGACAAACGAGCAAGGTGAACTCGACTCGGCGGTTCGACTGCTCGCTCAGCGTCTGATGCTGGCCGCACGACTCGTTGGCGCGGGGCTGGGTCGAGCCGTGGCCCATCGTCTCGAGCATCTCGCGCGGCACGCCCATCATGACGAGCTCGTTGGCGACCGCGACGGCGCGGTTCTGCGAGAGCACCATGTTGTTCAGCTCGTTGCCGCAGGTGTCGGTGTGACCCTCGACGCGCACCCGGCGGATGTCGGTCCGCGCCTGGGCGCTGCGCACCATCTCGCGGAGGATCTCGCGGTTCTGCGAGTCGATCTCCGTGCCGCTGGTCGGGAAGGTGATCAGCATCGGCATGTGCACCCACTGCTCGGCGCACGGCGGCGCCTGCTGCACCACCGGCTGGGGCGCCGGCTGCTGAGGCGGCGGGCTCTCCGAGCCACCGCACGCCATCGCGAACACTCCACCCAGCGCCAGGGCGCACCCGATCCATCGGTTCATCATCACGTCTTCCTCCCGGGCACACCGATATCAGACTTCTCTTCGCCCACGCCAGAGGGGAGGAGGTCGCGAGGTCCTTTCCCGCCGATCACTCCCGGCGGGAGCCGCGAGGGGACTCGACGACCGTCGCGTCCTCGTCAGCGGTGCCGACGGACTGGGTGCGCGCGCGGGTCGCGGCGCCCTCGACGACCGTCGCGTCGTGCTCCCCCGAGCTGGACGGAGCGCTCGAGCGGTCGTAGCTGCTCTCGGTGGAGCTCGCGCCCGGGCGGCGACGGCGCGGATCGACCGGGCGGACCTCGGCCTCGCGATCCATCTCGAGCAGGCGCTCGACCACCGCGATGAGCCCGGGGTTCTCGGTCGGCCGGAGCCAGTCGCTCGCCTTGACGCGGTGGAGCTCGAAGAGCAGCCGGTCGCCGGCCGCGAACGCGATCCGCGCCCGCGCCTCGTGGAGCTCCCCGGCGTGTACGACGACGCCGCGCTCCTCGGCGATCGCGATCGCCTCCTCGAGGCGCTCGATGGCGGCGTCGGTGCGCCCGAGCGCGTCGTCGGCGAGGGCGTGGACCCGCTGGCACCGGAGCCAGGGCAGCAGCACGCGGGTCTGCGGGTCGCGCCCTCCGTCGAGGCCGAGGCGCGCGTAGCGGAGCGCGAGCTCGTAGCCGTAGGCCTCGAGGGCGGTCTGAGCGGCGGCGGACGCGGCGTACTGCCGGAAGAGGTGGTCGCCCTCGTCGAGCGACTCGAGCAGCGGCGTCACGAGGGCCAGCGCGCCCGCGTAGTCGCCGCGCTCCCGCGCGATCTCGACCCGGGTGAGCGTCACCCGCACCGACAGCTCCATCCCCTCGCCCACCCGCCGCTCGAGCGCGTCGAGGCAGCGCTTGAGCCCCTCGACGTCGTGAGTGAAGGCGTACGCGGGGTGCGCGAAGAGCAGCCGCTGGAGATCGGTCGACCAGGAGCCGAGCGCGAGGCTGGTCGCCTCGGTCTCCTCCTCCAGCGCCCGCGCTTTCTTCTCCTCGCCCCGATACCGATGCCGCACGATGCGCGCCGTCTGGGCGGCGTGCGCGTAGAAGGCGAGCCCCGACTCGCTCATCGCCTCGAGGTCGTCCACGAGCCGCGCGTCGAACTGGTTCACGTCGACCAGCGCCCGCATCGAGCGGCAGCCCGCGTCGGCCAGCCGTCGCGCGTCCGGGCTCAGCGGGTTCAGGCGCTCCCGGGTCGCCAGGGCCCGCGCCTCGGTCAGGTGCGCCGCCGCCGCGCCGAGCCGACCGTGGAGGATGTCGCGCATCGCGTGCACGCTGAGATACGCCGCGTAGGGCGGCTGCCCCTTCAGCGCCTGGAACGGATCGGCTCGCGCGACGAGCGCGTCGACGTCGGCCTTGCGGTTGGCCGAGTAGGCGAGCGCGGTGGCGTAGGAGAGGCCGACCGCGAAGAAGCTGAGCGCCCGGAGCGGCGTCGGGCCGCGCGCCTCGCCGAGGCGACAGAGCCATCGCGCCCACGCCCAGGCGAGCCCCGCCACGAAGGCGAGGCGCCAGCCCAGGAGCCGCCGCCATCGCTCCGCGTGCCGCAGGCCGCCCAGCCCCGCGTACAGGTCGAGCGCGGGCTCGGCGTGACGCTCGCCGACCTCACGCCCCGACACCCAGCCGGCGGCGAGCAGCATGTAGGAGAGCTCCGCGATCACCGCGTCGGGCGCGGCCTGGCGGCGACGCGCCTCGAGCGCCGCCTCGAGCGGGGCGAGGCAGTCGGCGAGGGCCTGAGCCTCGTAGAGGCGACGGCCGGCGCGCTCGAGCATGCCCGCGCCGCGCGCCTCGTCGCCGCCCCGCAGGGCGTGCCACCCCGCCCGCGCCTCCCGCAGCGGGTCCCCGCGCGCGCCCTCGGCCAGCATCGCCTCCGCGACCACGCGGTGGAGCGCGCGCCGTCGCTCGTCGTCGAGGCCGGCGAGCAGCGCCTCGCGCATCGAGTCGTGGCGGAAGCGCAGGGCCTCGCCCGAGTCCATCAAGAACCCTTGCTGCTGGAGATCGGCGATGGCGCCGAAGCCGGCGTCGCCCTCGCAGCCCTGCCCCGCGGCGAGCGCGAGCGCCACCTCGAGGGACAGCTCGCCGCCGTGGAGCGCGAGCACCTCGCCGACCGCGCGCGCCCCGCCCGCGAGCGCCCGGGCCCGCTCCCGCATCGCGCCCTGGAGCCCGTCGGCGCGCCCCTCGAGCGAGACGTCCTCGGGCACGATCCAGCTGCCGTCCCGGTAGCGGACCACGTCGGTCTCGATGAGCTGCCGGGCCAGCTCGGTGCAGAAGAGCGGGCTGCCGCCGGTCGCCTCGTGCATGCGCCGCGCGAGCCTCGAGACGTTCGCGGCGTCGCCGAAGAGCGAGCGCAGCAGCGCGGCGATCCCGTCCGGGTCGAGGCCGCCGAGGCGGACGCGCGGCTCGAGCTCCGCCAGCGAGGCGATCGCGGCCGGCGCGCGGACCGACTCGCCGAGGCGACGCGCGACCCCGAGCAGGAGACCGACCAGCCCGGAGCGCGCGAGGCCGGCGAGCGCCGCGGCCGAGGCCTCGTCGGCGCGCTGCACGTCGTCGACCAGCGCGACCACCACCCGCTCCTGCGCGAGCCGCCGGAAGAACCCGTGCACCGCCGCCTGGAGGCGCATGCGGTCCTCGGCCGGCTCGCCCACCTCGCTCTCGAGGGCCACGCCCGGGTGCGCCTCGCGGACCGCGTCGAACACCCTCGCGAGCAGCGGCGCGTCGGGACGAGACGCGCGCCCCGCCTCCTCGGGCGCGCTGGCAAAGGCCTCCTCGACGAGCGCGCCGACGACCGCGTGGGGCCCGCCCTCCGCCTCCTCGCACGAGGCGCGCAGCACGAGCGCGCCCTGCAGCTTGGCGCGGATGGCCAGCTCCTGGAGCAGGCGGCTCTTTCCGCCGCCGCTCTCGGCCTCGACATAGAACGCGCGCGGCTCGCCGGCCGCGACGTCGGCGTGCAGCGCCTCGAGCCGCTCGAGCTCGGCCTCGCGCCCGACGAAGGCGGCGGAGGCCACGTAGCCGGGCCGCACCGCGAGCCCCGGGTCCGGCTCGAGGTCACCGAGCGCGGTGAGCCGGTCGATCAAGACGGCGGCGCTCGGCGGCCGGCCCAGCGGCTCGAGGCAGAGCAGATCGAGCACCAGGTCCTCGAGCGCCTCCGGCACCGGCGCGAGGGCCGACGGCGGCTCCACCGGGACGCTCCACGCCTTCTCGAGCTCGACCATCGAGCGCGCGTCGTAGGGTCGCTTGCCGGTGAGCATGCCGTAGGCGAGCACCCCCAGCGCGAAGAGATCGGCGCGCCCGTCGACCGGCACCCCGCGCAGCATCTCGGGCGCGGTGAAGGCCGGAGTCCCGGCCACGTCGCCGACCCAGCCCGCGTCCACCAGCACGCCGAAGTCGAAGAGCACCGCCCGCGCGTCGACCAGCCGCACGTTCCGGGGGCTGAGGTCGCGGTGCACCAGCCCGCGCGCGTGGAGCGCCGCGAGCCCGGACGCCACGTCGCGCAGCACGGCGCACACCTCGCGCGGCGCCATCGGCCCCTCGCGGCCCATGCGGTCCCGCAGGTCCTCCCCCTCGAGCAGCTCCATCGTGTAGTACGGCCCGCCCTCGTCGACGCCGTAGTCGAACGCGCGCACGACGCGCGGATGGTCGAGCGACGCGAGCGTGTGGAACTCGCGCTGGAACCGCAGCTCCGCCTTGCGCGCCCGCCGCCCCGCGCGCCGATCCCGGAGCATGCGCTTGAGCGCCACGTCGCTCCCGTCCCGCTCGTCCACCGCCCAGAAGACGGCCCCCATCCCGCCCTCTCCGAGCTGGGCCTCGATCCGATAGCGGCCACCGACGCGCGTCACGCCGATCCAGGATGAGCCGCTTTCCCGCCCCCACCAATTTCGCCCGCCAGAAGCGACGGCCACGAAGCTCGAGAGGTGGCAAACGATGGCGCCGAGGCCCCCCCGCCCGCTTCCACCACACTGACCCGAGACGACGGCAGGCGACGAGCGCAGCGAGGTCGCCGCACGCGCCACTCGAGCCGTTCGATCCCGCGGCAGCGGGCGGCCAGCTCGCGCGCAGCGCGAGCGCGAGCCGCAGGGCCCCCAGCGCCCCGTCGCTGGGGTCGCGGCGCGAGCGCGAAGCGCGAGGGCAGGCGACGAGCGCAGCGAGCTCGCCGCACGCACCACCACCTGTGTTCGATCCCGCGGCAGCGGGCGGCCAGCTCGCGCGCAGCGCGAGCGCGAGCCGCAGGGCCCCCAGCGCCCCGTCGCTGGGGTCGCGGCGCGAGCGCGAAGCGCGA
>JAYZQJ010000043.1:0-13865 GCA_036149055.1 Myxococcota bacterium | reverse complement strand
CGGTGCCGCCTCCGCTGCCGCCTCCGCTGCCGCCTCCGCTGCCGCCTCCGCTGCCGCCTCCGCTGCCTCCTCCGACCCGCCGGACGGGGCCGGAGCCGGGGGATTGGGCTTCGCGGCTCGAGCGGCGGCGCGCGTCGTTTCCGCTCGCGCGCTTTTCTCCCGCCCCCCGGTGCGCTATCGACGCGGCCGATGGGCGACGACTGGAGCATTCGCAAGGTCCTGGACTGGACGGCCAAGGACTTTCGCGAGCGAGGGCTGGGATCGCCGCGGCTGGACGCCGAGATCCTGGTCGGAGACGCGCTCAGCCTGAACCGGGTCGGCCTCTACCTCGAGCTCGACCGCCCGCTCTCCTCCGATGAGCTCGCCGCGATCCGCGATCGCGTGAAGCGACGCCGCGGGAGAGAGCCGGTCGCCTACATCGTCGGGCATCGCGAGTTCTGGGGGCGGCGCTTCGACGTGAGCCCGGCCGTGCTCGTGCCTCGGCCCGACACCGAGACCCTCGTGCAGCGCGCGCTCGATCTGCTGCCCAAGCCGCCGAAGAAGCGCTTCCTCCCGCCCGAGCCGCCGGCCCCCGAGGCCCCGGCGGAGGAGGACGTGGAGGAGGCGGCCCCGGCCCCGGAGCCTCCCCCCGCGATGGAGCCGGCGCCCGAGGTGGCCGAGCCGCCCGAGGATCCGGCGATGAAGCCGGCCGAGGCGCGCATCCTCGATCTCTGCACCGGGAGCGGCTGCATCGGGCTGACCCTCGCCGCCGAGCGGCCGCACGTGCACGTGGACCTGACCGACGCGTCGGCCGAGGCGCTCGCGGTGGCCCGCGGCAACGCCGAGCGTCTCGAGCTGATCGACCGGGTGCGCCTGCTGGAGGGTGATCTGTTCGCGCCCGTGGAGGGCGGCGTGTACCACCTGATCGTGTGCAACCCGCCTTACGTCACCGAGGCCGAGCTGGCGGAGTGCGAGCCGGAGGTGAAGGACCACGAGCCGCGCATGGCCCTCGTGCCGGGGCCCAGCGGGCTGGAGGTCATCGAGCGCCTGGCGCGCGAGGCGGGCGGCCACCTCGCCCCCGGCGGCACGCTGCTCGTCGAGGTCGGCGCCGATCAGGCCCGGCGGGTCGAGGAGCTCCTCGCGGCCCAGCCGTGGTGCCGGGAGACCGCGCGCCACGAGGACCTGGGCGGCATCGAGCGGGTGGTCGAGGCCCGTCGCTAGCTGGCAGCGCGCGGCTAGGCCGACGCGCGGGCGAGGTGCGAGGCGCGGAGGCGGAGCGCGGCCTCGGTGACGGCGAGCAGGCCGACGAGCAGGAAGAGCCACGGGGCGAGCGGGCGGGCCACCACCGCGCTCGCGTCGCCGGCCGCGCTCGCTTCGACGCCGTCGGGGACCTCGCCCGGGCTCAGGTCGGACTCCTCGGGCGGCGGGGCGACGAGGAACGCCAACCGCGGCTCCTCGTGGAGCGGGCGGTCGGCGGTCGCGACCTGCACCCGGTAGACGCCGGCGCGCACCGTGTCCTCGAGCTGCAACGCGTCCTCCAGGTCGGCGCCGCGCACGTCGGCGAGCTCTCCGCCCGGCCCGCTCACCCGCATGCGCACCACGCCGGCCGGTGGGCGGAGGGCCAGCGAGGCGCCGGGGGCGATCGGCGCGTCGGGCGTGCTCGCGCGGGGGGCGAGCCGGCGGGCGAGGCGCGCCACCAGCGGGAGGAAGCCGGGGCGGTAGGGCAGGGTGGTCCAGTCGTCGCCGAGCGAGGTCGCCGTCAGCGCGACCCGGCCGTCGCCGTGCGCGCCGACCACGAGCGCCGGGCTGTCGTCCTCGAAGCGCAGCAGGGTGTCGGCGTTCGGATCGAGGCCCTCGAAGCCGATCCGGCGGCGGGTCTCGGTGCCCTCCAGGCCGCTCGCGCCCGCCGGGAAGAGGTCGCCGCCGGCGGAGGGGAGGGGGCCGCCGACCTCGCTCGAGACCGGCGGCTGAGGGCGGGCCGGCATCAGGTCGCCGAGCCGGGCCTCGTACGCCCGCGCGTCGAAGTGAGCGCCCGGCGCGATCCAGAGGCCGCCGCCGGCCTCGACGTGCTCGCGGAGGCGCGCGGCCACCCGCGGCGACGGAGCCGGAGCGTCCACCAGGACGACGACCTCCGCGTCGGCCAGATCCATCGCCGCGAAGGTGTCCGGGTCGACGCTGCGGCGGCTGAGCGCGCCCTCGTCGTCGGGCGCCAGATCGATGGCGCGGTCGAAGAAGCGGGTCTCCTCTCCGCCGCCCACGTCGCCGTGCACGACCAGGACCCGCACCCCGGCCGGCGGGCGCAGGAGGACCGGCCGGGTGTCGTCGGCCTCGATCGCGTCGTCGACCTCGAGCACCACCAGCGCGCCCGGCTCGTCGGCGGAGACCGGCGCGTGCAGGGTCGCGCGCGCGCCGCCGCGCTCGATCGCGACCTCGGTCTGGACCAGGGGCTCGCCGGCCCGCTCGAGCCGGAGCGGGAGCCGCTCTCCGTCGAAGTCGGCGCTCGCCCGGATCTCGACCGCGATCGAGACCTGGCCGGGCGTCGTCGGATCGGGGGTCGCGCGCGCCAGCACCACCGCCGCGTTGCGTGCCTCCGCGTCTTCGCCGATGCGCTCGAAGCGGAGCGACACGCCGGGGCCGGGCGGGCTCGCGTCGTCGGCGCCCGCGTGCGCGGCCACGTCGCTCAGGACCACCACGCGGCGGTCGGCGTGCCGGGCGCCGGCGAGCTCCCGCTCCGCTCGCTCCAGCGCCGCCGCCAGGTCGCTCCCGCGCGCGCTCCGCTCGGGCACCGCCTCGAGGGCGCGGCGAGCCCGGTCGAGCTCGTCGGTCCGCGCCACCAGGGTGCGCGGGGCCGCGCCGGCCAGCACGATCGCGACCTCGGAGCCGGGCGGCAGGCTGTCCACGATCGCGCCGGCCCGCTCCACCGCCTGCGCGAGCAGGCTCGGCGCGCCGCGCTCGGCCATGGACATGGAGTCGTCGATCACGACCGCGACGCTGGCCACCGATCCGTCCCCGTAGGCGAGCCGCTCGCGCACGAACGGGCCGGCCACCGCGAGCGCCGCCAGCGCGATCAGGAGCACGCGCGCGATCAGGAGCAGCAGATCCACCAGCCGCACCCGGCGCTTGCTCGACGCCTCGGCGCGCCGGAGCAGGGCCACGGTCGGCAGCCTGCGCTTCGGCAGATCCTGGCGCCGCAGCAGGTGGGCGATCACCGGGAGCGCGGCCGCGGCGAGCGCGAGCAGCGCGAGCGGGGTCTCGAAGCCCATCAGCCGAAGCCCTTCCGCCGCGCGCTGGTCAGGACGCTGGCCAGCGTGGTCTCCACCGGCTCGTCGCTGCGAGCGAGCACGTAGCGCGCGCCGAGCGAGACGCACTTGGCGCGGCAGCCCGCGAGGAAGGCGCCGACCTCGCGGAGGTAGGCCTCGCGGAGCGCCTCGGGATCGGCGTCGAGCGCGCCCTCGCCCTCGAAGCCCTCGAAGCGGGCCGGGTCCTCGAAGGGCAGCTCCAGCTCGTCGGGATCCATGACGTGGAAGACGATGACCTCGTGCCCGTGGCCGACCAGCCAGGACAGCGGCTCGAGCGCGCGCTCGTCGAAGTCGAGCAGGTCGCTGGCCACCGCGATGAGGCCGCGGCGACCGGCGCGCTCGGCGACCTGGGTGAGCGCGGCCCGGAGCGAGGTGCCCGCGCCCTCGACCGGCGGGGCCGACAGCTCGCGCAAGATCTCTTCCAGGTGCGCGGGCTTGGTCCGGGGCGGCAGCCGCCGCTCGACCGCGGTGTCGAAGACGGTCAGCCCGGCCGCGTCGCCTTGCCGGACGAGGATCAGCGCGAGGGCGGCGAGCAGCGTCGCGGCGTGCTCCGACTTCGTCCGCCGGCCCTCGCCGCCGTAGGCCATCGAGCCCGAGCGGTCGACCACCAGGGTCGCGCGCAGGTGGGTCTCCTGCTCGAAGCGCTTGATCTGGTGACGGTCGCTGCGGGCGTAGGCGCGCCAGTCGAGGAGCCGCAGATCGTCGCCGGGGCGGTACTCGCGGTGCTCGACGAACACGACGCTCGCGCCGCGGTGCGGGCTCTTGTGGATGCCGCTCAGCAGCCCGTCGACCGCCCGGCGCGCGGTGACCGAGAGGTTCGCGACGCGCTTGGCGACCTCGGGGTCGAGCGCGCGCCCCTCGCTCACGGCTGCACGGCCTCGAGGATGGCGTCGATCACGTCGGTCGCGCGCACGCCCTCGGCCTCGGCGCGGAAGCTCGCCACGATGCGGTGACGCAGCACCGGGTGGGCGAGGGCCCGGACGTCGTCGGCCTCCGCCGCGAAGCGCCCGTCGAGCACCGCGCGCGCCTTGGCGCCGAGGATCAGGGCCTGGCTCGCGCGCGGGCCGGCGCCGAAGGCGACGAAGGTCTTGACGGTCTCGGGGGCGTTGGGCGCGTCGGGGCGCGAGGCCCGCGCGAGGGCGACGGCGTGGGCGACCACGTGGGGCGCGACCGGGACCCGCGGCACCAGCTCCTGGAGCGCGAGGATCTCCTCGCGGCCGAGGACCGGCTCGGGGGCGTCGCCGAGCGGCGCGGTGGTGCGCTGCACGATCTCGACCTCCTCCGCCTCGCTCGGGTAGCCGACGTCGATCTGGAAGAGGAAGCGGTCGAGCTGCGCCTCGGGCAGCGGGTAGGTGCCCTCTTGCTCGATCGGGTTCTGGGTCGCGAAGACGAGGTAGGGCGGCTCCAGCGGGTAGGTCTTGCCGCCCGCGGTGACCCGGCCCTCGGCCATCGCCTGGAGCAGCGCCGCCTGCGTCTTGGGCGGCGTGCGGTTGATCTCGTCGGCGAGCAGGACGTTCGTGAACACCGGCCCGGGCACGAAGCGGAAGCGGCGCTCGCCGGTCGCCGCGTCCTCCTCGAGGACGTCGGTGCCGGTGATGTCGCTCGGCATCAGGTCGGGGGTGAACTGGATTCGGTTGCTCTCGAGCGAGAGCACCTCGGCGAGGGTCGAGATCAGCAGCGTCTTGGCCAGCCCCGGCACGCCCACGAAGAGCCCGTGGCCGCGCGCGAAGAGGCTGATGAGCATCAGCTCGATGACGTCCTTCTGCCCGACGATGCGCTTCTCGAGCTGCTCGACGATGCGGAGCCGGGCGTCGGCGAGGCGCGCCACCTGCGCGACGTCGTCGTGATCGTGGCCGTTGCCGGCGCGCTCCTCGGCGCGGTCCGCGGCTCGCTCGGTCTCGGGGCTGGCTTCGGTCATCCTGGGTCGCGAACGTATACCGCTCGGCTCACCGTTTCGCTATCGAGCCGGGCTCCCGCCGAGCTGCTGGCAGGCCCGCCGCTCCTGCTCGCGCTCGCCGTCGTCGTCGGTCGCGTGCACGAGGTCGCAGTGGGGCTGAGGATCGAAGGGGTTGATCCGGATGGCCTCGCGGAGCGCGTCGCGGGCGGAGGCGCGATCGCCGAGGGCGAGCCAGGCGGCGCCGGAGACGGCCCAGGTCGGCGCGTGGTCCGGGTAGCGCTCCCGGAAGCGGGCCAGCGCGCGGACCGCCTCCGCGGGCTCTCCGCCGGTCAGCGCGGCGCGCGCGAAGCGGGAGGCGACGATCGGATCGTCCGGCGCGAGCGCGTGGGCGCGGCCGTACTCGACCGAGGCCCCGCGCGGGCGACGCCGATCCCAGAGCAGATCGCCGAGCCGCAGGTGGCGGCGCGCCTGCTCCTGCTCGACGTCCTGCGCGTCGTCGGGCTCGCCCGGGCCCTGCCGCAGCCGGAGCGCCATCAGCCGCGGCGCGTCGCCCTCGGGCTCGGGCCGCTCGCGCAAGGACGCCTGCCACTGCCGCTCGAGCTGCGCGAACGAGACGCCGGCCACCGCCGCCATCGCCTCGCGCGCGTCCGCCCCCTCCGCGACCCGCCGGATCGCGTCACGCAGCCCCTCGGCCCCGCGCTCGCCGTGGAAGCGCTCGACGAAGGTGGCCACCTGCGCGAAGGCGAGCGCGGCCTGCTCCTGCGAGGGGAGGCGCGCGATCGAGGGATGCAGCCGGTCGAAGGGCAGGAGCGAGCCGCCCTCGACCGCCGCGTCGAGCAGGGCCGCCGCCGCCGGATCGAGGTGCGCCGCCGGGGCCTCGCCGCGCCAGCGCCGCTCCAGGAACTTCGCGATCCCCTCCTGCATCCAGACCGGCGCGCGGTCGCGGGACGCACGCGAGAGGAAGAGGTGCACCAGCTCGTGCCCGACGGTGTCCATCCACGGGTACCCGCGCACGAGCGCGCGCGGGGAGGTCACCATCAGCCGGTCCCACTTGCACAGGGCGATGGTCCCGGTCGTCTCGATGTCCCGCACCGACAGGGTGGAGACGTCGGCGAGGCTGGCCGCGCTCGGGTAGATCTCGAGGCGCAGCGGGCCGGGGACCCGCACCCCGAGGTCCTCGCTCAGCGCCTCGTCCGCGGCTCGCATCGCCTCGATCGCGTAGGGGACGAGCACCGCGTCGGGCCCGGGCGCGTGCTTCACCACGTAGCGCCCGTCGGGGGAGCGCGCGGTGACGAAGTCGCGGGTGGCGTCGCGGGTGGCGGCGACGAGGGCGGTCAGCGACGCGCGATCCTCGGGGCTGCGCAGCCGCGCCCCCTCGGCCGCCTCGAGATCCTGGGCCGCGCCGGCGTAGTCGCCCCGGTAGAAGCGCAGCATGCCGCGCTCGAAGCGCACGTCGGGGTCGGCGGGGTGGGCGCGCGACAGGCGCGTGATCGTGCGCTCGGCCTCCTCGAGGCGCAGCTCCGCGAGCGCGTCGGCGGCGTCCCGCAGCGCGCGGCCGTCGGCGCCGGAGGGGAGGGCGGCCGCGGTCGCCGGCGCGAACGAGACGAGCAGCGCGATCCAGAGAGACCTCATCGGAGCAGCCCCTCGTAGTAGCGGCGCACTGCGTCCTCGTAGCCCTCGGGCGGCGCCTCGCGCATCGCGTCGAGCAGGCGCCTCCGCATCTCCATGGGCCCCTCGAACTGGTCGGCGTCGGGGATCTCCACCGGGCGCCGGAAGTCGGGCTCGCTGCTGCCGCCTTCGCCGCCCTGGCCGCCGCTCTGCTGCTCGTTCTCGAGGCGCTCGCGCAGCTCGGTCAGCCGCCGCGCCGCGTCCTCCTGGTGGCGCGCGGAGTCGAGCGGGTCGCCGCCCTCGAGCGCCCGGTTCGCCCGCTGCATCGCCTCGGCGATCTCCTGGAGCTCGCGGGTGGCGTCCTCGCTGAGCGGCACGCCCTCCGGCCCGCGGTCGAACTCGCCGCCGAGCCGCTCCGCCGCCTCGCGGGCCATGCGCTGCCGCTCGAGGTCCTGCCGCATCTGCTCGCGGTCGCTGCCGTCGAGGTGCGAGGCCACGTCGGGCAGCGCCTCGTCGAGCCGGCGCCGGAGCTGGCGCAGGCTGCGGTCGGCGTTCCGGGCCTCGCGGGCGTCCTCGCGGGTCTCGCCCTCGTGGCCCGGGAACATCAGGGCCGAGAGATCGAGATCGCGGGAGAGCGACGAGAGATCCTGGGCTGCCGCCTCGCTCATGCGCCGCGCCTCGCCGAGATCGCCCGCCTCGAGCGCGTCCTCGGTGTCGATGAGCCGCTGCCGCGCGCGGTCGTAGGTGTCCTGCTCGAACCCGGCGAGGCGATCCCGGTCGACGCCCTCGAGCGCCTCGCGCACCGCGGCGGCCTCCTGCGAGAGCTGCCGCCCGATCCGGTTGTCCCGACCGCCGATCGCCTCGAGGGCCCGCTGCGCCGCGCGCCCGCGACGCTCGGTGCCCCGCCCCGCGAGCTGCTGCTGCTCCGTCTCGAGGCCGGCGAGCGAGTCCATCGCGTTGGCCATCGCGCGCTCGCGCGGGCCGAAGCGGGACTCGACGAAGCTCTCCTCGGTCTGCCCGAGCGCCCGCGCGATCTGGTCGATCTGACGCTCGAGCTGGTCGACGAGGCGCTCGGCGCCGTCGAGATCGCCGCGCTGGATCGCCTCGGAGAGCTCGGCGAGGGCGTTCGCGCTCTCGGTGGTCGGCATCTCGCCGCCGGCGTTCATGAACTCCTGCGGCACGCTCGTGCCCATCTCGGCCATGCGCTGCATCAGGGCGCGCATGCGCATCTGGGCCCGCGCGATCGCCGCCAGGAGCCGCTGCCGCGCCTCGGGCGAGTCGGTGCGCCGGAGCTCCGACAGCAGCGAGCGGATCTCGCGGCGGATCTGCTCGAGCTCCCGCGCGATCTCGGCCGCGTCCTCCACCCGGGCCCGGCCGAGCAGATCGTCGAGGCTGAGCACGTCGCCCTCGAGCTCGGTCACCGCCCGGGCGTCGATCGCCTCCCGCTCGGCGTGCGGGGCCACGCGCCGCGCGTGCGCGACCCGCTGCTCCTGGAGGAGGCGCCGAACCCGGCTCGCCATCGAGGTGAAGAGCGAGACGTCGGAGGCGCGCACGCCCTCTTCGCCGCGGATGGCGTCCGCGTGCTCGCGCAGGCCGGCGATGAAGCCGTCGGTCGGCGGGCGGAGCGCGTCGAAGCGCTCCTTCGCCTCCGCCTCGGCCTCCGGGACCGGGCGCTCGAGGTGGTCGGCGAGCAGGTGGATGGCGCGATCGACCAGCGCCTCGAGGCCGGCCAGCCGCTCGGCCCGCCGCGAGGACTCGCTGGCGATCGTGATCGTCAGCTCGCCCGAGCGCCCGACGTTCGGCCCGCTCACCACGTCGCCGTCTCGCGCCTCGACCCACACCGTCACCGCGTCGCCCGGGCGGGCCCCGAGCAGGGCCAGGTCGAGGGGCGCGCTGCTCGTCTGGTCTCGCGGGTGGTCGCCCGGATCGAAGCTCGCCACCCGGCGGCGTCGCTCCTCTCCGCGCGGATCGCGCACCACGAGATCGACCGACGCGATGCCGACGTCGTCGGCCACCGTCCAGGTCACCGCGAGCTCCTCCGGCGCCTCGAGCACGAGGTCGTCGGGCGGATCGATCAGCGACACCCGCGGCGCCTCGTCCGCGATCACCCGGACGTCGCGCCCGGTCGCGTCCCGCACCCAGTCGCCCTCCGGCCGACGCAGGCGCAGGGCCACCGGCCCGTCCTCGCGCGCGACGAAGCGGCCGAACCAGCCGCCGCCGTCGCCCCGCTCCATCGGCGTCGCCCGCCCGCCGATCCGGAGCGCGGCCTCGGTCGCCTCGATCTGCGGCGTCGCCCGGATCTCGATCGAGGTGCCGCGCGGGACCTCGAGGATCGTCGGATCGATCACCGTCACCGACGGCCGGTCGAGGTAGCCGGGGTAGACGATGTGGGCTTCGACGTCGGCGAACGCGAGCACCACCCGATCGCCCTGCTCGTCCCGCTCGCCGGGGTGCACGAGGGAGTAGGCGCCCGCGCGGCCGCGCTCGGTCACGAGGAGGAGCCCGGCGGCGGCGATCGCCAGCAGCCCGAGGGCCACCGAGCGGTGCTTCAGGCGACGCCAGCGCACGATGCGCCGAGGCGGGTGCTGGGCGAGGACGGCCCGGACCCGGGCCTCGTGGGCGCGGACCAGATCGGCGGAGGCGCCGTCCATCGGGCCCCGGGTCAGCTCCCACGCGGTGCGCGCCGCGCTGGGCAGCGAGGGGTCGGCGTCGGCGAGGAGGCGCGCGACCCCGGGCCCGCGGAGCGGCGCGAAGGCCTGCCACGCGCCCACGGTGACCGCGCCGAGCGCGAGGGCGACGACCGCCCAGGCGAACATCGCGCTGCTCGCGTCGCCGAGCGGCCCGACCGCGAGGGCGCCGACCGCGAACACGAGGCCCGCCACGCCCAGACCGACCACGCCGGCCTGCACCACGTGGACGAGCGCCGCCCGCCGCCTCAGGCGCGAGAGGTAGGCGTCCACGGGCGGATCGGAGGGCTCGGCGCCGGGGGCAGCCACGCCGCGAACATAGCAAGAGCCCGCCGGAGGCGCCGGTCTCGTTGACCTCGGATCCGCGCGGTGGATATAGTCCGCCCCCGCGCTTCCGTGACGGATCGATGACCACGAACGCATCCGAAGGCGACTTCGCCGAGCTCGCGCTCGCCGTCTACCTCGAGGAGCTGGCCGCGCGCCGGCGTGTCCTCTACGTGGGCGATCCCGAGAGCCCCGCCGCCGAGCGGCTGTCCAAGGCGGCTTCACACCTGGAGGTGGTCGCCCCGCGCGGCCACGCCCGGGGCACGAGACGCGGGGGCCGGGTGCGCACGCGCCCCTGGCCCGGCCGGGAGGACGAGGGCCGCTGGGACCTCGTGGTCGTGCCGGATCTCCCGGGCGTCGGGCTGACCCGAGAGGTCGAGACGATCGCCGGGTGGCTCGCCGAGGACGGCGTGCTCGTCGCCGGCACGCCCGACCCCGACGGCCCGGCCGCGCACGACGACGCCCTCGGCTACGAGGAGCTTTTCGATCTGCTCGAGGGGACCTTCGACGCGGTCCGCATGATCGGCCAGGCGCCGTTCCGCGGCTTCAGCGTGGTCGACTTCGATCCGCCGGGCGGCGAGCTCGAGGTGACCTTCGACGGCTCGCTCCTCGACGGCGCCGGCGAGCGCGCGCAGCGCTACATCGCGCTCTGCGGCGACGAGGACGTCGTCGTCGACGCCTACGCGGTGATCCAGACGCCGTCGCTCCCGGAGGTCTCGGCCGGCGAGGCGGCCCCGAGCCCGGAGCTCCAGGAGGCGCTCGACGCGGCCAACCTCCACGCCGAGGAGCTCGAGCGCGAGCTCGAGGAGGCGCGCGAGACGATCGCGGCCGGCAAGGTCGATCTCGAGCGGGCCGAGGCCCGGGCGCAGGACGCGCGCGACGAGGTCGAGTCGCTGCGGGCCAAGGCGAAGTCGCTCTCCCGTCAGCTCGACGAGGCCGGGGCCGACGTCGGCTCGGACGAGTTCGTGCGGCTCGAGACCGCGCTCCACGAGCGGGGGCAGGAGCTGACCCAGGCGCGCGCGGAGATCGAGCGCCGCGGCGTGCTCGTGCGCGATCTGGTGGAGGAGATGCGGACCCTGCGCCGGCTCGGCGTGGGCTCGATCCCGCCGGGCGGTCGCCCCAGCGAGCCGCCCCTCGGCGGCATGGGCGTCCGGTCCACGATGGAGATCCACCCCGACGCGATGCACGCCGCCCTGCACGGGCAGGTGGCCGACGCGGTGGAGCGGGCGGTCGCGGCCGACGCCGAGCGGGCCGAGCTGCAGGGCCGGCTCGACGCGATCCGGGGCGAGCTCGCGGTGGCCGAGAACCGCGCGGCGCAGGAGGCCGAAGAGCGGGGCCGCGTGGAGGCCGCGCTGCGCGGCACGGTGCGGGGCCTGAACGCCCGGCTCGCCGAGCTCACCGAGCTCTACCAGCTCACCCAGGCGCGGCTCGCGCTCTGCGAGGAGGACCGCGCCGTCGCCCAGCGCCGCGTGAGCGAGCGCGAGCGTCAGATGGCCGAGCTCCGCGAGCAGCTGGAGCTCGAGATCGCGCGCAGCCGCGTCCGCGAGAGCGCGGGCGGCGGAGGCGTCGCCCCCGAGGAGCTGCTGCGGCTCGAGCGGGTGGAGCGCGAGAGCGCGGCCCGCGAGGGGCAGCTGATGGGCGCGCTGCTGGCGTGCCGCGAGAAGCACGCCGAGCTGGCCCTCCGTCAGCGGCAGGCGGGCCTCGAGGCGCAGCTCGTCCGCGAGGCGCTGGGCGAGCTCGAGGAGCGCGTCGAGGGCATGCGCCGCGGCTACGAGGCGCGGGTCGCCGAGCTGGTGCTCGAGCTGAGCGCGCTCGGGGGCAGCGCGGAGCGCGCGGTGGTGAAGACCGGCGAGCTGGGCTCCCGGCTCGAGCAGGCGGAGCGCGAGCGCGCGGCCTTGCGCGGCGAGGCGGCGGGGCTCCGGCTCCGGCTGGCCGACCGCGAGGCGGCGGTCGAGGCGCTGCGCGCCAAGCTCCCCGAGGTCGGCGACCGCCGCCGCGGCGATCGTCGGGCCACCGACCGCGCCGTCGAGGTGCCGGACACGGAGCCGCCGGCGTCGAGCCGCGTGATCGTGATCGGCCGCGATGTCCCCGATCCGCTCGCGCTGGAGGACGCCGGGGAAGCGGCGGAGTCGCGCGCGGAGCTCGAGGAGGCCCTCGCCGAGGCGCGCCGGGAGGTCGACGCCCTCCGAGGCCGGGCCGACGCGCTGGCGCGCCAGCTCGCCGAGGCTCCTGCGCCCGCGCACCCTGCCCCCGAGGCCCCTGCGCCCGAGGCCCAGCTCCCGGACGCGCGCGTGGCGCTCGCGGCCCGCGACGGAATCATCGCCCGGCTCCAGAGCCAGCTGAGCCACGGCGCCGACGCGCGCCGACGCCTGGAGCGCGAGGCGGAGACGCTCCGCGCCCAGCTCGCCGAGCAGCGGGACGCCCACGGCGAGGCCGACGACGACGCCCGGGCGGTCGCGGAGGTGCGGGTCGAGGAGACGACGCGCGAGCTCGAGGCCCTGACCGAGCGGCTCGAGCGCAGCGAGTCCGATCGCCGCGACGCGATGACCGCCCTCGAGGAGGCCCGCGAGATCCTCGACCGGGTGATGCGCACGCTCCCCGAGGACGACGACGAGCTCCCGGTCGGCGGCCAGGCCGAGGCGCGCCGCCTCCGCGACCGCATGTCCCAGCTCGACGCCGAGGCGGCCGACCGCGAGGTCCTCCTCCGCTCGCTCACCGCGCAGCTCCAGGAGCGCGACGACCGCATCCGCGCCCTCGAGCGCATGGCGAACGGCAACGGCGCCGGCCAGACCGACCGCACCGAGCTCGAAGCCCGCCTCCTCGAGATGGAGGAGCGCGTCGCGCGCCTCACCGAGGAGCTCGAGAACGCCCGCCGCCGCGTCTGACCCTTCGTCTCTGCGGGGCTTCGATTTGCTCTCGCAGAGGCGCAAAGCCGCCAAGGGGGACCCGGGCTGCGGGATGGAGGCTGGCCGGCTGGTCCCGCGCTGCTCGCTCTTCGCGGTGTGGGCTTCGGGGGCTTCTATTTACTCGCGCAAGGGCGCAAAGCCGCCAAGGGGGATCGGGGCGGCGGGATGGAGGCTGGCCGGCTGGTCCCGCGCTGCTCGCTCTTCGCGGTGTGGGCTTCGGGGGCTTCTTTTTACTCTCGCAAAGGCGCAAAGCCGCCAAGGGGGATCGGGGCTGCGGGATGGGGGCTGGCCGGCTGGTCCCGCGCTGCTCGCTCTTCCCGCTCTTCCCGGTGTGGGCTTCGGGGGCGCAATTATTCTCGCAGAGACGCAGAGGCGCAGAGGGGCGGCGGGGTGGCGGCTGGCCGCCGGGGGCTTGGTCGCTACTGGGGTGGCGACTGAGGACCGTCCGAAGTTGAGAGGCTGCGTGGGCTTCTGAATTAGTCACGCAAAGACGCAAAGACGCAAAGAGGATGGGGGCGGCGGGATGGGGACTGGCCGCCGGCGATGCGGTCGCCGTGGCTCTCGCGGCTGCGCTCGGGAGGATGGTGGGTGACCGCCTCTCCGGGCACGGGCGAGGGCACGGGCGCGGGGGCAGGTCGTTCGTGCGCGACAGGGTGACCGGTGGCGAGTGTCCATCCCGCCGCCGGCAGGGGCCGTGTCGACGTCGTCGACACTTCCTCCCCGCCTCCCATCTCCCATCTCCCCTTTTCTTCCTCGCTTCCGACCTTCCTCGCTTCCTGCGAGTGGGAGTGGGAGCGGGCACGGGCGCGGGCGCGGGGGCAGGGCGTTCGTGCACCACGGGGTGACCGGTGGCGAGTGTCCATCCCGCCGCCGGCAGGGGCCGTGTCGACGTCGTCGACACTTCCTCCTCGCCTCCCATCTCCCATCTCCCCTTTTCTTCCTCGCTTCCGACCTTCCTCGCTTCCTGCGAGTGCGAGTGGGAGCGGCTACGGGCGCGGGGGCAGGTCGTTCGTGCGCGGCGGGGTGACCGGTGGCGAGTGTTCATCCCGCTGCCGGCAGGGGCCGTGTCGACGTCGGCGCCACATCCACCCCCCCACCCCACACCCCACTCCCCATTTGTTCCTAGCGTCCGCCCTTCCGCGCGTCCAGCGCGTGGGAGGGGGTG